>WRHK01000046.1 GCA_009783295.1 Promicromonosporaceae bacterium
CCCGGGACAACCACACCCTGGTCGCCGTCGAGCGGGCCGTCGCTCCCCTGCCCGTGCTGCGCCTCGACTTCCCGTACCGGCTCGCGGGCAGGCGGATGCCCGACCGGCCTCCCGTCGCGATCGCGCACCTGCGCGGCGAGGCGTCACGCTGGGCCGACGAGCTCGGCGTGCCGACGTCGGCCCTGCTGCTCGGGGGCCGCTCCTACGGCGGGCGCATGTGCTCGATGGCCGTCGCCGACGGCCTGCCGGCGGCGGGCCTGGTGCTGCTGAGCTACCCGCTGCACCCGCCGGGCAGGCCGGACAGGCTGCGGGTGGAGCACTTCGGTGCGCTCGACGTGCCCGTACTGTTCGTGAGCGGCGACCGCGACCCGTTCGGCACGCCTCCAGAGCTGGCCGAGCACGCCGCGGCGATCCCCGGGCCGGTCACGCTCGTCACGCTGCCCGGCGCGCACGACGTGCGCGGCAAGGACGGCGAGGTGGCAGCCGCCGTGGCCGACTGGGTTCAGCGGCCGCCCGCGGGCTCCGCCGGGTAGACCGGCGGCGTCTTCTCGAGCTCGACCGCGATCTCGTGGCGGCCCGCCAGCACCTCGGCGCGCTGCTCGTCGCGCTGGCGCAGCGCGTCCTTCTGCTGCTCGGGGGTCAGGTGGTCCCAGTAGAGGGTGCCGTCGAGGTGCTGGGCCTCGTGGATGAAGCAGCGGGCCAGGTAGCCCGTGGCCTCGAGTTGGACCGGGCCACCGTCCTTGTCGACGCCGCGGATCGTGGCGCCGCCCGGCCGCTCCAGCGGCACGTACGCCCCGGGGACGGACAGGCAGCCCTCGTCCTCGGTCAGCGGCTCGGCGTCCAGGTCGACTTCGAGCACGGGGTTCACGACAGCGCCCACGTGGCGGTCGCCCAGGTCGTCGGTGAGGTCGTAGACGAACACGCGCAGGTCGACGCCCACCTGCGGGGCTGCGAGGCCCACGCCCTCGGCGACGTCCATCGTCGCGAACATGTCGTCGATCAGGCGCTCCAGCTCTGCCGTGCCGAACTGCGTGACCGGGCGGGCGGCCGCGTGCAGCACCGGCTCGCCGATCTCCGTGATGCGCAGGGGACGACCCCGCATCGACTCGGGGGCGTAGGCGGGGTAGTCGGCAACACGCTCGCCGAGCACATAGGTGGCGGGCTTGCGCCGAAAGATCCGAGCCATGGTCACGAGGGTAGTGGCGCCCGCGCGCGCACCCCACGCAGACAGCGCTCGCGGACCGATGCTTCGACGCCAACCCCCTGGTGCCGGGAGCGCCGCAGCGGTGACAGTGGACGCATGCTGCAGAAGCTCTTCTACGAGGGGCCCGTCGCGACGACGGCCGAGTCCTACCGCGAGCGCCTCGACTTCGCCCGCACCATGACGGTGCTGTGCAGCGCGCTGCTCGTCGTGATGGTCGCCCTGTTCACGTGGTCCGTGGTCACCGTGTTCCCCCTCGGGGAGATGCACGGGGCTCTCGCCACCGCGATCCTCGGGATCAAGGTGGTCGCCTCCGGCGTCATCATCGCCACGGGGTTCGGGCTGGTGACCTCGGCTCGCGACTGGCGCCGGCTCTCGCACGAGCTCGCCGCGTTCCGCGGGCGCTGATCAGCGCTCGAGCACGACCTGCCAGGCGAACCCGACCCGGTTGAACGGCTCGCGGTCGCACAGCTCCAGCTCGAGCCGCGTCAGCAGCTCGAGGTAAGCAGGGTCGTGCTTGGCGTCGTCGTCGACGATCAGGTCGTTGGCGATCCGGTTGCCGAACAGCCCCACCGTGCGGAGGCCAGCGGCCTCGGCCAGCGCCCGGACCGCGTCCGGCTCGACCTTGCGCGCGTCCGTCCGGAACGTCTCGACGACGGCGCGCTCGGCATGCAGCTCCGCGAGCGCCGACGCCGGCCCACCGTTCAGCAGCGCGCGCAGCACGCGCCCCGAGGGGTTGACGTCCATGACCGACAGTCGGCCGCCGAGCCGCACCCGCTCGGCGAGTGCGGCCACGTCCCGCTGGTCGTCGGAGCGGTAGCGCAGCACGAAGTGGCACAGCACCAGGTCCCACTCCCCGTCGGGCAGGTCGTCGAGACCGGCGTGGACCGTCGCGAGCCGGGTTCCGGCGGCGTCCGCCCGACGCCGCGCCTCGGTGAGCCACGCCTCGGACGGGTCGACGATCGTCACGTCGTGCCCGGCCAGCGCGAGGGGCAGCGCGTCCATCCCGTCCCCGCCGCCGACGTCGAGCACCCGCAGACCGCCGCCGAGGGCCGCGCACTGCCGCCGCAGCACCTCGCCCACGACGGCGTACCGGATCCGCGCCCACGGGGTCTCGGTGTACTCCCGCCAGGCGGCGAGCTGCTCGCTGAAGACGTCCGACCCCATGAGGGCATCCTGGCAGGTCAGAGGCTCTGCGTGGCCGGATCTGCATCGGGTTTGGGAACCACGGCGGTCGTCAGGTAGCCTTGTCGTCGCTGCCCGGGCTGCAAGGCCACGGTGTCGGCACGCCGCCCTAGCTCAGTCGGCAGAGCGATTCACTCGTAATGAATAGGTCAGGAGTTCGATTCTCCTGGGCGGCTCAGCCTGAAGGCCCGGAATCCCCACGGATTCCGGGCCTTCTTGTTGGTGGATGGGTGCCGGTTCGGCAGTCCGTCGTCGGATCGGCAGCCCGGGGTGCCGAACCGGCGACCGATGGCCGAACGGCCGGCCGCCCGACGTGTCGCGCTCCTCGCGAGATCTCGCCCGCCGTCCCTCGTCCAGGGTTTCCCATCGAGCGGAGGCCGCGCCATGCTTCGCCCATGAACAGGGCACGACAGCGCGGGACGCGACGCTCAGGCTGGCGTCTTGCGGCGCGGGGCGGCGCAGCCGCGGAGCAAGGCGCGCGATGAAGGCGTGGCCTGGTAGCAAGAACCACCGACGATCCGACAAGGTCGGGTCCGGCTCGACCGTGACGCCGCATCTCACCGACCCCAAGAAGAACTTCCCGAACAGTCTCGCCGACAGGACCGACAACTCCATCGACGGCCGGATGTTCCGGGCGAAGCACCCCTACCTGGTGGCCGTCGGAGGGCTGTCGCTCCTGTGCGGGGTCATCTTCGGGGCCTTCGGCGTGTACGACTGGGCGCACACGCACAGCTACCCGATCGAACGTGCCGTCGTCACCAGCGTCACCGAGACGGGCTACACGGAGTCGTGCAGCCGCTCGAACACTCACGCGACCGAGTACAAGATCTCGTACACGTCGAACTACCACACCGCCCGTCTGCCTGCCGGGTTCTCGAACATCCAGGCGTGCGACGGGGACAACACCGTCGTCGTGCACGTCGGCGACGTGATTCCCATCGTGCGGACCACCAACCCCGACGGGTCTCTGAGGAAGACGTGGGTGAACCCTGCCGCCGTCTGGGTCTCGCCGGATGAGAGCCAGAATGACGTCCTGACGCCTGTCTTGGCGGGCCTGATGGTGGGCGCGGCAGTGGGCCTTCTGGTCGCCGTGGCCAACACGTCTTCCCGCCGCAGGGCAAAGAAGAAGGCCGTAGCGCTCGCGGAAACGCCCGACGCGTCGCTCCGTGCGATGGCTCGCGAGGCCCGGGCAACCCTTCTCGACCCGGAGCTGACTGGGCGAAGCGGCGCGCTCCTCAAGTCGCGTGCTCGCATCAGACGACGCGCAGCGACCATCGAGGCGAACCTTCGAGGAATCGTGCTCGACGTCGAGGAGCGCTGACATGGAATGGCTCATCGGCGTTGTGGCCTCGGTGCTCGGGGGCGCCATCGGCTGGTGGGCCTATCGGCGGTCCGCGTATCCGAGACAGCACACCCGCCTACGCGCCGAAGGCAAGGTGCTCGCAACACTTCGTGTCACGAGCGGGCGCGTGCCCGGAATGTCCTCGCAGTGGATGTCGGGCGGCTGGACGGTCGCCGACGGTGGCCGTCTGACGTTCTGGTCGGTGACCGTCCACGTCCGCGGGATCGCTGACGCGGTGCGCAGACCGACAGCCGGCGAACTGTGGTCCGTGGACCCTGACATGGTCATCGCGACCATTGACACAGGAACAGGAACCGTGGAGATGGGCGTCACCGCAGACGACCTGGACTGGGTCCGCGAGAAGCTGCGGCGCTCATGAGTGCGGTCACCCAGGGCCTTCCCGTTGGCGTCGACCTACTTGTCGCCGCGCTGACGCTGGTCGGCACGCTGAGGTTCGTCGTCCGGCGTCACGCGCGCCTTCGTCAGAACGGATATGTCAACCTCTCGCTCCGCGCCGAACGCGGAGACGTCGCCGGGTTGTCAGGACGTTGGACCCCGCCTCACTCATGGTTCGTGCGAGACGGTCAGATCGAGCGCAAGGGCGTGCAGGTCGCGATCGCCGCGCTCGCTGAAGGCTCGCGGCGCGTGACCTTGAAGGAGAGCCTCCGGATGGACGCATCGTGGGCTGTCGTTCTCGCGGAGACGACCCACGGCAGCGTTGAGGTTGCGATCGACCCTCACGATCTCGACTGGCTCCGCGGGCGGCTTCTGAGATGAGCGGCGACCCGGCCGTTCGGCAGTCCGTCGTCGGATCGGCAGCCCGGGGTGCTGAATCGGCGACGGAGTGCCGAACGGCCGGCAGCCCGCCTCAGCAGGTCAGACCCGACTTCGGCACCGTGCCCTCCACCAGGAACGCGTCCACCGCGTTGAGGATGCAGTCGTTGCTGCGCGCGTACGCCGTGTGGCCCTCGCCCTGGTAGGTGACCAGGCGGCCCGAGCTCAGCGTCCTGGCCAGGGCCTGCGCCCACGCGTAGGGCGTCGCCGGGTCGTGCGTGGTGCCGATGACGACGATGGGTGGGGCGCCCTTGGCGTGGATGTCGAAGTCCTGCTTCACCACGGGGTACGGCCAGTTCGAGCACACGAGCCCCGAGTACGCGAAGAACTGCCCCACCGTGGGCGCCACCTTCTCGATCTGGGCGGCGTCGGCCCGCATCGCCGCCAGGTCGGTGGTGCCGCGCGAGTCCAGGCAGCTCACCGCGCGGAACGCCTCGGCCGAGTTGGTCGAGTAGGTGCCGTCGGAGTTGCGGTCGTTGTAGAAGTCGGCGAGGTACAGCAGCGTGTTGCCGGTGCCCTGCTGGATGGCCTCGGCGAGCGCCTGCGTGAGCGCCGGCCACGACTGCTGGTCGTAGAGGGTCACGGCGACGCCGTAGAAGGCCAGCGTCTGGGTGACCCGCCGGTTGCTCTTGGTGGGGTACGGGTCGGTCTTGGCGTGGTCGAGCACCTGGCGGATCTGCTGCATGCCCTGGTCGACGTCGCCCGTGAGCGGGCAGCCGCTGCCACCCTGGCAGTCGGCCACGTAGTTGCGCAGCGCCTGCTCGAACCCGCCGGCCTGCCCCAGCGCGGACTGGTCGGCGTCGAGCGTGATGTCGATGGCGCCGTCGAGCACCATGTGACCCACGTTCTGGGGGAACAGGCCGGCGTAGGTGGCGCCGAGCTGGGTGCCGTAGGAGAAGCCGAGGTAGTTGAGCTTCGGGGAGCCGAGCACGGCCCGGATCAGGTCCATGTCGCGCGCCGCGGACTGGGTGTCCACGTTGCCGAGCAGCTCGCCCGTGTTCTTCTTGCAGGCCTGACCCCACGCCTCGTTCTCGGCGGCCATGGCCCGGAGACCGGCGTCGTCGGTGGTGAAGTCCTTGGCCAGCGAGGCGTCCTTGCGGGCGTCGTCGAAGCACTTCACGGGGTCGGACTTGCCGACGCCGCGCGGGTCGAACCCGACGATGTCGTACGCGTCGCGCAGCTGCTGGCCGTAGGTGGACCACGCGGCCTTGAGGTAGTCGACGCCCGACCCGCCCGGGCCGCCCGGGTTCACCAGCAGCACGCCCACGCGCTTGCCCGTGGCGCGGTGCCGGTTCATGGCCAGGTCGATGGTGCCGGCGCCGGCGTCGTGCCAGGACAGCGGCACCTTGACGGTGGCGCACTCGAACCCGTTGCCGCAGCTCGACCAGTCGGCGCTCTGCGCGTACAGGTCCGCGAAGGCGCTCGGGGCGCCTGCGGTCGCCGGGGCGCTCGACGGCGAGACCGTGCCGCTCCCCGTGCAGCCGGCCAGCAGGCCGAGCGCGAGGATCGTGAGCACGGAGACGAGGGTTCGCGCGGGGGCGGACGGCAGACGCACCCCTGCAACCTACCTGCCCGGGTTGGCGCTCCCTGACAGCGGCTGTGGATGTGCGGCGTGTCAGCCCTGCGGCCGCAGCGCGATCGCCATCGCCTCCAGGGCGAGCAGCGGCGCGACGTTGCCCTCCAGCCGCTCGCGCGCGACGCCGATCGCGTCCATGCGGCGCACCGTCTGCTCCGGGGTCGAGTCCCCGGCGAGCGAGCGCGCGACGGCCAGGTCGGCGGCGTCGAGGCCGTTCACCAGGTCGACGTCGGCGCCCAGCTGGAGCACCAGCACGTCGCGGTAGAGCGACAGCAGGTCGACCATCGCACGGTCGAGCACGTCGCGCTCCCGCCGCTTGGCGCGCCGCTTCTGGTCGTCCTCGAGCTGCTTGAGCTGGCTGCGCAGGCGTGGCGGCAGCGTCTCGCCCTCGGTGACGCCGAGTGCGCGCAGCAGCTCGGCCTTCTCGGCGGCGTCGCGCTCCGTGGTCGACGCCGCGGCCTCGGCCTTCGCGACGTCGGCCAGCTCGCCCGCGGCGAGCACGGCGTCACCCACGCCCCGGATGCGGCGCGCGACGTCGAGCACCTCCGACCGGCGGCGCCGGGCCTCGGGGGCGCGCGCGAGCCGGCGCGCCAGGCCCACGTGCGACTGCGCCGCCCGGGCGGCGGCCAGCGCCACGGCGGGGTCGACGCCGTCGCGCCGCACCACGAGCTCGGCGACCGCCTCGGCCGGCGGCACCCGCAGCGCGACCGCGCGGCACCGCGAGCGGATGGTGGGCAGCACGTCCTGCGGGCTGGGGGCGCACAGCACCCATACCGTGTGCGCGGGCGGCTCCTCGATGGCCTTGAGCAGCACGTTCGTGGTGCGCTCGAGCATGCGATCGGCGTCCTCGACCACGATCACGCGGAACCGGCCGAGCGACGGCGTGCGGGCTGCGGTGCCGATGAGGTCGCGCACCTCGTCGATGCGGATCGTCACCTGGTCGGTGGCCACGACCGTGAGGTCGGGGTGCGTGCCGGCGAGCGTCGTCGTGCACTGGTGGCACGTGCCGCATCCGGCGTCGGGGCACTGGAGGGCGGCGGCGAACGCCCGCGCGGCGACCGACCGGCCCGACCCCGGCGGCCCCGTGACGAGCCAGGCGTGCGTCATGGCCCGCGGGTCGCGGGCGGCCGCGGCCAGCACCTCGACCGCGGACTCCTGCCCGACCACGTCGTCCCAGACGGTCATCGGTCGACCAGACCGAGGCGGCCCGCGAGCGCCGCGCGGACCCTCGCGTGGACCTCGTCGACGGTGCCGACGGCGTCGACCACCACCCAGCGGCCGGGGTCGGCTTCGGCGCGGCGCAGGTACGCCTCGCGGGTGCGGCGGTGGAACGCGTCGCCGGCGCGCTCGAGGCGGTCGGGGTCGCCCGTCATGCGGGCGGCAGAGGTGGCGGGGTCGACGTCGAGCAGGATCGTGACGTCGGGGAGCAGGCCCTCGACGGCCCAGAGGGACAGGCGCTCGACCTCGTCCTCGCTGAGCTGGCGGCCGCCGGCCTGGTAGGCCACAGACGAGTCGAGGTAGCGGTCGGTGATGACGACGGCGCCGCGCTCGAGGGCGGGCCGCACCAGGGAGGCGACGTGATGGGCGCGGTCGGCGGCGTACAGGAGCGCTTCGGCGCGCGGCCCCATGTCCTGCCCGTGGAGCACCGCGCGGCGCAGCTCGGCGCCCAGCTCGGTGCCGCCCGGCTCGCGCGTGAGCACCACCTCGCGGCCCAGCGCCGCGCCGAGCCACTCGCCGAGCAGCCTCGCCTGCGTCGTCTTGCCGCCGCCGTCGCCGCCCTCGAACGACACGAAGTACCCGGGTGTGCTCACGCGCGCCACCCTAGCCGGGCCGCCCGACACCGCCGCCGCCGGGACGTGGAGTGGTCGACGTCACGTGCGCGCGGCGACCGTGGATTCGCACACACCGTGTGGTCGGACCAAAATGGCAGGTGGAAGCGCGCGCCCCACCGATGGAGGTAGAAGTGTCCGAGCAGACGAGCGTCAGGCCCCTCACCGATGACGAGTCGTGGGAGTTCCTCGGCCTGCAGGCCGTAGGCCGCCTGGCCACGGCCGTGGCCGGTGATCCCGAGATCTTCCCCGTCAACTTCGCGACGACGCCCGACCGTCGCGTGTTCGTCCGCACCGCCCCCGGCTCGAAGCTCGCCGAGGTGGCCATCAACGGCAACGTCGCGTTCGAGGTCGACCAGCTGGGCACCGACATCGCCTACAGCGTCGTGGTCAAGGGCACCGCCGAGATCCTCGAGAACGACGACGACATCACGAACGCCGAGGCGACCGGCCTGCTGACGTACCAGGAGGAGGGCGCCACGCCCAAGACCGTGTGGCTGCGCATCACGCCGTCGCAGGTCTCGGGGCGGCGCTTCACGCGCTGACGCTCGCGGTGGTCGAGCCTGTCGGGACCGCTGAGGGGTCTCGACGGGCTCGGCCACCGCAGGGCTCGGCGCGTCACTCCCCCGGGTACACGACCCCCACCTGGCGGCGGGCCTCGTCGAGGATCGCCATGACCTCCAGCGTGTCCTGCCAGGTGTGGCGGTCGGACGCCGTCGCGCCCGCCGTGACCCGGCGCGCGACCTCGGCCGCCTCGTAGGCCTTGCCCTCGCCGCGCGGCGAGTCGAAGTGCCACTGCTCGCCGTCGGCCGGGGTGACCACCAGGTCGTTCGGCACGAAGAAGTCGCTCGGGATCTCGATGCGGCCCTGCGTGCCGATGACGGTCGCGGCGTGCGGGCCGGCCGCGCGCGTGGACGTGTGCAGGATCGCCTGCTGGCCGCCGTCCCACTCGAGCACGACCGCGACGTGGTCGTCCACGCCCGTCGCGGCGCGCGTGCCCCGCACGGTGATCGACGACGGCGTGCCGAGCAGGTCGTGGGCGAACGCGATCGGGTAGATGCCCAGGTCGAGCAGGGCGCCGCCCGCGAGCTCGGGCGCGAAGAGGCGGTGCGCCGGGTCGAACGGGACGGAGATGTCGAACTCGGCCTCGATGGTGACGACCTCGCCGATCTCGCCGCGCGCGATGGCTGCGCGGAGGGCGGCGACGTGCGGCAGGAACCGCGTCCACATGGCCTCCATGAGGAACACGCCGGCCTCGCGCGCGGCCTCCAGCACCTGCTGGGCCTCGGCCACCGAGCGCGTGATCGGCTTCTCCACCAGCACGTGCTTGCCGGCGCGGATCGCCAGGAGGGCGTGCTCCAGGTGGTGGGAGTGCGGGGTGGCCACGTAGACGACGTCGACGTCGGGGTCGGCCACCAGGTCCTCGTAGGAGCCGTGCGCGCGGGCGCCCGCGGCGTGCGCGGCCGCGAACTCGGCCGCCTTCTCGACGGACCGCGAGCCGACGGCGACGACGCTCGAGCGGGTGCGGTCGCGGACGCCCTCGCTGAACGAGGCCGCGATGTTGCCGGCGCCGAGGATCCCCCAGCGGATCGCCGGGGCCTCCAGGAGGTCGGGGACGGTGCCGTCGGCGTCGGCGGCAGTGAGGCGAGGTGCATACGCGGAGGGTGCGGGCATGGCAGGAACGTACCGCCAGCCGGGCGGGACGGTGGCGGCCCGAGTTGTTGTCAGGCTGACCCGAAGTGGTAGGCTTTGTTCTGGTCAAGTTGACTTTAACTAGGTCTCGCACCAGGAGGAGCGCCCGTGAACGCGATCGGCATCGCCGTCTCGACGGTGATCTTCGCGCTCCGCCCGCACCCCACGACCCGTCGCCCCGTGCTGTCGATCCCGCTCGTGCGCCGCACCCGGGCCCCGTTCGAGGGCCGCTGGGCGCTCCCCGGCGGCTGGGTCGACCCCGAGGAGTCGCTCGAGACCACGGCCGGCCGCACGCTCGTCGAGACCACCGGGGTCCGGCCGTCCTACCTCGAGCAGCTCTACACGTTCGGCGCCCCCGACCGGTCCCCCACGGGCCGCGTCGTCAGCGTCGTCTACTGGGCGCTGGTGCGGCCCGAGCAGATCGGCGAGCGCACCGACCCGGCCTTCGACTCCGAGAACGTCGGCTGGTTCGTCGCCGACGACCTGGGGTCCCCGCGAGTCCCCGCAGCGAAGCGAGGAGACTCGTGGGGCGAGGGCGACCTCCCGGACCTCGCCTTCGACCACGACGCCGTGGTCGCCTACGCCCTGACCCGCCTGCGCACCAAGGTCGAGTACTCGGCCATCGCGCAGGGGCTGCTGGGCGAGACGTTCACCCTGTCCGAGCTGCGCCAGGTCCACGAGGCCGTGCTGGACCGCGAGCTCGACCCCGCAAACTTCCGCCGCCAGGTGGAATCCTCCGGCACCATCGTCGCTACCGGGGAGCACGTCAAGGGTGGCCGGCACCGGCCGCCCCGGCTCTATCGCTACTCCACGACCATCCCGCTCGGAGAGACGTCATGACCTCGGTGAACCTCCTGATCCAGGCCGCGCCTGCATCGTCCTGCGACCCCGCGCTCGCGCAGGGCCCCTGGGACTTCGACACCGTGCCGGGCTACGGTCCCGGCTCCTCGGAGCACGACGTCGCGCCGCCCACGGCACCCCGCCAGGGGGCGCTGCCGGCGTCGTACCGCGAGGCGAGCGACGACGAGCTGCACGCCCGGATCGTCGCCGCGCGCGAGACCCTCGGCTCGCGCGTCGTGGTGCTGGGGCACTTCTACCAGCGCGACGAGATCGTGCAGCACGCCGACTTCCTGGGCGACTCGTTCCAGCTCGCGAACGCCGCCCAGACGGTGCCCGACGCCGAGGCGATCGTCTTCTGCGGCGTGCACTTCATGGCCGAGACCGCGGACGTGCTGGCCAAGCCCGGCCAGGCCGTGATCCTGCCCAACCTGGCCGCCGGCTGCTCGATGGCCGACATGGCCGACATCGACTCGGTCGAGGAGGCCTGGGCCCAGCTCGAGTCGGTCTACGGCACGGAGCCCGACGCCGACGGCCGCGTGCCCGTGATCCCCGTGACGTACATGAACTCGGCCGCCGACCTCAAGGCGTTCTGCGGGCGGCACGGCGGCATCGTGTGCACGTCGTCGAACGCCGAGACCGTGCTGGAGTGGGCGTTCGAGCGCGGGCAGCGCGTGCTGTTCTTCCCGGACCAGCACCTGGGCCGCAACACCGCCAAGAAGCTCGGCGTGCCGCTCGAGCAGATGCCGATGTGGAACCCGCGCAAGCCGCTGGGCGGCTCGTCGGAGCAGGAGCTGCAGGACGCCCGCGTGATCCTGTGGCACGGCTTCTGCTCGGTGCACAAGCGGTTCACGGTCGACCAGATCGACCAGGCCCGGGCCACCTACCCGGGCGTCCGCGTGATCGTGCACCCCGAGTGCCCCGCCCCCGTGGTCGACGCCGCGGACGAGGCCGGGTCCACCGACTACATCCGCAAGGCCGTGGCCGCCGCGACCGAGCCGACCACGTTCGCCGTCGGCACCGAGATCAACATGGTCAACCGCCTCGCCGCCGAGCACCCGCAGCACACGATCTTCTGCCTCGACCCGGTGGTGTGCCCCTGCTCCACGATGTACCGCATCCACCCCGGGTACCTCGCCTGGGTGCTGGAGGAGCTCGTGGCCGGCCGCGTGGTCAACCAGGTCACGGTGCCCGCCGACGTCGCCGCCGACGCGAAGGTGGCCCTCGAGCGGATGCTCGCGGCGAAGCCCAAGGTGCGCGCCTGATGAGGGTCGTCGTCGTCGGGTCCGGGATCGCCGGGCTCGTCGCCGCCTCCAGGGCGGCGCGGCACCACGACGTGGTGCTCGTGACGAAGGCGTCGCTGGCCGAGGCCAACACGCGCTACGCGCAGGGCGGGATCGCCGCCGTCATGTTCCCGGACGACTCGGTCGAGGCCCACGTGGCCGACACGCTCGTGGCCGGTGCCGGGATGTGCGACCCCGTCGCCGTCGAGGTGCTCTGCTCGCAGGGCCCCGACCGCGTGCGCGACCTCATGGAGCTGGGCGTCGAGCTCGACCGCGTGGCCGGGCCGGGCTCCCCGCTCGCCCGCGGGCGCGAGGCGGCGCACTCGGCGTCGCGCGTGCTGCACGCCGGCGGCGACGCGACCGGGCTCGCCATCGAGGTGGGCCTCGTGCGGGCCGTGCGGCGCACCGCCGTCGAGATCCACGAGAACACCGTGCTGCGCGACCTCGTGGTCGAGCCCGGCGTGGCGGGTGTGCCGCACGTCGTCGGCATCACCGCCGTCGGGCCCGAGGGCGAGCCGCTGCTCGTCCCGGCCGACGCCGTGGTGCTCGCCTCCGGCGGCGCCGGGCAGCTGTTCAAGCACACCACCAACCCGGCGGTGACCACGGGCGACGGCGTCGCCGCGGCGCTCCGGGCGGGCGCGGTCGTGCAGGACCTCGAGATGTACCAGTTCCACCCGACGGCGCTGGCCGTGGAGGGGACGCCGCTCGTCTCGGAGGCCGTGCGCGGGGAGGGAGCGGTGCTCGTCGACGAGACGGGGCGCCGCTTCATGCTGGACGTCCACCCGGACGCCGAGCTCGCGCCGCGCGACGTCGTGGCCCGCGGGATCGCGGCCGCGATGGCCCGGCAGGACGGCCGGCCGGTGTTCCTGGACGCGACCGCGCTCGGTGCCGCGACGCTGGCCCGCCGGTTCCCGTCGATCTCGGCGACGGTGGCGTCCTACGGGCTCGACTGGGCCGCCGCTCCCGTGCCGGTCACGACGGCCGCGCACTACTGGATGGGCGGCGTCGCCACGGACACGTGGGGCCGCACGTCCCTGCACGGCCTGTGGGCCGTGGGCGAGACGGCGTGCACGGGCGTGCACGGCGCGAACCGCCTGGCGTCGAACTCGCTGCTGGAGGGCCTGGTGTTCGCCTGGCGCGCGGTCGACGCGATCGACGCGGCGGCGGAGGCGGGCTGCGGCGGCGTGACGTGGCCGGAGTGGCCGGCGGCGCGGGAGCTGGGCTCTGGCTCGCGCTCGGAGGGCTCTATCTCGCGAGATAGAGCGTTCTCGCGGGAGGCCCTGCACTCGCTCATGTGGGAGCAGGTGGGGCTCGTGCGCGACGCCGACGGGCTCGCCGACGCCGCCGAACAGGTCGCGGCGTGGCGTGCCGGCCGGCCCACGCTGCCGACGTCGGGCGCGACGCTCGCCGCCGTCGAGGACCGCAACCTGCTCGACGTCGCCCAGGCGATGATCGAGGCGGCCCTGGCCCGCACCGAGTCGCGGGGCGCGCACGCCCGCAGCGACTTCCCCGAGGCGGACCCGGCGCAGGCGCGCTCGGTGGCCTGGCACGCGCCGGCGCCCGCGGCGCTCACGCTGCCCGCGCTCGAGCTGCCCACTCTGACCCTGCCCGCACCGACCGCCGGAGCCCTCGCATGAGCCTCACCCCCGCCGCCGCGATCGACGACATCCTCACCCGGGCCCTCGCCGAGGACGCCCCCTGGGGCGACCTCACGAGCGAGGTCTTCCTGCCCGCGGGAGCGCGCGCCGACGTCGCGCTCGTGGCCCGCGAGCCCGGCGTGCTCAGCGGGCTGACGGTGTTCGCGCGGACGTTCGCGCTGCTCGACCCCGACGCGTCGATCTCGCTCAAGGCCGCCGACGGCGACCGCTTCGCGGCCGGCGACGCCCTGGCCACGGTCTCGGGCGACGCCCGGGCCGTGCTGCGCGCCGAGCGCGTGGCGCTCAACCTGGTGCAGCGCCTGTCGGGCATCGCGACGGCGACAGCCCGCTACGTGGCCGCCGTCGAAGGCACGGGCGCGCGCGTGGTCGACACGCGCAAGACGACTCCCGGCCTGCGGGTGCTGGAGCGGGCCGCCGTGCGCGACGGCGGCGGGCACAACCACCGCTTCTCGCTGTCCGACGCCGTGCTCGCCAAGGACAACCACCTGGCCGTGCTGGCCGCGCAGGGCGTCTCGGTGGGCGAGGCGATCCGAGCCGCGCGCGCCCGGCTGCCGCACACGGCGACCATCGAGGTCGAGGTGGACCGCCTGGACCAGGTCGAGGAGGTCGTGGCCGCAGGCGTGGACACGATCATGCTCGACAACTTCTCGAACGACCATCTCCGCGCGGGCGTCGCCCTCGTGGCCGGCCGGGCCGTGGTCGAGGCCTCCGGCGGCATCACGCTGGACACGATCCGCGGGGTCGCCGAGACGGGCGTCGACGTCATCTCGGTCGGGGCCCTGACGCACGGCGTGCGGTCGCTCGACCTGGGGCTCGACGTCCGGGTGTCCTGATGATCTACGCCGACGCCGCCGCCACCACCCCCGTGCGCCGCGAGGTGCTCGAGGCGATGTGGCCGTACCTGACCGGCGAGTTCGGCAACCCGTCATCCACGCACGAGCTGGGCCACCGGGCCTCCACCGCGCTGACCGGCGCCCGGGCCGAGGTCGCGAAGGCGTTCGGCGCGCGCCCCGGCGAGCTGGTGCTCACGAGCGGCGGCACGGAGGCGGACAACCTCGCGGTCAAGGGCCTCGCGCTGGCCTCGCCGCGCGGCCGGCACGTGGTCACGTCGGCGATCGAGCACGAAGCGGTCCTGGAGTCGGTCCACTACCTGGAGCGGCACCACGGCTTCGAGCCCACGATCCTCGCCCCGACGCCCGACGGGCTGATCGAGCCCGAGGCCCTGCGGGCGGCGCTGCGCCCCGACACCACCCTCGTGACGGTCCACCAGGCCAACAACGAGATCGGCGCCGTCCAGGACGTCGCCACGCTCGCCGACGTGGCGCACGAAGTCGGGGCGCTGTTCCACACCGACGCCGTCCAGGCGGCCGGCTGGCTCGACGTCTCCTTGCGAGGCCTCGACGCGGTCTCGGTCTCGGGCCACAAGCTCGGCGCGCCCAAGGGCGTCGGGGCGCTGCTGGTCCGGGCGGGGCTGCCGCTGGAGCCGCTGGTCCACGGCGGCGGGCAGGAGCGCGGGCGCCGCTCCGGCACGGAGAACGTCGCGTTCGCCGTCGGGCTGGCGGCCACCGTGCGGGCGCTCCCGGCCCTGCGGGCCCGGGCCGACGACGTCGCCGCGTCCCGCGACGCGCTGGTCGACGGCGTGCTCTCCCGCGTGCCGGGCGCGTTCCTGACCGGGCCGGAGCCGTCGTCCGGGCGTCGGCTGCCCGGGCACGCGAGCTTCTGCTTCCCGGGCACGAGCGGTGAGGCGGTGCTGCTGGAGCTCGAGCGCTCGGGGGTGGTCACGTCGAGCGGGTCGGCGTGCGCGGCGGGGCGCGACGAGCCGTCGCACGTGCTGCTCGCCCTGGGGATCGCGCCCGAGGTGGCGCAGACGTCCGTCCGGTTCACGGTCGAGGCCCCGTTCGACGCCGGGCCGCTGGTGGACGCCGTCGTCGGCGCGACGACGGCCGTGGGGCGCCTGGGCGGCTGACGGACGGTCCCTCGGTGCTGGGCGTGGCCTGCGGCTCCCCCGCGGAGGGATACCTTCGCTTGCCGTCCACAGCAGACGGTAGTGATCACCGCCGTGTGCTGTGGATCGTACGCGACACCATGGTTCGGCGGCCGGCCCGCGGGCAGCCAGGCGTCCAGGCGCCGCGCGCCCGGACGCGAAGGCTCCCGGCCGGGTCGTCCGACCGGGGGCCCTCGTCAGCGGTTCCGCGGCGCCGTCAGCGCACCCGGGTGGTGAGCCCGAAGCCGTACGGGAACAGCGGGTCGTAGCTCGCGTCGCCCACGTTGATCGGCTCCTGGTCGATGGTGCGCGGCCAGGTCACCGGCAGCTTGCCGGTGTAGGCGTGACGGCCGAACAGGTCGTCGGCCACGCCGGCGCCCTCGCTGCCCGGCAGCCAGGCCTCGACGAGCGAGTCCATCTTCGAGAGCAGGTCGGCCGGGATGATCATCGGCCGCCCGGAGACCACCACGACCGTGCAGCTCGCCGCGGCCGCGCAGACCTTCTCGATGGCCGCCTGGTCGGAGGCCGAGAACGCCATGGTCTGGACCCCGTTGGGCGCCCACGTGGGCCCGTTGTAGTCACCCGGGCCCTCGGCGTAGGGCGTCTCGCCGACCACGACGATGCCGCGCGCGTTGCTCGGGATCGTCGCGCTCGCGTCCTCGCTGTAGGTCACGGGACCGCGGGAGTCCTGCTTGATGCCGTCGAGGATCGTGGTGCCAGGGATGACGTTGTTCGGGTCGCCCTGCCACTGCAGCGTCCAGCCGCCCGCCTGCTTGCCGAAGCTGTCGGCGCTGCCGCCGGCGACGTAGACCGGCTGCCGGCCGCTCAGCGGGAGGGTGCTGCCGCTGTTCTTGAGCAGCACCTGCGACTCCGCGGCCGCGCGGCGGGCCAGCGCGTGGTGCTGCGCGTCGCCGACCGTGCCCGCCAGGGAGCGGTTGGTGTAGGGGTGCTCGAACAGGCCGAGCTCGAACTTGACCCGCAGGATGCGGGACACGGCGTCGTTGATCCGGCTCATCGGCACCGTGCCGTCCTTGACGTTCTGGGTCAGCGCGGCGATGAAGTCGGGCGCCCCGACGGCGCTGCCGGAGTACGGCTCCATGAACATGTCGATGCCGGCGTTGACGCCCGCGGCGACCTGCTCGCTGTAGGTGCCCGGGAGCTGGCGGATCGCCTGCCAGTCGGAGACGACCATGCCGTCGAAGTGCTGCTGCTGCTTGAGCCACCCGGTGATCAGGTCCTTGTCGGCGCTCATCTTGACCGGGTTGCCGAGGCCGTCGTTCGTGAAGTCCACGCTCGAGAACGAGGGCATCACGGACTGCACGTCGTGGCGCTTGATCGCGGGGATGTACGGCGCCAGCGCGAGCCGGGCGAAGTCGGCCTGGCTGACCTGGTCGATGCCCTGGTCGATCGGGTAGCCGCCGCCGAGCGCCTTCGTGGCGTCGTAGGACGTCAGGCCGTCGCCCGCGAAGTGCTTCGCCGTCGCCAGGACGTGGTCGGGCCGGTCGAGCTGGCCCGGTGCGCCCTGGAAGCCGTCGATCGCCGTCTCCATCATCGCGACGAGGCTCGGGTCCTCGCCGAACGACTCGTACGTGCGACCCCACCGGTCGTCGCGGGCCACGCACAGGCAGGGCGCGAACACCCACTGCGGGCCCGAGGCGCGGGTCTCGATGGCCGTGACGTGCTCGACCTGCTCGACGAGCTGCGGGTCACGGGACGCGCCGAGGCCGATGTTGTGCGGGAAGACGGTCGCTCCGAGCATGTTGCCGTGCCCGTGCACGGAGTCGACGCCGTACAGGATCGGGATGTGCAGCGGCGTCTGCAGCGCGGCGGCCTGGTAGCGGTCGACCATGTCCGCCCAGCCTGTGACGCTGTTGTCGGTGGGGACGGAGCCGCCGCCCGAAAGGACGCTGCCGAGCCGCCAGGTCGCGATGAGCGACGGGTCGGCGTCGACGTCGGACCGCTCGGCCTGCGTCATCTGGCCGACCTTGTCGGCGAGCGTCATCCGGCCGAGCAGGTCGGTGACGCGCTGCCCGATCGGGGCCTTGGGGTTGAGGTAGGTCGGGCCGTGCTGCGGCTGGTGGGCCTGGGCCGAGGCGTCCGGGACGAGCGCGACGGCGAGCGTCCCTGCGCAGGCCGCTGCGAGCAGCGCTCTCAGGCCGCGTTGAGACAGGGTGGTGCGTGTGGTGCGCGGTACGTAAGGCACAGATCGCTCCTTTGCGTGATCTTCTGCCCCGACCTTGAGCCCGCACGGCGTCTCTCGGAGTGCGGCCCGTGGCGGGGCCGGGTGCGCGACGCGCACTTGCCATTAACTGGACGGGTTCTGGATCCCGCAAGTTGGGCAGCAGAGAAGTCGTCGAGCCAGGGCGATCGGCAGAGGACGCGGACGCCGCGTGACGGTCGTGCGCAGGCCCCTCGCCGGGGCGGCGCGCCTGGGTGAGCATGGAGCAATGGACGTCGCCCCCCGCGGCCGGCACGCCGCGCCCGAGCCCACCCCGACGGATCACGTCCCCTCCGAGCACGCGTCCCCCGAGAGCGACCCCGAGGACGCACCCGAGGACGCCCCGACCGCGCAGGCGTACGCCCGCGACCTGGTGCGCACCTACGGCTCCGGCGAGACGGAGGTGCGCGCCCTCGACGGCGTCTCCGTGGACTTCACCAAGGGCCGGCTCACCGCGATCATGGGCCCGTCGGGCTCCGGGAAGTCGACGCTCATGCACTGCATGGCGGGCCTCGACACCCCGACGTCGGGCACCGTGGTGGTGGACGGCGTCGAGATCTCGCGGATGAGCCAGCGGGCCCTGACCCGCCTGCGGCGCACGCGCATCGGCTTCGTGTTCCAGGCCTACAACCTGGTGCCCACGCTCACGGCCGCCGAGAACATCACGCTGCCCCTCGACATCGCCCGCGCCCCGGTGGACAAGGCGTGGTTCGACGAGGTGGTGGCCGCCGTCGGCATGGAGTCCCGGCTGCACCACCGGCCCAACGCGCTGTCCGGAGGGGAGCAGCAACGCGTCGCGTGCGCCCGCGCGCTGGTGGGGCGGCCCTCCGTCGTGTTCGCCGACGAGCCCACGGGCAACCTCGACTCGCGCTCCTCGCGCGAGGTGCTCACGTTCCTGCGACGGTCGGTCGACGAGCTCGGCCAGACCGTCGTCATGGTCACCCACGACCCGCGTGCCGCGTCGTACGCCCACCGGGTGCTTCTGCTCGGGGACGGCCGCCTCACCGCCGACCTCGAGAACCCCAGCCGCGCCCAGATCCTCGCCGCCGTGGGGGCGGAGGAGGACGACGGCGGCGCGGCCCCCGCCCGCACCGGAGCGCACTCCGCCGTGCCGGCGCCCTCCCGCGCGGCGCGGGACCCGCGGTGATCCGCGTCGCCCTGCGGGGCGTGCGCGAGCACCTGGTCCGGTTCGGGCTGTCGGTGCTCGCCGTCACGCTGGGCGTCGCGTTCGTGGTCGGGACGTTCGCGTTCCGCTCCATGCTCGCCTCGACGTTCGACGCGATCATCGCCACGTCCGTCAACGCGGAGGTGTACGTGCGGGGCGCGCAGTCCGTCGCGCCCGACGTCGCCTCGCAGGCCGGCGCGACGTCGACGAGCGCGAGCTTCGGCCCGCAGCACAGCCCCGTCGCCCTCTCGCTGGCCGACACGGTCGCGGGCGTCGACGGCGTGCAGCGCGCCGTGCCCGACGTGTCCGGGCCGGTGGTGCTGGTGGGCAAGGACGGCACCGCCGTCGTGACGTCCGGGCCGCCGTCGCTCGCCTTCGGCATCGACCCGCAGTACCCCACCGCCCACCTGACCAGCGGAACGTGGCCGGGGCCCGGCCAGATCGTGCTGGAGTCGGGCGCCGTCCACGCCTCCGGGCTCAAGGCCGGCGACCCGACCACGATCGTGGTGGGCGACGCGCCCCGGAAGGTCACCGTGTCGGGCACGTTCGCGCTCTCCGCGTCGACGGCCGGGGCCGTGCTCGTGGGCCTCGACGCCACCACCGCCCGGCAGATCTTCGCCCCCGACGGCAAGGTCACCCAGATCGCCGTCTACGCCACGCCCGGCGTCGGCGAGGAGACGCTCGCCCACCGGGTGGCCGCGGCCCTGCCCGCGAGCGCCGCCGCGCAGGCCGTCACCGGTGCGACGGTGCGGGCGGAGTCGCGTGCGGCGATCGAGCAGGTGCTCGGGTTCCTGCAGACGTTCCTGCTGGTGTTCGCCGCGATCGCGCTGGTGGTCGGGGCGTTCATCATCACGAACGCGTTCGCGATGGCGGTGCGGGAGCGGCAGCGGGAGAACGCGCTGCTGCGCGCGGTGGGGGCGTCGCCGGAGCAGGTGTTCGCGGTGGTGCTGGCGCAGGCGCTGGCCGTGGGCCTGGTGGGGTCGGCCATCGGGGTGGGCGCGGGCGCCCTGCTGGTGCGGGGCATCCGGTGGGTGCTGGCCCAGTTCGGCATGACGCTCGACACCCACATCCCGCTCTCGGCGGGCGAGATCGGGGCCGCCGTGGGGCTGGGGACGGCGTTGTGCCTGGTCGCGGCAGCGTTGCCGGCGCGCAAGGCGGCGCTCGTGCCGCCGGTGCAGGCGATGCGGGACGACGTCGCGCCCGAGCGGGGCGTGCGCCTGAGGGCCGTCGTCGGGGCGGCGCTCGCCGTCGTCGGCGGGGCCGTGCTGTGGCTGGCGTCGCGGCTGGGCTCTGCACTGGGCGACGCGCACGTGACCGGCTGGCCTTGGCTGGACGGGCAGAACCCGCGCGTGGTGCTGGGCGTGGGGGCTGGGCTGCTGCTGGTCGGGGTGCTGGTGGCGTCGCCGGCGGTGGCGCGGTGGGTGCTGCGGGCGCTCGGCGCGCCGGCGGCGCTGCTGCTCAAGCCGCTGGGCGGGCTGGCGCGCGGCAACGTGACCCGCAACCCGCGGCGCACGGCCGCGACGGCGGGGGCGCTGCTCATCGGGATGGCCCTGGTGGCCTGCACGGGCGTGATCGCGGCGTCGACCAAGGCGTCGGTGAGCACCGTGGTCAACACGGAGCTGCGGGCTCCCCTGCTGGTCGACTCCGCCACGATGCGCGTCCCCGCGGGGGCCGTCGCCGCGGTGGACGCGGTGCCCGGCGTCGGGCACGTCGAGGTGGTGCACGTGGGCACCACGGGGGCGGCGCGCGGCTCGGGTACGGCGCGCTCGACGCCGCTCGCGGGCGTGTCCACCGCGTTCTTCGAGAAGGCGCTGCGTGTCGAGACGCTCGACGGCGACCCCACCACGGCGCTGCTGGGCGGCAAGGCCGCGGTGGTGCGCCGCACCGCGCGCGACCTCGGCGTCCGCGTCGGCGACACGCTCCGCCTGGGCCTCGGGTCGAGCACGACGACCGTGCAGGTGGGGGCAGTGTTCGACAGCCAGGTGGTGGGCACCGGCATCCTGCTGCGCGAGGACAGGTTCGACGACGTCGTCCCCGCCTCCGAGGCGGCCGTGCGCGCCATCTACGTGACCCCCGCCGCCGGGACGTCCGTCAGCACGCTGCGGGCCCACCTGCGCGACGCCGTGAAGCCGTTCCTGGTGCTGAGCGTGCGCGACCGCGCCGAGACGGCGTCGGCGGTGGCCTCCCAGGTGAACCAGGCCATCGCGATCCTCTACGCGCTGCTCGCGCTGTCGATCGTCATCGCCCTGCTGGGCATCGTGAACACGCTCGCGCTGTCGGTGATCGAGCGGACGCGCGAGATCGGGCTGCTGCGCGCCGTCGGGCTCGGGCGGCTCCAGCTCGCCGGGGTGATCGCGCTCGAGTCCGTGCTGATCGCCGTCTACGGGACCGTGCTCGGCGTCGCCACCGGCATCGCCGTGAGCGCGGCCCTGCCTGGTGTGCTGGCCGACCAGGGGCTCACGCGGCTCGCGATCCCCTGGGGGCAGGTGCTGCTCGTGCTCGGCGTGGCCGTGGTGATCGGGCTGATCGCGTCGATCGGGCCGGCGCTGCGAGCGGCACGGCTGCCCGTGCTGGAGGCGGTGACGGTGGACTGAGCCCTACTTCGCCGCGGCCTTCTTGCGCGGCGCCGCCGGCTTGCGGGCCGTGGTCGTCCGGCGCTTGGCCGGGCCTGCGGCGCGCTTCTCCGCCAGCAGCTCGATCGCGCGCTCGGGCGTGATCGACTCCGGGGTGAGGTCGCGCGGCAGGGTGCGGTTGGTCTCGCCGTCGGTCACGTACGGGCCGAAGCGGCCGTCCTTGACCACGATCGGCTTGCCCGACGTCGGGTCGTCGCCCAGCTCGCGCAGCGGCGGCTGGGCCGCCCCGCGGGCGCCGCGGCCGCGCTTGGGCTCGGCGTAGATCTTGAGCGCGTCGTCGAGCGTGACCGAGAAGAGCATCGACTCCGACGCGAGCGTCCGCGAGTCCGTGCCCTTCTTCAGGTAGGGCCCGTACCGGCCGTTCTGCGCCGTGATCTCGTCGCCCGACTCCGGGTCCTTGCCCACCACGCGCGGCAGCGAGAGCAGCCGGAGCGCGTCGTCGAGCGAGACCGTGGCCAGGTCCATGTCCTTGAACAGGGACGCCGTGCGCGGCTTGGGCAGCGCGGCCAGCGCCTTCTTCTTGGCGGCGGCGCTCAGGCCCTCCTCGAGCTGCGGCTCGGGCAGCACCTCGGTGACGTACGGGCCGTAGCGGCCGGCCTTGGCGACGATCTCGTTGCCCGACGCGGGGTCGGCACCCAGCGAGCGGCCGTCGTCGCCGCCCGCGGTGATGAGCTCGCGCGCCTTCTCGACCGTGAGCTCGTCCGGGGCGAGGTCCTCGGGCACGGAGGCGCGGGGCGGGTTGGCGCCCTCGGCCACCTCGGCGGAGAGGTCCTCGACGTACGGGCCGTAGCGGCCGACGCGCACGCGCAGGCCGTCGCCGATCTCGACCGAGTTGACGGCCACCGGGTCGATCTCGCCCAGGTTGTCGACCAGGCCCTTGAGGCCGCTGGAGGCGGTCTCGACGGGCGCGGCCAGCGAGGACCCGCCGAAGTAGAACTCGGTGAGCCAGGCGACGCGCTCGCGCTCGCCGGCGGCGATCTCGTCGAGGTCCTGCTCCATCTCGGCCGTGAACCGGTAGTCCACGAGCGAGCCGAAGTGGTCCTCGAGCAGGCGGGTCACCGCGAAGGCGAGCCACGTGGGGATGAGCGCCTGGCCGGCGGTGCGGACGTACCCGCGGTCCTGGATGGTCGAGATGGTCGACGCGTACGTCGACGGGCGGCCGATCCCGAGCTCCTCCAGCGCCTTGACCAGCGACGCCTCCGTGAACCGGGCGGGCGGCGTGGTCGTGTGGCCGTCCGCGACGAGGTCGCGTGCGTCCAGGGCGTCGCCCTCGGCCACGCGCGGCAGGCGGACGTCGCGGTTCGACCCGGACTCGTCGGTGTCCGTGCCCTCCTCGTACGCCGCGAGGAACCCGCGGAACGTGATCACGGTGCCCGACGCCGAGAACACGGCGTCCTTGCCCGCGTGCTCCGCGGCGGCGGCGCCCAGCGCGGCGGCGAGCCGCAGCGAGGCCGTCGACCCCTTCGCGTCCGCCATCTGCGACGCGACGGTGCGCTTCCAGATGAGCTCGTACAGGCGGAACTGGTCGCCCGACAGCTCGCCGGCCACCTGCGCCGGGGTGCGGAACGAGTCGCCCGCGGGGCGGATCGCCTCGTGCGCCTCCTGCGCGCCCTGGTTCTTGGCCTGGTAGAGGCGTGGCGCGCCGGGCACGTACTCGGGGCCGTACAGCTCGGCGGCCTGCCGGCGGGCGGCGTCGATCGCCTCCGCGCTCAGCGACGGCGAGTCCGTACGCATGTAGGTGATGTAGCCGTTCTCGTACAGCGACTGCGCCACGCGCATGGTGATGCGGGCGTTCATGCGCAGCTTGCGCGACGCCTCCTGCTGGAGCGTCGACGTCGTGAACGGCGCGGCGGGCTTGCGGGAGTACGGCTTGGTCTCCAGCGACCGCACGGCGAAGCCGGCATGGGCGAGACCGGCGACGACGGCGTGCGCCGCCGCCTCGTCCAGGTGCACGACGCCGGTGCGGACCTTCAGGCGGCCCTTGTCGTCGAAGTCTCGGCCGGAGGCGACGCGGTCCGTGCCGACGCCCGTGAGGCGGGCGCCGAACGACACCCCGGCGTCGTCGCCGCCGACGGGCGCGAAGGCCCCGGTGACGTCCCAGTACGACGCCGCGACGAACGCCATGCGCTCACGCTCGCGCTCGACCACCAGCCGTGTGGCCACGGACTGGACGCGGCCCGCGGACAGCCCCTGCCGGACCTTGCGCCACAGCACCGGCGAGACCTCGTAGCCGTAGAGGCGGTCGAGGATGCGGCGCGTCTCCTGCGCGTCCACCAGGTCGGTGTCGAGCTCGCGCGTCGAGTCCAGCGCGCGGAGGATCGCCTCGCGGGTGATCTCGTGGAAGACCATGCGGCGCACGGGCACCTTGGGCTTGAGCTCCTGGATCAGGTGCCAGGCGATGGCCTCGCCCTCGCGGTCCTCGTCCGTGGCGAGGAACAGCTCGTCGGCCTCCTTGAGCGCCTTCTTCAGCTCACGGACCTTGGCCTTCTTGTCCGCGTACACCTCGTAGTAGGGCTCGAACCCGTTGGTGACGTCGACGGCGAACTTGCCGAAGGGGCCCTTCTTCATCTCCGCAGGGAGCTCGGACGGCTGCGGCAGGTCGCGGATGTGGCCGACGCTGGCCTCCACCTCGTAGCCGTCACCAAGGTAGCCGGCGATCTTGCGAGCCTTGGTGGGCGACTCGACGATCACGAGCTTGCGGGGCATCCGTTCCTGCTTCCTCGAATCCGTGTTCTGCCCTGGCAGGGTACGCCACGCCGGACGGTGCGCCGCGGCGATCCACAGACCCCGTCTCCCGGCGCATGCACGGTGGCCGTCAGGGCCCGACCCTGTCCTCGGGCCGCGACGTCGCCTGCCGCACCAGCAGCAGCAGCGCGAACGCCACCGACGTCACCGCGACGACCCCGGCCACGCCGCCCGCATAGGCCGTGACGTCGCCGCCGAAGGGGATGCCCCGCACCCCGACGCCCAGGTCCACGAGCGCGATCGCCGCGACGGCGCCCGTGCCCACCCCGGCCAACCCCAGCAGCCCGGCCGCGACGGCCGTCGCGCCGCGGGTCGCCCTGCCGCCAGGGCCGACGACGTCGAGCGACGAGCGCGTCCGCACCGCGCAGATGCCCGCCGCCCAGGCGAGCACCACGAGCACCGCGGCGACCACGTCGGACGGCCGGTGCCACTGCCCCACCAGCGTGGAGACGCCGGTGGCGGCGGTCCAGACGGCGCCGAGCACGGCGACGAGCGGCCGCCACGTGCGCGGCACCACCAGCAGCAGCGCCGCCGCGACCGAGGCGGCCACCGTGGTGTGGCCCGACGGGAGCGCGTTCGCGCCGGTCCAGCCGGGCAGCAGCGACGGGCGCGGGTACACGGAGTACTTGAGCACCTGCGTGGTCACGTTGGCGCCCGCCACCAGCACGGCCACCTGGAGCGCGAGCGCCCACCGCCGCCGCAGCATCGCCACGACCATCGCGGCGGCGATGCCCACGACGACGAACGTCACCGAGACGACGTCGAGCACCGGCCGCGCGACGTGCCACAGCGTGTCCCGGCCGTGCTGCGCGCCCTCGAGCGCCATGGCGTCGACATGCTGGCCGGACCGCGTCGCCACGAAGACGAACCAGGTCAGGTGCACCCCGGCGGCGGCCAGGACGGCCAGCACCACGGCCGCGACGCGCGCACGGGCACGCCGCGCGGCGGCCAGGGGCCGCGCGCCAGGGCGGGGGGTCGTCGTCGCGGAGTCGAGCACGGGACAACGCTAGCCGGGCGATGTGGGGGGTCGGTGACCAACCGGGACGGGCAGCGCGGCGGCCCGGCGCGCATCACTCGGGCCGCAGGAACCCGTCGCGCACCAGCCCGCGCACGGCGGGCAGCAGCTCGGCGCGCAGCGCGCCCGCGTCGACGTCGAACAGCGCAGCGATCGCGCCGGAGATCTGACCGACCGTGAGGTCGCCGTCGCACGCCCCGACCAGCGCCGCGAGCGGGCTCGAGGCGTGCACGCCGCGGCCCAGCCCGTCGCCCTGCCGCACGACGACGACGTTCGGGTCGGGCTGACCGGGCGTGAGGTAGCGCTCCTCGGTGACGTCCGGCGCGACGACGAGGCGCTCGGCGGCCAGGGCGTCGTCGGTGCGGGCGGCCAACCAGTCGTGGGCCGCCAGCGAGGCGGCCAGGTGGGCGCCCAGCGGCTGGCGGACGGAGCCGGTGTGCTCCTCGAGGCGGCGGAGCAGGCCGTCCTCGCCGGTCGAGACCGGCTTCCGCAGCGTCACGATCCCGAACCCGACCGCCTCGACGTCGCGCGACGCGAAGTCGTCCAGCCACGCCCCGTCCGCGGCCACCCAGGCGCCGGGGTCGCGGTCGGGGGTGGTGCCGCCGTCGCGGATCCACGTCTCGGCGTACTCCGCGGGGTCGAGCACCTCGCGCTGGATCACCCAGCCGTGCAGCCCGGTCCGCTCGAGCCACGCCCCGACACGCCCCTCCCACGGCACGCCGCGGCGGTGCTCCCAGTTGCCGAGCAGCTGCGCGGTGCCGCCGGGGGCCAGCACGTCGCCCACGGTCGTGATCAGGTCGCGGACCAGGTCGTCGCCCGCGCGGCCGCCGTCGCGGTACTCGAAGTCGCCGATCGCGTCGTGCACGGCCTGGCCGGCGGCCCCGGCGTGCGGCGTGATGACGAACGGCGGGTTGCTGACCACCAGGTCGAACGACTCGCCGGCGACGGGGTCGAGCATGGACCCGAGCCGCAGGTCGAACGCCGACGGATCGCCCAGGTTGAGCCCCGCGTTGAACCGCGCGAAGGCCAGAGCCCGCGCCGAGATGTCGGTGCCCACCACGGA
This sequence comes from Promicromonosporaceae bacterium, assembly GCA_009783295.1. Taxonomy (GTDB): domain Bacteria; phylum Actinomycetota; class Actinomycetes; order Actinomycetales; family Cellulomonadaceae; genus Xylanimonas. The sequence goes on from WRHK01000046.1 coordinate 26,261, forward strand.
CCGCGAGTGCCGGGAGGCGTGCAGCGCCTGGATGCCGCACCCGGTGCCCAGGTCCAGCACCCGGCCCACCGGGCCGCGCATCGTGACCTGCGCCAGCGTGAGCGAGGCCCCGCCCGCACCCAGCACGTGGTCGGTGGCGATCGCGCCGCCGCGGGCGAGCTCCCCCAGGTCGGAGGCCAGCCACCACCGCACGTCGCCGGTCGCGTCGGTGGCGTCGTAGGGCGACAGGTCGACGGCGGCGCGCACGGCGTCGTCGGCGCCCTGACCGGCGGCGACGACCAGCCCGGTGCGCTCGGCGCCGTCGGCGCGGACGGTCGGGAGCGCGGCGTCGAGCGCGGCGCGCGGCACGGACCCGCCCAGCAGGAACAGGCGCGCGAGCGTGGCCCGCGGGTCCCAGGTGCCGGGGGCGCGGCCCCCGACGGCCGCCTCGACCGCGCGGCGCGCGGGCACGGCCTGCTCACGGTAGAGGGCCGCCGTGGCGAGGTCGCCCAGCAGGTCGGCGACGCCGTCGACCGTGAACTCGGCGCGCGCGAGGTCGGCGCGCAGCGCGGCCAGCGCGGCGTCGGGCGCTGCGGGCGGCGGGGTGCCGGTCACTGCTTGCAGCCGGAGGTCACGAACGTGGTGACGGCCTGGGCCGACGCCGTCGCGTGCTTCGTGTCGTCCGTGGACACGGCGGCCGTGAGGGCGCTCGACACCGCCGTGACGTCGTTCGCGTCGACGTTCTCCAGGGCGTTGTTCACGGTGGTGAGGTACTTCTCCATCGCCGCCCAGTCGTCGGCGATCGCCTTCGGGGGCACGATGCCCGCCATCGCCTGCGCCGCGACGCTGAAGCTGTTGACCAGGGCCCGCGGGTGGTCGGGGCTGAGGCTCACGAGCGCCTGGTTGGTCTGGTTCCAGGCCGTGCGGAGCTGCGCGCACCCGGTGGCGCTCGGGGAGCCCGAGGGCGTCGGCGTCGCCGACGGCGAGGGGGACGGCGAGGGCGAGGGCGCGGGCACGCCGCCGCCGTCGGAGTCCGGGACCCGGGCGTCGGGCGCCACCACGACGGCGGACGCCGCCGGAGCAGGTGCGTCGGAGGGCACCGCGGAGGCCCCACCGAACGGCCCCGTGCAGCCGGTCAGCAGCACGGCACCGAGGCCGACCGCCGTGGCAAGCACCCCGGCGGCGCGCACACCGGTGCCGCGGCGGTGCGCGTGGTGGCGGTGGGTCAGCACACGTCCATCGTCACCCACGGGGGGCGGGAGGCGAAATCGACGGTCGCTCACAGGAGCCGTCAGCCCTTGCAGCCGGCCTTCAGATACGTGGTGACGCGGGCCGACGCCGCCGTCGCAGCCTTCGTGTCCAGGCCGTTGATCGCCTTGCCGACGGCGGCGGTGATGGCGGCCCCGTCGGTCGCCTTGACCGGCTCGACGGCCTTGGCGACGGTGTCCACATAGTGGGTGACCGTCTTCCAGTCGTCGGAGACGCCCGGCGGCGGCGCGACCGTGTCGAGGGCCTTGCGGGCGCCCATGAAGCCGCTGCGCAGGGTCCCGGGCTTGTCCGCGACCATCGCCACCTGCTGCGACGCCGACTCGGCCCAGGCCACCTGCGCGACGGCGCATTGTTCGGGCGTGGTCGCCGCCGCGGCACCCCCGTGCGAGCCGAAGATCCGCACGACGGCGCCCGCGCCGACGCCGGCCACGAGCGCGACGACCGTGACCGCCACGAGGATGCGACGACTGTCGAGGAGCCGGGGCACGGCGAGGCGGCGCCGCGTGCGCGGGGCGGGGTTCGCGCGGGTCTGGGCGGGCTTCTCGAGGGTCGGGGCAGGCTTCCCGCGCTCCCTGCCGGCCTTGTCGCGGCCCGGCGCCTTCGCGGGCGGCGTGGCGCCCCCCGGGTCGAGCCAGCTCAGCGCGTCGGGCAGCGCGGGCTGCGCGGGCAGCGCGGGCAGCGCGGGCTCTTCGGGGGCGGCGGGCTCGGGCTCGTGGACGGGCCCCGGCTGGTGGAGCGCCTCGGGCTCGTGGACCGGCGCGGGCTCGTACGCCTGCTCGGGCTCGTAGGCCGGCTCGGGCTCGTAGAGCGACTCGGGCTCGTAGACCCCGTACGCCTGCTCGGCGGCGGCGAAGTGCCCCGCCACGAACGGCTCGGGCGCAGCGCCTGGCTCGGCCTCGAACGCCTGCTCGGCCGGCGGCTCCGCCTCCGGCTCGTGCACCGGCTCCACGTGGATCCACGGCGACCCGGGCGCGCGCGAGGTGCCCGGCGCGGGCGCGGCACCCCCGAGCAGGTCCTGGAACGACGGGAGACCGGACGCCCACGTCGGCGTCGGCGCCTGGGGGCGGCGCACGCCCCGGCGTCCGCGGCCACCCGGCGTCGTCGGCGTCGTCGTGGCGGTCATGCGGGGCAGGGTAGCGCGCGGGTCTGCCCGGCTGAAGAGGCGTTCGCCTACTTGACCTGAGGCGGGCCGACGCGTCATCCTCGCGCGTGACCTCCGCGAATGCCGGCCTCTGGGTGGACCCCGAGCACGACCCCCGCGCCCTGGGCCCTGACCCGGTGGGCGAGAAGGAGACCGTCTGGGAGTACCTGTGCCGGTACCGCCAGACGCTGGTGATGAAGTGCGAGGGGCTCGACGCCGAGCAGCTCGCGCGCCGCTCCGTGCCGCCGTCGGCGCTGTCGCTGCTGGGCATCGTCCGCCACCTCGCCAACGCCGAGCACCACTGGTTCGGCCGGGTGCTGGGCGGGCTGCGCACGCCAGGCCCGTTCGACCTGCCGGGCATCGCCGACCACGACTTCGACGGCGCCCAGGCCACCGACGCGTGCGTCACCGAGGCCTGGGGCGAGTGGCACCAGGCGGTCGAGGCGTCGGACGACCTGATCTGGGCCGAGGAGATGGCCCGCGAGGTCCCCTACGGCGGCGGCACGGTCGAGGCGCGCGACGTGATCCTCCACCTGCTCGAGGAGTACGCCCGCCACATGGGCCACGTGGACCTGCTGCGGGAGTGCATCGACGGCCGTACCGGCCTCTGACGCAGGTCGGCCCGGCAGTCCGTCGTCGGACCGTGCGCTCGGGCGCACGGTGCGACGACGAAGCGCCGGGCCGATCAGCTGACCGGGAAGATCAGTGGCGCGAGGCCTGGGCCAGCGCCGCCGCCTCGGCCTCCGCCTCCGCGACGGACTCGCGGTCCGCCCGCGCCGCGCGCAGGCGGCTCGCGATGACCGCGCCGAACGCGATCGCCGCGGCGATGCAGGCGAGCCCGATGCGCAGCCAGTGGTTGGCGTCGAACGGCACCGACATGGTGACGACGGCGGGCGCGATGAGCACCGCGACCAGGTTCATCACCTTGATGAGCGGGTTGATGGCCGGGCCGGCGGTGTCCTTGAACGGGTCGCCGACGGTGTCGCCGATGACCGTCGCCGCGTGGGCCTCGGAGCCCTTGCCGCCGTGCGCGCCGTCCTCGACGATCTTCTTCGCGTTGTCCCAGGCGCCGCCCGAGTTGGCCAGGAAGATCGCCATGAGCACGCCCGCCCCGATGGCCCCCGCGAGGAACCCGGCGAGCGGCCCGACACCCAGGCCGAAGCCGACGGCGATCGGCGCGAACGCGGCCAGCAGGCCCGGCGTGGCGAGCTCGCGCAGCGAGTCGCGCGTGCAGATGTCCACGACCTTGCCGTACTCGGGCCGCTCCTTGAACGTCATGATCCCGGGGTGCTCGCGGAACTGCCGCCGCACCTCGTACACGATCGCGCCCGCGGCGCGGGTCACGGCGTCGACGGCGAGGCCGCTGAACAGGAACACGGTGGCCGCGCCGAGGATGACGCCCACGAGCGTGACGGGCGAGATGATCTCGAAGCTGAGCATCGCGCCCACCAGGCCGGTGCCGCGGTGCCCCACGCCGGCCAGCGCGCGCTCCACGGCGTCGGCGTAGGAGCCGAACAGCGCGGTGGCGGCGAGCACGGCGGTCGCGATGGCGATGCCCTTGGTGATGGCCTTCGTGGTGTTTCCGACCGCGTCGAGGTCGGTGAGGACCTTGGCGCCCTCCTCGTCGACGTCGCCCGACATCTCGGCGATGCCCTGCGCGTTGTCGGAGACGGGGCCGAACGTGTCCATCGCGACGATGACGCCCACCGTGGTGAGCAGGCCGCAGCCCGCGAGCGCGATGAGGAACAGCGCCAGCCACACCGACCCGCCGGCCAGCAGGAACGCGGCGCAGATGGCCGCGGCGATGATGCCCGCGGTGTAGACGGCGGACTCGAAGCCCACGCCGATGCCGCTGAGCACCACGGTGGCCGCGCCCGTCCGCGAGGTCGCGGCCACGTGCAGGGTGGGCTTCGACGTCGTGCCCGTGAAGTAGCCGGTGATCCACAGGATCACGCCCGCGAGGATGACGCCGACGGCGACCGCGAGCGCGGCGTCGATGCGCGGGTCGGCGGAGATGCCGTGCATCGTGCCGAGGTCGGCCGTGCCGTGCAGCGAGTCGAACGACGACGGGAGGTACACGAACGCGGCGACGGCGGCGAGCACGGCGCCCGCGACGGCCGAGATGTAGAAGCCGCGGTTGATGGCCTTGAGGCCGTTCTCGTTGCCGCGCACCCGCGTGACCAGCACGCCCAGCAGCGCCACGAACGCGCCGATCGCGGTGACCATGAGCGGGAAGACGATGCCCTTCTCCCCCATGGCCGCGCGGCCCAGGATGAGGGCCGCGACGAGCGTCACGGCGTAGGACTCGAAGAGGTCGGCGGCCATGCCGGCGCAGTCGCCCACGTTGTCGCCCACGTTGTCGGCGATGGTGGCGGCGTTGCGGGGGTCGTCCTCGGGGATGCCCTGCTCCACCTTGCCGACCAGGTCGGCGCCGACGTCGGCCGCCTTGGTGAAGATGCCGCCGCCGACGCGCATGAACATGGCGAGCAGCGCGGCGCCGAAGCCGAAGCCCTCCAGCACCACCGGGGCGTTCTCGCGGTACACGAGCACCACGAGCGCGGCGCCGAGCAGACCCAGGCCCACCACGGACATGCCGACCACGCCGCCCGTGCGGAAGGCGATACGCGCACCCTCGCTACGGCCACCCGGCCGCGCGGCCGCCGCGGCCACGCGCACGTTGGCGCGCACCGCGAGCCACATGCCCAGGTACCCGATGCAGGCAGAGAACGCCGCACCGAAGAGGAAGGCGATCGACCGCCCGACGCGGACCCCGCCGTCGCCCGGGAGAAGGAACAGGAGCGCGAAAACCACGACCGCGAACAGGGCGAGCGTGCGGAACTGCCTGTTGAGGTAGGCGGCAGCTCCCTCCTGGACGGCGCGAGCGATCTCGCGCATCGAGGGGGTCCCCTCGTCGGCCGCGAGCACCTGCTTGCGCAGCACGAAGGCGCAGGCCAGCGCCGCGAGAGCGATCACGGCGATGACCGCGACGATCGCGATGCTGCCGGTACCTAGTGTGAGCATCCGTCCTCCTTGACGACGCCCCGCAGGGCGGGGTGAGGCCCCGCCGGCGCCGTTGACGACGGGATGTCGGGAGTGTACCCACAATGTGATGCCCGTCACGAGGCCGGACGGATCTTCCCGTGCCTTGCCCCCAACGGATATACCCGCCCAGCAGTCATACAGGGTGGGGGTCCCGCCGGGACCGTTGGCAAGGAGATCGACGTGGCACGTTGGGAGCACGAGCTCCGCACACTGGTCGCCACACGCGGCCCCGCCCTGGTGGGATACGCATACGCGCTATGCCGTGACCG
>WRHK01000047.1 GCA_009783295.1 Promicromonosporaceae bacterium
CGGCAGATACTACATGGAAGCGGTCTCGTTGTCATACGATACCACTGTTGCCGTAAAACCCACTACCCGGATGAATCTCACCATGGGCGCCGACGGCAAGAAGCTCGCCCAAATAATTGAGATGGTCTTTCCTTTAACCGAGAAGATGAGGATCATCATGCCGGGGGACGGCTGGATCTATACTATTATGGATACCTACAGGAATTATATGAAGATGCCCGTGCCCCCTCCCGGCGGCTCCGGCCCCGGCAGCGCCAGCCCCGGCCGCGACGCCCGCGATGGCCCCGCCCAGCGGCAGCGCGCCGAGCAGGCTCAGCCCCGCCACGCCCAGCACCAGCGGGGCGATGATGCCGCGCATGCCGTGCGCGACGTCGCCCAGCTCGAGCACGAGCGTGCGGCAGCCGCCGCACGTGCGCAGGTGGTCGTCCACCCGCGCGACCTCGCGTGCCGCGAGCGAACCGCGCACGTACCCGCCGAGCAGCGAGTTCACGCCGCGGCAGCCGTCGGCGCTGACCCCGGAGAGGTGCTGCTGCAGGTAGCCGACCCGAAGTCCCTCGCGCGCGCGGTACGCGAGCGCGGCGACGCCGTTGGGCGTCAGGCCCAGGATCGGGGCGATCTGCGCGGGGGTGCAGCCCTCGACCTCGGTGTACCAGAGCACGGCCTGCCAGCGTTCCGGCAGCGACCGGTAGGCGCGCGCGACGACGGACCGCTCGAACCCGGCGAGCGCCGGGTCCTGTGCCGACACCTCGGCCACGAGCGCCGACTCGAACGTCTCCGGGTCGTCGACGAGCTGGGTGCGGCGCCGCCCCTTGGCGACCTCGGCGGCGGCGTGACGGACCACCGTGAAGAGGTAGGCGCGGAACATCTGGTCGGGACCCTGGCCCGCCTGCAGCAGCCGGAGCACGCGGGCGAAGGCGTCGGAGACGACGTCCTCGGCGTCGGCGGCGTTGCGGACGTAGGACTGGGCGAGGCGCCGTGCGGCCGAGGCGTGACGCTCGTAGAGCGCGCCGAAGGCATCGAGGTCTCCCCCGCGCACCTCGAGGATCAGCTCCGCGTCGCTCGGCGACGGGAGCTGGTCGTCCGAGTCGATGTAGAGGTCCGTCACGCCCCCGCCGCCCTGCTCAGCCCTGCTCGTCCTGGAGAGAACCGCCGGGCGTCGACACCGTGCGGCGCTCGTCACTATACGGCTGAATCACCCGCTGGCCGAGGGTGAATCCGGGCTCTGGAACGCCGGGCAGGGTGGTCCAGCCCCGATCTCTGAGCGAAGATTGTTGCCCGTGGAGGTGATTCGCCAGTGACCCGATCGCACGCAGACGTGCCTGGCGCCTCTGACCTGCGCGAACACTGGCGGTCCGCGAGCATCGCCGACGTCTGGCTGCGCCCGGGCGACTGGTACCACCCTGCCGTCGACGCGATCGTCGAGGCCGTCGAGGCAGGCCGTGGCCCCAGCGCTGCAGCCCAGCGACTCGGTGCCGCGCGGGCTGCCAGCGGCGTCGGGATGAGCGAGGCGCTGGACGACCTCATGTGCCTCTACCGGGCGTTCGACCGGCCGGTCGACCCGGAGGCGCTGCGCGCCCTCGCCGTCGGCTGGGCCGAGGGGCGCGAGGCGCTCCCCGCGCACGCCACCGTGCGCGACCCGGCGACGGGCCTGCCGACGTCCGAGTACCTCAGCGAGCGCCTGCGCGAGACGTACGGCCGCGCGGAGCGTGCGGGCACCACGGCGACCGCGACGTCGTGCCTCGTGGTGCTGGACGTCGCGCTGGACGACCTGTCCCCGTGGCGGCGCATGGCCCGCTCGGCGACCGTGGGCCGCACCCTCGACCAGGTCTTCGGCGAGGGCCACCCGATGGCGGTCATCACCGACGGCCTGTACGCGATCCTGTGCGAGCGCACGGACGACACGGCCCAGCTCGCCGCGACGCTGCGCCGCGTGATCGAGCGCAACGGCGAGATCCTGGGCCTCGCGACGGCGATCCGCCGCCCCACACGCGTGTGGGTGGAGACGCTGCCCGCCGCATACCCGGAGGCCGCCGAGCTGGTCGCCCAGCTCGGGCGGTAGGGCTCAGTCGCTCGCGCGGCCGGGGCGCCACAGCACGAGCGCGCCGGCGTCGATGCGGCTGCCGGAGACGGCGCGCGGCTCGACGCGGACGCGCCGCCCGCGCTGCACCACCACGACGTCGCCCTCGGTGCCCGCCGCGAACACGCGTCGCTCCGCCTGGTACTGCTCCGCCTGGTAGGCGAGCAGCTGGGCGAGCTGCCGCTCCAGCGACGTGACGTGCCGCTCGAGGTCGAGGATGCGCTTGATCCCGGCGAGGTTGATGCCCTCGACCTGCGCGAGCCGCTGCACCTCGAGCAGGTGCGCGACGTCGCGGCGGGAGTACCGGCGCCCACGGCCGAGCGTGCGGCGGGGCACGACGAGGCCCAGCCGGTCGTACTGCCGCAGCGTCTGCGGGTGCATGCCGGCGAGCTCGGCCGCCTGGGTGACGGTCAGCAGGGGGGCGTCGTCGTTCACCGCGCACCTCCGTTCATCAGGCGCTAGGCCTGGGCCGCGCGTGCGGCGAGGTCGGCGCGCACGTCCTCGTGGTCGCTCTCGGCGGCGAACGCCTCGAGCGCCTCCTTGGCCTTGCGGCTCAGCTTCTGCGGCACGGCCACCTGCACGGTGACCAGCAGGTCGCCCGTGCCCTTGGCGGTGGCGACGCCGCGGCCCTTGACGCGCAGCACGCGGCCGGACGGCGTGCCCGCCGGGACCTTGAGGCGCACGTGCTCGCCCCCGAGGGTCGGCACCTCGATCTGGGCGCCGAGCGCGGCCTCCGCGAAGGTGACCGGCACGGTGGCGCGCAGGTCGCGGCCGGCGAGCGTGAACAGGGGGTGCGGGCCCACGTGCACGGTGATGACCAGGTCCCCCGCATCGCCGCCGTCGGTGCCGGGACGGCCCTTGCCGCGGATGCGCAGCTTCTGGCCGTCGTTGACACCCGCGGGGATGCGGGTGGTGACCTTCTTGCCGTCCACGGTGAGCTCGACGGTCGAGCCCTCGACCGCCGTGCGGAACGGCAGCGTGGTCTCCGCGGCGAGGTCGGCGCCGCGCTCCGGAGCCCGGAAGCCGGCCCGGCGCCCGCCGAACCCGCCACCGCCGCCGAACATCGACCCGAGGATGTCCTCGAAGCCCCCGCCGCCGGCGCCCTGCGTCTGGAAGCGCACGCGCTGGCCGCCCCCGGCGCCGCCCGGGGCACCGCCGCCGAACATCGCGCCGAAGATGTCCTCGAACCCGCCGCCGCCCGCGCCCGGGCCGCCGGCCTGGAAGCGCGCGCCGCCGCCGGCCATCGTGCGGATGGCGTCGTACTGCTTGCGCTGCTCGCCGTCGGACAGGACGGCGTACGCCTCCCCGATCTCCTTGAACTTGGCCTCCGCCGCGGCGTCGCCCTGGTTCTGGTCGGGGTGGTACTGGCGTGCCAGCTTGCGGTACGCCTTCTTGATCGCGGCGTCGTCGGCGTCCTTGGGGACGCCGAGCGCGGCGTAGAAGTCCTTCTCGATCCAGTCCTGGCCTGTCACGACGCCTCCTTCCGACGACAGTGGTGGTCGAGCCTGTCGAGACCCCCGCGAGAGGTCTCGGCAGGCTCGACCACCGGGGTGGTCCTACTCCGGCCCGACGACGCCCACGCGGGCCGCGCGGACGATGCGCTCGCCGATCCGGTAGCCGGGCTCGATGACGAGCTCGACCGTGGTGGACGCGGCGTCCGCCGTCGTCCGGTGCATGAGCGCGTCGTGGATGGTGGGGTCGAACTCCTCGCCCACCACGCCGTAGCGCTCGATGCCGAACCGGCCGAGCGACGCGTCGAGCTTCTCCGCGATCGCGGCCATCGGCCCGCTGAGCTCGGCGTGCACCTTGGCGCGCTCGATGTCGTCGAGCACGGGGAGCAGCGCCGTCAGCACGTCCTCCAGGCCCCGGGTGCGCGCGGCCTCCTGGTCGCGCAGCGCCCGGTTGCGGTAGTTCGTGAACGACGCCCGCTCACGCTGGAGCTGGTCCAGGTGCTCGGCGGCCTCGGCCTTGGCCTTCTCGAGCTCGGCCGTCTCCGCCGAGGGCTCGAAGTCGAGCGCCGACAGCGGGTCCTGGCCCTCGGGGACCTCGGGCGTGCCCTGCGGCTCGTCCGTCACTTGTCGTCCTCGTCCACGATCTCGGCGTCGACGACGTCCTCGTCGGCCGAGGACGCGCCGGCGGAGGCGCCGTCACCCGCGGGGGCGTCGCCGGCCGGGGCGGCCTGCTCGGCCGAGTACAGCGCCTGGCCGATCTTCTGCGACGACTGGCCGAGCTTCTCGTAGGCGGACTTCACGGCCGCGGCGTCCTCGCCCTCCAGGGCGGACTTCACGGCGGCGATGTCGGCCTCGACCTCGGTCACGACCTCGGCGGGCAGCTTGTCGCGGTTGTCCGCGATCTGCTTCTCCATCGAGTAGGCGAACGACTCGGCCTGGTTGCGGGTCTCGGCCTCCTCGCGGCGCTTCTTGTCCTCCTCGGCGTGCGCCTCGGCGTCCTTGATCATGCGGTCGATGTCTTCCTTCGGGATCGCCGAGCCGCCGGTGATCTTCATCGACTGCTCGCGGCCCGTGCCGCGGTCCTTGGCGGACACGTGCACGATGCCGTTGGCGTCGATGTCGAAGGTGACCTCGATCTGCGGGATGCCGCGCGGGGCCGGCGCGATGCCGGTCAGCTCGAACGTGCCCAGCGGCTTGTTGTCGCGCGTGAACTCACGCTCGCCCTGGAACACCTGGATCGCGACCGACGGCTGGTTGTCCTCGGCCGTCGAGAAGATCTCCGAGCGCTTGGTCGGGATGGCGGTGTTGCGCTCGATGAGCTTGGTCATCACGCCGCCCTTGGTCTCGATGCCGAGCGACAGCGGGGTGACGTCGATGAGCAGGACGTCCTTGCGGTCGCCCTTGATGACGCCGGCCTGCAGCGCGGCGCCGACGGCCACGACCTCGTCCGGGTTGACGCCCTTGTTGGGCTCCTGGCCACCGGTCAGCTCGCGCACGACGTCGGCCACGGCGGGCATGCGCGTCGAGCCGCCGACGAGCACCACGTGGTCGATGTCGGCCACCGAGATGCCGGCGTCGCGGATCACGTTGTGGAACGGGGCCTTGGTGCGGTCGAGCAGGTCCTGCGTCATCTGCTGGAACTGGGCGCGCGTGAGCTTCTCGTCCAGGTGGACGGGACCGTTCTCCGACATCGACAGGTACTGCATCGAGATGTTGGTGCTCGTCGCGGACGAGAGCTCCTTCTTGGCCTGCTCCGAGGCCTCGCGGAGGCGCTGGAGCGCGATCTTGTCCTTCGACAGGTCGACGCCCGAGGAGTTCTTCACCTGCTTGATGAGGTGCTCGACGATGCGGTTGTCCCAGTCGTCGCCGCCGAGGCGGTTGTCGCCGGAGGTGGCGCGCACCTGGATGGTGGCGAAGCCGTCGGTCTCGTCCTTGCCGACCTCGAGGAGCGAGACGTCGAACGTGCCGCCGCCCAGGTCGAAGACGAGGATCAGCTCGTCCTCCTTGCCCTTGTCGAGGCCGTAGGCGAGGGCCGCCGCGGTGGGCTCGTTGACGATGCGCAGCACGTTGAGGCCGGCGATCTGCCCGGCGTCCTTGGTGGCCTGGCGCTCGGCGTCGTTGAAGTACGCCGGGACGGTGATGACGGCGTCGGTGACGGGCTCGCCCAGGTACTCCTCGGCGTCGCGCTTGAGCTTGCCGAGGATGCGGGCGCTGATCTCCTGCGCCGTGTACTTCTTGTCGTCGATCTCGACCGACCAGTCGGTGCCCATGTGGCGCTTGACCGACGAGATGGTGCGGTCGACGTTGGTGACGGCCTGGCGCTTGGCGACCTCGCCGACCAGTACCTCGCCGGTCTTCGAGAACGCGACGACGGACGGCGTCGTGCGCGAGCCCTCCGCGTTGGCGATGACGGTGGGCTCGCCGCCCTCCAGGACGGAGACGACGGAGTTGGTGGTGCCGAGGTCGATGCCGACTGCTCGTGCCATGGTGTGGTTCCTCCGGTACTGCGGGGTTGAGTCTGCTGCACTCAACTTAGGTGTCGAACCGCGCGGAGGCAAACTGCCGGCCGCCAAGTTGAGCCTCTTTCACTCAACTTTCACCGAGGGCAGAAGAGCGGGGCCGCCACCCGGGCACGCCCGCGGGGCCCGCGCCGCTACGGTGTGCTGATGCGCCGCCCCTCGCTCACCCGCGCGATCGCCGCCGTCTACTGGCGGTTCACCCGCTGGTCCGCAGTCGACACCCGCTTCCCCGACCGGCCCGGCATCGTCATCGGCGCCCCGCACACCTCCAACTGGGACTTCGTGCACATGCTCGCGCTGGCGTGGAAGCACCAGGCGCCCATCCGCTGGCTCGGCAAGCACACGCTGTTCACCGGCTGGAAGGGCCCGGTGATGCGCAGGCTGGGCGGCATCCCGGTCGACCGCGGCAACCCGTACCGCGTGGTCGAGGACGTGCTCGCCGAGGTCGCGGCGGGCCGGGTGTTCCACCTGGTCATCACCCCGGACGGCACGCGCTCGGCCAAGGGCCCGTGGAAGAGCGGCTTCTACCGCATCGCGCGCGACGCGAACCTGCCGGTCACGCTGGGGTTCATCGACCGCACCACGATGACGATCGGCATCGGCCCCACGCTCGACCTCACGGGCGACGTCGCCGCCGACATGGACGTGATCCGCGCCTTCTACGCCGACAAGTCCGGCCACGACCCGTCGAAGCGCCGCGAGCCGCGGCTCGCGAACGAGCGCCGCGCGGGCGGCCCTGCGTCGCCCGTAGGGTGACCGGCATGCGCGTCGCGTCCGCCCTGCCCGTCCGCCTCGCCGACGACGTCGTGCTGCGCCTGGCGCGTACGGGCGACGGGCGCGCGCTGGCGGCCGCCTACGAGCGCAACCGGGAGCACCTCGCCCCGTGGGAGCCGCTGCGCAGCCCGGAGTTCTTCCACGCGGCGACGCAGGAGTCGACCATCGCCGGCGGCCTCGCCGACCACGCGCAGGGGCGCGCCCTCCCGCTGCTGCTGGTGACCGACGACGGCGAGGTGGTCGGACGGCTCAACGTCAACGGGATCGTGCGCGGCGCGTTCGACTCGGCGAGCCTCGGCTACTGGGTGGACTGCACGCGCACCGGCCACGGCCTCGCGACCGCGGCGGTGGCGGCCGCCGTCAGCCTCGCGCGCGACGAGCTGGGCCTGCACCGCCTGGAGGCGTCGACCCTGCCGAACAACGCGGCGTCACAGGCCGTCCTCGCCCGGAACGGGTTCGTCCGGATCGGGTTCGCCGAGAAGTACCTCCGGATCGCCGGCCGGTGGCAGGACCACGTCCTGTTCCAGCGCATCCTGCTCGACTGACGGGCCGGCGGCCGCCGCGGCCGTCCGTCGGCGCCGCGACCCTGCCACGCTGAGGAGCACCACGCCCGCCACCAGCGCGAGCGCCAGCACGACGAGCCCCACGCCGACCCACAGGGCCATCCCCGCCCGGCTGGACGCCGTCGTTGCGGCCTCGGACGCCGCGCCCGGGTCGCCGGCCGCGAGCTCCGTCTGGGCCTGCTGGGCCGTCCGGCCGACGCCGAGCACCAGGCCGCCGAGCCGCGAGAACGGGTCGGTGCCGTCGGCCGCGTCGTCGCGAGCCCGGCCCACCGCGGGGATGGCCGCCGCCGTCCGGGTCAGCAGCGCGCCGGCGGCGGCGTACTGCTTCTCCGTGGTCGCGGCCTCGTAGGCCTGGCGCGCGGCCGCGGGGACGGGCAGGTCGGCGGCCTTGGCCGCGGACTGGACCGCGCCCGCCTCGGCCGGCGCCTTCGCGAGCGCCACGACGGCGGACCTCGCCGTGTCGAAGCGCCACCCGGTCATCGCCTCGCGCAGGCCCAGCGGCGGCAGCCACGCGCCGTCGGCCTTGTCGAGGGCGGCGTAGGCGGTGCGGGCGCCGGCGCGCGCGTCGAGCTGCTTGGCCTCGTCGGGCGAGACCACCCACGTCCGGTACGCCTTCTCCGCGGCCGCGGCGCTGCCGCCGCGCCCCTCGACCAGGTCGAGGAAGCGCCGCCAGTCGGTGACGTCGCGCTCCTGCTTCGAGCCGGCGGGCTCGTAACCGCTCTCGCCGGCGTAGGCGGCGGAGACGACGGCCGCGAACCCCTTCGCGTCGAGCCCGCTGAGCAGCTGGGTGACGGCGGTCGAGGACGCCGCGTAGGCGTAGTCCTCGACGTCGAAGCTCCCCTGGTCGGCGTCGGTCCACGTGGTGAGCGGGATGGCGACGGCGGCGGACCGGTCCGGCGCGGGGCGGGGCGACGCCTTGCCGTCGGTCTCGGCGACCACGCGCTGCGCCACCACCTCGGTGAGCCCCTCGGAGAGCCACCGGCCGTCGAACCGGCTGGGCCCGAACCACGTGTGCCCCATCTCGTGGAACAGCGTCGCGGCGTCGAGGTCCTCGGAGAGCACGATGTTCTTGGTCGCGCTGTCGAACCACTCGTACTGGAGGGCCTGCGGGGCGGTGTCCTCGCGGATGGAGTCCAGGCCGCCCGGCCACGTCATGCCCACGGTCCGTTCCAGCACCGGGAGGCCCTGGGTGACGTGCCCGGAGACGAAGTCGCTCCAGGCCTTGTCGCCCGGGAAGCTGTCGAGGGTGATGGTGGCGCCGTCGGCGCTGACCTTGGTCTCGTCCGCCTTCTGCGGGTCGCGGGCCGAGACCACGGCCCAGATGCCGTCGCCGTCGGTCGAGGTGGTGGACACGTAGTGGACGCCGTCGGCCCGCGCGTCGCGCTGGAACCCCGTGCCCGACGTGTCCACCTTCATGGCCGCAGGGGCGACGACGTCGGCCGACACGTGCCCGGGGTCGCCCGCCACCTGGACCGCGAAGGTGGCGTACCCGGGCCCCACGCGATTCTTGTTCGCCGACCGCACGGGTGCGCCCGGGATGTCGAAGCTCCACTCGAGCGTGCGCGTGCGGCCGTAGTACAGCGGGGCGAAGGAGACCTCGGCGACCTGCGTGGTCGGGTCGTCCGTGTCGGCGACGTGCGGCGTGAGGGCCTGGCCGCCGCTCGTCACGGTGAGCCCCGTCGCCCCGGCGGGCACGGGCATCGAGTACGCGTTGAAGTAGTAGATGCGCGTCGCGGTGCTCGGCGTCGTGTTGCGGAGCGTCATCGTCGCGGTCACGTGCACGGGGCCGCCCGCCCCGTCGATCACGTACGTCGCGTGCGAGTCGACGGCGATGCCGTCCTGCGCGGCGGCAGGGCCGGCGCCGGCGCAGAGGGCCGCCGCGACAGCCGCGACCACCAGCAGTGAGCGCACCGCAGAACGTGTGGGGTGCCGTCGCACCGTTGCCTCCAGAGAGTCCGCCGCCGACCGCGTACGCGCCGGGCAGGCGCACTGTAGCGCCAGGTGAGGGTGCGTGTCCGACGGCCTCCGCGTGCGTGGTGACACCGCGTGCGGTAACTCTGGACCATCAGGCGCGAGAGGGGTGGCCCCATGACTGACGCCGACGCAGGATCGTTGACGATCGCGCTGCTCACGGCCTGCTCCGAGCCGGACGGCCCGGGGATCCACTCGCACGTGGTCCAGGAGCTCCTGGACGAGGCGACGGCGGACCCCGCGCTCGCCCGGGCGGTGCTCACCACCATGCTCACGGCGTCGGTCGTGTCGCTGCGGGCCTTCACGGACGCGACCCATCGCGACCGCGAGGCCGTGCTGCACACGCTCGGCGTCGGGTGGGAGATGCGGCGCCTGACGCTGTAGCGCTACGCCGCGGCCGTGCCCTCGCGGGCGGCAGCCGGGTGCACCACCAGCACGGCGCAGGGCGCCGAGCGCAGCAGCCGGTCGGGCACCGCGCCCAGCAGCCGCCCGACGGAGCGCCGGTGCGTGCGGCCGCCCACCACCACGAGGTCGTCGGGGTGCAGGGTGCGCAGCAGCAGGTCGGCCGCCCGCCCGTCGTCGACGCGCGTGGTGCACGGCACCTCCGGGTGCTTCTGCGCCCAGCGGTCGACGTCGGCCCGCAGGCCCTCGGCCTGCGCCGCCCGCCAGGCGTCGCCCCAGGCGTCGTACGCCTCGAGCGCCGCGCCGAGCGGCCCCTGGTCGACGGCGTGCACCACCTCGACGCGCGCGCCGAGCAGCTCGGCCTCGTCGAACGCGGCCTCCAGCACCGGCCCCGGGTTCTCGTCCGACGCCAGCCCCACGACGACGCGCCGCGGCGCAGTCCCGGAGGCCGACGCCGGCACCACCACCACCTGCCCGTGCCCCATGGCCGCGACGGCCGACGACACCGACCCGGCGAGCACCCGGTCGACGGCGCCCAGCCCGCGCCGCCCGACCACCACGAGGTCCGCGATGCGGGAGCGCTGCACCAGCACGTGCGCCGCGGCGCCGGGCACGACGTCGCACGCCACGTCCCGCCCGCCCGGCCGCGACGGCCCGACCCGCTGGAGCGCGCGCGCCACGGCCCGGTCGGCGCCCGCGTGCAGCCCGCCGGGGTTCGTCAGCGCGCTCACGGGGGCCGGCGAGAGCGGCACCACGAACGTGCCCACCACGCTCAGCCGCGCCTCGTGGCGGTCCGCCGCGGCGGCGGCCCAGTCGAGCGCGCGATACCCCTCCTCGGACCCGTCGACGCCGACGACGACCCCACGGCACCACCTGACCATGACGACCTCCCGTGCCCTAGTCCACGGCCCGCGCCCCCTGCACGGCCAGTGCCCGGCGGCCCCGCCCCGTGTGCCGAAGGTCCCACCGGGGCACGCCTCCGCGCCCGTTAGGTTGGAGGCGTGCACACGCAGGAACCGGAGGCAGCGAACGACGTCGAGGTGCTGCTGGAGGCCGTGCTCGACGTCGGGCGCGGGCTCGAGCTCGGCAGCACGCTCCAGCGCCTGGTCCAGGCCGCCGCGGCGCTCACCGACGCCCAGTACGCGGCCCTCGGGATCCTCGACCCCGCCGGGCGGATCGGCCAGTTCCTCACGGTCGGGATGGACGCCGTCCAGGTGCGCGCCGTCGGGCACTACCCGACCGGGCGGGGCATCCTCGGCGAGCTCATCCGCGACCCGCGGCCGCTGCGCCTCTCCGACCTCCAGGCCGACCCGCGGGCCGTGGGCTTCCCCGCCAACCACCCGCCCATGCACTCGTTCCTCGGGGTGCCGCTGCGCGTGCACGGCAGCCCGTTCGGCAACCTGTACCTGACGGGCAAGCGCGGCGGCGGCGACTTCACCGACGCCGACCAGCGCCGCATCGAGGCGCTCGCCGCCGCGGCCAGCGTGGCCGTCGAGAACGCCCGCCTGTACGACGACGCCCGCCTGCGCGAGCGCTGGGCGCTGGCCAGCGACGAGATCTCGCGCCGCCTGCTGGCCGGCGACACCCCCGACGAGGTGCTCGACCTGGTCGCCGTGCACGCCGCCGAGGTCGCCGGCGCCGACCTCGCCGCCCTGACCGTCCCCGGCGACGAGGGGCTCGTGGTGCGCGCCGCCGTGGGGGCCGACGACGTGCGAGGCACCGTCGTGCCGCCCGAGGGCTCCTTCGCGGCGGAGGTCTACGACTCGGGCCTGCCGGTCGTGACGGTCGACGCCGCCGGCGACCCGCGCTCGGCGGTCGCGTTCGGGGAGTCCGCCGACCTGGTGGGCCCGTTCGTCGCGCTGCCGCTCGGCGGGCCGGGCCGCACCCGCGGCGTGCTGTCGGTGGGCCGCAAGCAGGGCAAGCTCGCCTTCCCCGACGCCGTCGTCGAGGCCCTGCAGGCCTTCGCGTCGCAGGCGGCCGTCGCGCTGGAGCTCGCCGAGCGCCGCAGCGACGCCGAGCGCCTCGCCGTGGTCCGCGACCGCGACCGCATCGCCCGCGACCTGCACGACCTCGCGATCCAGCGCCTCTACGCCACCGGCCTGGGCCTCCAGGGTGTCGCCCGCCGGCTCGAGCGCGCCGGCGACGACGACGACGCGGCCCGCGTCACCGCGGCGGTCGACGAGGTCGACGAGACCATCGGCCTGATCCGCACCACGATCCGCGGCCTCCAGCCGCCCGCTGACGACGCCCGCCGCGTGGGCGTCCGCTCCCGCATCATCGCGGAGGTCGAGGCGGCGTCGCGCTCCCTGGGCTTCGCCCCGGCGCTGCGCTTCGAGGGCCCGGTGGACTCCCTGGTCCCGCCGACGACGGCCGACCACCTGGTCGCCGTCGTGCGCGAGAGCCTGTCCAACGTGATCCGCCACGCCCACGCGCACCGCGTCGACGTGCTGCTCACGGCGTCGGACGCGGTGACCCTGACCGTCACGGACGACGGCGTCGGCATCCCCACGGACGCCCACCTGAGCGGGCTGGCGAACATGGGCACGCGCGCCCGGGAGGTCTCGGGGTCGCTGACGATCACTCGCTGCCCGGACGGCAGGGGCACCCACCTCACCTGGCGGGCACCCCTACCGACCGCCTGACGGGTCAGCTGCCCGACGGCGCGGAGCGGCCCAGCTTCGTTGCCAGCACCGCCACCTGGACCCGGCGTTCGAGGCCCAGCTTCGCCAGCAGGCTCGAGACGTAGTTCTTGACCGTCTTCTCGGCCAGGAACAGCTCCGCCCCGATCTGCCGGTTGGTCATCCCCTGGCCGATGAGCGCGAGGATCCGCTGCTCCTGCTGCGTGAGCGCGGCCAGCGGGTCCTCGTGGTGGGCCTGCTCGCGCATGCGAGCCATGACCCGTTCGGCGGCCCGCGGGTCGAGGGTCGACCCGCCGGCCGCGACGGTGCGGATGGCCTTGACCAGGTCGGTGCCCCGCACCTGCTTGAGCACGTAGCCGGCGGCCCCGGCGAGGATCGCGTCGAACAGCGCCTCGTCGTCGTCGAACGACGTGAGCATCAGGCACGCGACGTCCATCGTGGCCTTGAGGTCGCGGCAGACGGACACGCCGTCGCCGTCGGGCAGCCGCACGTCCAGGACGACGACGTCGGGGGTCAGCGCGGGCACACGGGCGAGCGCCTCGGCGGCGGTGCCGGCCTCGCCGACCACCTCGAGGTCGGGCTCGGCACCGAGCAGGTCGGCCACACCACGCCGCACGACCTCGTGGTCGTCGACCAGGAACACTCGCACCGGGTTCATGGCGCCCACGCTAGACCCCTCCGTCCTCGCTCAGGACCTCAGCGCAGCCAGCCGTACTTCTGGACGATCGGCTTGGAGGCCCACCACTTGCCCAGGCCCCAGATGCCCCCGACGTTGGCCCACGCGATCGCGAACGTCGCGATGCCCTCGGTCCAGTGCTCGTCGAAGATCGGGTTGGTGGCGATGGGGAGCGACGCGCCCCACATCATCAGGTAGAGCAGGCCGCCCAGGACGGCGACGACGCGCAGGCCGACGCCGAACGCGAGGGCCAGGCCGCAGCCCAGCAGGCCCACCATGAACAGGATGTCGATGAACGTGTTGCCGGACATCGGGTTGTAGAACCCCTTGAGCGGGCCCGAGACACCCTTGAGGAAGCCGCCGGACGGCGACCCGCCGTGGATCCACGCCTTCGCCGACGGCGTCGCCTTGCCCCAGCCGAACGTCTTGTCGAAGAACGCCCACAGGAAGTTGAAGGCGAGCACGAAGCGCAGGATGACGAGCGCGTACTTCGCGACGGGGTGCAGGGTGGCGGTGGCGGTGGTGAGCGCCCCTTCGCGGCGCTCGGTCACTGCACTCATGACGACCTCCATGGTCGATGGCCGGGTGGGTCCCAGCGCTACGACCAGCCTTGTCAGCGCGGTCCGACCACAACAGTGAGGCCCGTCCCGCCTGTGCGGGCCGTTCGGCCCGAGCCTGCCGGGACCCCCGGACTCAGCCCCGGTGGCCGCCGCGCAGGCGGTCGATCTCGCGCCGCTCGCGCTTGGTGGGGCGGCCCGCGCCGCGGTCGCGGACGCCGACGGCGAGCAGCGACTCGCGCGGCGGCACGGCGGGGCTGTGGTCGGTGTACGCCCTGACGGCGAGGGGAGCCCCGACGCGCTTCGGCAGCAGCTCCACGACCTCGACGTCGCGCTCCCGCAGCGGCTCGCGCCAGGTGACCCGGTCGCCGGCCTTCACGGCGGTGGACGCCTTGGCGGGATACCCGTTCACGCGGACACGCCCGGCGCGCAGCAGCGTGGCGGCAGCCGACCGCGACTTGAACAGCCGCACGGCCCAGAGCCACACATCGACGCGCACGCCTTCACCTTAGCCAAACGGTTGTGGGTCCCTGGGGCTCCGGCTATCTGTGGCGATAACCGGAGCCCCAGGGACCCACAACGTGCGACGCAGCGTGAACGCGTGTCAGGCGATCGTCGTCTTCACCCAGCGCTCGTCGGCCGTCGTGACCTCGTGCAGCGGGCCCGTGATCTCCATGCGGGCGCGCGCCGTGGCGGTGCCCGGGATCGAGACCTTGGCGGCCTTCTTCTCGTTGACGATGGCGCCGGCGGTCGTCTCCTCGACGTTGCTCGACTCGTCCGACGCCGACGCGTGCGAGGCCACCCACACCTCGACGTCGCCCGGCTCGACGATCTTGACCAGGCGGCGGTCGGTGAACGCGAAGCGCGTGGTCGGCACCTCGAACGTCACGGTCTTCGACTCGCCGGCGGCCAGCGCGACACGCTGGTAGCCGAGCAGCTGGACGGTCGGGCGCGTGATCGAGCCGAGCACGTCGTGGCCGTACAGCTGGACCGGCTCGACGCCGTCGACGTCGCCCGTGTTGGTCACGGTGACGGTCGCGGTGAAGGTGCCACCTGCGTTCACGGACGGCGACACCGCGAGGTCGGAGTACGCGAACGTCGTGTACGACAGGCCGAACCCGAACGGGCGCGTGGGCGTCGAGTCGGTGTTCGTCACGTCGGACGGGCCGCCCAGGATCGGGTGCAGGTACGAGTACGGCTGCGCACCGGTCGAGCGCGGCAGCGACAGCGGCAGGCGACCCGACGGGTTGACCGCACCGGACAGCACGTTGGCGATGGCCAGGCCGCCGCCCTCGCCCGGGAAGGCCGCGTGGATCACGGCCGCGGGCTTGGGCTGGTCGCCGTCGAGCATCCAGTCGATGACGTACGGGCGGCCGAGCGTGAGCACCACGACGACCGGCTTGCCGGTGGCCACGAGCGCCTCGACGAACTCGCGCTGCACGCCGGGCAGCTCGAGCGACTCGGCGTCGTTGCCCTCGCCGACGGTGCCACGGCCGAACAGGCCGGCACGGTCACCGATGACGGCGACGACGACGTCCGAGCCCTCGGCCGCGGCGACGGCCTCGGCGAAGCCGGACGTGTCGGTGCCCTCGACGTCGCACCCGTGGGCCGAGACGAGCTCGACGCCCGGGAACGCCTGGGTCAGGCCCTCGGTCACGGTCGGGATGGAGAACCCGATCTCGTGGTCCGGGTAGTGCGCGAGCACGTGGTTGGCGAACGAGTAGCAGCCCTGGAGGGCTTCGACGGCGTCGGCGTTGGGGCCCACGACGGCGATGCGCTGCGGTGCCTTGCCGCCGGCCAGCGGGAGCACGCCGTCGTTCGACAGGAGCACGATCGACTCCTCCGCGAGGCGGCGGGCGATCTCCTGGTGCTTCGGCGAGTCGAGGTCGATCTCGGTGGGCGGCTCGTCCTCGAAGGCGTCGGGCTCGAGCAGGCCGAGCTCCTCCTTCTGGCGCAGGTGGCGCGCGAGGGCACGGTCCACGAGGGCCTCGGGGAACTCGCCGTTGCGCACCTTCTCGGCGAGCAGCGGGAAGGCGTCCATGCCGGGCAGCTCGACGTCGAGGCCGGCCGCGAGGGCCTGGGCGGCGGCGTCGGCTCGGTCCTTGGCGACGCCGTGCATGACCTCGAGGAACGCGACGGCGAAGTAGTCGGCGACGACGACGCCCTCGAAGCCCCACTTGTCGCGCAGCACGCCGGTGAGGAGCTCCTCGTTGGCGACGCAGGGGACGCCGTCGACGTCCGTGTAGGAGTTCATGACCGACTTGACCTTGCCGTCGAGCACGGCCATCTCGAACGGCGGCAGGAACACGTCGTTGAGCTCGCGCGGGCCGGCGAGCACCGGGGCGTGGTTGCGGCCGGCCTTCGAGCCGGAGTAGCCGACGAAGTGCTTGAGCGTCGCGTGGACGCCGGAGTCCTGCAGGCCCTGCACGTACTTGGTGCCGATGGTGCCCACGACGTAGGGGTCCTCGGAGATGGCCTCCTCGGTGCGGCCCCAGCGCGGGTCGCGGATGACGTCGAGCACGGGCGCGAGGCCCAGGTTCACGCCGAGCTTCTTCATCGACTCGCCGATGACCTGGCCCATCTCGTAGACGAGCTCGTCGTCGAACGTGGCACCCCAGGCGAGCGGCGCCGGGAACGTCGCGGCCTTCCAGGCGGCGAGGCCGGTCAGGCACTCCTCGTGGACCAGCGCGGGGATGCCCAGGCGCGTCTCGCGCTTGAGGCGGCGCTGCTCGGCCCACAGCCACTCGGCGCGGGCGATCGGGTCGACGGGGCGCGTGCCGTACACGCGCGTGTACTGGCCGAGGCCGTGCTTGGTGATCTCGGCGAGCGACTTGCCGCCCGACTCGGCGGCCATCTCGCCCTGCATCGGGGCGACGACGTTGCCCCCCTGGTCCGGCCAGAAGCTGACGATCTGCGCCAGCTTCTCTTCGATGGTCATCTGCGCGATCAGCGCGCGCACGCGCTCGGACACCTCGGGCATGGCACGCGGGACACCCGTGGTGGGGGCAGCGTCGTTCACGAAGGATCTCCTTTGAAACAGGCTGGTGACGGGG
This sequence comes from Promicromonosporaceae bacterium, assembly GCA_009783295.1. Taxonomy (GTDB): domain Bacteria; phylum Actinomycetota; class Actinomycetes; order Actinomycetales; family Cellulomonadaceae; genus Xylanimonas. The sequence goes on from WRHK01000047.1 coordinate 16,683, forward strand.
GTGGCCCCGCAGCGGTTCAACGCTACGGGGCCACCCTTGGTGCACTCACGGTGTGGCGCAACCGACGGCGGTGTGGTGGCCGCGGTCGTCGTGCCGGGGGCTCAGCCCTTGACGGCGCCGGTGAGACCGCCGACGATGCGGCGCTCGAACAGGCTGAAGAACACGAGTGCGGGGAGCATCGCCAGCGACGTGCCGGCGAGGATCTTCGCGGTGTCCGCCGAGTACGGTCCGGACGCGAGCGTCTTGATCGTGAGCGGGAGCGTCGACGACGCCGGGTCGTTCAGCACGTACAGCGGCAGCATGTACGAGTTCCACGAGCCGATGAACGCGAGGATCGCGACCGTGATGACGCCGGGCATCGACAGCGGCAGCACCATCCGGAAGAAGAACCCCATGCGGCCGCAGCCGTCGATCTCGGCCGCCTCCTGGATCTCGTTCGGGATGGCCCGCAGGAACGGCACCAGGATGATGACCGTGGTGGGCAGCGCGAACGCGATCTGCGGCAGGATGACGCCGCCGAGGCTGTTCATCAGGTGCACGGACCGGATGAGGATGTACAGCGGGGTGATCGCGACCGTCATCGGGAACATGAGGCCCGAGGCGAACAGCGCGTACATCGCGCCGCTGCCGCGGAACCGGTAGCGGGCGAGCACGAAGCTGACCATGAGCCCGAGGGCGACGACGCCGACCGTCGTGGCAACACCCGCGATGAGCGAGTTCTTGAACGCGGTCCAGAAGGCCGTGTCGGACAGCACCGAGGCGTAGGAGCCGAACTCCCACGGGTGCGGCCAGCCGGCCGGGCTCAGCGAGATCTGGCTGTTGGAGCGGAAGCCGCCGATGACGATGTACAGCACGGGGCTGACCATCAGGGCGACGAACAGCAGCGCCACGAAGTAGACGGCAGGGTTGCCCCACTGGAGCGGCGCCTTCTCGTTGCGGCTGGGCTTGCGGGGCCGGGCCGTGCGGACCGGCTCGAGCGTTGCGGTGGCCATCAGCCCTCCCCGTCGGTGACGGCGCCGGCGGTGTCGCGGCGCAGCACGAAGCGCTGGTAGAAGAGCGCGATGATCAGCGAGATGATGAACATCACGACGGCGACGGCGGAGCCGTAGCCGAAGTTGCCCGACACGCGCCCGTTGGCGTTCATGTAGGTGGCCATCGTCGAGACGCCGGCGGTGCCGGTGACGTACTGGCCCCAGATGATGTAGACGATGTCGAACAGCTGCAGCGAGCCGATGATCGACAGGAACGCCCAGATGCGGATCGTCGGGCCGAGCAGCGGGAGCACGATGTGCCGCTGCGTCTGCCAGTACGAGGCGCCGTCGATCGAGGCGGCCTCGGTGAGCTCCTCGGGGATGCTCTGCAGGCCGGCGAGGAACAGGATCACCGCGTACCCGATGTACTTCCACGTCAGGATCGCCATGAGCGTCCAGATCGCGAGGCTCGGGTTGGCGAGCCAGCTCTGGCTCAGGCCGTGCAGGCCGACCTTGTCCATGAGCGCGTTGAACGCGCCGTTGTCGGCCAGCAGCATCGCCCAGCCGATGCCGGCGACGGCCTCGGAGATCACGTACGGCACGAAGATCAGCACGCGGATGATCGACTGGCCGCGCATCTTCTTGTTCAGCAGCAGGGCGAACGCGATCGCGACGGGGCCCTGGATCACCAGGGACAGCACGACGATCTGGAAGTTGTGCAGCAGGGCCTGGCGGAAGTCCGGGTCCTGGAAGATGACCACGTAGTTGTGGAAGCCGGCCCAGTCGGTGGGCGGGCCGAAGCCCTTCCACCGGAAGAAGCCGTAGTAGGCGGCCATGATGACCGGCAGGATGACGAACACCAGGAATACGACGACTGCCGGTGCTGACAGTGCTGTGATCTCAAGACCCGCCTTCCACCCGCCACGGCGCTGACGGCGCCGGACGGGCGGGAGCGAGGGCAGCGCCGCAGCGCTGCCCTCGCCCGTCGAGAGATCCACAGGCGAGCCCGCCGATGCGGGTGCGTTCTCGCGCAGGGAATCAGTCATGATGTAACTCGGATCAGCCCTTCGCGGCGGCGTCGTTGGCCGCCTTGATGACAGCGGCCGGGGTGCCCTGGCCGGCGAGGAGGTTGACGACGCCCTGGTTGAGCGCGTTGCCGATGTTCTGGCCCAGACGCGAGTCGAGCCACAGCGAGACGTACGGAGCCGCCTGGTAGGCCGCGAGGGCCGACTTGTTGTCGTCCGTCAGGGTGAGCGCCGAGGCGGCACCCGACGAGGCGGGCAGCGAGGAGTTGGCCGTGTTGTAGGCCTTCTGCTGGTCGGCCGAGCCGAGGAAGTTCAGGAAGTCGGTGCAAGCCGGCTCCGGAGCCTTGGCCGAGCAGGAGTAGCCGTCGACGCCGGCCATCATCGAGCCGGGGGTGCCCTGACCGCCCGAGACCTCCGGGAACGGGAAGTAGCCGAGGTCAGGCAGCGGCTTCTTGTCCGGGGTCAGCGAGCCGACGGTGCCGGACTCCCAGGCGCCGATGAGCTGCATGGCGGCCTTGTGGTTGGCGATGAGGCCGTCGGCCGAGTCCGGGGTCTGCTGCGCCGGCGTGGTGAGGAAGCCGTCCTGGAAGGGCTTCAGCGCGGCGAACGTCTGGAGGTCCGTGGCCGCCTTGGTGAAGCACGGGTCGGACAGGTTGGCGCTGCCCGCGGCCTTCTCGAGCGTGTCGGAGGAGCACTCGCGCAGCGACAGCCAGTAGAAGTAGTGCGCGGCCGGCCAGGCGTCCTTGCCACCGAGGGCGATCGGCGTGATCTTCGCGGCCTTGAGCTTCGCGATGTCAGCCGTGAAGTCGTCCCACGTCTTCGGCGTGTCGGTGATGCCGGCCTGCTGGAACAGCGTCTTCGAGTACCAGAAGCCACCAGGGGTGACGTCCATCGGCATCGCGTAGATCTTGCCGTTCAGCGTGTCCGCGCCGAACGCACCCTTGGGGATGTCGAGCGACGAGTCGATCGAGCTGGTGATGTCCTTGACCATGCTGGCCGAGACCATGTCGGCGAGCTTGCCGCCACCACGCTGGAGGAAGACGTCCGGCGGGTTGCCACCGTTCATCGCCGTCTGGAGCTTGCCGTCGAGGTCCTCGTTCTGGACGCCGACGATGTTCACCTTGACGTTCGGGTGAGCCTTCTGGAACGCCGCCGCGGCGTCCTTCCAGAACTGCGGGCCGGCGGTGCCGGACGTGTTGTTCTCCCACACGGTGAGCGTGGCGGGCTTGGTGCTGTCGGCGGAGCTGCCGGAGCTGGCGTTGCTCCCGGAGGAACAGGCGGAGATCGTGAGCGCGACAGTCGCGCCCAGCGCGAGCACTGCCGCGCCGCGAATCTTCCTCGTCATCGTGGTACCCCTTTGTCGTCTTCGACACATGGACAGGGAACTCTGTCAACCGGGACTGTCGCAGTTCGCTCGCTCCGGTGTCAATCGTTGTCGATAACGATTTACTAACGTCGGGTCACGCCGGGGTCACAGGGCTTCCGCGAAAGGTACGGTTCCCCCGTGAGCACCGACGCCCACCCTTCGCCCACCGTCCCGACGACGATCGGCCGGGTCACCATCACCGATGTCGCGCGCGCTGCGGGGGTCTCCGTGGCCACCGTCTCGAAGGTGATCAACGGCCGCTACGGCGTCGCGCCCGCGACCTCCGAGCGGGTGCTCGAGGTGGTCGAGCAGCTCGGGTACGAGACCTCGCTGGTCGCCAGCTCGCTGCGCCGCGGGCGCACCGACGTCATCGGGATCCTGCTCGCCGGGTTCGACCCGTTCGCCACGGAGCTCCTCAAGGGCATCTCCACGGCCGCGATCGGCAAGGGCTACGAGCTGCTCGCATACTCGGGCGCCATCAGCGACGACAACGCGGTCGGCTGGGAGCGCCGCTCGCTGTCCCGGCTGGGCGGCACCCTCTTCGACGGCGCCATCATCCTCACGCCCACCATCGCGGTGCCGCCGTCGAGCGTGCCGGTCGTCGCCGTCGACCCGCACACCGGGACCGGCAACGCCTCCACGATCGAGAGCGACAACGTGGGCGGTGCCCGCGCCGCGACCCGCCACCTCATCGAGCTCGGCCACACCCGGATCGCGCACGTGCGCGGCCGCACCGACCTGGAGTCGGCGGGCCTGCGCGAGCGCGGGTACCGCGACTCGTTGGCCGAGGCCGGCATCCCGTACGACCCCGAGCTGGTCCGTGACGGCGGGTACCGCGCCGCCTGGACGCTCGACGCCGCGCGCGAGCTGCTCACGCTCCCCGACCGCCCCACCGCCGTGTTCGCCGCCAACGACCTCTCGGCCTTCGGCGTGCTGGAGGTGGCGAACGAGCTCGGCCTGCGCGTGCCGCAGGACCTCTCGATCGTCGGCTTCGACGACATCCCCGAGGCCGCGAGCGCCACCCCCCGTCTCACCACCGTCGCGCAGCCGCTCCAGGAGATGGGCGCCCGCGCGGTCTCGATGCTGCTGGCCCTCCTCGAGGGCCGCCCGGCCGAGGCGCACGTCCGGCTCCCCTCGCGTCTCGTGGTCCGGAAGTCGACCGCGCCCGCTCCGACGGTGATCTCGCCGGCGACGCCGTCGTAGCCCGCGACGTGCGGCAGCAGACACCTCAGGCCACGCACCGCCGCACGCGCCTCGGTAGGTTGGGGGGCATGACGACGCCCTCCCCGGTCGACCCCACCACCACCAGCGCCTGGGCCGACCTGACCACGCACCACGAGACCCTCGACGCGGACCTGCGCGGCTGGTTCGCCGCCGACCCCGCGCGCGCCGAGCGCCTCTCCTTCGAGGCCGGCGAGCTGTTCGTCGACCTGTCGAAGAACCTCGTCACGGACGAGACCCTGGCGATCCTGGTCCGCCTGGCCCAGCAGGTGAACCTCACCGAGCGCATCGAGGCGATGTTCACGGGCGAGCACATCAACGTCACCGAGGACCGTGCCGTGCTGCACACGGCGCTGCGCCGGGCGCCGGGCACGCAGCCGCCGCTGGTGGTCGACGGGCAGCAGGTGGACGAGGACGTGCAGGCGGAGCTCGACAAGCTGAGCGCGTTCGCGCACCAGGTGCGCTCGGGCGACTGGACGGGCGTCACCGGCAAGCGCGTCGAGACCGTGGTCAACATCGGCATCGGCGGCTCGGACCTGGGTCCCGTCATGATCTACGAGGCGCTCGAGCCGTACCACCAGGCCGGCCTCACGGTCCGCTTCGTCTCGAACATCGACCCGACCGACGTCGCGCAGAAGACCGCCGACCTCGACCCCGAGACCACGCTGTTCATCGTCGCGTCGAAGACGTTCGGCACGCTGGAGACGCTGACCAACGCCCGCCTGGCGCGCGCCTGGCTGCTCGACGGGCTGGTCGCCCGCGGCGTCGTCGACGACACGCCCGAGGCCCGCCACGCGGCGGTCGGCAAGCACTTCGTCGCGGTGTCGACGGCGCTCGACAAGGTCGCGGCGTTCGGCATCGACCCGGCGAACGCGTTCGGGTTCTGGGACTGGGTGGGCGGCCGCTACTCGGTCGACTCGGCGATCGGCACCTCGGTCGCGATCGCCATCGGCCCGGAGCGCTTCCGCGACCTGCTCGACGGCTTCCGCCTGATCGACGAGCACTTCCGCACCACGCCGCTGGAGCGCAACGTGCCGGCGCTCATGGGCCTGCTCAACGTCTGGTACGTGAACTTCCTGGGCGCCCAGTCGCACGCGGTGCTCCCGTACGCCCAGCAGCTGCACCGCTTCGCCGCGTACCTGCAGCAGCTCACCATGGAGTCGAACGGCAAGTCGGTGCGCTGGGACGGCACGCCCGTCACCACGCAGACCGGCGAGGTGTTCTGGGGCGAGCCGGGCACCAACGGCCAGCACGCCTTCTACCAGCTCATCCACCAGGGCACCAAGCTCATCCCGGCGGACTTCATCGCCGTGGCGAAGCCGGCGTACGGCCTGGTCGACGCCGAGGGCGACGGCAAGGACGTCAAGCCCGGCGCCGACGTCCACGAGCTGTTCCTGGCGAACTTCTTCGCCCAGACCAAGGCGCTGGCCTTCGGCAAGACGGCCGACGAGGTGCGCGCCGAGGGCACGGCCGAGGCGATCGTCCCGGCCCGCGTGTTCAGCGGCAACCGCCCGACGACGTCGATCCTGGCGCACGCGCTGACGCCGTCGGTGGTGGGCCAGCTGGTGGCGCTCTACGAGCACATCACGTTCACGCAGGGCATCGTCTGGGGCATCGACTCGTTCGACCAGTGGGGCGTGGAGCTCGGCAAGAAGCTTGCGCTGGAGATCGCCCCCGCCGTCTCCGGCGACGAGGGCGCCCTGGCTGTTCAGGACCCGTCGACGCAGTCCCTGGTCCGCAAGTACCGCGAGCTGCGCCACTCCTGACGCCTGACCACGCGGAAGCCGGCGCCGTCGAACGTTCGACGGCGTCGGCCTTCGTCGTCGAACGTTCGACGATCGCGCAGGTCAGATGCACTTTTCGTCCGTTGCTTGCGCCCGCGCGGCTCCCCTAGTTTTCCCAGGGACCGGGACGCCTGTCCCGGCGTCCCGGGGCGACGACGCCCCCTGGCTCAAGGGAGAGCACCCGCATGGCAGGACGCCTGTGGACGAGCGCGACGACGCTCGTCGCTGCGGCAGCGCTGGGGGTGGGCCTCGTCGGCCCGGCCGCCGCGGCCCCCGCACCCGATCCCGTGCACGCCGCCGCCCCGCTGTCGGCCACCCAGGTGGTCGCGGCGATGCAGCCCGGCTGGAACCTCGGCAACAGCCTCGACGCCGTGGGCGCCGACGAGACCGCCTGGGGCAACCCGCGCATCACCCCGGCCCTGTTCCAGACGCTGCGCGCGCAGGGCTTCCGCTCCGTCCGCATCCCCGTCACCTGGGGTCAGCACCAGGGGCCCGCCCCCGACTACGCCGTCGACCCGGCGTTCATGGACCGCGTGCAGCAGGTGGTCGGTGAGGCGCTCGACGCCGGCCTGTACGTGCTGCTCGACGTCCACCACGACTCCTGGATGTGGGTCAACCAGGCCCCCACCCAGCACGACCAGGTCGTGGCCCAGCTGACGTCGCTCTGGCAGCAGATCGCGGTGCAGTTCCGCGACGCGCCGCGGCGGCTGCTGCTCGAGAGCCTCAACGAGCCGCAGTTCACCGTGAGCGACGACGCCTCGTACCCGATCCTCGACGAGCTCAACACCGACTTCGTCAACACCGTGCGCGCCACGGGCCGCGGCAACGCCGACCGGGTCCTCGTGCTCCCCATGCTGCACACCGACTCGGGGCAGGCGCGCCTCGACCCGCTGGTCGCGAGCATCGACGCCCTGGGCGACCCGAACATCGCAGCCACGTTCCACTACTACGGGTACTGGCCGTTCAGCACCAACATCGCCGGCGGCTACCGCTACGACGCCACCGCCCAGGCCGACACCGCTGGGGCCTTCGCGCGGGTGCACGACACCCTCGTGGCGCACGGCATCCCGGTGATCCTCGGCGAGTACGGCCTGCTCGGCTTCGACAAGGGCCCGAACGACGTCGAGCGCGGAGAGATGCTCAAGTTCTTCGAGAACGTCGGCGACCTCGCGCGTGCCGACGGCATCACCACGATGCTCTGGGACAACGGCGGCCACCTGGACCGCACCACGCTCCGGTGGAAGGACCCGGAGCTGTTCGCGCAGGCCTCCACGAGCTGGACGACGTCGTCGGGCACCGGCTCCACCGACCAGGTCTTCGTGCGGCCCGGCGCGGCTACGGCGCAGACCGTGACGCTCGACCCGAACGGGAACACCGTGACGGGCGTCTGGTTCGCGGGCAAGCGCCTGCACGGCGGCGACTACACGCTCGACGGCACCCGGCTGACGCTCTCGGCCGCGTTCCTGGCCCGCGTCACCGCCGACGGCGCGGAGGGCTCGCACGGCTGGGTCGAGGTGCGGTTCAGCCGCGGCCTGCCGTGGAAGGTCGAGGTCGTGGCCTCCACCACCCCGGCGCTGGCGGCAGCCTCCGGCACCCCGGACGGTCTCACCATCCCGACGGCGTTCCACGGCGACCGCCTGGCGACCATGGAGGCGGCGTACCCCGACGGGTCGGGCGCGGGCCCGAACTCGTGGACCACGTACAAGGAGTACGACGCGACGTTCACCCCGGACGCCGCCGCGGGCACGATCGCGCTCAAGGCGGCGTTCTTCGCCGAGGTCGCCGACGGCACCCCGGTGACCCTCACGTTCCACTTCTGGAGCGGCGAGACGGTCAGGTACGTCGTCGTGAAGTCGGGCGCCACGGTCACCGGCACGCCCGCATGACGCCCGCGTAGCATCGAGCGCGATCAACCGTCAGGGGAGGAACACCATGCAGACCCGCACCATCGGTAACCGTCAGGTGAGCGCGATCGGCCTCGGCGGCATGCCGATGTCGATCGAGGGCCGGCCGGCCACCGAGCGTTCCGTGGCCACGATCCACGCGGCGCTCGACGCCGGCGTCACCCTCATCGACACGGCCGACGCCTACCACCGCGACGCGAACGAGGTGGGCCACAACGAGTCGCTCATCGCCGAGGCGCTGCGCTCCTACGGCTCGGACGTCTCGGACGTGGTCGTGGCCACCAAGGGCGGCCACCTGCGCCCGGGCGACGGGTCCTGGACGGTGAACGGCGACCCGGCGTACCTCAAGGAGGCGGCGAAGGCCTCGGCCAAGCGCCTCGGCGTCGAGGCCATCGGTCTGTACCAGTTCCACCGCCCGGACCCGACGGTGCCGTACGGGGACTCGGTGGGCGCGGTCCGCGACCTGCTCGACGAGGGCGTGATCCGGATGGCCGGGATCTCGAACGCCAACCCGGACCAGATCCGGGAGGCGCAGTCGATCCTGGGCGGCCGGCTGGTGTCGGTGCAGAACCAGTTCTCGCCGCGGTTCCGGTCCTCGCTGCCGGAGCTGGAGCTGTGCGCCGAGCTGGGCATCGCGTTCCTGCCGTGGAGCCCGCTGGGCGGCATCTCGCTGGCCCGTTCGGGCGAGCTCGGCGCCGAGTACGCGCCGTTCCTCGAGGTCGCGCAGGAGCACGAGGTGTCGCCCTTCCAGGTGACGCTCGCGTGGGAGCTCGCGCTCGCGCCGGTCGTGATCCCGATCCCGGGCGCCTCGCGCCCGGAGTCGATCGAGGACTCGTCCCAGGCGACGGAGCTGGTGCTCACCCCGGAGGAGGTGGCCCGCCTCTCGGCGGCCTGAGCGCTGCCTGCCCCCAGGCGTTGTGGGTCCCTGGGGCTCCGGTGATCGCGCTGATGACCGGAGCCCCAGGGACCCACACGCGTGTGTCAGCCGCCCACCACCGCGCAGCTCGACTCGTCCAGCGTCACCTTGACCGCCGCGCCCGGCGCAGGAGCCGCTGCGTCCTCGACCTGGGCTACCAGGCGCTGGTCACCAGACCCGAGGTCGACGACGACGATCACCTGGGCGCGTCCCCGCCGGAACGCGCTCTCCACGACCCGCGCCTCCCACACCCGTCCCGAGTCGTCCGACCCGGGCTGCTGCGGGGTGCTCCGGGCGTCGGACAGCACGCGCAGCCCCGTCGGCCCGACGGCGAGCCACCCACCCGCGCGCGTCCCGAGCGGCACGAACGCCTGGTAGCCCAGGAACTGCGCCACCTCCCGCGAGGCCGGCGCCCGCCACAGCTCCTCGGGGGGCGCGACCTGAAGCAGCCGGCCGGCCTGCATCACCCCGGTGCGGTCAGCGACGGTGAAGGCCTCGTCGTGGTCGTGCGTCACGAAGACCGCCGTCGTGCCGGTCGCGCGCAGCACGTCGCGCACGTCGACGGCGAGGCGTTCGCGCAGCGCGCGGTCGAGGGCGCTGAACGGCTCGTCGAGCAGCAGCAGCCGCGGCCGCGGTGCGAGCGCCCGGGCGAGCGCGACGCGCTGCCGTTCGCCGCCCGAGAGCGTCGACACCGACCGCGCGCCGTACCCGGCGAGCCCGACGGCGTCGAGCAGCTCGTGCACCCGGGCGGCGCGCTCAGCGCGCGGCACCCGCGCGACCTCGAGCCCGTAGGCGACGTTCCGCGCGACGTCCCGGTGGGCGAACAGCTGCCCGTCCTGGAACAGAAGCCCGAACCCGCGCCGGTGCACGGGCACCCCGGCGAGGTCCTCGCCGTCGAACGCGATCGTCCCAGCCGTGAGCGGCTCGAGGCCCGCCACGGCGCGCAGCAGCGACGACTTGCCGCACCCGCTGGGCCCGAGCAGCGCCAGGATCTCGCCGTCGGCGACATCGAGGTCGACGCCGGCCACCGCCGTCGTGCCGCCCTCGCCGTCGTACCGCACGACGGCGTCGCGCACGCTGAGCCCGCCCATCAGAACTCCCCTCCGGCCGCACCGGACGCGCGGTCGCCGCGCAGCCGCTCGGCCACCATCATGACGGCGGCGGTGACCACCGCCAGCACCACCGACGCGGCCAGGGCCATGCCGTAGTTCTGCGCCCCGGGGCGGCTGATGAGCCGGAAGATCACCACGGGCAGGGTCGCCGAGTCGGGCCTGGCGAGGAACGCCGTCGCCCCGAACTCGCCGAGCGACACCGCGAACGCGAACCCGATCGCCAGCCCGAGCGACCGCAACCCGATCGGCAGGTCGACGTCGCGCAGCACCCGCCCCGCGGGCGCCCCGAGCACCGCGGCCGCCTCGCGGAGCCTCGGGTCGATGGCCCGCAGCACGGGCAGCACCGTGCGAACGACGAGCGGGACGGCGACGACCGCCTGCGCGATAGGCACCAGCAGCCCCGAGGTCCGCAGGTCGATCGACAGCCCCAGCGGCCGGTCCATCGTGATGAGGAACCCGAAGCCGACCGTCACCGCGGACACGCCGAGCGGCAGCATGACGACGGCGTCGAGCGCCCCGACCGCCCTGCGTGCCGCGCGCGCCCGAGGGCGCCGCGACACCACGAGCGCGACGAGCCCGCCCACGACGACGGCGATCACGGTTGCGATGAGCGCCGTCCGCAGCGACGTACCCAGCGCCTGCCACACGGTGACGACCAGGGCGTTGCGCCCGCCCGTCGTCCCGAGGGCGACGTAGTTGTCGAGCCCCCACCCCCCGTCCGCGGTGCGCAGCGACCGGAGCACGAGCACCGCCAGAGGCGTCAGGATCAGCCCGCCCACCACGACCAGCGACGCGAGCGCCGCCGCCACGTCGGCCGCGGAGCGGGGGTTCCAGCGGTGCGCGGCGACGTCCTCGGTCTCGAGGTGCAGCGCGCGCTCGCGCCGCGCCCGCGCCCGCCCGGCCACGAGCAGCGCCCCGCCGACGACGACGAGCTGGAGGATCGACAGCACGGCCGCGGTGCGCAGGTCGAGGAACTGCGTGGTGCGCCGGTAGATCTCGGTCTCGACGGTGCCGTACGCGGCCCCGCCGAGCACCAGCACGACGCCGAACGCCGTCGCGCAGAACAGGAACACCACGGCGCCGGCCGAGGCGATCGCCGGGGTCAGTGCTGGCAGCGTCACCGTGCCGAATGCGCGCGCGGGCGAGGCCCCCAGCGCCCGGGCGGCCTGCTCGGCGCGGGGGTCCAGCCGCTCCCACAGACCGCCCACGGTGCGCACCACCACGGACACGTTGAAGAACACGAGCGCCAGCACGACGGCGGCGAACGTCTCGTCGAGGTGCGCCCACCCGAGCAGGCCGCCCTGCTGGAACAGCGCCTTGAACGCCACGCCGACCACCACGGTGGGCAGCACGAACGGCAGCGTCACGGCCCCGCGCGCCAGCGCACGCCCGCGGAACCGCGTCCGGTACAGCAGATACGCGACCGGGAGCCCCAGCACCACGGACCCGGCCGCTCCGGCGGCCGCCTGCCCCAGCGTGGTGCCTACCAGACGCCACGTCCGGGGCGAGCCGAGCACGTCGCGCAGCCCCGTCAGGTCGACGCCCCCGGCGTCGGACACGAAGCCGCGCCCGACGAGCGCGACCACCGGCCACGCGAAGAACACGCCGAGGAACAGCAGCGGGAGGGCGACCGCGACCGCCCATCCCGCTGCCGTGCAGGCGGACGGCCTCAGCCGACGACGGTCTTGGTCCATGTGTCGATCCACGCGTCCCGGTGCGCCGTGACGTCCGCGGGCGCCACGGTGAACGGCTTGTCGGCGAGCGGCGCGAACTTCTTCCAGTCGGCGGGGAGCTCGACGGTCGAGTCGGCCGGATACATGTACATCTGGCCGGGGATGTCGGCCTGGAACGGGTGCGAGATCAGGAAGTCGATGAGCTTGCGTGCGCCCTCGGGGTTCTTGGCGCCCTTGAGGATGCCCGCGTACTCCACCTGCCGGAAGCACGTGTCGAGCAGGGCCCGCGTGGTGGTTGCGGAGCCGTCCTTGGTCACGCTGTCCGCCGGCGACGTCGAGTAGGAGACGACGATCGGGCGGGTGCCGCCCTGCCGGGCCCCGGAGAACTGCGAGTAGTACGCGTCCTCCCACGAGTCGGAGACCTTCACGCCGTTGGCCTTGAGCGCCGTCCAGTAGCCGGTCCAGCCGTGGCCGTCGAAGCCCGAGTCGCCGAATGCCCCGATGGTCGCCAGCAGGAAGGCCATGCCGGGCGACGACGACGCCGGGTTCAGCACGACCATGAGGTCCTTGTACTGCGGCTTGGTCACGTCCTCGAGCGTCTTCGGCTCCGGCAGGTTGTGCTGCTGGAACCAGGTGATGTCGGTGTTGAGGCACACGTCGCCGACGTCGATCGGGGTGAGCGCGCCATCGCCGACGGCGTACTGCTTCGCGGACTCGCTCAGGCCGGCGGGCGTGTACTTCTCGAGCACGCCGGCGTCCACGACGCGCGACGCGAACGTGTTGTCGATCCCGTAGACGACGTCGCCCAGCGGCGAGCCCTTGGTCAGCACCACCTGGTTGGCCAGCGTTCCGGCATCGCCCATGGGCACCTGCTTGACGGTGAGGCCGCTCTCCTTTTCGAACGCGGCCAGCACGTCCTTCGACACGGCCCACGAGTCGTGCGTGACGAGCGTGACGGTGCCGCCGGCACCCCCGCTCGAGCTCCCGCTCGCGGCGCTGCCCCCGGCCCCGCCGCCGCATGCGGCAAGCCCGGGCAGCAGCCCGGCGACGACGATGGCGGCGGCGACCCGGCCGCGACGGTTCCTGCTGGTCACAATGTCCTCCTCAGACGTCGAGAAGGGGCCCGACGCACCCACGCACGGATGGGCCGCGCGCAAGCACGCAGGGATCGAGAAGCCCGACTTCCTCCACCGGTTCTAGCCGGATCAGGTTCGAGGGTCTGCGGTTGTCCGCACTCTCAGCGCCCGGTGGCGCTCCCCTGTCGTTCCCCGCAACAGTACCGCGCCCCGGCCCGCGCGCGGTTCTCGGACTGTCACGGAGCGCCACCAGGCGAGCCATCGCGAGCCGGGGATACGGTGGATCAGCAGCGACGACGCGACGTTGTCGCCGAGACCTCGGAGGACGCAGGTGGCCAAGCGGGACGAGACCCTCGCCGTCAGGGTGGGCACCATGGTGCTGACCATCGCCGCGGGGTGGGTCGCGCAGAAGGTGGTCGGCATCATCTGGCAGAAGAGCACCGGGCACGCCGCCCCGAAGGACCTCGACGACGAGAACATCACGATCGTCCAGGCCGTCACCTTCGCAGCCGTGTCGGGTGGCGTCGCGGTCCTGGCCCGGCGGCTCACGCACCGAGGCGTCGCTCGCGCGGCCGCCCACCGCTCCGCGAAGCACGCGGACGCCGTCACCACTGACGCCGAGTAGAGCGCTACTGCCGGCAAGGCGGTTCGAGGTCAGGCGGGCGTGATCTCGCCGCTCCCGCGGGCCACGAGCCGGGTGGGCACGACGACGGAGTGCGTCGGTCGCGTCGGGTCCTCGATCCGAAGGCACGCCAGCATCGCAGCGTGCCTGCCGAGCTCGCCGGCGTCGTAGTCCACGACGGTGACGTTCAGCAGGTCGCCGGCAGCGAAGTCGTCGAACCCGACGAGAGCGACGTGGCGCGACCTGTGCTCGCGCAGAGACTGCAGGGTCCCGAGCGTGATGACGTTGTTCGCGGCCAGCAGCGCAGTCGGCGGCTCCTCGTCCTCGAGGATCTCGGACACGAACGCCCTGGCCAGCCCGGCGTCGTGCGCGCCAGGGCGGACGTACCGCTCAGGGTTCTCGACACCGTGCGCCACGAGGGTGTCGACGAACGCCTCACGGCGCTCCTGGAAGGTCCAGACGTCGGAGTCGTCGCCGATGAGCGCGATGCGCCGGTGGCCGTGCGCGAGCAGGTGCTCGACGGCGGCGGCGACCCCGCCGCGGTTGTCGATGACGACGGAGTCGACGTCCAGCCCCGCGACGGGCCGGTCCACGAGGACCACGGGAAGGCCGTCCTCGACCTCGCGCCCGAGAGCTTCGTGGTCCGCGCCCGCGGGCGTGACGATGAGGGCGCCGACTCGGCGCTCCATGAGCTCTGCCGTGAGGTCGCGCTCCCGCTCAGGGTCTTCGTCGGAGCTGGTGATCATGAGCTGGTGGCCGCGACGCCGCAGCTCCCGCTCCATCCCACCGGCGACGGCGGAGTAGAAGGGGTTCGCGAGGTCGCCGGCGATGAAGCCGACGACGGACGACGCGCCGCCGCGCGCGAGATCCGCGGCGACCGCGTTCCTCCGAAAGCCGAGCGACCGCGCGGCAGCGCGGACCTTCTCACGCGTGGCGGGGGCGACGTTGGGCTCCCCGTTGATCGCCCGCGACGCCGTCTTGAGACTCACGCCGGCGAGCTCCGCCACGGTGATCAACGTCGGGCGCCGGGCCCCCACTGCTGCGCGCGATTCCACCTTCGACCTCACTCGATTGTCATGAAGCAACAGCCGAACACTAGCCATGACTGCCGATGACCACCGATCGACGCGCGTCGCGGCGTCGGGTGGGTATGCGAAAGACCCCGCACCGTGGGTGCGGGGTCTTTCGTGAAGGGTGTCCGGCGGCGTCCTACTCTCCCACCCCGTCTCCAGGGCAGTACCATCGGCGCTGTAGGGCTGAGCTTCCGG
>WRHK01000048.1 GCA_009783295.1 Promicromonosporaceae bacterium
ATCGACTTCACCGTCCCGGCGGTCACCGAGGCGAACGTGCACGCCCTGCTCGACGCGGGGGTGCACGCCGTCGTCGGCGCGACGGGGTGGACCGAGGAGTCGCTGACCCGCGTGGCCGAGCACGCCGCCGCCGTGAACGCGGGCCGGGCCGACGGCCTGGGCGTGGTCGTGGCGCCGAACTTCGGGCTCTCGGCCGTGCTGGCCATGCAGTTCGCGGCGAAGGCGGCCCGGTACTTCGAGTCGGCCGAGGTGATCGAGCTGCACCACCCGAACAAGGTGGACGCGCCGTCGGGCACCGCGCGGCACACGGCTGCCGCGATCGCGGCGGCGCGCGCGGACGCGGGCCTGGGCCCCATGCCCGACGCGACCGAGACGGGCCACGAGGCCCGCGGCGCGGACGTCGACGGCGTGCGCGTGCACGCGGTGCGGCTGCGCGGCCTGGTGGCGCACGAGGAGGTGCTGCTCGGCAACCCGGGCGAGCAGCTCGTGATCCGCCAGGACTCGTTCGACCGCGTGTCGTTCATGCCGGGCGTGCTGCTGGCGGTGCGTCAGGTCGCCTCGCGGCCGGGCCTGACCGTGGGCCTGGAGCACCTGCTGGACCTGGCGTGAGCGCAGCCGAGGCCACGGGACGCCGGCGGCTGCCGCGCGGCGTCGTCGGGATGGTCGTCGTGCTGGCCCTGCTGGCGCTGTACGGCTGGGCGATCGTGGGGCGCGGCGTCGCCATGATCCGCACGGGCGACGGGGTGCTCATCGCCATCGGCATCGGCGCCCTGGTGCTGCCGCTGGTGGTGCTCGCCGTGATCGCGGCGGAGCTGCGCCTGGCCACGCGCGTGCAGCGCATGGCCGACGAGCTCGCCGCGGCGGGCGAGCTGCCGGTGGACGACCTGCCGCGCAGCCCGGGCGGCCGCATCGACCGCGCCGCCGCGGACGCGGCCTTCGCGGAGCACAAGGAGGCCGTCGAGGCCGCCCCGGACAGCTGGAAGGCCTGGTACCACCTGGCGTTCGCCTACGACGCCGCGGGCGACCGCAAGCGGGCCCGGGCCGCGCTCCGGAAGGCGTCCGCCCTCTACTAGAGGGCGTCGCGGAGCTGCGTCCAGCAGTAGACGGTGTGCCGCACCTCGACCGCGCGGTGCGACAGCGCCGCCAGCGCGGACACCGCGGCCCCGACGCGCTCCGGGCTGCGGTGCGGGCTCGCCGTCCGCAGCTCCGGGGTGGCGGCCCACCGGCGGGAGACCTGCTGCAGCCGCGTCCGCGGGGCGTCGGCCAGGCCGTGGACCAGGGCGTCCGCGACGGTGACCACCCACGGCCCCTCGTCGGACCCGCCCACCACCTGCCCGTGCCGGGCGTCGGTGGTGCAGTCGCGGTAGGGGCGCCCGGACAGCAGCGCGTGCAGCGTGCACAGCATCACGAACGGGTCGATGGCCGGCAGGCACACCGTGTCGAACAGGGGCTCGCCGGAGCCCAGCATGAGCGTCGACGGCCCGTCGGGCGCCAGCAGCGCGAGGGCGGCGACGTCGTCGGACGCGGCGGCGAAGTAGTCCGTGACTATCCGTGACCCCGTCATGGGGGACATGCTGCGACGGTGTTGCTAGGGGCGTGTCGCCGGCGTGTCACGGGCCGGTGACAAAGACCTCACGCCTCGGCGAGCGCCTTCTCCGCGTCGGGGTGCGCGGGCACCCAGCGCGTCGCGGTGACGAGCAGGCCGATCGCCAGGAGCGCCGCCGTCAGCAGGAACGGGTAGGTGCGGTGGATGCCGGACAGCCAGCCCGAGATCCACCCGAACGGCGCCGCGGCGAGCATGATGACGGTGCGCTGGATGGCCATGACGCGAGAGCGCTCCGCCGGGTCGACGTGCAGCGCGACCAGCGACTCCGACAGCATGAACAGCATCCCGGAGCCGAACGCGTCGAGCAGCAGGCAGACGCCCAGCAGTAGGTAGGTCCCCACGGTCGCCGACCCGTCCACGGCCGGGATCACGACCAGCGTGAGCTGCCCCGCGAGGTAGATGCCGAAGCCCCACAGCGTGGGCCGCTTGAGGTCGACGGCGGTGGTGAGGCGGGCGATCACGGTGAAGAACAGCACCACCGACAGCACCGAGCGCACCATCGGGAAGAAGGGCAGCACGGCGTCGGGCACGTGCAGGTGCTGGCTCGCCACCACCTGCCAGAACGTGCCGTTGACCAGGAACACGGCGGCCGCGAGCGCGGCGACGGCCAGCGAGAGCAGCGAGCCCTTGGACCGCACCAGAAGGCGCAGCACGCCGCGGTAGCCGGCGAACAGGGTCCAGGCGCTGTGCCCGCGCGTGGCGTCCATGCGGACGCGCCCCTGCGCCGTCTCGCGCGACCACCGGTACAGCCACACGATCTTGACCGCCATGACGACGGCCGCGTTGACGAACAGGATCCGGACGGCCGGCTCCATCCCGAGCTGCGCCACGAGCACGGCCGCGATGGGCGCGAACAGTGCGGAGCAGTCGGCGGCGACGCGGACCAGCGAGTAGATGCGCGTGATCTTGCCCCGCTCGGCGTCCTCGACCATGAGGGCGTCCCAGGAGTTCTGCGTGACCTGGAGCGCGCCGTTGACCAGCGACGCCGCGAGGAAGAACCAGAAGTTCTGCGCGAACGCCCAGATGATGCAGGGGATCACCCACGCGAGGACGTCGAACCACGCCGTGGTGGCGCGGCGGCCGAGCCGGTCGGTGATGATGCCGCCGGCGAGCCCGAACCCGACCTGGGACACCATGCCGATCGACGCGAGCAGGCCGATCTGCTCGTCCCGGATCCCCAGCGCGAGCATGAACACCGACATGTACGGCAGCACGAGCGCCATGGACAGGCCCCACAGGGGCTCGGTCCAGACGCAGGCGCGCGGGTTGCCGCGCAGCTCGCGCAGCGTGCGCCACAGGGAGTCGTGGGATCGGGTCACCGGAGAAGTGAACCAGCCAGGCGCCGCCGGGGGAACGGTCAGGCGTGGCGGGCCGGGTGTCCCGTCACAGCAGCGCGGACCAGCGCCGCTCGACGACGGACCGCACGCCCTCGTCGTCCATGCCGACGGCGAGCGCGCGCTCCGGCCCGTCGGGGCCCAGGCCCGACTGCGTGAGGAACCGCTCGCGCCCCGTGTCGCCGTCGAGCACCCACGTGACCATCTCGTGGGCGCCGTCGGCGCGCAGGCGGTCGACGGCGGCGGCCAGCAGGCGCGAGCCGTGGCCGCGGCGGCGGTGGCCCGGGTCGACCTCGAGCGTGAGCAGCTGCTCCGGCGCGACGGCCGCGAACCCGACGATCGCCGGCCCGTCCAGGGCGACGAGCACGGCGAACCCGGGTCCGGGCGGCGCGGTCACGGCGTCGGCCCAGCGGCCGCGCACGGCGTCGTCGTCCACGAGGTCGACGACGTCGTCGCCAAGGGCCGGCGCGACCCGCCAGGCGGCGGTCTGCACGCGGGTGACGGCGGCCTCGTCGCCGGGGACGGCGGGGCGCACGGAGACATCGGCGGTCGCGCCGTCCGACGCGGTGAACAGGGCCATACGCGGCAACCTACCCGTCACAGGGCCACGTACACCGTCTCCAGGTACTCCTCGATGCCGGCCTCGCCGCCCTCGCGGCCCAGGCCCGACTGCTTCATCCCGCCGAACGGGGCGCTGGCGTCCGAGACCATGCCGCGGTTGATGCCGATCATCCCGGCCTCGAGCTCGTCGGCCAGGCGCATCGCCCGGGCCAGCGAGGTGGTGTACGCGTAGGCGGCCAGGCCGAGCTCGGTGTCGTTGGCCAGGGCGATGGCCTCGTCGTCGTCCGTGAAGGCGATGACCGGGGCGACCGGGCCGAAGACCTCCTCGCGCGCCACCCGCGCGTCCGGGCCGACGCCGGCCAGCACCGTGGGCCGGTAGAACGACCCGGGCCCGTCGGGCCGCTCGCCGCCCGTGAGCACCTGGGCGCCGCGCGCGACGGCGTCTCCGACGAACGCGTCCACCTTGTCGACGGCGGCGGCGTCGATGAGCGGGCCCAGGTCGACGCCGGGCTCGGCGCCGGGCCCCAGCCGCAGCGCCTCGAACCGTTCGGCGAGGCGGCGCGCGAACGGGCGGGCCAGCGAGTCGTGCACCAGGAACCGGTTCGCGGCCACGCACGACTGCCCCGTGTTGCGCAGCTTGGCCACCATCGCCCCCTCGACGGCGGCGTCGAGGTCGGCGTCGGCCATGACGACGAACGGGGCGTTGCCGCCCAGCTCCATCGAGGCGCTCAGCACCTGCCCGGAGGCCTGGGCGAGCAGCGTGCGCCCCACGGCCGTGGACCCGGTGAAGGACAGCTTGCGCAGCCGCGGGTCGGTCAGCAGGGGAGAGGTGGCGTCGGCGGGCCGCGAGGTGGGAACCACGTTGACGACCCCGGCGGGCAGGCCGCGGTCCTCGAGCTCGGCGCGCAGCACCTCCGCCACCAGCATGGTGGTCAAGGGGGTCTGGGCGGCGGGCTTCACGACGACGGTGCACCCCGCCGCCAGGGCGGGCCCGATCTTGCGGGTGGCCATCGCGATGGGGAAGTTCCAGGGCGTGATGAGCAGCGACGGCCCCACCGGGCGCCGGTGCACCAGCTGCCGGTTCGCGCCCGCCGGGGCGGTGCGCACCAGGCCCGGGAACCGGACGGCCTCCTCGGCGTACCAGCGCAGGAAGTCGGCGCCGTAGAGCACCTCCGCGCGGGCCTCGGAGTACGGCTTGCCGCACTCGGCGGTGATGAGGGCGGCGACGTCGTCGGCGCGGGCGACGATGCGCTCGTAGGCGGCGCGCAGCACCTCGCCGCGCTCGCGGGGCGCGACCGCGCGCCACGCGGCGGCCGCGTCGTGGGCGGCGCCGAGCGCACGGCGGGCGTCCTCAGGCGACGCGTCGGCGACGTCGAACAGGACCTCCTCGGTGGCGGGGTCGCAGACCTCGAACGTGCGCCCGCCCGTGGCGGCGCCCCAGTGGCCGCCGACCAGCAGGCCCGTGGGCAGGTGAGCGGCGAGGGCGGGGGACAGGGAGGTGCTCATGAGAACGAGGATGCTCCTGTCGCGCCGCGACCGCCCCACCGGTGCCCGGCCGAACCTGCCGCCCGGTACGGTTACCCCATGGCTCTGACGTCCAACCCGGCCCGTCCCTTCGGTGCGCTGCTCACCGCGATGGTGACCCCCCTGACCGCCGACGGGGCCGTGGACCTCGAGGCCGCGCGCGCCCTGGCGACCTGGCTGGTCGACCACGGCAACGACGGCCTGGTGCTCAACGGGACCACGGGCGAGGCCCCCACGACGCACAGCCCGGAGAAGGCCGACCTGGTCGCCGCCGTCGTCGACGCCGTGGGCGACCGCGCCACGGTCGTCGCCGGTGCCGGTTCCAACGACACCGCCCACGCTGCGCGCATGGCCCAGCAGGCCGCCGAGGCGGGCGCCGACGGCATCCTGATCGTCGCGCCGTACTACTCGCGCCCGTCGCAGGAGGGCATCGCGCTGCACGTCGAGGCCGTGGCCGAGGCGGGCGGCAAGCCCGTCATGCTCTACGACGTGCCCGGCCGCGCCGGCGTCCGCATCTCCGCCGGCGTCTACGAGCGCCTCGCGGGGCACCCCCTGGTCGTCGCCACCAAGGACGCCACGGGCGACGTCGCCGCCGCCGCAGGCCTCGCCGCGAGCACCGGCCTCGCCTGGTACTCCGGCGACGACGCGCTGCTGCTGCCGTTCCTCGCCCACGGCGGCGCGGGCCTGGTCTCCGTGGCCGCCCACGCGACGCCCGACGCGTTCGCCACCGCGATCGCCGCCTGGGACAAGGGCGACACCGCCGCCGCGCTCGCCGCGTTCCGCACCACCCTGCCCGCGATCGCCGCCCTCAACGGCGCCGGCTTCCAGGCCGTCATGGCCAAGGCCGCCGTCGAGGCGCTGGGGATCGTCACGGGCCGGTCGGTGCGCCTCCCGCTCGTCGAGGCGTCCGACGCCGAGGCCGCCGCCGTGCGCGCGGGCCTCGTCGCCGCCGGCGTCCTCGCTTCTGCCTGACCCCTTCCAAGGAGAGCACGTGAGCCACCCGCACCCCGAGCTGACCCTGCCCCCTGCGCTCCCGGCCGGCGGCCTGCGCGTCGTCGCGCTCGGCGGCCTCGGCGAGGTCGGCCGCAACATGGCCGTGCTGGAGTACGAGGGCCGCCTTCTGGTCATCGACTGCGGCGTGCTGTTCCCCGAGGACAGCCAGCCAGGCGTCGACCTGATCCTGCCGGACTTCGACTACATCAAGGACCGGCTCGACGACGTCGAGGCGATCGTGCTCACGCACGGCCACGAGGACCACATCGGCGCGGTCCCGTACCTGCTGCGGCTCAAGCGCGACATCCCGCTGCTCGGCTCCCAGCTCACGCTCGCGTTCGTCGAGGCGAAGCTCAAGGAGCACCGCATCAGCCCGGTGACGATGGCGGTCAAGGAGGGGCAGACGGAGCAGCTCGGCCCGTTCGGGCTCGAGTTCGTGGCCGTCAACCACTCCATCCCCGACGCGCTCGCCGTCGCCGTCACCACCGGCGCCGGCACGGTGCTGCACACCGGCGACTTCAAGATGGACCAGCTGCCGCTCGACGGCCGCATCACCGACCTGCGCGCCTTCGCCCGCCTGGGCGAGCAGGGCGTCGACCTGTTCATGGTCGACTCCACCAACGCCGAGGTGCCCGGGTTCGTCACCCCCGAGGTCGAGATCGGCCCCGTGCTCGACAGCGTGTTCGCGCAGGCCGAGAAGCGCATCATCGTCGCCTCGTTCTCCTCGCACGTGCACCGCGTCCAGCAGGTGCTCAACGCCGCGCACAACCACGGGCGCCGCGTCGCTCTGGTGGGCCGCTCCATGGTGCGCAACATGGCCATCGCGTCCGACCTCGGCTACCTCACCGTGCCCGAGGGCGTGCTCATCGACCTCAAGAAGGCCGGCGACCTGCCGGACGACGAGATCGTCTACATGTCCACGGGCTCCCAGGGCGAGCCGATGGCCGCGCTGAGCCGCATGGCCAACGGCGACCACCAGGTGAAGATCAGCCACGGCGACACCGTCATCCTGGCGTCCTCGCTCATCCCGGGGAACGAGAACTCGGTGTTCCGCGTCATCAACGGCCTCACCCGGCTCGGGGCGCGCGTGGTCCACTCCGGCAACGCGAAGGTGCACGTCTCCGGGCACTCGTCCGCCGGCGAGCTCCTGTACTGCTACAACATCCTCAAGCCCAAGAACGTCATGCCCGTGCACGGCGAGGTGCGCCACCTGGTCGCCAACGGGGCGCTCGCGGTGCGCACCGGCGTGCCGGCCGAGCGCGTGGTGCTGGCCGAGGACGGCGTCGTCGTCGACCTCGTGGACGGCAAGGCGTCCGTGGTCGGGGCCGTGCCGTGCGGGTACGTGTACGTGGACGGGTCGTCCGTCGGCGAGATCACCGAGGCCGAGCTCAAGGACCGCCGCATCCTCGGCGAGGAGGGCTTCGTGTCCGTCTTCGCGGTCGTGGACTCCGCGACCGGCAAGGTGCTCGCCGGGCCGCAGATCCTGGCCCGCGGCATGGCCGAGGACGCCTCCAAGTTCGACGAGATCCTGCCCGACGTCGTCCGCGCGCTCGAGGACGCGATCGCCGGCGGGGCCGCCGACACCTACCAGCTCCAGCAGGTCATGCGCCGCGTCATCGGGCAGTGGGTCAGCCGCCGGCTGCGGCGCCGCCCGATGATCGTGCCGGTCGTGGTGGAGGCGTGAGGCCGCCCCGCGCCGAGCTCCACCTGCACCTGGAGGGCACGCTCGAGCCCGAGCTCGCGTTCGAGCTCGCCGAGCGCAACCGCGTCGCGCTGCCGTTCGCCGACGTCGACGCCCTCCGGGCCGCGTACGAGTTCACCGACCTGCAGTCCTTCCTGGACCTGTACTACGCGAACATGTCGGTGCTGCGCACGGCCGAGGACTTCGCCGACCTGACGCGCGCCTACCTGCGCCGCGCCGCCGCCGCGGGCGTGCGGCACGCGGAGATCATGGTGGACCCCCAGGCGCACCTGCTGCGCGGCATCCCGCTGCAGGAGTTGCTCGACGGCGTCGGGCCCGTGCTCGCCGCGTCGGAGCGCGACTTCGGCGTGTCCACGCTGCTGATCGCCGCGTTCCTGCGCGACCGGCCCGCCGCCGAGGCGTACTCGGTGCTCGAGTCGCTGCTCGCGGCCGGGGCGCCCCTCGCGGCCGTCGGGCTCGACTCGACCGAGGTGGGGTTCTCCGCCGCGCCGTTCGCGCCCGTGTTCGCGAAGGCCGCCGCCGCCGGGCTGCGCCGCACCGCGCACGCGGGTGAGGAGGGCCCCGCGTCGAACGTCACCGAGGTGCTCGACGCGCTGGGCGCCGAGCGCGTCGACCACGGCATCCGCGCCATGGAGGACCCGGCCGTGGTGGACCGGCTCGCGCGCGACCGGGTGCCGCTCACCGTGTGCCCGCTGTCGAACGTGCGCCTCAACGCCGTCCCGTCGCTGGCCGCGCACCCGCTGCCCGCCATGATGGCCGCCGGCCTGCACGTGTCGGTCCACTCGGACGACCCGGCCTACTTCGGCGGCTACGTCGACGACGTCGACGACGCCCTCGTGGCCGAGCTGGGCCTCGGGCGCGCGGAGCGGGCGGCGCTCGCGGCCGCGTCGTTCACGGGGTCGTTCCTGCCCGCCGACCGGGTCGACGCGTACCTGCGCGAGGTCGCGGACTGGGCAGCGTCGGAGCCAGCGGAGGCGTAGCCCGCCCGTCCCGGGTTCGATGGGCGGTGATCGCCACGGATCGCGCCCTGGGGGACGACATGCTCGAGATCGCCGACTCTGCCCGGATCACCGCCGGGGTGGTGCTGCTGACCGTCGTGGGCATCGAGTACGGCGGCTGGTTCCTGCTGAAGGTGGTCACGGGCAAGGCGCCGGCCACGGACTTCCAGAAGTCGTTCTTCCGGGCCGGCCACGCGCACGCCGGCGTGCTCGTGATCCTGGGGCTGGTGTGCGTGCTGCTCGCGCAGGCGACCCACCTCACCGGGTTCTGGCACTGGCTCGCGGCGACGGGCGTGCTGTGGGGCGCGGTGCTGCTGCCCGGGGCCTTCTTCCTCTCCGCGACAGGCAGGGGGCGCACCGAGCCGAACCGGTGGCGGGCGCTGTTCCCCGTCGGGGCGGTGGCCATCGGCGCCGGCGTCGTGACGCTCGCCGTCGGGCTGCTGCGCGGCTGACCCTCCACCGATCGGTGGACCCTCGCGGTCCACCGCGGTGCCGCGCATCGGGGCCGCACGGTCGATGTGGACGCAGGTGCCGCGCTGCCACCGTGGACGAGGACGCCCCGCGCGACGACCTGCTGTGCGCGGTGCGGGCCGCGGCCCGGGGGGAGTCGGTGCTGGCCCCGGCGGTCGCGAGCCGGCTCATGAACCGCGTGCGGACGCCGAGCGCCGGGCCGCTGAGCCCTCGTGAGCTGCAGGTGCTCGACCTCGTCGCGGCGGGCCGGAGCAACCGCGAGGCCGCCGCCGCGCTGTTCATCAGCGAGGCGACAGTCAAGACCCACCTCCTGGCGATCTACGCCAAGCTGGGCGTCACGGACCGGGCGGCGGCCGTGGCGGAGGCGTTCCACCGGGGGCTGTTCACGCCGAAGGGCTGAGGGGGGTGCTGCACGGCTGTCCACAGGGCTGTGGATGGGCTCCGTGTGGATGGGCGCGCGCTCCCTAGCCTGGCGCGACACCGACCAGGAGGTCCCG
Source organism: Promicromonosporaceae bacterium (assembly GCA_009783295.1). Taxonomy (GTDB): domain Bacteria; phylum Actinomycetota; class Actinomycetes; order Actinomycetales; family Cellulomonadaceae; genus Xylanimonas. Next base: position 9,687 of record WRHK01000048.1, read on the forward strand.
CCCGTGCCCACGCTGCCTGCCGACCAGCCCGCCCCGACCGCCGCGCCCCACGAGGCGCCGACCTGGCGCGACGTGCCCCGCCCGCCCGTGCGGCTGGGGGGCGCGGTCGTCGCCCTCGCCGTGCTCTGGGCCCTCGTCGCGGCCCTGCGCGTCGTGCTCGCCTTCCCGCTCGCCTCGCGGTACGCGCGTGCGATCGACTGGGGCGACGACCGGGCGGTGCGGCTCTTCATGTCCACACGCGCGCTGTACGAGCGCGTGGACCTCGCCCACTCCGCAGTCATGTGCCTTGCCTTCCTGGCCGCCGGGCTCTGGCTCTGGCGCACTCACGCCTACCTCAGCGGCGTCTCGCTCAGCAGAGGCTTCCGGCAGTCCAGGGGCTGGGTCTGGGCCGGCTGGGTGCTGCCCGGCGTGGCCTTCTGGTACCCGTACCAGATCGTGGCGGACATCTGCTGGCTCTCCGGGCTGCGCCGCCTCTCGTGGCCGCGCGTCCCGTGGTGGTGGGCCTGCTGGATCGTCGCGCGCACCGCCGGGGCCTTCGCGTCCGAGGCCCTCGCGAGCAGCGGCGGGCTCACGCCGGCGGCCGTGCCCGTCCTGGAGTGCGTCGCCGCCGCGGCGACCGTCGGCGGCGCGTCCCTGTGGGTGTCGATCGTGGTGGACGTGCGGCGCTCGCAGCAGCGGGCGCTGTGCGTGGCGCGCCCGGTCCCCTGGACCCGGGGGCGCCGCGTCGAGGTCCCCGTGCGCCGGGAACGGACGCGCCGGCCCGCGACCGCCTGAGCCGGCTCAGCGCCGCGCGAGGAGCCTCGCCCGCAGGAACCCGAGCTGCGCGGCGTGCTCGCCGTCCACCCACGAGTCGGCCAGCCGAGGGTCGCTCACCGCGGGCGCCTGGGTGGGCGGCGCCGCGAGCCAGGGCCGCGGGCCGTGCGCCTCGGCCTCGCGGGAGGCCGCGGCCGTCCGCGCGCCGTAGCACCAGCACAGCGGGTTGCCGCAACCGACGGGGAAGGGGTCGAACTGCGGCTCGGCCGCACGCTCGAGCGCCCGCAGGTAGGCGCGGTCCGCGGCGAACCGCTCGCCGATCGCCTGCCGCCCGACGGCGACGCCCCCGTGCCCGGGCACCAGCACCTGCACGCCGTACCGGTCGACGGCGTCCTCGAGCCGCTCCAGGGCCCACCGGTAGCCGCCCAGCGGGTCGTACGGCGCGCGCGTCGCGTCACGGCCGGGGCCGACGTCGAGCAGCGGCACCTCGCGGTCGGAGAGCATGTCGCCGGCCACGAGCACGCCCCGCGCCACGAGGGCCAGGTGGCCGGGCGCGTGGCCGTCGTGGACCACGACGCGGCACCCGCGCGGCGCCGGCGGCAGCAGCGGCACGTCCGACCCGGCCGGGGCGCCGTCGGCCGTGCCGAGGGGCGTGAGCGCCCCGAACAGGGACCGGTCGTGGCCGGGGGCCACCTCGCAGGCGTCCGCCCAGCTCCGCTCGACGTCGTCGGCCAGCGCGGCGATCGCGCGCGGGGTGGCCAGGCGCGGCACGTCGCCGAGCGAGGCCGACCACAGGACGTGGTCCCAGTGCGGGTGCGTCGACAGGCCGGCGGTGACGTGCCAGCCGCGCGCGGCGATCGCCTCGGCGAGGGAGCCGACCTCCTCGGGCGTGATGCCGGGGTCCACGACCAGGGCCGCGCCGTGGTCGTCCACGAGCACCACCGTGTTGGACGCCCACACCTCCGCCGTGGCGACCCACACCCCGGGCGCGACTTGGTTCAGCTCCCGCACGCTCAGACCCACCCCCACGTCCCTCGTACCGCGCCCACCGTAACGGTCGTTCCTCTCCTGTGACCTGGCGCAGCCGTGTCGGTACGCGCTCCTGTCGCAGGCCATGGCTACCGTGGTGGCACTATGGCGAGCCGGACCTCCTCCTCACGGGCGACACGCCCCGCAGCCGTGCGGTCCCAGGGGACGGCGGTACGGTCGCCCGCGCGCAGCACGACGACCCGCAAGCCCGCGGCCCGCAAACCTGCGCCGCGCAAGCCCGCGCCCCGCAAGCCCGCGCGGTCCCCGTGGCCGGTCCGGGCCGTCCGAGCCGTCTGGCTGGGCATCGCCCACGGCGTGGGGGGCACGGTCCGCACGATCTTCCGAGGAGCGAGAGACCTGGAACCCGAGCACCGGCGCGACGGCGTCGCCTTCTTCCTCATCGCGCTGGCCATCGTGGTGGCCGCGCGGGAGTGGTGGCAGATCCCGGGCGCGTTCGGCACCGCGGTCCACGCCGTCGTCGCAGGGACGTTCGGCGCGGCGGGCGTCGCCGTGCCTGTGCTGCTGCTGTGGCTGGGCGTGCGCGTGATGCGGCACCCCGAGCGCGCGCAGTCGAACTCGCGCGTCGGGGTGGGGGTGGCGCTGCTGGTCGTGGCCGTGTGCGCGCTCGTCGCGATCTCGGCCGGGCTGCCGTCGCCGCACGACGGCTTCGCGGAGCTCCAGGCCGCCGGCGGGATCGTCGGGTACCTCACCGCGACGCCGCTCGTCGCCGGGGTCACGACGATCGCGGCCGTGCCGATCTTCCTGCTGCTGGGCTTCTTCGCCCTGCTGGTCATCACGGCCACCCCCGTGCACCGCATCCCTGAGCGCCTGCGCGGCCTGTACGACCGCCTCACCGGCAACCACCGCGAGACACCCGACGCGGACACGCTCCAGCTCGCCGACGGCGTCTCCGCGCACGACGGCACCGCGCCCGAGCCCGCAAAGCGCCGCCGCAAGACGCGCGCGGAGAAGGCTGCCGAGAAGCGCGGCCTGGACCTGCCCGACGGCGGCTTCTCGGGCGACGAGGCGTTCGAGAAGGCCGCGATGCTCGAGAAGGGCCCGGGCGGGAGGTCGGGCAAGGGCGCGGCCAAGACGGTCGCCGCCCCGGTCCCGAACCCTGCCACCGAGATCCTCACCGCGGTCGGCGGCGGCGCTCCCGCCGCGGCCACGCCGACCCCACCCCCGCCGGCCCCGGCGCCGGTCGGCCGCCCCGTGCAGCCGATGCTCGAGGGCGACACCGTCTACGTGCTCCCGGACGAGGACGACCTGGTCAAGGGCGCGCCGCACAAGACGCGCTCCGCCGCGAACGACCGCGTGGTCGAGGCCCTGACGCACGTCTTCGAGCAGTTCGAGGTGGACGCCAAGGTCACGGGCTTCACGCGCGGGCCCACCGTGACGCGGTACGAGGTCGAGGTGGGCGCCAAGACCAAGGTCGAGCGCATCACGTCGCTGTCCAACAACATCGCCTACGCCGTCGCGAGCGCCGACGTGCGCATCCTGTCGCCGATCCCCGGCAAGTCCGCCATCGGCATCGAGATCCCCAACGCCGACCGCGAGGTCGTGGTGCTGGGCGACGTGCTGCGCTCCGGTGCCGCACGCCGCACCGAGCACCCGATGGTGGTGGGCATCGGCAAGGACGTCGAGGGCGGGTACGTCGTGGCGAACCTCGCCAAGATGCCGCACATCCTCGTCGCGGGCGCCACGGGCGCCGGCAAGTCGAGCTTCATCAACTCGATGATCGTGTCGATCATGATGCGGGCCACGCCCGAGCAGGTGCGGCTGGTGCTGGTCGACCCCAAGCGCGTCGAGCTGACCATCTACGAGGGCATCCCGCACCTGATCACGCCCATCATCACCAGCCCCAAGAAGGCCGCCGAGGCCCTCGAGTGGGTGGTGCGCGAGATGGACGCCCGGTACGACGACCTCGCCGCCTTCGGCTACAAGCACATCGACGACTTCAACGCCGCCGTCCGGGCTGGCAAGGTCAAGCCGCTGCCGGGCTCCGAGCGCAAGATCGCCACGTACCCGTACCTGCTGGTCGTGGTCGACGAGCTCGCCGACCTCATGATGGTCGCCCCGCGCGACGTCGAGGCGTCGATCCAGCGCATCACCCAGCTCGCGCGCGCCGCCGGCATCCACCTGGTGCTGGCCACGCAGCGCCCGTCGGTCGACGTCGTCACGGGCCTCATCAAGGCCAACGTGCCCTCGCGCCTGGCGTTCGCGACGTCGTCGCTCGCCGACTCCCGCGTGGTGCTGGACCAGCCGGGCGCCGAGAAGCTCGTGGGCCAGGGCGACGCCCTGTTCCTGCCGATGGGCGCCGCCAAGCCGATGCGCGTCCAGGGCGCGTGGGTCACCGAGACCGAGGTCCACGCCGTCGTCGAGCACGTCAAGGCGCAGCTCAAGCCGACGTACCGGACCGACGTCACCGCCCCGGCCGCCGCCAAGCGTGAGGTCGACGACGACATCGGCGGCGACCTCGACCTGCTGCTCCAGGCCGCCGAGCTGGTGGTGACCACGCAGTTCGGCTCGACGTCGATGCTGCAGCGCAAGCTGCGCGTCGGGTTCGCGAAGGCCGGGCGGCTCATGGACCTGCTGGAGTCGCGTGAGATCGTCGGGCCCTCCGAGGGGTCCAAGGCGCGCGAGGTGCTGGTGCAGCCTGACGACCTGCCGGCCGCGCTGGCCGTCATCCGCGGCGAGCCCGCCCCGCTGTTCGACCAGGACGAGCCCGCGCCCGAGGCCGACCGCTACGCCGACGGCGGGGACGGCCACCGCCCGCCCGTCGCCACGGACTACCACGACGACGCAGACACGGACCCGGAGACCGGCTGGCGGTAGTCGGACCAACTAGGCTGGCCGGGTGGTCGATGCCCCTGTCTCCCCGTGGAACGCCGCCAACCTGGTGACGATGGCACGCATCGTGCTCGTGCCCTTCTTCGCGTGGGCGCTGCTCGCCGAGGGTGGCCACACGATCACGTGGCGGCTCGTCGCGACCGGGATCTTCCTGCTGGCGGCGCTCAGCGACCGCATCGACGGCCACCTGGCGCGCAGCCGCAACCTGGTCACGGACCTCGGCAAGCTGCTCGACCCGATCGCCGACAAGACGCTCGTGGGCGCCGCGCTCATCCTGCTGTGGCTGCCGCTGCGCGAGCTGCCGTGGTGGGTGCCCGTGGTGGTGCTGGTGCGCGAGCTCGGGATCACCGTGATGCGGATGTTCCTCAAGCGGTACGAGGTGATCCCGGCGTCGCAGGGCGGCAAGCTCAAGACGGCGCTCCAGCTTGCCGCGATCACGCTCTTCCTGCTGCCGCTCGACCACATGCCCGAGGCGGTCAAGGTGGTCGCATGGGTGATTCTCAGCGCGGCCATCGTGGTGACGGTCGTGACCGGTGTCGACTACGCGATCAAGGGCTGGCACATCCACCGCGAGGCGCAGCGCGCCGCGACGTCGTGACGGCCGACTGGTGACCGCGCCCGCCGACGTGCTCGCGGCCGCCGCGGCCCGAGGCTGGACCCTGGGCGTCGCGGAGTCGCTCACGGGCGGCATGGTCTCGGCCGCGCTCGTCGACGTCCCGGGGGCGTCGGCGGTGCTGCGCGGCGCCGTGGTCGCCTACGCGACGGACCTCAAGGCGTCGCTGCTCGACGTCGACGCAGGCCTGCTGGCCGCACGCGGAGCCGTCGACCCCGACGTCGCGCTCGCCATGGCCGACGGCGTGCGCCGGGCGGTGCGGTCCGACGTCGGGCTCGCGACCACCGGCGTGGCCGGACCGGACCCGCAGGACGGCCACCCGCCGGGCCTCGTCTACGTGGCCGTCGCGACGCCGGAGGGCCGGCACGTGCGCCGCATCGACGTCGACGGCGACCGGCCGGCGGTGCGCGCGAGGGCCCTCGCGGGCGTGCTCGACCTCGCGCTCGAGGCGTGCGGCGGCACCCCGCAGTGGCGCGCGGCGCACTGACGTGGAAGGTTCGGGAACAAGGCCCTCGGGGGCGGCGTTGGAGAGGTCGTGATCAGCACCAGACCCGAAGGCGGCACCCGTCCCACGGTGCGGCCCGGGGTGCGTCAGGCTCGTCCCGAGCAAGGGCGCATCGTGTACGGTAGGTCGACTTCCGGTCCTGCGGGCCGGACGGACAACGAGAGGGGGCGCGAGATGGTCGTTCTGCGACGAGAGATCGGCGACGTGCTGCGAGATGCACGGCAGCGCCAGGGGCGCACCCTTCGTGAGGTGTCGTCGGCAGCGCGCGTCTCGCTCGGTTATCTGAGCGAGGTAGAGCGAGGCCAGAAGGAAGCATCGTCGGAGCTGCTCGGCTCGATCTGCGAGGCGCTCGACGTCCCGCTGTCGCTCGTGCTCCGTGAGGTCAGCGACCGCATCGCGATCGCCGAGGGCCTTGCGATCCCCGACACCATTCCCGCGGACTTCGTCGCCGGGCTGCTGGCCCGTGGTGGCGAGCGTCGCGGACGCACGGAGAAGGAGCTGGCCTCGGTCGGCTGACCTTCGCGTCAGGTTTCACGGGAGGGCGGTTCCCCGGTCGGGGAGCCGCCCTCCTGGCGTGCCCGGGGCCTCAGCGGCCCGCCGGGGCCTGGCAGGTGGGGCACCAGTACACGACCCGCTCCAGCGCCCCCTGGTCGGGGCGCTTGTCGGGGGAGGTGGTCGCGCCGAGAGCGATCGGCGTACCGCAGCGCACGCACGGCTTGTTGTGGCGTCCGTGGACCTTCCGCTCGACCGCTCCCAGCCCCCGGCGCCGCCCCACCTCCACCGAGCCGCCGATCAGCCGGGCCGCCGTCAGGAGCAGCGACCTCCCCTGCCCCGGGGCCAGGTCGCCGACGGGCGTCCAGGGCCACAACCGCTCGGCGAAGAGTGACTCCGCCATCCAGATGGTGCCGAGGCCGGCGACCGTGCGCTGGTCGAGCAGCGCCGCACACACCGGCCGGGCCGGTTCCGCCGCAAGGCGGCGGGCGCCCTCGGCGGCGCCGTCGTCGGGCGTGCCCGAGGCGCCGGGGGGTGCCACGAAGCCCGGGGCGAGCACGTCCGGGCCCAGGTGCCAGATGAGCAGCGACTCGTCGTGCGTGCGCACCAGGTCCATCATCCCGAGCTGCCAGCCCAGGCACGTCCACTTCTCGGTCGCGAGCACCGCGCGGACGGCCGGGGCCCTCCCCGCGGCCTCGCGCGTGCCGGTGCGCTGCACCTTCCACGAGCCGTCCATGCGCAGGTGCGTGTGGAGGGTGCGGCCGTCGTCGAAGCGCAGCAGCGTGTGCTTGCCGTAGGCGACCGACTCGAGCAGCGTGCGGCCGCGCAGGTCGGCGCCCGCGATGCCGGGCCAGCGCAGCTCGGCCCGCACCAGCGGCGAGCCTCCCAGCGCGGTGCCCAGGCGCTCGGCCGTCAGCTTGAGGACGTCGCCCTCGGGCATGGCTCAGCCGCCCGCGACCCGCAGGCCCCGCGGCGTGACCGCGAACCCGGCGTCGAGCAGCGCCGCCGCGAGGGGCGTGCGGTCGCGGGCTGCCGTGAGGGACGCGGCGCCGTCGGCACGCTGCACCAGCACACGGCCGAGCCGCCCGGCTCTGGCCGCGTCGGCGAGCTCGCGCGCGGCGGCGGCGAGGCGACGCTCTCCGCCCGGCCCGGGCGGGGCGAACGACAGGACGGTCCGCCCGCCCCGCTCGACGAAGAGCATCAGGTCGCCGTCGACGAGCACCACCACGGCGCTCGCCTTGCGGCCCGGGCGGTGGCTGGGCTCGTCCGCGTCGGGTCCCTTCGGCCAGGCGAGCGCGGCGCCGTACGGGTTGGCGGGGTCGGTCGCCGCGAGGAGCTGCGTCAGGGGCGCGCGCACCCGCGTGTCGTCGGGGTCGTGGGCCCGCGCGCGGTCGGCGGCGTCGGTGCGCAGCTGGTCGACGGCCCCCGGCAGCGCGAACTGGGACCCGCCCAGCCCCTCGACGAAGTAGCCGCGGCGCACCGCCCCGCGCTCCTCGAGCTCGCGCAGCACGCGGTACACGTCCCGGAAGGCGCGCGTGGCGCCCTCGGCCGGGGCGACGGCGCGCGTGAGGACGCCGTGCCGCTCGAGCAGCACCTGGGTGAGGGCGTGCGCGCGCAGGGTGGGGTCCCGCTCGACGGCGGGCAGCGCCGACCAGCGGCCGCCGCCCGCGCGCACCCCGGCCGCCGGCGACGACACCGGCCGCGACAGCCCCGAGAACCGGGCCCCCCGGACCGCCCGGGCGCGCGCCGGTGCCCGCGGCGCCCGGTGCGCCCCGCCCACGCCGGCGCCGACGGCCTCGCGCAGCGGCCCCAGCCCGTCGTTGGTGACCCACCCGGCCCAGAGGAGGTCCCACAGGGCCTCCAGCGTGGCGGCCGACGACGCGTCGGCGAGCTCGGCGAGCCGGGCCAGGAAGAACCCGCCCGATCCGGTCAGGAGGTCCAGCACTGCCCGGTGCAGGGGCGTGTCGAGGGGCCCGCCCTCCTCGACCGGGTCCGGCGGGCGCAGGGTCAGGGGGGCGCCGTCGGCCAGGTGCAGCGACACCATCCCGTCGCCTCCGCCCGACCCGGGCAGCCGCCCGTGCCCGCACCACAGCACCTCGCCGGCCACCGTGAGCTCGTCCAGCAGGGCGGGGGAGTAGCCCGGCACGCGCGACGGCAGCACCAGCGTCTCCAGCGCGCTCGCCGGCACGGCCGCACCCGCGAGCTGCTCCACCGCCCGGAGCACGCCGTCGACCCCGCGCGTCACCGCGCTGGACCCCACCTGCTGCCAGCGGGGCAGGAACACCCCGAGCGCCTGGGGCTCGACGGGCTCGACCTCGGCGCGCAGCGCCGCGAGGGAGCGCCGCCGCAGGCGCCGCAGCACCTCGGGGTCGCACCACTCGTCGCCTTTGCCGCCCAGCGACGACGGGCGCAGAGCCCCGCGCACCACCGTGCCCGCGGCCTCCAGGCCGGCCAGGGCGTGCAGCACGACGGCGACGCCCAGCCCGAAGCGGGCGGCGACGTCGGCCGCCGCGACCGGCCCGTGGGTGCGGACGTGGCGGCGCACCAGGTCGCCCAGGGGGTCCGGGACCAGCTCGGTGAAGGCCTCCGGCACCCCCACGGGGAGGGCCACGCCGAGCGCGTCGCGCAGGCGGCCGGCGTCCTCGACCACGGCCCACTGCTCGGCCCCGGCGAACCGGACGCGGATCACGCGCCGGGCGGCCTCCAGGTCCTCCAGCCACGCCGACACCTCGCCGCGGGACTCCTCGCGCGTGCGCGCCTCCAGTGCGGCGCGGGGGTGCGGGCCGGTGCGGCGCAGCACGTCCCACAGCCCCTCGGCGTCCTTGGCCTGCCGCTCCGGGGCGAGAGCCTGGAGCTCCGTCTCGGTGGCCTCGACGGCCGCGGGGTCGAGCAGGTCCGCGATCGCGGTCGCGCCCTGGTCGCCCAGCAGCTCGGCCAGCAGGTCGGGGTCCAGCGACAGCGCCGCGGCCCGGCGCTCGGCCAGCGGGGCGTCGCCGTCGTACAGGAACTGGGCGGTGTACCCGAACAGGAGCGACTGCGCGAAGGGCGACGGGCTCTGCGTGCTCACCTCGACCACGCGGACGCGGCCGGCGCCGATGTCGCCCATGAGGCCGGCGAGCGCGGCGACGTCGAAGTCGTCCTGGAGGCACTCGCGCGCGGCCTCGAGCGTCATGGGGAACTCGGGGAACTGCGACGCGACCTGGAGCAGCTGGGCGGCGCGCTGGCGCTGCTGCCACAGCGGCTGGCGCCGGTCGGGGCGGCGGCGGGGCAGCAGCAGCGCGCGGGCCGCGGCCTCGCGGAACCGGGCCGCGAAGAGCACCGACGAGCCGAGCTCGTCGCGCACCGAGGTCACGACGTCGTCGGGGTCCACGAGCAGGTCCTCGGCCGTGATCAGGGGGGCGTCGCCGAGCCCTCCGGCCGCCAGGGGTGCGTCGTCCCAGCTCGCGCCAGCGTCGGGCAGGCGCAGCACGATGCCGTCGTCGGAGTGCATGACGGCGACGTCGAGCCCGTGCCGCGCGCGCAGGCGGCCCGCGAGGATCAGCGACCACGGCGCGTGCACGCGCGCCCCGAACGGGGAGTGGACCACCACGCGCCAGTCGCCGAGCTCGTCGCGGAACCGCTCGACCACGATGGTGCGGTCGTCGGGCACGCGGCCCGTGGCGGTGCGCTGCTCCGTCAGGTAGGCGGCGAGGTTGTCGGCGGCCCAGGCGTCGAGCCCTGCCTCCTGGAGGCGCGCCCGGCCGGCGGCGGCGTCGTCGGCGAGCAGCGTCTCGGTGGTGCGGACGAACGCACCCATGGCCCGTCCCAGCTCGACCGGGCGGCCCTGGGAGTCGCCCTTCCAGAACGGCAGCCGCCCCGGCAGGCCGGGCGCGGGCGTCACGAGCACGCGGTCGGGCGTGATGTCCTCGATGCGCCACGTCGAGGAGCCGAGCGTGAACGTGTCGCCGACGCGCGACTCGTACACCATCTCCTCGTCGAGCTCGCCGACGCGCTTGCCGCCGCGCTGGCCGTCCTGCGCGCCCGCGAGGAACACGCCGTACAGGCCGCGGTCCGGGATGGTGCCGCCGCTGGTCGCGGCCAGTCGGAGCGCCCCCGGGCGCGCCGAGAGCCGGTTCGCGGCCCGGTCCCAGACGATGCGCGCGCGCAGCTCGGCGAAGTCCTCGCTGGGGTAGCGGCCCGCGAGCATGTCGAGCACGGCGTGCCAGGTGGCGTCGCCGAGGTGCTGGTAGGGGTGGGCGCAGCGGAACGTGGCGAGCAGGTCGGTGGCGTCCCAGTCGTCCGTGGCGAGGGCCGCCACGACCTGCTGGGCCAGCACGTCGAGCGGGTTGGCGGGCACGTGCAGCGGCTCGATCTCGCCCTCGCGCATGCGCTGCGCCACGACGGCCGACGGCACCAGGTCGCCGCGGTGCGTCGGGAAGACGACGCCGTGCGACACCGCCCCGACCTGGTGGCCCGCGCGCCCGATGCGCTGCAGCCCGGAGGCCACCGACGGCGGCGCCCCCACCTGCACCACCAGGTCGACGGCACCCATGTCGATGCCCAGCTCCAGGGAGCTCGTCGCGACGACGGCGGGCAGGCGCCCCTCCTTGAGCTCCGACTCGGTCCGGGTGCGCTCGGTGCGGCTCATCGACCCGTGGTGCGCGCGGGCGAGCACCTGGAGCTCCTGCGGCAGCCCGACGGCCGTGCCCGACGAGCTGGGCTCCTGGGCCGGCCACGTGGCGCCCTGGTCGGCGACCTCGTGGCCGCTGCGCTGCGCCCACAGCTCGTTCATGCGGCTGGTGAGCCGCTCCGCGCCGCGCCGCGAGTTGGTGAACACGAGCGTGGAGCGGTGCGAGGCGACCAGGTCGACCACGCGCTCCTCGACGTGCGGCCACACCGAAGCGCGGCGTGGCGGGGCGGCGGCGTCGCCGGTCAGGTCGACCTCGTCGCCGCCGTCCGGCTCCCCTGTGGGCGCGTCCAGGTCCGCGAGGTCCGGCACGGGCACGACGACGTCGATCGCCCACTCCTTGGCGGCGGGCGGCTGCACGACCACCACCTCGCGGCCGCCGTCGGCCTCCCGGCGGTGGCCGCCCAGGAACGCGGCGACCTCCTCGACGGGCCGCACCGTGGCCGACAGCCCGACGCGCTGGGCGGGCGGCGCACCGGAGGCGACGAGCAGCGCGTCCAGGCGCTCCAGGCTCAGCGCCAGGTGCGCGCCGCGCTTGGTGCCCGCGACGGCGTGGATCTCGTCGAGGATGACCGTCTCGACGCCCAGCAGGCCGGCGCGGGCCTGCGACGTGAGCACAAGGAACAGCGACTCCGGCGTCGTCACCAGCACGTCCGGCGGGCGGGTCGCGAAGGCTCGCCGCTCGTTCTGCGGCGTGTCGCCGGTGCGCATGCCGACCTCGATCTCGGGCGTCTCGATCCCCGCCCTTGCAGCGGCCTGCCGGATGCCCGCGAGGGGGGAGCGCAGGTTGCGCTGCACGTCGGCGGCCAGCGCCTTGAGCGGCGACACGTACAGCACGCGGCAGCGGCGGGCGCGCTCGGGCACCGGCTCGTGGTGCAGGCGGTCGATCGCCCAGAGGAACGCAGCGAGCGTCTTGCCCGAGCCCGTGGGCGCGACGACGAGCGCGTGCCTGCCCTGGCCGATGGCGTCCCACGCGCCGAGCTGCGCGGGCGTCGGGCCCTCGAAGGCGCCCGCGAACCAGTCGCGGGTCGCCGCGCCGAAGGCGCGCACCGGCTCGAGGCCGTCGGGGGCGGGCGCTGAGGTCACCTGGCCATTCTGGCCGGGCCCACCGACACCCACCCGTCGGCGTGGCACGCTGTCCCCGTGCGTCTGAGGGAGTTCTGGCAGCTGGTCGACGAGGTGTTCGGCCGGGGGGTGGGCCGCGCCCTGGCGCGCGAGCAGGTGCTGGGCGCGCTGGGCGACCGCACGCCCGTCGAGGCCCTCGAGGCGGGCATCCAGCCGCGCGACGTGTGGCACGCGCTGTGCGACGCGATGGACGTGCCGGACGCCCGCCGCTGGGGTCCTGGCCGCCGCCGCAACGCCCCGCCGCCGTCGCGGTGAACGTCGTCGGCGCGACACGCGGGCGTGTCGTCGCGTTCGAACAGATGTGCGAGTAGAGTCTGCGCACAGGCACGGATTCCGGAACCTTGTCGACAGGCAGGGGCCGGAGAAGGCGTCCGTGTCGGTGGCTGCACCTACGGTCCATACCGATGAGCTCGCAGACACGAACCGCACCGCGCGCACGCCGCGCCCAGACGACGAAGGTGAACGACATGCCCGCACCGGCAGACCGTGACAAGGCCCTCGAGGCCGCGCTCGCCCAGATCGACCGCAGCTTCGGCAAGGGCTCGGTCATGCGGCTCGGAGACGAGTCCCGCGCTCCCGTCGAGGTGATCCCCACCGGTTCCATCGCGCTCGACGTCGCGCTCGGCATCGGCGGCCTGCCGCGCGGCCGCATCATCGAGGTCTACGGCCCCGAGTCCTCCGGCAAGACGACGGTCGCGCTGCACGCCGTGGCCAGCGCCCAGCGCGCGGGCGGCATCGCGGCGTTCATCGACGCCGAGCACGCGCTCGACCCGGAGTACGCCAAGAAGCTCGGCGTCGACACCGACGCGCTGCTGGTCTCCCAGCCGGACACGGGGGAGCAGGCGCTCGAGATCGCGGACATGCTGATCCGCTCGGGCGCGCTGGACATCATCGTCATCGACTCGGTCGCGGCGCTGGTGCCCAAGGCCGAGATCGAGGGCGAGATGGGCGACAGCCACGTCGGCCTCCAGGCCCGCCTCATGTCCCAGGCGCTCCGCAAGATCACGGGCGCGCTCAACTCCTCGGGCACGACGGCGATCTTCATCAACCAGCTCCGCGAGAAGATCGGCGTGTTCTTCGGCTCGCCGGAGACGACCACGGGTGGTAAGGCGCTCAAGTTCTACGCCTCGGTCCGGATGGACATCCGTCGCATCGAGACCCTCAAGGAGGGCACCGACGCGGTCGGCAACCGCACGCGCGTCAAGGTCGTCAAGAACAAGATGGCCCCACCCTTCAAGCAGGCCGAGTTCGACATCCTCTACGGCGTGGGCATCTCCCGCGAGGGCGGCCTCATCGACATGGGCGTCGACCACGGCCTGGTCCGCAAGAGCGGCTCGTGGTTCACCTACGAGGGCGACCAGCTCGGCCAGGGCAAGGAGAACGCCCGCAAGTTCCTGCGCGACAACCCCGACCTCGCCAACGAGATCGAGAAGCGCATCAAGGAGAAGCTCGGCATCGGCGCGCGGCTCGACGCCCCGGCGGACGCCGTGGCCGCGGGCACGGTCGAGGCCCCCGCCGTCGCCGTCGAGGACGTCGCCGCGCCGGCCGCCAAGGCGGGTGCCAAGGGCAAGAAGGCGCCCTTCTGATGGAGGCGGAGGGCGGTCGCGGCGTGGGGAAGCGTCGCGGCCGCCCTGGTCGTGGGGCCGGCGCCGACCGGGCGCCGCGCAGGTCGGTCGCGGAGCGCCTCGAGGAGGGCGAGCTCAGCGCCGACGAGGCGGTCGACCTGGCCCGCGAGACGGTGCTGCGCACCCTCACGGCGGCGCCCAAGAGCCGCCGCGAGCTCGAGCAGTCGCTGGCCCGCAAGGGCTACCCCGAGCACGTGGCCGCACAGGTGCTCGACCGCCTGGACGAGGTGGGCCTGGTCGACGACGCCGGGTACGCCCAGATGGTGGTGCGCACCCGGCACGCCGAGCGCGGCCTCGCCCGGCGCGCGATCGCCGTCGAGCTGCGACGCCGCGGCATCGACGACGACACCGCCGCCGACGCCCTGGACCAGGTCGACGACGAGGACGAGCGCGCGGCGGCCGAGCGGCTGGCGCACAAGCTCGTGGCGCGCACGCGCGGCCTCGACCGTGACGCCCGGGTCCGGCGGGCGGCGTCCGCCCTGGCTCGCAAGGGCTACGGCCCGGGCCTCGCGTTCGCCGCGGTCAAGGGCGCGCTCGCCGCGGAGGGCGAGGACACGGACGACCTGCCCGAAGACCTCGGGTAGTCACGCCGCGCAGGCTCACGCCGCCGCGGGCCTGACCGTCCGCCGCGCCGCGACGTCCGGGGTCACCGGTACCTGGGTGCGTCCCGCCGTCCGGCCCGAGAGCCGGCGGGCCAGCCGGTGCGCCACCCACGAGAGCAGGTTGTTCAGCAGGATGAAGAGCACCGCCGCGACGAACAGCACCTGGAGCGGGTTCCCGCCGCCCGAGGCGAGGATCTGCGCGGACCGCAGCAGCTCGGCGTAGCTGATGATCTGCCCCAGCGCGGAGTCCTTGAGCACCACGACCAGCTGGGACACCACGGCGGGCAGCATGGCGATGAGCGCCTGCGGCAGCTGGACGGAACGGAGCGTCTGGCCCGGAGTCAGGCCGACGGAGAGGCCGGCCTCGGCCTGGCCGCGCGGCAGGTTCCCGACGCCCGACCGCACCAGCTCGGCGATCACCGACCCGTTGTAGAGCACCAGCGCCACCACCACGGCGGTGAACGCGGAGTCGGCGACGACGTCCTTCATGGCGGTGCCGAAGAACGCGTTGAGGAACAGCATCATCAGCAGCACCGGCACCGCGCGCAGGAACTCCACGACCACGGAGCACACCCACCGCACCGCCCGGGCGTGGGCAAGCCGCCCCATGCCGAGCAGGATGCCCAGCACCACCGCGCCGACGGTCGCGAACGCCGCCGCCCGCAGCGTGTTCTCCAGGCCGGGCAGGTAGTAGAACTGCCAGGCCCGCGCGTCGACGGCGGGCCCCCACATTGCGGGGGAGAGCTGTCCCTTGCCGGCCAGCACCACCAGCACCCAGACCGCGATCCCGGCGACGACGATGCCGCCCACGATGTTGCCGCCCACCATGAGGCGGCGGCCGCGTGGCCCGGGCGCGTCGAAGAGGACAGTGCTCACCGGGTCACCGCCAGCCGGCGCGACAGCCCGGTGGTGGCGAGCCCGATCGGGATCACCAGCACCACGAACCCGACCGCGAAGGTCAGGAAGATCGGCCACAGGTAGTCGGGCCGGAACTCGATCATGGTCTTCATCGCCCCCGAGCTCTCGGTGGCCACCGACGCGGCGACGGCCACCGTCGAGTTCTTCAGCAGCGCGATGAGCGTGTTGCCCAGCGGCGCGACGGCCCCGCGGAAGGCCTGCGGCAGCACGACGATGCGGGCCGCGGCGAGGAACGGCAGCCCGATCGCGCGCGCGGCCTCGGCCTGCCCGGCGGGCACCGTGTTGACGCCCGACCGGATCGCCTCGCAGACGAAGGCTGCGTGGTAGACGCCCAGCCCGACCACGGCGAACAGGAAGAAGTTGAGGGCGAAGTCGTGGGCGAGGCTGATCTTGAGCTGCGTCCACACCGCCAGCACGAGGAACGTCATGATCACCGTTAGTGGCGTGTTGCGGACGATGTTCACGTACGTCGCCCCGGCCCACCGGAGCGACGAGAGCGGCGAGATCCGCATGACGGCGAGCACGGTGCCGATCACGAGCGCGAGCAGCGCGCCCCAGAACGTCAGCTGGATGTTGACCCAGAACGCCCCCAGCACGTCGTAGTGCTTGAGGATGTCGAGGAACTCCGACACGTGGGCTCCTTTCAGGCTCGGCAGGCCCGGCCGGCGACGCTGCGCCGGCCGGGCCCGCCCGAAGGGTGACGGCTCAGGCGCAGGCGTCCTGCGCCGGCGGGTTCTCCTGCTTGTTCGGCGTGTACCCGGTGCCGGCCGTGTTCTTGTCGACGAGCTTCTGCCAGGTGCCGTCGTCGATCATCGACTTGATGGCCGCGTTGACCTTCTCGCAGGTGGCCTTGGAGCCCTTGGGCAGCCCGACGCCGTAGTTCTCGGTCGAGAACGGGTGGCCCACCACCTTGACCTTGCCCTTGTTGGCGGGGGTCGCGGCGAGGCCGGCAAGGATGATGTCGTCGGTGGTCACGGCGTCGACCTGGCCCGCGACCAGCGCCGTCACGCACTCGGCGTAGCCCGGGCGCTCGAGCAGGTTGACGCCCTTGGAGTACTGGTCCTTGATCTTCTGCGCCGACGTCGAGCCCGTGACGGAGCACAGGTTCTTGCCCTCGAGGCTCTCGGGGCCGGTGATGTCGGTGTTGTTCGAGGCGACGAGCAGGTCCTGGCCGGCGACGAAGTACGGCCCGGCGAAGTCGACCACCTGCTTGCGCGCGTCGGTGATCGAGTAGGTCGCGAAGATCATGTCGACCTGGTGGTTCTGCAGCATCTGCTCGCGCTGGGCCGAGGGCGACTCGACCCACGTGATCTGGCTCGGCTTGTAGCCGAGCTTCTCGGCGACGTACGTGGCGACGTCGACGTCGAACCCCGTGTGCTTGCTGCCGTCCTGGTAGCCGAGGCCGGGCTGGTCGAACTTCACGCCGATCTTGATGGACTTGCCGGCCCCGTCGGACGAACCCCCGCTCGAGCCGACGGAGGCGCTGGAACAGGCCGACAAGGTGAGTGCTGCGGTGGCCGCCAGGGCGACCAGGCCGGTGAGCTTCTTGCGCATGTTGTCCCCTTCGTTGGTTGCGTCCCCCCGGACGCCGTGTCAGCGGATCTGCGGGTTCAGTGGACGAGGATCTTCGAGAGGAAGTCCTTGGCCCGCGACGACGTCGGCGCGGTGAAGAAGGTGTCCGGGTCGGACTCCTCGACGATCTGGCCGTCGGCCATGAAGACGACCCGGTCGGCGGCCTTGCGGGCGAAGCCCATCTCGTGGGTGACCACGATCATGGTCATGCCCTCCTTGGCGAGGGCGACCATCGCGTCGAGCACCTCCTGCACCATCTCCGGGTCCAGGGCGGAGGTCGGCTCGTCGAAGAGCATGACCTTGGGGTGCATGGCCAGGGCGCGGGCGATGGCGACGCGCTGCTGCTGCCCGCCCGAGAGCTGGGCCGGCATCTTGCGCGCCTGGTTCTCGACGCCCACGCGGCGCAGCAGCGTGAGCGCCTCCTCCTCGGCGTCCTTGCGCGACGCGCCGCGCACCTTGCGCGGCCCGAGGGTGACGTTGTCGAGCACCGTCTTGTGGGCGAACAGGTTGAACGACTGGAACACCATCCCGACCTCGGTGCGCAGCCGCGCGAGCGCCTTGCCCTCGGCGGGGATGGGCGAGCCGTCCACGAGGATCTCGCCGTCGTCGACGGTCTCCAGGCGGTTGATCGCCCGGCACAGCGTCGACTTGCCGGAGCCCGACGGGCCGATGACGACGAGGACCTCGCCCTTGCGGACGGTCAGGTCGATGTCGCGCAGCACGTGCAGGTCGCCGAAGTGCTTGTTCACGCCCCTCAGCTCGACGAGGGCCGGTGCGGGTTCGTCCATGGCGCGGAGTCCTTTCCGTCAATCCACATCAGACGTCCAGCATCTCCGCCCTGGGTGACGAGCGAAAGACCACGGACGTCGCTGTCCGGCTACGGTTCGGTCACGATTCGCTCCCTCATCGGTCATGACCAGGACCGATCTTGGTCGCGTTCCGTGCCCAGGGTTGGGGACCGTACCCTAGAAACGATGTCCACGACCACCGCACCCACCGCAGTCCTGCCCGCCCAGGGCCCCCGCACGTACGTCGTGCGCACCCTCGGCTGCCAGATGAACGTCCACGACTCCGAGCACATGGCCGGGATGCTCGAGCAGGCCGGCTACGTCCGCGCCACCAAGGAGGACGACGCCGCCAACCAGGCCGACGTCGTCGTCATCAACACCTGCGCGGTACGGGAGAACGCGGCGACGCGGCTCTACGGCAACCTCGGCCACCTCGCGAGCATCAAGGCGGCGCGGCCGGGCATGCAGATCGCCGTCGGCGGCTGCCTGGCCCAGAAGGACCGCGGCGAGATCGTGGCGAAGGCGCCCTACGTCGACGTCGTGTTCGGGACGCACAACCTCGACGCCCTGCCCGTGCTGCTCGAGCGAGCGCGCCACAACGAGCGCGCCGAGGTGGAGATCGCCGAGTCGCTCCAGGTCTTCCCCTCGACCCTGCCCACGCGCCGCGAGAGCGTCTACGCCGGGTGGGTGTCCATCTCGGTGGGCTGCAACAACACCTGCACGTTCTGCATCGTGCCGCACCTGCGCGGCAAGGAGCGCGACCGCCGGCCGGGGGAGATCCTCGCCGAGGTCCAGGCGCTGGTCGACGCCGGCGCCGTCGAGGTGACGCTGCTGGGCCAGAACGTGAACTCCTACGGCGTGGAGTTCGGCGACCGCGGCGCGTTCGCCAAGCTGCTGCGCGCGTGCGGCCAGATCGAGGGCCTGGAGCGCGTGCGCTTCACGTCCCCGCACCCGGCCGCGTTCACCGACGACGTCATCGAGGCGATGGCGCAGACGCCGAACGTCATGCCGTCGCTGCACATGCCGCTGCAGTCCGGCTCCGACCGGGTCCTGCGCGCGATGCGCCGCTCGTACCGGTCCGACAAGTTCCTCGGCATCCTCGAGCGCGTCCGCGCCGCGATGCCCGACGCCGCCATCACCACCGACCTGATCGTCGGGTTCCCGGGGGAGACCGAGGAGGACTTCGCCGAGACCCTGCGCGTCGTCGAGGCCTCGCGCTTCACCTCCGCGTTCACGTTCCAGTACTCGCCGCGCCCCGGCACGCCCGCCGCGACCATGGAGGACCAGGTCCCCAAGGAGGTCGTCCAGGAGCGCTTCGAGCGGCTCCTCGCGCTCCAGGAGCGCGTCTCGGAGCAGGAGGCCGCCAAGCAGGTGGGCCGCACGCTCGAGCTGCTCGTCATCGAGGGCCACGGCAAGAAGGACGGCGCCACCGCCCGCGTCTCCGGCCGCGCCCCCGACAACCGCCTGGTGCACTTCGCGCTCCCGCCGGAGCTGGCCGCCGGCGTCCTGGGCGAGCCGACGTCGCTCGACGACGCCCGCCTGGCCCCCGTGGCCGAGCTCGACGCGCGCCTGCCGCGCCCCGGCGACCTCGTGACCGTCGAGGTCACGCACGCCGCCCCGCACCACCTGCTCGCCGACTCGGCGCTCGCGGGCGGGCCCTACGGGGTGCGGCGCACGCGCTCGGGCGACGCCTGGGCGGAGCGCGAGCGCACGCGCCTGGGCGGCGGCGAGGACCACCACGGGCACGGCACGCCGGCCCCGGCCGGCCCCGTCACCCTGGGGATGCCGACCCTGCGGGCCTGATCGGTTACTCCGAGGTCAGCGTGCTCAGCGACGCGAAGAACTGCGTCGCGGTGACCAGCCCGCACGACACCGTGGCGGCCAGCTGGTCGTCCGTGGCGCCGTGCTCGAAGTCCACCGACACCTCGGCGTACAGGGCCAGGCCCTCGTCCTCCTCGCGCGTGTAGACCTTGGGCCAGATGCGCTCGCGGTTCCAGTCGTTCGCCGCCTGGAGCACCGCCAGGCGCGTGCGCGACGGCACCGTGCCTGCCCACCGGCCGCGCACCTGCAGGATCTCGTCGTGGTCGCCCAGCGTCAGGAACCAGAAGCGGTTGCCGTCCCAGGTGCCGGTGACGTCGCCGTCGTCGTCGATGCGGAAGCGGTAGCCGCGGCGCGCCAGGTCGTCGCCCACGCGCTGCGACGTGATGGGCGTGGGCACGTCCGCCGGGCCGGCCGGTCCCGCCGCGCCGCGGGGGCGGCGGAACGGGAACCTCACGGGGCCTCCCGCAGCGGGTCGGGCCACGCCTCGTCCAGGGAGTCGAAGAACATCGAGCCCGTGGTCAGCCCGCACTGCAGCACCTGGTCGAGCTGGGCGTCGTTCACGCCGGCCTCGACGTCGACGGTGGTGTCCGCGCAGACGACGACCGTGCCGTCGTCGCGCACCCGCACGTACGCCTTGGGCCAGATGTGGTCGGCGTTCCACTCGTTGCAGGCGGCGAGGATCTCCTCGAGCCGCTCGATCGTCGCCTCGCGGTTCCACTGCCCGCGCACCTGGACCACCTCGTCGTGGTCGCCGAGCACCAGGAAGTAGAAGAGCCGGCCGTGCCACAGGCCGCCGAGGTCGCCGTCGGAGTCGGTGAAGTACGCGAAGCCGGAGCGCTCGAGCCACGCCGCGACCCGGTCGCGGGACAGCGGGGTGGGGACGTCGGGGTCGATGCGGGGCTGGCCGGGGACGGCGCGCGGGACGCCCGTGACCCGCAGCAGCAGGCCCTCGATCTTCTCGCGCAGCTCCTGCTCGTCGACCTCGCCCTCGGGCGTGGTGGAGCCGGAGCCGCTCGCGCGGCGGGACCCGAAGAACCTCACCTCGTCCACACTACCGGCCGACGCCGTCCCCGCCGTCCGCCCCGCGGGTGACGTCCCGCATGGTGGGCCTCGCCCGGCTAGTGTCGGCGGCGTGCCGAGCCTCGTCGTCATCCCCGCCACACCGCTGCTCCTGCCGGGCTCCGCAGGGCGGGCCGACCCGCTCGCCGGGCTGCGCGACGTCGTGCGCGACGTGGTCGTGAGCGCGCTCGACGACGCCGGCCCCGGGCCCGTCGCCGTGCTCGGCACAGGCCCCGTCGCCCGGGCGGGAAGGCTCCGCCCCACGCTCGCCGCCGCCGGGATCGCCGACCCCGAGCCCGCGCCCCGCGCCCCGGTGTGGGAGGCCGACGCCGCGACCGGACCGTCCGTCGCGCTGCTCGTGCTCGCCGACGCCGGGCGCGACCCGGCCTCCGTCCCGGTCGACGTGGTCGAGGTGCCCGGCGACGCACCGACCGCCGTGGTGCTCGCGGCGGCGCAACGGCTGCGCTCGGCCGCGCTCGTCGTGGTCGCGGACCACCCCGCGCCCGGCGTCGACGCGGTGCTCACCGAGCTGACCGCGGTCGGCCCGTGGACCAGCGACGTCACCGACGTGCCCGCCCACCATGAGCACCTGCCCGCCACGTACCGGGTGACCGTGCACCGCCGACGTACGGTGGGCGCGTGATCGTCGTCGCCGTCGTCGGGCCCACGGCCACCGGGAAGTCCGACCTCGCGCTCGACCTGGCCCAGGCGCTCGGCACCGCGGCCGCACCCGCGGAGATCGTCAACGCGGACGCCTACCAGCTCTACCGCGGCATGGACGTCGGCACCGCCAAGGTGCCGCCCGCCGAGAGGCGCGGCATCGCCCACCACCAGCTCGACGTGCTCGACCCGCACGAGGACGCGTCCGTGGCGCGGTACCAGGCCGCCGCCCGGGCCGACCTCGACGCGGTCGCCGCCCGCGGGGCGCGTGCCGTCGTCGTCGGCGGGTCCGGGCTGTACGTGCGCGCGCTGCTGGACCACATGGACTTCCCCGGCACGGACTCCGCCGTGCGGGCCGCGCTCGAGGAGCGCGCCGAGCGGGAGGGCCGGCGCGTGCTGCACGCAGAGCTCGCCGGGCTCGACCCCGACGCCGCGACGAGCATCGGCCCCCACAACACGCGGCGCATCGTGCGCGCG
>WRHK01000049.1 GCA_009783295.1 Promicromonosporaceae bacterium
TCGATCGGCGCGACGGGGTCCATGCCCGAACGCTCGCTGGGGAAGAAGCGTCAACACCTCATAGCGGCGAAGTGTCAACGATCTCCTGGCACAGAACTGTCAACCATGTCCTGGGAGATGACAACGCGATGACCCGTCCGCAAGCGTCCACGCGTCCGCAACCGCGGTGCGGCCTGCGGTGATGCCCCTGGACAGGACGAGACCGGTGGACACTTGGATGTGTCCACCGGCCTCCGTTGCAGATTGGCTCAGACGAGCGTGGCGGCCTGCACGGCGCGGGCGAATCAAGCGCTGGAGGGTCGCGGCGACACCCTCGTGCAGAGCGACCCGCAGCGCGACCATCGCCTCGATCGTGTCCAGCACTTCGTCGACTGCCGACGAGGCAGGCCCGACGGCAAAGTCGGACTCGCTGGATGGAGACCGCATCGGCCTTGCTCATGCCGTTCACGCTGTGGGCGTGGTGGCCAGTTGGGATGTTCAAGGCCGATAGCCCGGGGCACACACCGCGCTCATCGAGCCTCGCCTGCGGCGAAGAAGGTCGAGGGCTCATCTGACCGCAGGTGTCAGCAGCGTCGCCGCCGTTGGAGCGGTGCGGCGCGGCCGGTCTGTTCGCGGTCGGAGACGAAGAGGTCAAACGTCCGTTGTCGTGCTCTTCGATCGCGTGTCCGCAGGTCATAGGCCTGCGGCGAGTGCTCAATCCCAGGTCAAGCACGTTGGCATGCCTGACGATGCACGGATGTTGATGGACATGCCTGGCGGGGCAGTCACGATGCCCGGCGTTTGTGTCCAAATGCTGTCCAGACGGCCGTGAACCGCAACGCGAAAGGCCCTCCGCACCGCGCGTTTGCGCAGGTCAGAGGGCCTTTCGCACGGTGGGCGATACTGGGTTCGAACCAGTGACCTCTTCGGTGTGAACGAAGCGCGCTACCACTGCGCCAATCGCCCGGTGCGTGGACGACCTTAGCAACGATCCGACCGTGCTCCAAACTCGTTCCGGGTCCGCGCCTGGTCAGGGGTCGTTCCGCTCCCGCTGGACCCGCGCGAACAGCTCCCGGGCGGCCAGCGAGACGGGCCCCACCCCCACCGGAGAGCCGTCGAGCCAGGTCACGGGCTGCACGTTCCGCCCGGACGAGGTCACGACAAGCTGAGCCTCCCCAGACCCGACGAGGTCGAGCACCGAGAACGGCAGCACTGCCTCCCGTACGGGCAGCCCCGACTCGGCCCCCCACTCGAGCAGCAGCTCCCGCGTGATCCCGGCGAGGCATCCGCTGGAGAGCGGCGGCGTGAGCAGCTCCCCGCCGGTCTCGACGAACACGTTGGACCCGGTCCCCTCGCACAGCTCGCCGCGCGTGTTGGCGAGCAGCGCCTCGTCGCCGCCGCGCGCGACGGCGTCGGCGAGCGCCACCACGTTCTCGGCGTAGGAGGTGGTCTTGAGACCGGCGACGGCGGACCTCTCGTTGCGCACCCAGGGCGAGCGCACGCTGCGGCTCTCGACGGCCATGACGGAGTCTGTGGCGGCGACCACCACGGTGAAGGGCGAGGGGGTGCGCCCGGACCCGAGGGGCCCTATACCGGAGGTCACGGTGATCCGCAGCCGCCCGTCAGTCGGACCGAGGGTCTCCAGCACGGCCCCCACCCCGTCGACGCACCGCGCGCGGTCGTCCACCGAGAGCGCCAGCCCGAGCCCCACCAGAGACCGTTCCAGCCGGCGCAGGTGCCGCGTCAGGGCGAAGTCCTGCCCGCGCACGACGGTGAGCGTCTCGAACGCCCCGTCGCCCACGGTGATGCCGTGGTCGAGCGCGCTGAGCGTGCTCTCGTTCTCGTCGACCAGCTTCCCGTTGACCCACACGACGGTGCTCATGCGTGCCAGTCTGCCGGAGGGTGGTCAGCGTCGGTACACCACGTGGTTGACCTCGGGGGTCCAGCGGCCGGTGACGGCGGTCCAGGCGATGGGTCCGACGCCGTCGAACACGCGCGCCCCGCCGGTGAGCCCGGCGGCGTACGGGACGACGTGGAGGCGCAGCTCGTCGATCTCGCCCGCCGCGAGGTAGGCGTTGACGGTGCTGGCTCCTCCTGCGACGGAGATACGGCCGTCCGCGGGGGCCACGGCGCGGGCCTGGGCGAGCGCGGAGTCGGGGCCGTCGGTGACGAAGTGGAACGTGGTGCCGCCGTCGAGCTCGATCGGAGCGTGCTCGTAGTGCGTGAGCACGAACACCGGCGCGTGGTACGGCGGCTCGTTCCCCCACCAGCCGATCCAGTCGGCGGGCCAGGCCTCGGACGACTTGGGCGAGAACATGTTGCGCCCCATGATGTAGGCGTCCGCGCCGACGATGGCGTCCGCCTCCGCCTGGTGCCGCTCCAGGAGAGGCCCGAAGTGCCAGGCGTGGAGCGTCTCGGTGTCGATCTCCCCGAAGGGCCGCTCGAGCGTCTGGGAGGGCCCGGCCGGGTACCCGTCGAGGGTGGTCGCGAGGTCGCAGGTGACGATGGTCATGTCACGTCCGACGACGTCGCGGCCGCGGACTCATCGGGGCGGCGACGACGCGAGCCCCACGAGCCGGGCGGCCTTGAGCTCGGTCTCCGCCCACTCGGCGGCGGGGTCGCTGCCCCAGGTGATGCCCGCGCCGGTGCCGAAGCGGAGCACGCCGTCGTCCCACCAGAACGTGCGGATCCCGACGGCGAGCGCGGCCGTGCCGGCGTCGCCGTCCACCCAGCCGACGGCGCCGCAGTACGGCCCGCGCGCGACCGGCTCCAGCGAGCGGATGATCCGCAGGGCCGACGACTTGGGCGCCCCCGACACCGACCCGGGCGGGAACGTCCCGGCCAGCACGCGCCCCCAGAGGTCGGCGGCTCCGGGGTCGGCGAGCGTGCCGTGCACGCGCGAGACCAGGTGCACCAGGCCGGGGTGGTGCTCGACGGCGAGCAGGTCGCTGACCTCGACGGTGCCCGGCCGGCACACGTGCTGCAGGTCGTTGCGCACCAGGTCGGTGATCATCACGTTCTCGGCGCGGTCCTTGTCGCTGAGCCCGTCGGGCGTGCGCGCGGTCCCCTTGATGGGCCCGGAGGAGAGGTCGGCGCCGTCGAGCGACAGGTACAGCTCCGGCGACGCCGACACCACCCACACGGGCTCGACGTCGGCGCCCCGCGGCACGTGGACGGCCGCGGCGTACGGGGCGGGGTTGCCCGAGGCCAGCCGGCGCGCGAGCGCCCCTGCGTCGGGCTCGGCCCCGTCGGGGCGCAGGGGCAACGGGGCCGCGAGCACCCGGCAGACGTTGGCCTGGTAGACGTCCCCCTCGAGCACGTGCTCGCGCACGCGCGCCACCGCAGCCTCGTAGGCGGCCTGGTCCATCGAGCTCGTCCAGGCGTCCGACGCCGGCCCCACCCACCCGGGCCCGTCGTCGGACGCACCGGCCTCCGGCGCCTCCTGGCGCACGTGCGCGAACCGCCACGCGCGGGCCCGGCCGGGCCGTCCCGTGGTGCCGCCGCCCAGGTCGGCCTCGAAGTCGACGACGACGAACCACAGCCCGGAGCGCAGCTTCTCGGGCTCGCGGGCGATGTCGACACACTCGACCGCGTCGGTGGCGACGCGGCCCGCGAACCGGGCCCAGGACGGCGAGGGAGGCACAGGAGAACGCTACTGACCTCCCCGTCCGCGGCGGCGATTGGACGATCGCGCCGAATCTCAACTAGTGTTCGGTACGCGCCGGACGCCCGGGGGTCACCCCCAAGTGCCCGGCCGCGCGGATGTGGCTCAGTTGGTAGAGCATCACCTTGCCAAGGTGAGGGTCGCGGGTTCGAGTCCCGTCATCCGCTCGGAGGCCCACTCCCTTTCTGCTCCGGCAGGTCGGGAGAGCACGTCTCAAGGTGGGTTGGCCGAGAGGCGAGGCAGCGGCCTGCAAAGCCGTACACACGGGTTCGAATCCCGTACCCACCTCGCGTCCTGAGCAATCAGGTACGGGCGATTGGCGCAGCGGTAGCGCGCTTCCCTGACACGGAAGAGGTCACTGGTTCGATCCCAGTATCGCCCACCAGCACGTCTTAGCAGGTCAGAGGCCGTTTCGGAGCAATCCGGAGCGGCCTTTCGGCTTTCCCGGACCGCCCCGTCCCGCCACGCTCCCCTCGCACTCGCGCCGCAGCCGGCGCGCACCGCGAGGCCGGCTCGTAGCCTGCCCCCATGCTCGAGATCCCCGAGGCGGCGACGCTCGCCCGCCAGGCACGCGACACGCTCGTCGGCCGCGAGATCGTCTCCGCTGTCGCCGGATCGAGCCCGCACGGCTTCGCGTTCTACACGGGCGACCCGTCGACGTACGGCCCGCGCCTGACCGGTCAGCGGATCACGGGTGCGACGTCGTCGGCGGGCTATCTCGAGCTCGCGACCGACGACTGGAACCTTGCCTTCTTCGACGGTGCGCGCGTCCGCCTGGTCGACGCGGGCGCGGCCCGCCCCGCCAAGCACCAGCTGCTCTGCGAGCTCGACGACGGCAGGGCGCTCGTCACGACCGTCCAGATGTATGCCGGCATCCTGCTGCTCCCCGACCCCGAGTGGGACGACGACCCCTACTACGACGCCGCACGCACGGCCCCGTCGCCCCTGACGGGCGCGTTCACGGTCGCCCACCTGCGGGCCCTCGCCGCCGAGGCGCGCCCCGCGCTGTCAGCCAAGGCGCTGCTGGCCACCGAGCAGCGCATCCCCGGGCTGGGCAACGGCTGCCTCCAGGACGTCCTGTTCACCGCCGGCGTGCACCCGCGGCGCAAGGTCCGCACGCTTGACGACGCCGACCTGGTGCGTCTGCACCGTGCCGTCGTCGACGTGCTCACGGCCATGACCGACGGCGGCGGGCGGGACACCGAGCGCGACCTGTTCGACCGTCCCGGTGGGTACGCGACCCTCCTGTCTGCGAAGACGCTCGAGCGGCCCTGCCCCGTGTGTGGCAGTGGCATCGTGCGCACGGCGTACCTGGGCGGCAACGTCTACTTCTGCCCCGTGTGCCAGCCGGAGTGACGTCGTCGGGCGCGCACGACCGCGACGCGATCCGCGCCAGAGAACCAGGTCACACCGCTGTGATTGGACCTTCCGGCCGCCCGTCGTCTAGAGTTCCGGAGGTGCCGGACGCCGAGGGAAACCTCGAGCAGAAGGTTCTGCGGATGTGGCTCAGTTGGTAGAGCATCACCTTGCCAAGGTGAGGGTCGCGGGTTCGAGTCCCGTCATCCGCTCTCGGTTCGCCTCGAATCGGTCTCCGGACGTTTCAGGCAAGCCTTCGGGCGATTGGCGCAGCGGTAGCGCGCTTCCCTGACACGGAAGAGGTCACAAGTTCGATCCTTGTATCGCCCACCGACATGAAACCCCCAGGTCATCGACCTGGGGGTTTTCGTTGCTCTCAGCCGCGGGCCTGGCGCGACTTCCTGTCGTTGGCCTTCTGGATCGCGCTGACCAGCTCCCCCTTGCTCATGGTCGAGCGGCCCGGCACGTGCAGCTCGCGGGCCACCTGGTAGAGGTGGGCCTTCGAGGCGTTGGCGTCCACGCCGCCCGCCGTCTTGCGCCGGGTGCGCACGCCGCCCTCGGCCTGGGCGTCGGACGGGCCAGACCGCCCCTTGGGACGCCAGTGGTCGCCCACCTTCTCGTGCGTGTTCTTGAGCGCCGCGTACGCGACGCGGTGCGCCCGCTGCTCGTCGTGGTACTGCGTCATCGCGGCGTCGTGGGCCTCGGCGAACGTCCGCTGCGCCTTCTCGTCCGAGCGCTGCAGCGTCGACGGAAGCTCGCTGCGGCGCGGCTCACCGCTCCGGGTCGTCTTGGGCATCGTCCGCTCCTCTCGCGTCCAGCCTCGCGCGGAGCCGGGTGGCTCGCATGACGGCGGGCAGGCGTGGGCGGGGCGTAGCGTCGGGAGCATGTGCCGCAACATCACCACCCTGCGCGGGCTCGAGCCGCCCGCCACCGACGAGGAGATCCGCGCCGCGGCGGAGCAGTTCGTCCGCAAGGTGACCGGCGTGCAGAGCAAGGCCGGCCCGGCCACGCGGGAGCCGTGCGAGCGGGCCACCGAGCAGATCGCCGCCATCGTGGACGCGCTGCTGGCCGAGCTGCCCGAGCGCAAGGTGCCGCCGCGCACGGTGCCGCCCCTGCGGCGCGAGGAGGTCAAGGCGCGCATCGCCGCGCGGATGCGAGAGCGCGAGGAGCACGAGCGCCTCCACGAGCTCGGCATCGCGCACACGCACTGACCCGCGGCCGGTCCCGCCGTAGAGTCCTGCGCGTGGACAGACAGGCTGGCGTCAGCGCCGCGATGCACCGGGCCAAGAACGCGGCGCGCGCGTCCCACGTGACCGTGGGCGAGCTGCGGCGCCGGCCCGGCGGCGGGTTCGAGATCGACTGCTCCTGCGGCATGGTGCTCACCAACGGCCCCGAGTGGACGCTGGACGAGCACATCCGCCTGCACCGCGCCGAGGCCCGCTACCTCGCGCTCAGCGAGGTGGCGCCGGCGGGGATGCCGCGGCTGATCCCGGTCGGCACGGACCGGCGACCGCGGTAGGGGCCCCGCGGCAGGGACTCAGAGCTCTTCGGGGTCGTCCCAGGTCCGGCCGCTGGAGTCACCCTCGATGGGGTGCAGCTCGACGGCGGACAACGACGTCGGGGCCTTGCTCGCGTCGCCCCCGGAGCGCGGGGACGCGGCCGGGTCACGGTCGGGGCGCGGCAGGGCGATTCGCCCACCCACGGCCGCCGCCTCGTCGCGCAGGCGCTTGGCGCGCTCGTTCGCGTCGTCGGCCACGTCGGGCTCGTTCTGCATGCTCATCGCGCGGTCGCTCATGCCGCCATTGTGGTGCAAGCGCGGCGCCCAGGCACGCACCCGGACCGAACGCGCACGTCGCGTGGCCTCTAGCCCCGGCGCTGGGCGTCTGTGAGGATCGTCAGCATGCAGACCTGGCCAGGACGCCCCTACCCGCTCGGCGCGACGTTCGACGGCACCGGCACCAACTTCGCCATCTTCTCGTCGGTGGCGGACCGCGTGGAGCTGTGCCTGATCGACGACGTCCGCGGCGAGAGGCGGGTCGACCTGCACGAGGTCGACGCCCACGTGTTCCACGTGTTCCTGCCCGGCGTCGGGCCGGGCCAGCGGTACGGGTACCGCGTGCACGGGCCGTGGGAGCCCGCGTCGGGCCACCGGTGCGACCCCACGAAGCTGCTGCTCGACCCGTACGCCAAGGCGATCGACGGGCAGGTGGACGGCGACGCCTCGCTGTTCTCCTACCCGTTCGACGACACGTCCGTGGCCGTGACGGGGCTGGCGCCCAGCGGCACCGACTCGGCGCCGCACACGCTGACGTCCGTCGTCGTGAACCCGTTCTTCGACTGGGGGCACGACCGGCCGCCGCAGATCGACTACCACGACACCGTGCTCTACGAGGCGCACGTCAAGGGCATGACGATGCTGCACCCGGACGTGCCCGAGGAGCTGCGAGGCACGTACGCCGGCATGGGGCACCCGGCGGTGGTGGACCACCTGAAGCGGCTGGGCGTCACCGCGGTCGAGCTCATGCCCGTGCACCAGTTCGTGCAGGACGTGTCGCTGCAGGCCAAGGGCCTGGCGAACTACTGGGGCTACAACACGATCGGGTTCTTCGCCCCGCACAACGGCTACGCCGCCTACGGCACGCGCGGGCAGCAGGTGCTCGAGTTCAAGGCCATGGTCAAGGCGCTGCACGAGGCCGGCATCGAGGTGATCCTCGACGTCGTCTACAACCACACCGCCGAGGGCAACCACCTGGGCCCCACGCTGAGCTTCAAGGGCATCGACAACGCCGCGTACTACCGCCTGGTCGACGACGACGCCGCCCACTACTTCGACACGACCGGCACGGGCAACTCGCTGCTCATGCGCTCCCCCGCGGTGCTGCAGCTGATCATGGACTCGCTGCGGTACTGGGTCGAGGAGATGCACGTCGACGGGTTCCGGTTCGACCTCGCCGCGACGCTCGCCCGGCAGTTCCACGAGGTCGACCGCCTGTCCGCGTTCTTCGACATCGTGCACCAGGACCCGGTGATCTCCCAGGTCAAGCTCATCGCGGAGCCGTGGGACCTGGGCGACGGCGGCTACCAGGTGGGCGGGTTCCCGCCGCTGTGGACCGAGTGGAACGGGCGCTACCGCGACACCGTGCGCGACTTCTGGCGGGGCGAGCCGGCCACGCTGCCCGAGTTCGCGTCGCGGCTGACCGGGTCGTCCGACCTCTACGAGCACACCGGCCGCAAGCCCATCGCGAGCATCAACTTCGTGGTGGCGCACGACGGGTTCACCCTCGACGACCTGGTGAGCTACGACGACAAGCACAACGAGGCCAACGGCGAGGACAACAACGACGGCGAGAGCCACAACCGGTCCTGGAACTGCGGCGTCGAGGGCCCCACGGACGACCCGGCGATCCTGGCGCTGCGCCACCGCCAGCGCCGCAACTTTCTCACCACCCTGCTGCTGAGCCAGGGCGTGCCGATGATCGCGCACGGCGACGAGCTGGGCCGCACCCAGCGCGGCAACAACAACGGCTACGCCCAGGACAACGAGACGACGTGGGTGGACTGGGACCTCACGCCCGAGGACTCCGCCCTGCTGCAGTTCACCCGCCGCCTGGTGCGCCTGCGGCTCGACCACCCGGTGCTGCACCGGCGCGCGTTCTTCGCCGGGGCGGGCGCCGGGCTCGAGTCCCCCGCGGCCGACGGCGGCGACGCCGAGCTGCCCGAGATCGACTGGCTCGACCTCACCGGTGCCCGCATGGACGGCACGGACTGGGCCAACGGGTTCGCGCGCTCGCTCATGGTGTTCCTCAACGGCGACGCGATGCCCGAGGTCGACCGCCGCGGCGCCGTGCTGGTGGACGACGCGTTCCTGCTCCTGTTCAACGCGCACGCGGACCCGCTCGACTTCGTGCTGCCACCGGCCGCGTACGGGCCGCAGTGGACCACCGTGCTGGACACCGACGGCTCGACCCCCGAGGGCGCCACCCACGACGCCGGCACGACGCTCGTGGTCGAGAGCCGCAGTGTGGTGGTCCTCACACGTCCGTCGGAGCGGCGCCTCCGTGGTGCGACGCGCGCGAGCGAGGCCGACGTCTAGGGTGACCAGCGTGCGCACCGGGTCACGACCTCCCGAGCCCGGACCGATCACCACCTGGCCCGGGACGCGCCCCATCGTGTGGGCGCCCGCAGCCCACACCGTCGACGTCGTCGTGGTGGGGCCCGACGGCGCGGGACGCCACCCCATGCGGCTGGTCGGGGCGGAGCGACCCGGCTTCTGGGGCGCGGACGCCGAGCTCGAGCCCGGCACGATGTTCGGCTTCTCCGTCGACGGCGCCCCGCCCGTCGCCGACCCGGCCGGGTCCTGCTTCCCCGACGGCGTCGACGGGCTGTCGGAGGTGCCGCAGCCGCTCACCGGCTGGACCGACGACGCGTGGCAGCCGCCGGACCTCAGCGGCGGCGTGCTGCTCCACCTCGACATCGCCACGGCGACCCCCGCCGGCACGCTCGACGCCGCGATCGACCTGCTGCCCGACGTCGTCGCGTGCGGCGCGCAGGGCGTCGAGCTGGCACCGCTCGCCGCCTACGACCCCGCGACCGGCCCCGCCGCCGGGGTCCGGCTGTTCGCCGTGCACGGGCCGCTGGGCGGGAGCCGCGCGCTGGCCCGGTTCGTCGACGCCGCGCACGCCCAGGGGCTGGCCGTCGCGCTGACTCCCCCGCACCGGTGGGCTGCGACGCCTCGCCTGGGACTCGACCGCTTCGGCCCCTACGCGACCGGCGGGCACCTCAACCTCGACGGACCGGGCAACCGGGGCGTGCGCGACTTCCTGGTCGCCGACGCGCTGCGCTGGTTCGAGGAGCTGCACGTCGACGCCCTGTCGCTCGACGTCGAGGCCCTCACGCACCGCACGTCGAGCACGTTCCTCACCGACCTCGCGAACGCGACGCTCGCCGCGGCCGACCGCACGGGCCGCGCCCTGGCGCTGTTCGTGGACGGCCCGGGCCGCTCCGACCGGCTCACGGGCCTGCTGGGGCGCGTGCTCACCGAGGAAGGCCCTGACCCGGTCGCGCTCGGCGAGATGGGCCGCCTGGCGCGCACCCTCACCCCGACCGCCCGGCTGCCGCTGCGGGCGGAGCGGTGGGCGCGCGGGCCCCACCCGCTCGCGCCCCGGGCCGCGTCGATCGTGGTGGGCGACCTCACCCGGCTGCCGGGCGCGCGCGTCGCCATGCCGTGGTCCCGTGGCGCGGTCCCCGTCGGCCCACGCGGTCTCGACACCCGCGCGAGCGTGCTCGCGTTCGCGCTGCTCGCGGGCACGCCCCTGGTGCTCGACGTCGGGCACGTGCCCGTCGGCTCGCACGACGCCGGCGACCGGCGGCTGATCGCGTGGTGCGCCGAGCTCGCCCGCCTGCGGGCAGCGACCGCCGGCGACCTGGCGCTCGGCGTCGAGCTGGGCGAGCTGCACGGCGCGCTCGTCGCGCGGCGGGGACGCACCGCCGTCGTCGTCGCTCCCGGGGCACACGACGTGCGCCTGCCGCTCTCCGCGCTCCCGGGTGCGCCGGGCACGTGGAGCGCCGCGGCCGCGTGGTCCGCGGGAGCAGCCGTCGCCGACGACGTGCTGACCCTCCCCGCGAGCACCACAGCCGTGCTGAGCGCGCAGGTGTGACGCGCCCGCGCTACGCTCGCGCGACAGGCCTCTAGGCGTGTGACCTGCACCTTCGAGAGGTGACGAGAGCGATGAGCGGACGGCACACCAGGCACGACCTCGAGCGCACGGCCGACGACGACGCTCTGCGCGACCTCGAGAAGATGTGGCACGACTCCCCCGAGCGCGACCTGCGCTGGCACCCCGGGCTGGACGTGCACGACCTGGACTGCAACAGCACCCCCGGCTACGACGGGAACAAGGGCGACGGCGAAGCGCTCGTCGCCGCGCACGCCGCAGAGCTCGACGACCTGCAGGAACGCCTGTTCGCGGAGGGTCGCTCGGGCGGCAGCCGGTCGGTGCTGCTGGTGCTCCAGGGCCTGGACACCGCCGGGAAGGGCGGCATCGTGCGGCACGTCGTCGGGCTCGTGGACCCGCAGGGCGTCGCGCACCGCGCGTTCGGTGTGCCCACGGAGAAAGAGGCCGCCAAGGGGTACCTGTGGCGCATCCGCAACGCCCTGCCCACGCCCGGCATGATCGGCGTGTTCGACCGGTCGCACTACGAGCAGGTGCTCGTGGTGCGCGTCGACGAGCTGGAGCCCGAGGAGACGTGGCGCGCCCACTACGACGAGATCAACGAGTTCGAGGCGGAGGTCGCGGCGTCGGGCACCACGATCATCAAGGTCGCGCTCATGGTGTCCCGCGACGAGCAGAAGAAGCGGCTCACCCAGCGGCTGGAGCGGCCCGACAAGTACTGGAAGTACAACCCCGCCGACCTCAAGGCCCGCAGGCAGTTCGGCGCCTACCTCGACGCCTACCAGGAGCTGCTCGAGCGGACCTCGACCGACGTCGCGCCCTGGCACGTGGTCCCCGCCGACAAGAAGTGGTTCTCCCGGCTCGCCGTCTCGGAGCTGCTGCTGGCCGCGCTGCGCTCGCTCGACCTGGGCTGGCCGCCCGCGGACTTCGACGTCGAGGAACAGAAGCGGCTGCTCGCCGAGAGCTGAACCCGCTCAGACGGCGAGCGCGCGCCCGTCCTCGGCCAGCGCGCCCAGGCGGGACAGCGCGCGGAAGTACTTCTTGCGGTAGCCGCCGCGCAGCATCTCGTCGGTGAACAGCGCCCGCTCCCCCGCGCCCGCGAGCAGCACCGGCACGTCGCGGTCGTACAGACGGTCCACCAGCACGACGAGCCGCAGCGCCACCTCCTGCCGCGTGATCGGCTCGACGTCGGTCAGCGCGACCAGCCCCACGCCGTCGAGCAGCGCGCCGTAGCGGCTCGGGTGCACCGTGGCGAGGTGGTCGAGCAGGGCGCCAAAGCGGTCCAGGGTCGCGTCGGGTCGCGCGGCGGCGACGGCCTCGACGACGGCGGCGGGCAGCGGCTTCGCGTCCGTGACGACGGCGCGGTGGCGGTAGTCGTCGCCGTCGACGCGCAGCACCTCGAAGCGGGCGGAGAGCGCCTGGATCTCGCGCAGGAAGTCCTCGGCGGCGAACCGGCCCTCGCCGAGCGCCTCCGGCAGCGTGTTGCTCGTGGCGGCCAGGGCGACGCCCCGGTCGGTCAGCTCGCGCAGCAGGCGGCTCATGAGAGTGGTGTCGCCGGCGTCGTCGAGCTCGAACTCGTCGATGCACACGAGCTTCTTGGCCGCGAGCGCCGCGACGGTGTTCTGGAAGCCGAGCGCGCCGACCAGGTTGGTGTACTCGACGAACGTGCCGTAGGCGGTGTGCTCGACGCCGACGGCGTCGGCGAGCGAGGCGAGCAGGTGCGTCTTGCCGACGCCGAACCCGCCGTCGAGGTAGACGGCGGGGGCCGCGGCGCGCTTGCGGGAGCCGAACAGCCCGCGCCCCTTGGCGGGGGCGGCCACCTGCTGCGCGACCGCCTCGAGCCGCACCACGGTGGCGGCCTGCGAGGGGAAGGCGGCGTTGGCGCGGTAGGTCGAGAAGCGCGCTTCGGCGAAGTGGCGCGGAGGCACCAGGTCGACCAGGAGGCGCTGGGGCGAGGCCGCGGGGCGGACCGCCGTCAGCGACGCCGACGGCGGGGCCTGGGGGGTCCGGGTGGCGCTCGTCACGGGGAACAAGGCTACGCGCCGTCAGCACGTTCCCCGGTGTGAGGTGGGACACTGCCCGCATGCCCCTGCCCACCCTGAACCTGCTGGTCCCCGACGCGCGCCCGGTCCCGCCGGACGACGCCGAGCCCGACCTCCTGGCCCTCTACGCGCACGCCCCAGGGGTGGTGCGGGCGAACATGATCGCCTCCGTGGACGGCGGGGCCTGGGGCGCGGACCACGTGTCCGGGTCGATCAACGACGACGCCGACTGGCGGGTCTTCCGTGTGCTGCGGGCGCTCGCCGACGTCGTCGTCGTGGGTGCGGGCACCGCGCGGGCGGAGCAGTACACGCAGCTCGGCCGGCCCGACGGCCTGGAGGGCTTCGCCGAGGCGCCGCTCGAGCTCGCGCTCGTGACTCGCAGCGGGGACGTGCCGCCGCTGCTCGGCCAGGCCGAGCGGCCGCCGCTCGTCATCACGGGCGAGCGGGGCGCCCCCGCGGCGCGCGCGGCCCTGCCCGACGACCGCGTGATCGTCGTCCCCGCCGCCGAGGACGGGGGCGGCGTCGACCTCGCGGCCGGGCTGGCGGCGCTCGCGAGGCGCGGCCTGCGCCGCGTGCTGTGCGAGGGCGGCCCGCACCTGCTGGCGGACCTGCTGGACGCCGGCCTGGTCGACGAGCTGTGCGTGACCACGGCTCCGTTGCTGGTGGGCCCGGGTCCGGGCCGCATCGTGTCCGGCGGCGCGGACGGCGACGTGCCCGCCGTGCCGCCTCGCGGGGCGGGCCTGGCGCACCTGCTGCACGCCCCCGCGACGGGCACGCTCCTGGCCCGGTGGGTGGTCCCCGCGCCGCAGCGACAGGTCTCCGTGCCGTCGGGCCGTGCAGCGGCTAGGTTCGCCGCATGAGCACCGAACCATCGTCCGACGTCGTCCTGGTCCTCACCGAGGCGGCCCTCAGCGCCGACGACGTCGAGCACGTGCTGGACATCTACCGCGACCCCGACGGCGACGGCGTGCCCGACCCCGTCGCCTTCCGGCTGCTGGTGCCCGCGCGGACCGACCGCCACCTGCTGGCGTCGATCGTCGACCACGTCGGGTCGGGCGAGCTGCGCCAGGCCTGGGCCGACCTGACGGGACACCGCCCCGACCCGGCCGCCGCGACGGCCACCGCCGCCGAGAAGCTGGCCACGAGCCTCGCGGGGCTGCGCGCCGCGGGGATGCCGGTCGACGGCGACGTCACGGCCGACGACCCGCTGCCGGCTCTCCAGACGGCCGTCGGCGCCGGTGGCATCCGCGAGGTCGTGGTGGTCACCTACCCGCACGCGCTGCCCGACACGTTCCACGCCGACTGGGCGTCGCGCGCCCGCGACGTGCTCCACGTGCCCGTCCTGCATCTGTACGCGGGCACGTCCGAGGTGGGCTGAGCACACACCTTTAGAGTGTCAGGGCACATGGTGAGGCGGGAGGACCGCCCGGAAGGGCAGGGATGACCGAGCGCAGGACTATTCGCAGCAGACCGATCGACCCGAGAGAGTTCGGTGCTCGGACGATCGACATGACCGGCGAGATCGACATGGTCACCGCTGCGATGCTGGCGTCCGCGTACGCGGCGTCGGCTCCGCCGGCCCAGGTCGAGGCGCCGGTCGCGCCCGCGGCGACCCCGTCGTCGCCGACGGCGCAGGCCGCGCCCCTGGCGCCCGCGAAGTCCGGCAGCCTCGGGCGCAACTCGCTGATCCTCACCATCGGCACGTTCGCCTCCCGCATGTCCGGGCAGGTGCGCCAGATCCTGCTGGTCGCCGCGATCGGCGTGACCGGCACGGTCGCCAACGCGTTCGACATCGCCAACACGCTGCCCAACATGCTGTTCGCGCTGCTCGCGGCCGGCGTGCTGCAGGCCGTGCTGATGCCGCAGATCATGCAGGCCATCAAGGCGCACGACGCCCAGGAGCGCCTCGACAAGCTGCTGACGATCGCCACGGCCGCGCTGGTGATCGGCACGGCGATCCTCGTGGCCGCCGCTCCCCTGCTCATCCGGATGCTGACCCTCTCGGGCGACTGGTCACCTGAGGCGCGCGCGCTCGCCGTCGTGTTCGGGCTCTGGTGCATCCCCCAGGTGCTGTTCTACGGCCTGTTCTCGGTGCTCGGCGAGGTGCTGAACGCGCGCGGCCAGTTCGCCGCGACGGGCTGGGCGCCCATGGCGAACAACATCGTCTCGGTGATCGGCTTCGGCGCGTTCATCGCCATCTGGGGCCGGTCCAGCCCGCACCACCCGATCGAGGTGGCGACGTGGACGACGGCCCAGACGGTGCTGCTGGCCGGCACCGCGACCCTCGGCATCGCCGC
Source organism: Promicromonosporaceae bacterium (assembly GCA_009783295.1). Classification (GTDB taxonomy): domain Bacteria; phylum Actinomycetota; class Actinomycetes; order Actinomycetales; family Cellulomonadaceae; genus Xylanimonas. The sequence goes on from WRHK01000049.1 coordinate 15,011, forward strand.
GCAGTCCGCGATCCTGCTCGTGGCGCTGCGGCGCGGCGGGTTCAAGTGGACGCTGCGCTTCGGGATGCGCGGCATCGGCCTGCGCTCCGCGGGCAAGGTGGTCGGGTGGACCCTGGCCGCCGTGGCGCTCGAGCAGGTGGGCCTCATCTACCTGAAGAACGTCACCTCGGCCGCCGGTGAGTCGGGGCCGGGGATCGCCGGTAACGCCATCTTCAGCAACGCGCTGACCATCTACCTGCTGCCGCACTCGCTCGTGATCGTCTCGATCATCACCGCGCTGTTCCCGCGCATGAGCATGGCCGCCGCCGTGCGCGACCTCGACGGCGTCCGCAGCGCCATGTCCACAGGCCTGCGCTCGGCGGGCATCTTCTCCATCATCTCGGCCGCCGTGATGATCGTGTTCGCCCGGCCCGTGCTGAAGTCGCTGCTCCCCACGCTCGCGCCCGCCAACGTGGACGCCGCCGCGCCCGTGCTCCAGGCGCTCTCCGTGGGCCTCGTCGCGCTCGGCGCCACCGTCATGGTCAAGCGCATGTACTTCGCGTTCGAGGACGGCCGCAGCATCTTCGTCATCCAGATCTTCGCCACGGCGTCGATGGCCGCGGCCATCGCGGTCGCCGCGGCCACGCTCGACGCCCGCTACTGGACCATCGCCGCCGCGGGCGCGTACTCGCTGTCCACCTGGGTCTCCGTGCTGCTGCGCATCCGCGGCATGACGGAGAAGCTCCAGGGGATCGACGGCCCGCGCGTGCTGCGCGTGTACGTCCGCTGCGCGATGGCCGCCGTGGTCGCCGCCGCGGCGGGCCTGGGCGTGGCCCGCCTGCTGCGCGCGAGCGAGGAGCTCACGTGGGTGCACGCGCTGCTCGTCACCGCGGTCGGCGCCACCGTGATGCTCGGGGTGTACTTCGTGCTGCTGCGGGCCCTGCGCGTGCGCGAGGTCGACGACGCGCTGCGGCCCGTGCTGCGCCGGCTGGGCCTGGCGCGCAAGGCTCCGGCGGCCGCGGCCGCGGCGCCCGCTGCGGCCCCCGCCGCGCCGGCCGCCCCCGCCCGGTCCGCGCAGGACGCGCGCCGGCCCGCGCACGGCCGCCCCGGCGGGCAGCAACCCACCGGCGCGCCCTACAACCCCCGGCACGCGCGCCGACGGCGCCGCTGAGAGGTCCTCAGCAGGCGCCGTCGGAAGGGTGCGCGGTCAGCGCGAGCGGAGCTTGCGCACGACCTGCTTCGCCGCGGGGAGCCCCCGCTCCCACAGCGCGTACAGGGCTCCGTTGAGCGGCACGTCGAGCGTGCCGACCAGCTCGTCCTCGTGCTTGGCGAAGGACCGCTTGAACTCGCTGATCCCGTCGTTGAGCAGCCCGTTCATGTCGTACCGGCGCAGGCCCGCCTGCTGGGCGAGCTGCACCGCATGCCACTTCACGGGGGCGTTGGCACGGGCCTTGCGGCCGGCGTCGTTCACGCCGCCGTAGAGCTCGAACGACGTGGTCGCCGAGTTGACGTTCCAGACGAACGAGCACGGCTCGCCCTCCTGGAACGCCGCCACCAGCATCGACGCGTCGCCGAGCTCGCGGTGGATCGTGCGGTAGTAGTCGTCGTCGTGCAGCGCGAAGCCGGCGTGGGCGGCCGAGACGCGGTACAGGGCGATCACGGCGTCGACCTCGGCGTCGTCGGTGACCCGCCGGATCTCCACCCCGCGGCCGCCCTTGCGGACGTCGGCGCGCGTGGTGCGCCCCATGTCGGCCATGAGGTCCTCGGGCGTGCGCGTGAGGTCCAGGATCAGCGTCGACGGGTACAGGATCGTGTTGCGCGCCTGGCGGACGTTCACCCCGGAGAGCGGGGTGCCCTTGTCCCAGTCGGGCTCCAGGCTGACGCCGATCCCGCCGACGTTCGCGGAGCACCACTCGACGACGGCCCGGGTCACGGCGGTGCGGTCGGCGTCGGACCCGATGCCGTCCGGCCCCACGGCGGGGCCGCGCGGCACGTAGCTGAGCGCCTTGAACGGCGTGGGCAGGTGGCGCACCAGCACCTGGGCGACGCCGAGCGTCGACCCGTCGTCGCCCGCCACCCGCAGGCGGCGCGGCGTCCACTCGCCCAGTCCCTTGACCTCGCCCCAGCCCCAGAGCTGCAGCGGGTGGCCGCCCGTCGCGAGCACGTCGGCGTCCCACGCCGCCCGGTCGAGAACCTCGGTCACGGTTGTCACGTCGCGGGGCCTCTCAGTCCGTCTCGGGGCGCGGGTAGTACTGGGCGTACTTGCGACGGTAGTTCTGCGTGATGCCCTCGACCACCAGTCGGCGCCCCAGGCCGGAGTCGGCGGCGTACTTGAGGGGGTTGACCAGGCCGCCGCGCGCCTTGACCGCCTCGAGCCGTGCGAGCAGCGCGGGGTCGAGGATGTAGCGCTTGAGCAGGCCGAACGGCACCACGGAGTACAGCACCTCGGTGGTGGCGGTCACGAGCGGCGCGCTCTGGCCGAGCACGGCGTCCTGGACCAGCACCTGCGCGGTGCTGGCGCCGCCCGCGGTGACGTACCAGTTGTTGCGGCCGACGCGCGGGTTGACCTCGAAGAACACGTGCCGCCCGTCGCGGCGGTCGCGCTTGAAGTCGAAGTTCGCGAAGCCCACGTACCCGACCTCGTCGAGGAACCGGGTGGCGGCCTCCATGGCGTCGTCGTACGGCTCCACGAGGATGGCCGCCGGGATGCCGAGCGTGCCCGGGGTGTGCTCCTCGAGCAGCACCCGGCCCGTGGCCAGCAGCGTGACCTGCCCGTTCGAGTCGCGGTAGGCGGTCAGCGACCGCTGCTGCGTCTCGTCGCCGGGGATGTACTCCTGGACCAGCAGGGTGCCCGGGTAGCCGGCGTCGACCAGGTGCCCCAGCAGCGTGGACAGCTGCTCGGGCTCCGTGAGCGCGTGGATCTTGCGCTTGCCGGGGAACGACACCGCGAACCACTCCGAGGAGTCGGACGGCTTGGCGATGACCGGGTAGGTCAGCACGCCGGCCGCCGCGACCGCCGCGGGGACGGCCGCCCGGCCGCCCTCCGCGGTCAGCGCGGCGACGTCGACCGGCACGGTGCGCGGCGTCGGGATGCCGAGCTTCTCGCAGACCTGCGCGAAGCCCTCCTTGGTGGACACCCGCGCCAGCACGTCCGCGCTGGGGTACTGCACGACGTACCCGGCGGCCTCCAGGCGCTCCCGGTGCTCGACCAGGGTGTGCACGTGCCAGTCCGAGTTGGTCAGCAGCACCAGCGTGCGCCCGGTCAGGCGCCGGGCCTGCTCCTCGAGCGCCGTCAGCAGCGTCTCGACGTCGTTGAGCTGCGGCACGACGACGTTCTCGACGAACGACGACCGCGCCATGACCCGCGTCGCGACAGACGAGAGCACGACCGCCGGGGCCCCGTACCGCTCGTGGAACGCGCGGCACAGGGCGTAGATCCCGACGTCACCGCCGATGCCGACGACCGTGAGGTTCGTGGCTTCCGCCACCCGTCAGGCCTCCGACTCGGTGCGGTCGCCCGACCACTCGGTGTGGAAGGTGCCGGCCTTGTCGACGCGACGGTAGGTGTGGGCGCCGAAGAAGTCGCGCTGCGCCTGGATCAGCGCGGCGGGCAGGCGCTCGGCGCGCACGCCGTCGTAGTACGACAGCGAGGAGGCGAACGCCGGCGTGGGCACGCCGTGCGTGGCTGCCGCGGCGACGACGCGGCGCCACGCGGCGAGGCCGCCCGAGACCGCCTCGGTGAAGTACGGGTCGGCGAGCAGCAGCGGCAGGTTCGCGTCGCGCTCGTAGGCCTCGGTGATGCGGTTGAGGAACCGGGCGCGGATGATGCAGCCGCCGCGCCAGATGCGGGCCATGGCGCCGCGGTCGATGTTCCAGCCGTTCTCGGCCGACGCCGCGGCGATCTGGTCGAAGCCCTGCGAGTAGGCGACCACCTTGGAGGCGTAGAGGGCCAGGCGCACGTCCTCGATGAAGGCGTCGCGGTCCTCGACCGACCAGGCCTCCGCCTGCGCCGGGAGGACGGCGCGGCCGGCCTCGCGCTGCGGGACGCCGCCCGACAGGGCGCGGGCGAACGTGGCCTCGGCGATGCCCGTGATCGGCACGCCCAGGTCGAGGCCGTTCTGCACCGTCCAGCGGCCGGTGCCCTTCTGCTCCGCCTGGTCGAGGATGACGTCGACGAACGCCTTGCCGGTCTCGGCGTCGACGTGCTGCAGCACGTCGGCCGTGATCTCGATGAGGAACGACTCGAGGTCGCCCGTGTTCCACTGCGCGAAGATCTCGCCGATCTCCTTGGCCGAGGCACCCAGGCCCTGGCGCAGCAGGTCGTACGCCTCGGCGATGAGCTGCATGTCGGCGTACTCGATGCCGTTGTGCACCATCTTCACGAAGTGGCCGGCGCCGTCGGGGCCGACATACGTGCAGCAGGGGACGCCGTCGACCTTGGCCGAGATGTCCTCGAGGATCGGGCCCAGCCACTTGTACGACTCGGCCGTGCCGCCGGGCATGATCGACGGGCCGTTGAGCGCGCCCTCCTCGCCGCCGGAGACGCCGGTGCCGACGAAGTGGAAGCCGCGCTCGCGCAGGGCCTTCTCGCGGCGGATCGTGTCCGGGAAGTGGGCGTTGCCCGCGTCGATGACGATGTCGCCCTCCTCGAGGAGCGGCAGCAGCTCCTCGATGACGGCGTCGGTGGGGCCGCCGGCCTTGACCATGATGACGACCTTGCGGGGGCGCTCGAGCGACGCGACGAAGTCGGCCATCGACTCGGACGGGACGAAGGTGCCCTCGTGGCCGGCCTCCTCCATCAGCGACTGCGTCTTGGCGAAGCTGCGGTTGTGCACCGCGACCGTGTAGCCGTGCCGCGCGAAGTTGCGCGCCAGGTTGCGGCCCATCACCGCAAGGCCGGTGACGCCGATCTGCGCCGTGCCAGTCGTCTCGCTCATCGTCTGCTCCTCGGGAGTCGTCCGAGCGCGCGCCTGGGCGCGCGCAACCTGGGCCAGCCTAGTGGGGAGGGTGGACGTGGCCGAGACCCTGGTCACGATCTGGTCGCGGACGGCAGGGCTGCGGCGAGGCAACCGCGCGCGGGCGCCCGCGCGACCTACCGTGGGCACGTGCCCCCCGACACCCGGCAGGTCCCCGCCCGGTTCGCGGCCGCGCTCGCCTCGATGCGACACCCCCGGCTGCGGCCCGAGGTGCGCCTCGAGGAGGTTCCGGGCCCGGCCCGGATCGCGCCCTGGACGGCGGCGCTCGAGGGCGAGGTGAGCATCGGCGGCCTGGAGCTCGCCACCGGCCGGTTCGTGCTGCTGCACGACCCGCAGGGCCAGGACACCTGGCAGGGCGACTTCCGCGTGGTGACGCTGGTGCGTGCCACGCTCGAGCCCGAGATGGCGGCCGACCCGCTCCTCGCGGACGTCGTGTGGAGCTGGGTCCACGAGAGCATGGACACCGCCGGCCTCCACGTCCTGGCGCTCGGCGGCACCGTCACGCGCGTGCTGTCCAACAGCTTCGGTGCCCTCGACGGCACGCCCGACGCCGTCGACCTGGAGCTGCGCGCGTCGTGGACCCCCACCGACACGGCGCTCGGCGACCACCTGCACGTGTGGGTCGACCTCATGTGCACCGCGGGGGGGCTGCCTCCCCTGCCCGACGGGGTCACGGCGCTGACGCCCCGGCGTTCCGGCTTACGGTAGGTCCGTGACGCCAGACCCGCCGGCCCTCGCCCTCGACGCACCACCCGCCGTCGTCCCCCTCACCGAGCCCGCCGACGGCGTCCCGGAGGTCGTGGACACGCCCGCCGGGCTGGCGAAGGTGGTTGCGGCGTTCGCGGGTGGCACGGGCCCGGTGGCCGCCGACGCCGAGCGGGCGAGCGGGTACCGGTACGGCCAGGCGACCTACCTGGTGCAGCTGCGCCGCGAGGGCGCGGGCACCGCTCTGCTGGACCCTGCTGCGCTGCCCGACCTGTCCGCGATCGGCGAGGCCGTCGGCGACGCCGAGTGGGTGCTGCACGCCGCGTCGCAGGACCTGCCGGGCCTGCACGAGCACGGCCTGTACCCCGCCCGCGTGTTCGACACCGAGCTCGCCGCCCGACTGCTGGGCCTGGAGCGCGTGGGGCTGGCCGCCGTCGTCGCCGAGCTGCTGGGGCTCGGGCTGGCGAAGGAGCACTCGGCCGTCGACTGGTCCACCCGCCCGCTGCCCGTCGACTGGCTTCGGTACGCGGCGCTCGACGTCGAGGTGCTGGTGGACCTGCGCGACGTGCTGGCGCAGCGCCTCGAGCAGGCCGGGAAGCTCGAGTGGGCGGAGCAGGAGTTCGAGGCCGAGCGCACGGCTCCCCCGGCGGCCCCGCGCCAGGACCCGTGGCGTCGCGTGTCGGGCACGCACACGCTGCGCGACCGGCGCCGGCTCGCCATCGTGAAGTCGCTCTGGGAGGCCCGCGACGCCTCGGCCCGCGCGCGCGACATCGCTCCCGGCCGCGTGCTGCCGGACCGCGCGATCGTCGCGGCGGCCCAGGCGATGCCCCGCACGGCCGGCCAGCTCATGACCATCGGCGAGTTCGCTGGCCGCGGCCAGCGGCGCCGTGCGGGCGCGTGGCAGCGCGCCATCGACGAGGCGATGGCGCTGCCGGAGGCAGCGCTCCCGTCGACGCGCGGGCCGTCCAACGACGGACCGCCGCAGCCCCGCCAGTGGGCCGACCGGCACCCGGAGGCCGCCCGCAGGCTCACCGCGACGCGCGAGCTCGTGGGGGTGCTGTCGGAGCAGCTGGCCGTCCCCGTCGAGAACCTGCTGCAGCCGGACGCCCTGCGGCGCCTGTGCTGGACCCCGCCGACGCCCGTCACCGTGGACTCCGTCTCAGAGTTCCTCGCGGGCCGCGGGGCGCGCGCCTGGCAGATCGAGCTCCTGGCCCCACGCCTGGCGCCGGTTCTGGCGGAGATCCACTGATCTTCGCCTTCTGAGACTCCGTCTCTTGATCTGCGTGAAACTCGCGGTAGCGTGTACCGCTGTCACGGGACGACGCGGTCCCGTCTGCCACGGATGGAGCACCGATGACCACCACCGCCCGGCGTCCGCAGCTGCGCGACGTCGTCTTCGTCGAAGGCGTACGCACGCCCTTCGGCAAGGCCCGCCCTGACGGGCTCTACGCCGAGACCCGCGCCGACGACCTCGTCGTCAAGGCAGTCCGCGAGCTGCTGCGCCGCCACCCCGAGCTGCCCGCCGACCGCGTCGACGAGGTGGCGATCGCCGCCACGACGCAGTCCGGCGACCAGGGCATCACGCTCGGCCGCACGGTCGCCGTGCTCGCCGGCCTTCCCGCCTCCGTGCCCGGCTACGCGATCGACCGCATGTGCGCCGGCGGCATGACGGCGGTGACCACCACCGCCGCCGGCATCGCGTCGGGCCAGCAGGACGTCGTCGTCGCCGGCGGCGTCGAGCACATGGGCCACCACCCCATGGGTTTCGACGCCGACCCCAACCCGCGCTTCGTCTCCGAGCGGCTGGTCGCGCCCGACGCGCTCAACATGGGCGTCACCGCCGAGAACATCCACGACCGGATGCCGCACCTGACCAAGGAGCGCGCCGACGCCTACGCCGTCGCGAGCCAGGCCAAGTACGCCAAGGCCGTCGCCAACGGCGACGTCGGGCCCGAGATCGTGCCCGTCGCCGTCCGCTCGGCGGAGCTCGGGTGGGGGCTCGCCACCGCCGACGAGCTGCCGCGCCCCGGCACCACGATCGCCGGGATCCGCGACCTCAAGACCCCGTTCCGCCCCGGCGGCCGCGTCACCGCGGGCAACGCGTCCCCGCTCACCGACGGCGCCACCGCGTGCCTGCTCGCCGCGGGCGACATCGCCGACGGCCTGGGCCTGCCTGTCCGGATGCGGCTGGTCGCCTCGGCGTTCGCCGGCGTCGCGCCCGAGGTCATGGGGCTGGGCCCCATCCCCTCCACCGAGAAGGCCCTTGCCCGCGCCGGGCTCACCATCGACGACATCGGCCTGTTCGAGGTCAACGAGGCGTTCGCCGTCCAGGTGCTCGCCTTCCTCGACCACTTCGGCCTCGCCGACGACGACGCCCGCGTCAACCCCTACGGCGGCGCGATCGCCATGGGGCACCCGCTCGCGTCGTCGGGCGTGCGCCTCATGACCCAGCTCGCCCACGAGTTCGAGCGCAACCCGCAGGTGCGCTACGGGATCACCACGATGTGCGTCGGCCTCGGCCAGGGCGGCACGGTGATCTGGGAGAACCCGCACCACCCGGACTACTCCGGCCACACCACCCCTTCGTCGACGCAGGAGGCCTGAGCCATGTCGGAGACCCGAGCCGAACGCGTGACCCGCTCGCTGGTGCGTGACGTCGAGCTGCCCGGCGGCGCCGGCACGCTCGCCCTGCTCACTCTCGACAACGGGCTGGACCACACCAAGCCCAGCACGCTCGGCCCGCTCGGCATCGCCGAGCTGACCGAGCGCCTCGCCGAGCTGCGCGCCCGCGCGGCCCGCGGCGAGATCGCCGCCATCGGCATCACCGGGAAGCCCTACTTCCTGGCCGCCGGCGCCGACCTGACGGCCGTCAGCACGATCACGACGCACGAGGCCGCCCTCGGGCTGGGCCGCGCCGGCCACGCCGCCTACGAGCTGCTCCATGACGCCGGCGTGCCGACCTTCGCGTTCGTCAACGGGCTCGCCCTGGGCGGCGGGCTGGAGATCGCACTGAACTGCGACTACCGCACCGTGGCCTCCGACGCCGCCGCGCTGGGCCTGCCCGAGACCGGGCTGGGCCTGGTGCCCGGCTGGGGCGGCGCGTACCTGGTGCCGCGCCTGGTGGGCATCGAGAAGGCCGTCGACGTGATCCTCACGCGGCCCGCCCAGAACAAGCCGTACAAGCCGGCCGAGGCTGCAACGCTCGGGCTGGTCGACGTGCTGCTCGACTCCGCCGACTTCCTCGAGCAGTCGCTGGCCTGGGCGGCCCGCGTCGTGCGTGGGGAGGTCGTCGTCGAACGGCGACCGCTGGACCCGCAGCCCGTGTGGGACGCCGTCGTCGGCGCCGCGCGGCAGCGGCTGGACGCCGTGGTGCACCGGTCACGGCCTGCGCCGTACCGCGCCCTCGACCTGCTGGCCGGCGCGCGTACCGCGACGCGTGCGGAGGCGTTCGCCGCGGAGGACGCGGCGCTCGCCGACCTGATCATGAGCGACGAGATGCGCGCGAGCGTCTACGCGTTCGGGCTGGTCTCGGGCGGGAAGCGGCCTGTCGGCGCTCCGGCTCGCGAGCTCGCGCGGCCCGTCACGCGCGTCGGCATCGTGGGCGCCGGGCTCATGGCGGCGCAGATCGCGCTGCTCGTGGCCCAGCGCCTCGGCGTGCCCGTGGTGATGCGCGACCTCGACGAGGAACGCGTCGCCAAGGGCGTCGGCTACGTGCGCACGTCGGTCGAGAAGCTCGTGGGGCGTGGCCGCATGACCGCCGACGCCGCGGCCCGCATCCTCGCGTCCGTCGAGGGCACCACCGACATCCAGGCGTTCGCCGCGTGTGACGTCGTCGTCGAGGCCGTGACCGAGGTGCTCTCCCTCAAGAAGCGCGTCTTCGCGGAGCTCGAGGGCATCGTCTCCCCCGAGACGATCCTGGCCACCAACACCTCGGCACTGTCGGTCACCGAGATGGCGGCCGACCTCCAGCACCCCGAGCGCGTCGTGGGCATCCACTTCTTCAACCCGGTCGCGCAGATGCCGCTGGTCGAGGTGGTCCAGGCGGAGCACACGTCGCAGGAGGCGCTCGCCACGGCCTTCGCGATCACGTCGAAGCTCCGCAAGACGGCGGTGCTCGTGCGTGACCGCCCGGGCTTCGTGGTGAACCGGCTGCTGGTGCTGGTCATGGGCAAGGTGGTCGAGGCGATCGAGAACGGCACGGCCGTGCAGGTGGCCGACCAGGCGCTGGCGCCCCTCGGGTTCCCGATGCCGACGTTCGAGCTGTTCGACCTGGTGGGACCCGCCGTCGGGCTGCACGTGCTCACCTCGCTGCGCGCCGACCTCGGCGACCGGTTCCCGGCGTCGCCCGGCCTCGAGAAGCTCGTCGCCGACGGCACGCGCGTGGTGCTCGACGCCCCCGCGCCGGGGCTGCACCGGCCCGTCGACCCGGCGATCCAGGGCGTGTTCGGTCCGGCGCTCGAGGCAGGCGTGACCGGGCAGCACGGCACCCCCGTGCTGGACGGACCCGGCGTGCTCGACTCGGTGCTGACCGCCCTCACGGTCGAGGTGGGCCACATGCTCGAGGAGGGCGTGGTCGCGGGGCCGCCGCAGATCGACCTGTGCATGATCCTCGGGGCCGGCTGGGGCTTCCACACGGGCGGCATCACGCCGTACCTGGACCGCACCGGGTGCAGCGAGCGCGTGCTCGGGCGGCGGCTGCTGCCCGACGGCGTCGCGAACGTCCCGGCCTGAGGCTCCTCGATCTGAACCTTCCTGCCCGAGAAAGAAGGAGCGGCCGGCGATCCCGGAGGATCGCCGGCCGCGCCGGTGGCGGCGCACGGGCGCCGCACGCTCACCTGGAAACAGGGGTGAGAGGTCTCAGTAGGTCGTCAGCCCGTGGGAGCGGAACTGCTCGCGCACGCGGTCAAGAAGCTCGGGCGTGGGCGGCGGGGTGTTCTTCAGCTCGTACTCGCGTCCGAGCGACTCCCACTTGTCGACGCCCATGTTGTGGAATGCCAGCACCTCGACGCGGCTGACCGTGCCGGGGCGGATCTCGTTGAGCTCCGCCGCGTACCGGGCCACGAGCTCGACGTTCTCGACGTCGTCGGTGAGGCCCGGCACCAGCACGAAGCGGATCCAGATCTCGACCGGGTCGTCGTGGTCGACGCCACCCGGAAGGCCCGAGCGGGCCAGACGCCGACCGAAGTCGAGCGTCGGCTGGAGCTGCCGCTTGGTGACCTTGAGGTAGGTCTCCGGGTCGCCGGCCTTGACGTCGAGGAGCACCAGGTCGGTGTCCGCGATCATCTCGTCCGTCATCGCCGCCCCGAGGAACCCCGAGGTGTCGATAGCTGTGTGCACGCCCATCTCCTTGGCGCCGCGCAGCAGGCGTGCCGCGAACGCGGGCTGCTGGAGCACCTCGCCACCGGAGATCGTCAGGCCGCCCTTGGTGGCCGTGAAGGCCGGCACGTAGCGCTTGATGCGGGTCAGCAGCTGCTCGGCCGTGACCGGCTCGCCGTCCTTCATCTCGAGCGTGTCGGGGTTGTGGCAGTACAGGCACCGCAGCGGGCAGCCGTTGAGGAACACCGTCATGCGGGTCCCCGGGCCGTCCACCGCCGTGACGAGCTCCCACGAGTGCACCGAGCCGAGCTCGCCCGAGCGCATCATCGCGAGCTTCTCGCTGCGGTCGAGGTGCGAGACCTCGAGCCCGGCGAGGCCCGCTCCGGTCCGGCGCGGGGGCGCCGTCGGGACGTCGAGGCCGTCGGAGATCAGCTCCGCGCCGCGGAGCGGCAGGCCGAGCGGGACGGCGGCCCGGCCGTCGGAGACGCCGCGGCCGGCGCCACCACCGAGGGGAGGGTAGGTGGCACCGGACGCGGGGTTCGTGGAGGACATGTCAGTCCTTGCTCGTGAGCCTCAGGCTCACATCGAGCCGTGGAACGTCCGGCTCAGCACGTCGAGCTGCTGCTCGCGGGTGAGGCGGACGAAGTTCACGGCGTAGCCGGAGACGCGGATCGTCAGCTGCGGGTAGTTCTCCGGGTGCTCCATGGCGTCCTCGAGGGTCTCCTTGACCAGCACGTTGACGTTCATGTGGTACCCGTTGCCGCCCACGGTCGCGTCGAGCAGACCGGCGAGGTTCGCCACCTGCTCGCCGCGGTCACGGCCGAGGCCCGACGGCACGACGGTGTTGGTCAGCGAGATGCCGTCCTGCGACTCCTCGTAGGGGAGCTTCGCGACCGAGAGCGCCGAGGCGAGCATGCCGTGCGTGTCGCGGCCGTTCATCGGGTTGGCGCCCGGGGAGAACGGCTCGCCCGCGCGGCGGCCGTCGGGCGTGTTGCCCGTGGCCTTGCCGTAGACGACGTTCGAGGTGATCGTCAGCACCGACTGGGTCGGCACGGCGTCGCGGTACATCTTGTGCGTGCGGATCTTGGCCATGAAGGCCTCGACCAGCTCGACGGCGATGTCGTCGGCACGGTCGTCGTCGTTGCCGTAGGTGGGGAAGTCACCCTCGGTCACGTAGTCGACCACGATGCCGCGCTCGTCCAGGACGGGCGTGACCTTCGCGTACTTGATGGCCGACAGCGAGTCCGTGGTCACCGCGAGGCCGGCGATGCCGCAGGCCATGGTCCGCAGCACCTCCTTGTCGTGGAGGGCCATCTCGATGCGCTCGTAGGCGTACTTGTCGTGCATGTAGTGGATGACGTTCAGCGCCTCGACGTAGGTGGCGGCCAGCCAGTCCATCGTCTTGTCGAAGCGGGCGCGGACGTCGTCGTAGCTCAGCGGGACGCCGGCCTCGACGGGCGCGACGGCAGGGGAGACCTGCTTGCCCGTGACCTCGTCCTTGCCACCGTTGATGGCGTAGAGCAGGGTCTTGGCGAGGTTGACGCGAGCGCCGAAGAACTGCATCTGCTTGCCGACGGCCATCGGGGACACGCAGCAGGCGATCGCCGCGTCGTCGCCCCAGTGGCTACGGATCTGGTCGTCCGACTCGTACTGCACGGCCGAGGTGTCGATCGAGACCTTGGCGCAGTAGTCCTTGAAGCCCTGCGGGAGGGCGGCGGACCACAGCACGGTCATGTTCGGCTCGGGCGCCGGGCCCAGGTTGTACAGGGTCTGCAGCATGCGGAACGAGTTCTTGGTGACCAGCGCGCGGCCGTCCTCGCCCATGCCGGCGATCGACTCGGTGACCCAGGTGGGGTCGCCGGAGAACAGCGCGTCGTACTCCGGGGTGCGCAGGAAGCGCACGATCCGCAGCTTGATCACGAAGTCGTCCATGATCTCCTGCGCCTGCTCCTCGGTGAGGGTGCCGGCGGCGAGGTCACGCTCGATGTAGATGTCGAGGAACGTCGAGACGCGGCCCAGCGACATGGCGGCGCCGTTCTGCTCCTTGACCGCGGCGAGGTAGCCGAAGTACAGCCACTGGACGGCCTCCTTGGCCGTCGTGGCGGGCTGCGAGATGTCGAAGTCGTACGAGGCGGCCATCTCCTTGAGCTCGCCGAGGGCGCGGATCTGCTCCGCGTGCTCCTCGCGCTCGCGCACGACCTTCTCCGAGAACACCTCGGTGTCGAGCGACAGCTTGTCGAGCTTCTTGGCGGCGATCAGCTGGTCGACGCCGTAGAGGGCCACGCGGCGGTAGTCGCCGATGATGCGGCCGCGGCCGTAGGCGTCGGGCAGGCCGGTGATGACGTGCGACGAGCGGGCGGCGCGGACGTTCGGGGAGTACGCGTCGAAGACACCCTGGTTGTGGGTCTTGCGGTACTTGGTGAACACCTCGTTGAGGTTCTCGGGGACGTCGTAGCCGTACGTCTTGAGCGACGTCTCCACCATGCGCCAGCCGCCGAACGGCATCATCGCGCGCTTGAGGGGGGCGTCGGTCTGCAGGCCGACGATGACCTCGTCGTCCTTGGAGATGTAGCCGGGGGCGTGGGCGGTGATCGCGGCCGGGGTCACGTTGTCGACGTCGTAGACGCCCTTCTCGCGCTCCTCGGGGAACATCGCGGCGATGGTGTCCCACACCTTCGTGGTGCGGGCCGTCGGGCCGGCGAGGAACGAGTCGTCGCCCGCGTAAGGCGTGTAGTTCTTCTGGATGAAGTCGCGGACGTCGATCTTGTCCTGCCACGGGCCGTTGGTGAAGCCTGCCCAGGCGGTGGTGATCGTGTCGGCGGCGGACGCTGTCGTCGTCATTGCTGGCCCTCTCTCCTTCGGGAAGGGATCGTCCTCCCCTGTTTCCGAGTACGACGTTACGCCCGTGGACAGACCACAGCGAGGCAGAACGGGCGCATTTCCCTGTCGCCTTCCTCACAGTGTGGTAAGACCACATTGTTCGCGCAGGTCAGGCCGTGAAACCGGGGATCATCGCGCGCCACGGACGGGTGCTCTGCGCGCCGCTCCCCCACGCTCCTGACCCGCCTCGTCCGAGACCGATGCTGCCAGCAGGGCGAGGGGTGCGCGAGCGGGGTCCCGGGGGTGCCTGTTCGGCAATCCGGGGCCGGTTCGGCAGTGCGGGTTGCCGATCCTTCGACGGCCTGCCGAAGCCACGCGGGCTGTCCACAGCCGGTCCGACGCCGCCGTGCGGTTCGCGGCACCATCCTCCGCATGGTGAGCGAGACGACGATCCTCGTGGCGCGGGAGAACGACCGGGACGCACTAGGGCGGGCGCTCCGGCGCGGGGAGGTCGAGCGGCTGCGGTACGGCGCGTACCGGGTGGTCGACGCCGGCGCCACCGGGCCCGAGTACCGGTCCGACGTCGTCGCCCGCGCGATCGCCGTGCACCGCCAGCTCGCCGCCCCGCACGTGTTCAGCCACCAGACAGCGGCCGTGCTGTGGGGGCTGCGCACCTGGACCGCGCCCGAGCGCACCCACGTGGTCCAGGGGTACCGCGCCTCGGCCCGGTCCGCCGCCGACATCGCCCGGCACCTCGTCCCGCTCGACCCCGCCGACGTCGCGGAGGCGCACGGAGTCCCGGTCACCGCGCTGGCACGCACCGTCGTCGACTGCGGGCTGACGCTCCACCCGCTGGAGGCGCTGGTGATCGCGGACTCCGCGCTCGCACGGGGGCTCGACCGCGACGAGACGCTCGCGGCGCTGGGCAGACGCGGCTCGACGCCGGGGCGACGACGCGCGCAGCTGGTGCTGGAGCTCGCCGACGCCGGGGCCGACTCCGCGTGGGAGACGTGGCTGCGCTACGTCGCCCTGCGCGCCGGGCTCCCCCGCGCAACCACGCAGCACCGCGTCGCCACGCGTCTGGGCACGTTCCGGGTCGACCTCGCCTGGCCGGAGCACGGGGTGCTCGCCGAGTTCGACGGGCAGGTGAAGTACCGCGACGGGGCCTTCGGCACGCGATACGACGCGGACGCCGTACGGTTCGACGAGAAGCGCCGCGCCGACGCGATCGAGGAGGCGACGGGCCGCAGCCTGCTGCGTGTGACTGCCCGAGACCGGCCCGAGGAGGTGGCGGCGCGCCTGCTGCGCCGCTTCCCGGCGGCCGTCGCGGCGGCCGCCGGGGTGGACCCGCGGCTCCCCGCGCCGACGCGGGTGGGCGGACGGTGACGGCTCGTTCGGCAGTCCGTCGGCGCTTCGGCAGCCCGGGTTGCCGAAGAGGCCACGGACTGCCGAACGCGCCCCCGGCGCCGCCCGGCGCCGCGGCGCCGCGCCGCCGCTACAGCAGCGCCAGCGCCGCCAGCGTGTCGCGGGTCGCGTCCGCCGCCGTCAGACGCGACGTCGTCGTCACCTGGTCGATCGTGGCGTGGTCGAGGAACTGCAGCGGGATGCCCAGGTGCAGCTGCGGGGTGCTGATCCCCTGCTCGGAGGCGCGCTGGGCCAGCATCGAGCCGATGCCGCCGTCCACGACGCCGTCCTCGATGGTGACCACCAGGTCGTGCTCGCCCGACAGCTTGACCAGCGCGGCCGGCACGGGCAGCACCCAGGTGGGCGCCGCGACCGTGACCTCGATGCCGTGGGCCGCGAGCGCCTCGCCGGTCGCCAGGGCGCACCCGGCCATCGAGCCGATGCCGACCACCAGCACTCGGCGGGGCGTCGCGGTGCGGGTGGTGTGCCGGGCGATCACGTCGACG
>WRHK01000050.1 GCA_009783295.1 Promicromonosporaceae bacterium
GGCGGTGCCGGAGCCGGGTTCGGTGCGGACGTCGGAACGGCCCGCGGCGCCGGTGCGGCCGTCGAGCAGCGAGGTGTCGTCGGGCAAGGGCTCGGTGCTGTCGTCGGCCCGGGTGAGGGACTCGGGGCCCTCGGCGACGGCGCCGTCGATGGCGACGCCCGCCACGAGGATCGCGGTGGCGACGGCGGCGATGCTGCCCGTGTGCACGGCCCTGACGTGGCGACGCTTGCCGGCGGCGGCCATGGCCTGGCGGCGCTCGGCGCGCGAGAGCAGGGGCTCGGGGGTGGGCAGCGGGGCGACGGACCGACGGCGCTCGGAGCGGCTCATCAGGTGCTGCGCGGTGTGCGTCGCGGGGCCTGCCTGGGTCTCGACGGGCGCGAGCACGGGCTCGAGCACCACGGTCGGGGAGGAGTCCGGAGCCGGGGTGGCGTCCACCGGCGCCGGGGCGGCGTCCGCGACGGCCGGCGCGGGGTCGCACGTCGGGACGCCTGCGGAGACGGGGGCGAACGGGTGGCGGGACACGGCGCGCGGCGTGTACGCGCGGCGCCTCACCGGGGGTTCGAGGGGCTCCTGGGGGACCGGGGGAGCGTCGGCCTCCGCCGTCTGCTCCGTGGGTCGGCGCAGCGAGGCGCGAGTCGGGTACTGCTGCGGCATGGACCTGGGCCTCGTGTCGGCGGAGGGGACCCGCCGACAGTAGGTGGGGTGCTCAGATCACGGAACGGCAACGGCGCAAATTGGTTCATGTCCTGGTCGTTACCGAGTGCGTGATCGACGTCTCGCGGACGGTCAGATCCCGCCGTCGGGCGGGACCTGACCGTGGGGGCGTCGATACGCTGCAGGGGTCGCGGTGTCACGACGGGGTGACGCCGCACGCTCCTGCTCGGTCAGGCCGTGCGCGTGATGCGCACCCGCCACTCGACCGGACCCTCGGTGAGGAACTCGGTCTCGATCGGCGCGCGCTGGGACAGCTGCGCGAGCATCGGCAGCGGGGCGTGCGGCGCGACGATGACGAGCGACCCGCCGGCCGGGATCTGGTCGAACGCCCCGAACACCGCGCCGTGGCGCACGGCGTGCGGGATGTCGCGGACGTCGAGGACGGGCGCCTCGGTGTCGTGCTCACCGCACCCGCACGACCCGCCGGCGGGGGCTGCGGCAGGGGCGGACTTCAGGATCTCGACGGGCTCGCTCACGGTGTGCTCCTTCACGGCGACGACGGGGTCTGACCCCGATTAAAGCGGATCGTACTCCGACTTATCTGTGCGCCGACCGTCAGTCCACCCGCACGTGCACCTCGGAGAACCCGCCCGCCGGGTAGGGGGCCCGCACGGGCGGCGCCGCGGGGTCGAGGGCGATGCCCGACGTCGCGGCGAGCAGCTCCTGCGTGACCACCTGGAGCTCGAGGCGCGCGAGCGGTGCGCCCGGGCAGTCGTGGATGCCGGCGCCGTAGAGCAGGTTGGAGGCGGCGTTGCGCTCGGGCGCGTACTCGTCCGGGTCGCCGAACACCGCCTCGTCGCGGTTGGCCGACGCCCACAGGATCGTGAGCTTGTCGCCCTTCTCGAACCGCCGCCCGGCCAGCTCGGTGTCCTGCGCGACCACCCGCCGGTTGGCGATGAGCGGCGGGTCCATGCGCAGCAGCTCGTCGGTGGCCGCGTAGATCTTCTCGGGCTGGGACCGCAGCTCGGCCTGCAGGTCCGGGCGCTCCGCGAGCAGGTGCACGATGATCCCGACCGACGCCGCGATCGTGCCGAGCTCGCCCACCGTCCAGTTGCGGATGATCGAGACGAGCTCGTCGTCGGTGAGCGGGCGGCCGTCGACCGTCTCGGCCAGCAGCTGGGTGGTGAGGTCGTCGGGCACGGGCTCGCCCGCCTGCGCCAGCCGGCGGCGCTCGTGGAGCAGGCCCGTGATGTACCCGTCGAACTGCTCGGCGACGGCGCCGATGCGCACACGGTCGCCCGAGAGCGTCGCGGCGCGCGACTCCTGGTTCCACGCGCGCAGCGGCTCGTGCAGGTGGGCGGGCCAGCCCAGGTACCCGGCCTGCGCCTCCATGGCGAACGGCTCGGCGAGCGCAGACATGACCTCGGCCGAGCCGCCGCGGGGCAGCGCGGCCACGAGCGCCCGCGCGATCGCGCGGCAGGTGGGCTCGAACGCCGCGACGACGTCGTCCGTGTAGTACTTGTCGACGATGGCGCGGAACACCGTGTGGTCGGGCGGGTCCATGCCGTTGGGGACGGCGACATGGGCCGACACGTAGTTGGAGAACGTGTCCGGCTCGGCCAGCACGCGCGCGACGTCGGCGTGCTTGAAGAGCGACCAGCCCAGGTAGTCGCTGTGGGCCACGGGGCAGCGCCCGCGCAGCGCGTCGTAGGCGGCGACCTGGTCGGTCAGGACCTCGGAAGAACGCGGGTCCCAGGTGGCGTCATCGTTCGAGAGCGGCATGCCCTCAGCCTGCAACGATGCCGGCCCCAGCGCTATGCAGACGTACGACACACAGGTCGGGCTCGACGAACGGCCGCAGGCCCACCTGCACGGCCCCGCCGTCGCGCGCGCGGGCGGCCAGCCCTTCGGCCAGGCCCAGGTGCACCTGGCACACCACCTGCGGGTGGGCCTGCGCCGCCGAGCGGAACGGGCACGTGTGCAGGGCGAGGTCCTCGCCGTCGGGCTCCGGGCCGAACCCGAGGCGGGCGAACACGTCGGCGACCGCGCTGCGGGCGTCCGTGACGGGGGCCGGCAGGCGCTCGGCCCAGCGGCGGCCGGCGGCGCGCGCGGCGTCGGGCCGTGCGGCGTCGGGGGAGGCGAGAGCCTCGGCGAGCGCGCCGATCATCTCCTCGCGCGCCTCGTCGACGCCGGGCCCCGGCGTGGGGGCGTCGTCGACCAGCGCGTAGTGGACGGCGGGCCGCCCGCGGCGGGCGGCGCGGCGGGTCTCGCGCGCGACCAGTCCGGCCTCCTCGAGCAGGTCGAGGTGGAAGCGGACGGTGGTGACGTGCAGGCCGAGCTCCGCGGCGAGGGTCTGGGCGGTGGGCGCGTCGTCGGCGGCACGCAGCACGTCGAGCACGCGCAGCCGCACCGGCGAGGCGAGCGCCGCGTGGACGCCGGGGTCGAGCGTGTCCTCCGTCATAGTTAGAAACTACCAGTCTCCGTTATATTCGCGGCATGTCGAAGAGCGGGCGCGTGCCGCGGGGGCGGGTCGCCGTCCTGCTGCTGGCCATGGTGGCCGCGCTCTCCGGTCTCGACGCCGCCCTGCTGCGGCTCGGCGTCGCGGCCCCCGTGCGCTCCGACGGTCTCGCCGACGCCCACGGCGTCCTCATGGTCTTCGGGTTCCTCGGCACCGCGATCACCCTCGAGCGCGCCGTCGCGCTGCGCTCCGGCGCCGCCGACCGCTCCCGCGCCTGGTGGGGGTACGCCGCCCCCGTCGCCGCCGGCCTCGGGTCGCTGCTGCTGGTCGCGCAGGTGGCCGGCGCGCCGCTGCCCGGCGGGCGCGCGCTGCCGGGCGGCGCGTGGGTCGCCTCGATGGGCGTCTTCGCCGCCATCTACCTCGCCGTCTGGCGCCGCCAGCAGTCCTACGCCGTGCTGGTGCAGCTGCTCGGTGCGCTCGCGGGCGTCGGCGGCGCGGCCCTGTGGGCGCGCGGCTTCGAGGTGGCCCAGATCGTGCCCTGGTGGGCGGGGATGCTGGTGCTCACCATCATGGGCGAGCGCCTCGAGCTCGCCCGCATCGCGTTCCTCGCCGGGGCCACCGAGGCCCGTGTGCTCGCCGAGTCCGGCGCCGTCGTCGTCGCCCTGGTGGCCACGCTGCTCGCCCCCGCCTGGGGCTACCCGCTGCTCGGGCTCGCGCTCGGCGCGCTCGTGGTGGACGTCGCGGTGCACGACGTCGCGCGGCGGACCGTCCGCGCCACCGGCCTGGTGCGCTTCGTGGCCGTCTGCATGCTCGCCGGCTACGCGTGGGCGCTGGTCGCCGCGCTCGTCTGGGTGGTGCACGGCCCCGTGCTCGCGGGCTTCGGGTACGACGTCGTGGTCCACTCGCTGACCATCGGGTTCGTGATGTCGATGATCCTGGCGCACGCCCCCGTGATCGTGCCCGCCATCGTGCGGCGCCCGCTGCCGTACCACCCGGTCATGTGGGCCGTCTGGGGCGTGCTCCAGGGCGGGCTGCTGGTGCGGGTGCTCTCTGCCGCCCGCGGGGCCGTCGGCGCGTGGCAGCTGGGCGGCAGTGTGTCCGTGGTGGCGCTCCTCGCGTTCTTGGTGGTGACGGTGACGCTCGTGTCCGGAGGTCTCGACAAGCTCGACCGCCGTGCGGCAGACCGCCGTGCGGCAGACACCGGGAGGGACCGTGGCTAGGCGTCGCTCCCGCACCGACCGCATGACCACGTTCTGGCTCGTGGCCGCCGTCGTCGTCGCGGCGCTCGCGGTGCTGGCCCGCGGGGTGCTGCCGCAGCCGCTGTGGACCACCATCCACGTGGTCACCCTGGGCGTGCTCACCAACGGGATCCTCCAGTGGTCCTGGTACTTCGCCAAGGCGCTGCTGCACCTGCCGCCCGACGACGCCCGCTCCGGCCGCCACGCGTTCCGCCGCTCGATCGCCTTCAACGTCGCGCTGCTCGGGCTCGTCGCCTCGATGTGGACCTCCAGCACGAGGGGCACCGTCGTGTTCGCGGGGCTCGTCGGCGCCGTGATCGCCTGGCACGGGTGGGACATGCTGCGCGCCGCCCGCGGGCGGTTCGCGTCCCGGTTCGCCGTCGTGGTCCGGTACTACGTGGTCGCCTCGGCGTTCCTCGTGGTCGGGTGCGTGCTGGCGGGATTCCTCACCGTCGCCATGTTCTCCCGGTCCGCGCCCGCATGGCTGCTGTCCGCCCGCGACGACCTCACGCTCGCTCACGCCCTGGTCAACGTGGGCGGCTGGGTGGGTCTGTCGATCGCCGGCACCGTGGTGACCCTCGGGCCCACCATGCTGCGCACGCCGATGGCGCCCGGTGCGGTCACGCGCTCGCTGCGCGCCCTGCCCGTGCTCGCCGGCGGCATCGCCGTCGCCGGGCTCGCCGCCGCCCTCGGCTGGACGCCCGGCATCGGCATCGGGCTGCTCGCGTTCGCGGCCGGGCTGGCCGACGGCGTGGCCGTGCCGCTGATCCTCGCCGCCCGCGCCAAGGGCGTGCGCGGGTACGCGCCCTGGACCATGGCGTCCGGGCTCGGCTGGACCGTGGTGTGCCTCGCCGCCGTGGCGCTGCACGCCTTCACCGCCCCCGACGGCACCGCCCTGCGCGACGCCGACCTCGCCTGGCTCGCCGTGCTCGGCGCGGGCGGCGTCGGCCAGGTGTTCGTCGGGGCGCTCACCTACCTGATGCCCGTCGTCGTGGGCGGGGGCCCCGACGCCGTGCGTCAAGGCATGGCCGTGCTCGAGGCGGCGTCACCCGCCCGTGTGGCCGTGCGCCAGGCGGCCGTGGCGCTCCTCGCCGTCACGGCCGCCTCCGGCGGCGAGCTGCGCACCGTGCTCTGGCTGCTGGTCGTCGCATGCTTCGCCACCGACGTCGTGCTCTTCGCGAAGTCCGGGGCCACGCAGGCACGCGCCAAGCGGGCCCGCCTCGCGGCAGCCGGACCCGCGCCCGAACCGCCCACCGCCACCGGGCTCATGCCCACCGCCCTTCCCCGGAGGCCACAGTGACCGACGCCCGCCCCACCGGACCCCGGCCCCTGCCCGGCCAGGAGGGCACGCCCGTGTCCCGCGCCGGCGCCGCCGTCGTGGGGATCGTCGTCGTGGTGGTGGTCGCGCTGGCTGCGCTGCTGGTGCGCCCGGCGCTCGCGGAGGACCCTTCCGGCCCGGGCGCCGCGACCGCGACGCCCGCCGCCGCGTCCGCCCAGGTCACGCCCACCGGCCACACCACCGAGGTGACCCTCAAGGTCAAGGGGATGGCGTTCACGCCGCCGGTCATCCAGGTGCCGGCGGGCGACCGCCTCAAGGTCACGCTCGTCAACACCGGCGACCAGCGGCACGACCTCGTCTTCGCCAACGGCGCGTCGATCGAGCCGCTCGCCCCGGGGGCCACGGGCACGGTCGACGTCGGCGTGATCGGCGCGGACCTCGACGGCTGGTGCTCCCTGCCGGGCCACCGCCAGATGGGCATGCAGGTGCACGTGCACGTCACGGGCGCCGCGGCCACGGCGAGCCCGGCGCCGTCGGACGCCGCGAGCGCCATGCCCGGCATGGACATGCCGGGCATGGACATGAGCGGCGGCACCGCGGCCGCGGGCGCCGCCCCCACGATGGCCGAGCTGGCCCAGACCGCCGAGGCGACCCCGGCGCACCCCGCCGAGCTGGCGCCGCTGGACTCCTCGACGGTGCACAGCTACACGTTCACGGTCACGGAGCAGCGGGACCCGGTGGCGCCCGGCCGCACGCGCACGGTCTGGACGTACAACGGCACGCAGCCCGGCCCGACCCTGCACGGACGGGTCGGCGACACCTTCCACATCACCCTCGTGAACAAGGGCTCGATGGGCCACTCCATCGACTTCCACGCGGGCGAGGTGGCACCCGACGTGCCGATGCGCACCATCGACCCCGGCCAGAGCCTCGAGTACACCTTCACCGCGAACCGCGCGGGCGTGTGGATGTACCACTGCTCCACGATGCCGATGTCGCAGCACATCGCCAACGGCATGTTCGGGGCCGTCGTCATCGAGCCCGACGGCCTGCCCGCCGTCGACCACTCCTACGTGCTGGTCCAGTCCGAGGTGTACCTGGGCGCGGACGGCCAGCCCGCCGACGCCGCCAAGGTCGCCGCCATGACGCCCGACGTCGTCGCGTTCAACGGGCGCGCCTTCCAGTACGACGCCCACCCGCTCACCGCCAAGGCCGGTCAGCGGGTGCGGTTCTGGGTGCTCGACGCCGGGCCCAACCTGGGGCTGTCGTTCCACGTGGTCGGAGCCCAGTTCGACACCGTGTGGCAGGAAGGCGCGTACTCCGTCTACCGGGGACGCTCCACCGACGGCATCACGCAGGGTGTGACCGGGGCGCAGGTGCTGAGCCTGGGCGCTGCGGAGGGCGGCTTCGTCGAGCTGGTTCCGCCCGAGCCGGGGAGGTACTCGTTCGTGAACCACCAGATGTCGCTCGCCGAGAAGGGGGCGCACGGGGTGCTGCAGGTCTCGCCCTGAGGCCGGCGGCGGTCGGCGCCCTGCCCCGAGAAGGAGCGGAGCACCGTCGGGTCATGCCGCGATCTCGTCGTGGACGAGCTCGTCGTGCACCACGACGCCCGTGCGAACGAGCGGCACCGGGTTCTCGATGATGTCGCCGACGGGGCAGTGCGCCTCGATGAACTCCGCGAAGCGCTCGACCTCGGCCTGCGAGGCGTCCGTCTCGAAGTGCATCCGGTAACGGATCTCGGAGAAGCCGTTGCGGACGTTCGGGTCCTTGCCGAGGAACCCGTCGGTGTCGAGGTCGCCGTCCACCTCGACGTGGAACCCGCTCAGGTCGATGCCCTGGCTCTTCGCGAACGCGAACGCGACGATCGTCTGGCAGGCGCCGAGGGCCCCGAGGACGGCCTCGACCGGCGTCATGGCGGTGTCGGTGCCGCCGAGCATGGGCGGCTCGTCGATCACCATGCTGAACCCGCGGGACTTGGCCTCGACTCGCATGCCGCCGTCGATCTTGCGGACGTTGGCGGAGAACGTGAGCTTCATGGGTCTGCTCCTTCACAGGCTCGCACCGGACCTCGTCGCCCGGCGTCTCTGGCCGCATCCTTGCGTGCGGCGCCGGCGGTGCAAACGGTTGCGGCCTGCGGCGATGCCGTTCGTGACGCGCAGCGCTCGGACCTCGTGGTGCCTCGTGGCCTCGGCGCTCCCATGGGTGCTTCAGGTCTCGCCCTGAACCTGAGAGCATGCGTCGCATGACCCTGCGTCGTGGCCGGGCGTCGAGCGCGCTGGTCATCGTTGTCGGCGTGCTCGCGCTCGCGGGATGCGTCGGCGCACCCCGCTCCGACGGCCCGCTCCGGTTCGTCTCCGACGGGCCGTCTCGTGTGTGCGTGCCGTCGCCCGATGACGGCGCAGTCGCTTTCGGTGTCAACCTACCGAGCAACCTCCCCGACGGGCTCGTCGTCGAGGCGGTCGAGCTGCTGCACCCCGACGGTGTCACAGTGGGTTCCGTCTACGCGATGCCGGTCACGATCGATCACCGGTTCATGGCCGACGCGTACCCGCCCGTCGCCCAGTTCAGTGACGCCTGGGTGCGGTCGACGCCAGCCCTCGATCACGAACTGCCAGAGGCTGAGGCGGTCGACCTTGTCCTCGAGACCCGGTCCAGCGGCACTGGTTCGTTCGACGGCGTGTGGGTCAGATACCGCGCCGACGGACGGGAGTACGTCGCGACCTGGCCCGAAGGGCTGAAGGTCGGGTCCGGAGCGTGTGACGTGTGACTCCCGGGCGCCGGGGGACCCTCCGGTAGCCTTGCTGGTCATGGCCCCCCACAACTCCCTCGCGGACGCGCGCGTCGCCGTCGTCGGCGCGGGGCGCATGGGCCGTGCGGTCGCCGCCGCGCTGCGTGCCGCGGGGGTCGCCGTCGACGGGCCGCTGGGTCGTGGGGCCCCCGCGGAGGGCGCCGACGTCGTCCTGCTGGCCGTCCCGGACAAGGCCTTCGCGGACGCCGCGGCGCACGTCGCGAAGGGCCCGTACGTCGGCCACCTGTCGGGCGCCACCACCCTCGCCCCGCTGCAGGGCCACCGCGCGTTCAGCCTGCACCCGCTGATGACCGTCACCGCCGAGGGAGCCGCGTTCGAGGGCGTCCCCGCCGCGACCGCCGGTGCCGACGACGACGCCCTCGCCGTCGCCCGCGACCTCGCGCGCACCCTCGGCATGGTCCCCTTCGACGTCGCCGACGCCGACCGCGTCGCCTACCACGCCGCCGCCTGCATCGCCTCGAACTACCTGGTCACGCTCGAGGCGCTCGCCGAGCGCCTGGCCGCCACGGCCGGCGTCGGGCGGGAGGCGCTGGTGCCCCTGGTGCGCGCGACGGTCGAGAACTGGGCGCGGCTCGGGCCGCGCGACGCCCTCACCGGGCCGGTCGCCCGTGGCGACGAGGCGACCGTGGCCGCCCAGCGCGCCGCGGTGAATGAACGCGCGCCCGAGGCTGTTGGACTGTTCGACGCCCTGACGCAGGGCACGCGGGACCTGGCGGGAGAAGGAGAAGCATGAGGGTTGTCCGGACCGTGGCCGAGCTGCGGGAGGCGCTCGGCCCGCACCGCGAGGCCGGGGAACGCATCGGGCTGGTGCCCACGATGGGGGCGCTGCACGAGGGCCACCTGTCGCTGGTGCGCGCCGCCCGCGAGGCCTCCGACGTCGTCGTGGTGTCCGTGTTCGTCAACCCCACGCAGTTCAACGACCCCGCGGACCTCGCGGCGTACCCGCGCACCGAGGACGCCGACGTCGCGCTCGCCGCGTCCGCCGGGGCGGACCTCGTCTTCGCGCCCGAGCCCGCCGAGATGTACCCCCACGGCTACGCCACTACCGTCACCGTGCGCGGCCCGGTCACCGAGTCGCTCGAGGGCGCGAAGCGCGGCGTCGGGCACTTCGACGGCGTCGCCACCGTGGTCACCAAGCTGCTGCTCGCCGTCGGCCCCGACGCCGCCTGGTTCGGGGCCAAGGACGCCCAGCAGGTCGTGGTCGTGCGTCGCGTCGTGGCCGACCTCGGCATCCCCGTCCGGATCGAGGTGGGCCTCACGGTCCGCGAGGCCGACGGGCTGGCGATGTCGAGCCGCAACGTGCGCCTCGGCCCTGAGGACCGCGTGCGCGCCCTGGCCTTGTCCCGCGCGCTGCGCGCCGTCCAGACCGCCGTCGACGACGGTACCGACGCCGCCGCTGCCCGGGACGCCGGCCTCAAGGAGCTCGCCGCCGACGGCATCGAGCCCGAGTACCTGGCGCTGGTCGACCCGGCGACGCTCGAGCCCGTGACCGTGGTCGACCGCCCCGCCCTCGCCCTCGTGGCCGCGTACGTCGGAACCGTCCGGCTGATCGACAATATGACTGTGACACCCGCACCGACCGGAGCCCTCTGATGCAGCGCACCATGCTGAAGTCGAAGATCCACCGCGCCACCATCACCGGCAGCGACCTGCACTACGTCGGCTCGATCACCGTCGACGCCGACCTGCTCGACGCCGCCGACATCCTCGAGCACGAGCAGGTCGCCGTCGTGGACGTCGACAACGGCGCGCGCTTCGAGACGTACACGATCGCCGGCGAGCGCGGCAGCGGCACCATCCAGGTCAACGGCGCCGCCGCCCGGCTGGTGCACTCCGGCGACACCATCATCGTCATCTCGTACGGGCAGTACGACGCCGCCGAGCTCACGACCTACGAGCCGCGCGTCGTCCACGTGGAGCGCGGCACCAACCGGGTGATCCAGGTGGACGACGCCGTCGCGACGCTGCTCGACAGCCCGCTCGCATGAGCGCGCAGCCCGCACGGACCGCGCGCAAGCGGGCGACGCCTCCGTCGCTGGCCGCCCGGGCCGCGGCGGGGGAGAAGCTCGTCATGGTCACGGCCTACGACTTCCCGGCCGCGCGCGCCGCCGAGAAGGCGGGCGTCGACATCGTGCTGGTCGGCGACTCCGGCGCCCAGGTGCAGCTCGGCTACGACTCCACCGTGCCCGTGTCGCTCGACGAGATGCTGGTGCTCGCCAAGGCCGTGCGCCGTGGCACGACGACGGCCCTCGTGGTGGTCGACCTGCCGTTCGGCTCCTACGAGGTGTCGGACGAGCAGGCGATTGCGACGTCCGTCCGGTGCGTCAAGGAGGCCGGGGCCGACGCCGTGAAGCTCGAGGGCGGCGGCCGCATGGCCACCGCGCGCATCCGCGCGATCACCGACGCCGGCATCCCCGTCATGGGGCACGTGGGCCTGACCCCGCAGACGGCCGTGGCGCTCGGCGGCTTCTCGGCCCAGGGCCGCACCGTCGAGGCCGCGCGCCGCGTGCTGCACGACGCGCTCGCCGTCCAGGAGGCCGGCGCGTTCTCCCTGGTGCTCGAGGCGATCCCGTCCGACCTCGCCGCCGTGATCCACCCACGCCTGCACATCCCGGCGATCGGGATCGGCGCGGGCAGCGACGTCGACGGCCAGGTGCTGGTGCTGCACGACCTGCTCGGCCTGACGGAGGGCCACGCCGCCAAGTTCGTCAAGCGGTACGCGAGCGTGCTCGACGCGATGACGGACGGCATCGCCGCCTACGCCGCCGAGGTCCGCTCGGGCGCCTACCCGGCCCCCGAGCACGGCTACGCGATGCCCGACGGCGTGCTGGACGCGCTCGAGGGCTGACGCCCACCCACGACGCCCACACGCGCGCCCACCCACCGAGACCGGACAAAGGGGACTTGACGTCCCCGACATACTGTCCCGCGTGTCATACGCCGTCATCGGAGCCGGCCCCTCGGGACTCGCCGCCGCACGCAACCTGCAACGCCTCGGCATCGCCTGGCAGGGGTACGAGCTGGCGTCGGGCGTGGGCGGCCTGTGGGACATCGATGCGCCGCGCAGCACTGTCTACGAGTCGGCGCACCTGATCTCGTCGAAGACGACGACGCAGTTCGCCGAGCACCCGATGCGCGACGACGTCGCCGACTACCCGTCGCACCGCGAGCTGCTCGCGTACTTCGACGACTTCGCCGACCGGTTCGACCTCAAGAGCGGGTACCGCTTCGACACCGAGGTCACGCGCGTGGAGCCCGCGCCGTTCGGCGGCTGGGACGTCACCTCCGTCGGCCCCGACGGCGAGCGTACGGAGCGGCACGACGGCGTGCTGGTGGCCAACGGCACCCTTGCGGAGCCGAACGTGCCCACCTTCGAGGGCGGCATGTTCGCCGGCGAGCTCATGCACACGAGCGCCTACAAGTCCGGGACGCAGCTGGCCGGCAAGCGGGTGCTCATCGTCGGGGCTGGCAACAGCGGCTGCGACATCGCGGTCGACGCCGTGCACCACGCCGCCTCCGTCGACCTGTCGGTGCGGCGCGGCTACCACTTCGTGCCCAAGTACGTGCTGGGCCGCCCCGCGGACACCCTCAACCAGGGCCGCCCGCTGCCCGCCCGCATCAAGCAGGCCGTCGACGGGCGCCTGCTCAAGCTGTTCACGGGCGACCCGGTGCGCTTCGGCTTCCCCGCCCCGGACCACAAGATCTACGAGTCGCACCCCGTGGTGAACTCGCTGGTGCTGCACCACCTGGGCCACGGCGACCTCGCCGTGCGCGCCGACGTCGAGCGGTTCGACGGCGACGACGTCGTCTTCCGGGACGGCACGCGCGGCACGTACGACGTCGTCGTGCTCGCGACCGGCTACCGGCTGCACTACCCGTTCCTGGACCCGGCTCTGCTCCGGTGGCGGGCGCCGGCGGCCCCGGACCTCTACCTCAACGTCTGGAACCCGGACCACCCCACGCTGTTCGTGCTGGGCATGATCGAGGCGTCCGGCATCGGGTGGCAGGGCCGCTACGAGCAGGCCGAGCTCGTGGCCACCTACCTGCGGGCCCGCATCCAGGCGCCCGTCGCGGCCGCCGCGTTCGAGGAGCGCGCCCGCGGCCCCCGCCCGGACCTGA
Source organism: Promicromonosporaceae bacterium (assembly GCA_009783295.1). Lineage (GTDB taxonomy): Bacteria > Actinomycetota > Actinomycetes > Actinomycetales > Cellulomonadaceae > Xylanimonas. Next base: position 12,558 of record WRHK01000050.1, read on the forward strand.
GCGGCGGGTACCGCTACCTGGGCCTGGAGCGCATGGCCTACTACGTCAACAAGGACGCGTACCGGCGCGCGGTCCGCCGGGAGGTCGGGCTGCTGGCCAAGGACCTCGAGAGGGCCGAGCAGGGGGCGGCCGCGTGAACGTCGACGACCTGCGCATCGCGTTCAGCGACGGCTCGCTCACCACGCTCAAGGTGGTGGTGGGCGCGATCCTTTTCGGCATCGCGCTCGACACGCCGCTCTCGGCCTTCGCCGCCGCGATCCGCCGGCCCGTCGTGATCGGCATCGGCGTCGTCGCGCAGTTCCTGCTCCTGCCGGCGCTCACGTTCCTGCTCACCCTGGCGCTGCACGTGCAGGGCTCGGTGGCGCTCGGCATGATCCTGGTGGCCTGCTGCCCGCCGGGCAACGTGTCGAACATCCTCACGCACCGGGCGCGGGGCGACGTCGCCCTGTCGGTGTCGATGACGTCCGTGGGCAACGTGCTCGCGATCGTGCTCATGCCGCTCAACTTCGCGTTCTGGGGGCGGCTGCACCCGACGGGCGGGCCGATCCTCGACCGGCTCGGCTCGCAGGTGGACCTCTCCGTCGGGTCGATGCTCGGGGAGATCGCGCTGGTCATCCTCGTGCCGTTCGCGGCGGGGATCACCATCGCCCGGCTGTGGCCGCGGGTCGCGCGGGTGGGGCGGCGCATCGTCGGGCCGGTGTCGTTCCTGGCGCTCGGCGCGGTGATCGCCGTGGGCGTCGCCAAGAACTGGGACATCTTCGTGCACCACCTCGGCGTGGTGCTGGTCGCCGTGCTGCTGCACGACGCGCTCGCGCTCGCGATCGGCTACGCCATCGCGCGGGCCACGCGCCTGCCGGGGCCGAGCACCAAGGCCATGACGTTCGAGGTCGGCATCAGGAACGCCGGCCTCGGGCTGCTGCTGGTCTTCTCCTTCTTCGGCGGGCTGGGCGGCATGGCCCTGGTCGCGGCGTGGTGGGGTATCTGGGACATCGTCGCGGGACTCGCCGTGGCGCAGACGTGGCGGGCACGGTCCGCCCGACGGGAGGTAGTCACCGCATGAAGGTGCTGGTCACCGGGGGGAACGGGTTCCTCGGCTCGTCCGTCGTCAAGGGCCTGGCCGCGTCGGGCCACGACGTCGTCAGCGCCGACCTGCGCATCCCCGCGCACTGCGTGCCGGGCGTGCGGCACGTGGTCGCCGACGTCACCGACCGCGACGGCGTCGCGGCGACGGTGGGGGAGGCCAAGCCCGACGTCGTGGTGCACCTGGCCGCGATCGTGACACCGGGCCGCCGCCCGGACCGCGTGCGGGAGCGCGCCGTCGACGTCGGCGGCTCGCGCAACGTGCTCGCGGCGTGCGTGGAGCACGGGGTGCGGCGCCTGGTCGTCTCCTCGTCGGGCGCCGCCTACGGCTACCACCCCGACAACCCGGCCTGGATCACCGAGGACCAGCCCGTGCGAGGCAACCGCGAGTTCGCGTACAGCGACCACAAGGGCCAGGTCGAGGCGATGCTCGCGCAGGCACGTACCGACCACCCCGAGCTGGAGCAGGTGGTGCTGCGCATCGGCACGATCCTGGGCGAGACCGTCGACAACCAGATCACGGCCCTGTTCAGGGCCCGCCGCCTCATCAAGATCGCCGGGTCCAAGAGCCCGTTCGTGTTCGTGTGGGACGCCGACGTCGTGGCGATCATCGAGCGGGCCGTCACCGGGGACGTCACGGGGATCTTCAACGTCGCCGGCGACGGCGCCCTGACCGTCGACGAGATCGCCGCCCGGCTCGGCAAGGACGTGCTCACCGTCCCGGAGCCGGTGCTGCGGCGCGTGCTCGCCGTCGGGCGGAGGCTTCGGGTCACGCCCTACGGGCCGGAGCAGACGCGGTTCCTGCAGTACCGGCCCGTGCTGGCCAACGCCCGCCTCAAGGAGGTGTTCGGGTACACGCCGTCGCGCACGTCCGCGGAGGCGTTCGAGGCCTGGGCGGCGGCCCGGGCCTGACGCCCGTCAGCGCGCGACGTCGAGCACGAGCTTCTGGATCCCGTTCGCGTAGACCTCGTGCTCGGCGACGGTGAGCTTCTTGGCGTCGACGTCGGACTCGCTGTACAGGCGGCGGCCGGCGCCCAGCAGCACCGGGAACACCAGCAGGTGGTAGCGGTCGATCAGGCCGGCGTCGCTGAGGCCGTGGTTGAGGGTCAGGCTGCCGTGCACGATGATCGGCCCGCCCTCGGTGCTCTTGAGGGCGGCGACGTCCTCGAGGGTGCGCAGGATGGCGGTCTCGCCCCAGTCGGCCACCAGGTCACCGTCCTCGAGCGTCGACGACACGACGTACTTGGGCATCACCTTGTAGCCGCCGAACTCGGCCATGCCCGGCCACACGGGCGCGAAGGCCTGGTAGCTGGCACGGCCGAGCAGCATGGCGGAGGCCTCCTCCTGCTCGCGGCCCTTGAGCTCGTAGGCCTCGGGCAGGAAGTCGAGGTTCTTGAACGTCCAGCCGGCGTTGCGGTAGCCCGTCTCGCCGCCGGGGGCCTCGGCCACGCCGTCGAGCGAGACGAAGGCGGAGCTGATGAGGGTGCGCATGGTTCTCCTTCAGGTCAGGCGAGCGCGGCGGTGAGCCACTGCTGCCAGGCGGCGTCCGCCGCGTCGGGCGACGCGGGGACGAAGAGGTGGTGGAACATCAGGGCGAGCCCGTCCGCGACGAAGAACGCGTAGAGGCCGTCGGCGGTGCGGACCTTGACCCGGTCGGCGTCGGACCAGGTGACCTCGCCGTCGAGCGCCGGGACGCCGTCGGGCGTGGCGCGGGCCCGCGAGCCGACGGGGGCGTCACCGTCGAGGTCGAGCGCGCGGACGACGGCGGCGCGCAGCTCGTCGGCGGTGCGTTCCGGGGCGGGCACGGCGCCGAACACGGGCACCCCGGTGCGGCCGGCGAAGTGCTCGAGGTACTCGCGCAGCGTGTCGAGGTGCAGGGGCCAGCCGCGGCGCAGGGCGTCGTACTCGTCGGCCCAGTCGTCACCGAGCATCCCGGAGTGCACCACGCGCAGCACCGTGCTGCCCTGGCCGCGGCCCTCGACCAGGTACTCGAAGGCCATGAACCGACCGTCGGCGCGGCGCGCGGTGCGGGTGGCGAAGCGGCGCCCGGGCTCGTAGGCGGTCACGACGGCGTCCTCCGCCTGGCCGCCGGCGGTCATGCGGGCGACGCCGCTCTCCCGGGGCTCGACGTCGTTGCGCCCCATGAACCAGGAGTCGATGCCGGGGCCGCTGGCGACGGCGTCCCACACCTGGTCGGGGGTGGCCGGCAGCGTCACCTCGAACGGCAGCTCGAACTCGTGCGGCATCAGTGCTCCTGCGGGGTGCCGGGGACCTGGTGGAGAGCCACGACGACGCGGTGCGTGCGCCCGTCGGGGGCTGACTCATCGTGGTACCGCCCGACCAGGTCCGCCACGGCGGCGGAGAGCTCCTCGACGAACGCGGACCGGTCGGCCGGGTTCGCGAACCGCACCTGGGCGTCGATGCCGAACGTGGCGACGCGCCGGTGCGCGCGGGCGGCGCCCGTGACGAGCGCGCCCACCTCCTGCACCAGCCGCGCGCCGAGCGCCACGAGCCACCGGGCCGAGAGCTGGTCAGGGGAGCGGGACGGGTCGGGGCTCACGGCGGCGAGCGCCAGCGGCGAGATGACGTAGGAGCGCGCGGTGGCGCGGTAGACGCGCTCGGTGAGGTTGCCCCGGCGCCGCTCCTCGGCGAGCTCGACCAGGCCGTGCCGCTCGAGCTCCTTGAGGTGGTAGTTGACCTTCTGGCGGGGCAGTCCCAGGCGGACGGCGAGCGCGGCGGCGGAGCCCGGTTCGGACAGGGAGGCCAGGATCCGGGCCCGCAGGGGGTCCAGGGAGGCCTCCGCGGCGGCGGGCTCCTCGATGACGGCGAGGTCGAGCATGACAGGAGCATCCTCCCGGACAAGAATTCTTGTCAAGAAGGATGCCCCTGTCCGGGAGGACTAGGCGACCCGGCGCACCCACCAGAAGCAGAACGCCGCGAGCAGCACCGCCAGCGCCGCGAAGATCCCGGCCTCGTGCCACTGCAGGGTCCAGAACCGGGACTCGGGCTGGTACAGCACCTGCTGGACCAGGTGCTGCGACGTGAGCCACTGACGGCACGCGTCGATGCTGGTGTCGGGCCCGCACTGGGTCGAGCTCACCGCCGGGTGGAACAGCTGGCCGCCCGGCAGGAGCACCCGGCTCGACAGCACCCACCCGTGCAGGTCGTCGGTGTTCGCGTCGATCGTCATGGTGCCGCCCGGCACGATGCCGATCCCGCCGAGGTGCTCGACGTCGAGGGCGCGGGTCAGGGTCACGGGTGCGACCAGCACCCGCCGCACCCACTGCGTCATCGTGAACAGCAGCGCGGCGTAGATGCCGAGCGTCGCCGCCATCGCCGGGACGGTGCGGCGGATCATGAGCCCGAGCGTGACGCCGAGCACGAAGGCGAAGAGTGCGTAGGCGACCGGGACCACGCCGCGCGCGGCGAAGACGCTGGGCGCGACGCGCTCGGCGTCGATCGTGTCGACGTGGTGGGCCCAGGCCGTCACGGCCCAGCTCAGCAGCCCGGCCGCGCCCGCCGCCGACGCCCCGACCACGGCGAGCTTGGTGGCCAGCCACCGGTCGCGCGTCACCGACTGGGTCCACGCGACCCGGTGGGTGCCCGCCTCGAGCTCGCGAGCGACCAGCGGAGCGCCCCAGAACACGCCGAGCAGCGGCGGCACGACGATGACGATCAGGCCGGCGAACGTCTGCAGCACGCCGTTGAGCCCGGTGCCCGCCGCGGCCTGGAACGCCGCGACGGCCTGCGAGCAGCTGTGCCCGCACGTGGCGAGGCCCAGCGAGGAGTAGGAGCGGGCCAGGCTCAGCCCGCTGACCAGCAGCGCGACGCCGAGCGCTCCGAGCGCCACGGCCGTCACCCAGGCCTGGGTGCGCAGCTGGCGCCACGTCGTCCAGATCATCGGGTCACCTCCAGGACGGGATCGGGCGTCGCGGCGCCCTGGCTCAGGTAGGCCAGCACGAGGTCCTCGAGGCCGATCTGCTCCACGACGACGGCGGGGTCGGCGGGCGCGTCGCCGCGCACCACGAGGGTGGACTGCCGGTCGGTGTGGCTCTGCTCGATCACCTCGAGGCCGGGCGGCAGCTCGGCGGCGGCCGCGCGGGGCGCCACCAGCCGGTGGTGCGCGGCGAGCAGGTCGTCGACGTCTCCGGCCACGCGCACGTGGGAGTCCACGAGCACCACCAGGTGGTCGCACACGCGTTCCAGGTCGGAGACGAGGTGGGAGGACAGGATGACGCTCGCGTCGTGCTCGGCGATGAAAGCCATGAGGCCCTGCAGGAACTCGCGTCGCGCGAGCGGGTCGAGGCTGGCGACGGGCTCGTCGAGCACCAGCAGGTCGGGGCGCTTGGCGATCGCGAGCGTCAGAGCGAGCTGGGCGCGCTGGCCGCCCGAGAGCCGGCCGGCCTTCTGCGCGGGGTCGAGGCGCAGCGCGCGGACCCGCTCGGAGGCGAGCCGTTGGTCCCACCGGGGGTTGGTGTGCGCGCCGAGGCGCAGGTGGTCGCCCACGGTCAGGGCCGCGTAGACCGGCGCGTCCTGGGCCACGAACCCGACTCGGGCCAGCTGGTCGGCGTCGGCGGCGGGCCGACGGCCCAGCACCTCGATGGTGCCGGCGGACGGCGCGAGCAGCCCGACTGCGAGGTGCAGCAGCGTCGTCTTGCCGGCGCCGTTGGGGCCCACCAGGCCGACGACGCGGCCGGCGGGGAGGGTCAGGGTGCAGTCGGCGAGCGCGGTGCGCCGCCCGTACCTCTTCGTCAGGCCCCCGGCCTTCAGGACGGTGGAGGTCATGCGGACTCCTCGATGAGCGAGCGGAACGTGCTCGTGAACAGCGCCTCGATGCTCTCGGTGTCGAGCCCGGCCTCGCGGGCCCGGTCGATCCACGCCGCCAGCTCCTTGCGGAGCGGTTCGTGCGCCGCCAGCGACTCGTCGGTCAGGGTGGCCGTCACGAACGTGCCGACGCCCTGCCGTGCCGCGACGAGCCCCTCGTGCTCGAGCTCGCGATACGCCTTGAGGACGGTGTTGGGGTTGATCGCCACCCGGGCGACGACGTCCTTGACCGTGGGGAGCTGGTCCCCGGCGGTCAGGAGCCCGAGCCGCATGGCCTGGCGCACCTGCTGCACGATCTGCAGGTAGGGCGAGATGCCGGAGCGGCCGTCCAGGTGAAACTCGATCACCCTCAGAACCTCATTCCACTAGATGCCTAGTGGTTTAGATGTTCCGCCCCGTCCGGAGGGCTGTCAAGAGGCGTACGTTGGCGCCGTGACCACGCCGCACGAGGCCCGCACGATGGCCGAGTCCTTCGGGACCGACGCCGAGCGTTACGACCGGGCCCGGCCGCCCTACCCCCGCGAGCTCATCGACCGCGTCGTGGCGCGCAGCCCCGGCCGGGCCGTCCTGGACGTCGGCACGGGCACCGGCATCGCCGCGCGCCAGCTGCAGGCGGCGGGGTGCAGCGTGCTGGGCGTGGACCCCGACGCGCGCATGGCCGACGTCGCGCGCGGCCACGGCGTCGACGTCGAGGTGGCCACGTTCGAAGCGTGGGACCCGGCCGGGCGGGCGTTCGATGCCGTCGTCGCGGCGCAGTCCTGGCACTGGGTGGACCCGGTGGCGGGGGCCGTCAAGGCCGCCGACGTGCTGCACGCGGGCGGCCTGTTGGCCGTGTTCGGGCACGTCTTCGAGCCGCCGGCGCCCGTGGCCGAGGCGTTCGCGACGGCGTTCCGCCGGGTGGCGCCCGACTCGCCCTTCGCGAACGGCCCGGCGCGCCGCCCGGTCGAGCTGTACGAGTCGCTCTACGCGGGGATCGCCGACGCCGTCCGCCAGACCGGCCGCTTCGCGGAGCCCGAGGCGTGGCGGTTCGACTGGCGGCAGGACTACACGCGCGACGAGTGGCTCGAGGTGCTGCCCACCACGGGCGGGCTCACGCGCCTGGCCCGCGCCGCGACGGCAGAGATCCTCGACGCGGTGGGCGCCGCCGTCGACGCGATGGGCGGCGGCTTCACCCTGGAGTACGTGACGCTCGGGACGGCGGCCACGACCCTGAGGTGAACCGCCCAGCGGCGGGTCGGCGCGCGCTGGGGCAAACCTGGGAGCCAGTTAGGAGTTGGTTCCGAATAGGGCCGGATTGGCGAATTCTTGCCGGACCTGGCGCGACGATAGGCCCATGACATCGACCGTCGCGGCGCGGGCCGCAGGCACCACCCGCCCCGCGCGCCCTCGCGCCGCCGAGTGGTGGCACGCCGCCGCGGTCACCGTCATCTGGGCCACGAGCATCGCCGTCGCCGCCCTGTGGCTGCACGGCGGCGGCGTCCAGGCGCTGCTGCGCGGCGGGGGAGAGGCCCTCACCACCGCGGGCCGGGCCACCGGGCTGGCGGCCGCCAACCTGCTGCTGTACCAGGTGCTGCTCATGGCGCGCGTGCCGGTGTTCGAGCGCGGCCTGGGCCGCGACGCCCTGCTGCGGCTGCACCGCCTCACGGGCTTCTGGTCGTTCTGGCTGATGATCGCCCACGTGGTGCTCGTGGTGCTCGGCTACGCGGCGACGGCGCACGTGGGCATCCTCGCCCAGACATGGGACTTCGTGGTCGGCTACCCCGGCATGCTGCTGGCGACGGCGGGGACGCTGCTGCTGGTGGCCGTCGTGGCGCTGTCGATCCGGGCCGCGCGCCGTCGCCTGCGGTACGAGTCCTGGCACCTGCTGCACCTGTACGCCTACCTGGGCGTCGGGCTGGCGCTGCCGCACCAGCTGTGGACCGGCGCCGACTTCCTCGACTCGCCCACCGCCACCGCCTACTGGTGGACGCTGTGGGCCGTCGCGGCCGCCTGCCTGGTGGTGTTCCGGTTCGGGGTGCCGCTGGCCCGCTCCCGCCGGCACGACCTGCGCGTCGCCGCGGTGGTGCCCGACGGCGCCCGCGGGATCGCCGTCCGGCTGCGCGGCCGCGACCTCGAGCGGCTCGGCGCGCGGGCCGGCCAGTTCCTGGTGCTGCGGTTCCTCGACGGCCCCGGCTGGTCGCGCGCCCACCCGTTCTCGATCGCCCAGGCGCCGCGGGGCGACCAGTACGCGTTCGCCGTGCGCGTCGCCGGCGACGGCACCGAGCGCATGGCCAGGCTCAAGCCGGGCACGCGCGTGCTGTTCGAGGGACCGTACGGGACCATGACCGGCGAGCGGCGCCGCAGCCGGCACCTGCTGATGCTCGGCGCGGGCGCCGGCGTCGCCCCGCTGGTGGCGCTGCTGCAGGACGAGCGGTGGGCCCGCGGCGCGGCCACCCTCGTCACGCGTGACCACCACCCCGACGACGCGCTGCTCCTCGGGCCGATCTCGAACCTCGTGGAGCGCCGCGGCCTGCGCTGGTTCCGCCTCGACGGCGCCCGCACCACCACCGGCTCCACGTGGCTGCCCGAGGAGTACGCCGGGTGGGAGGGCCCCGCCATCCTGCGCGACATGGCGGGCGACCTCGCCGACACCGAGGTGTACGTCTGCGGGCCGGGCCCCTGGATGGACGCCGTCCAGGCCGACGTCGCCGCCCTGGGCGTCCCCGCCGACCGCGTCCACGCCGAGTCGTTCACGATCTGAAGGAGCACACGATGAAGAGGATCGTCACCTGGGTGCTCGCCACCGTCGGCGGGGTGGTGCTGCTGCTCAGCTACAAGACGTCGACGCAGGCCGTGGGCCCGCAGCCCCTGCCGCAGGCGGGCACGCAGACCCAGACGCAGGCGCCCCAGACGGGCCAGAACCCGACGCAGGGGTCGACGTCGTCGGGCAGCGGGAGCCTCAAGGACGGCACCTACACGGGCAACGCGACCGACACCCCCTACGGGCCGGTCCAGGTCAAGATCACCGTCTCCGGCGGGTCGGTGACGGCGGCGACCGCCACCGAGTACCCGCAGGAGTCGTTCCGCGACCAGCAGATCAACCAGTACGCGATCCCGATGCTGCAGCAGGAAAGCGCCGGCACCACGAACGGCAACATCGACATGGTCAGCGGCGCGACGTACACGTCGCAGGGCTACATCGGCTCGCTGCAGGACGCCCTGGACCAGGCCCGCGCATGACCACGCACCCCGGTCTGCGCCGCAGCGTGGCCGTCGACGAGGTCATGGGAACGCGCGCGTCTGCGCACGTCATCCTGCACGACGGCGTCCCCGAGGCCGTCGCCGAGGGAGCGGTCGAGGCCGCCCTCGACTCGCTCCACCAGGCCGATCGCCGGTTCTCGCCGTTCCGGGACGACTCGCAGGTCAGCGCTATCGCGCGCGGCGAGCTGAGCCTCGACGACGCGCACCCCGACGTGCGCGAGGTCGAGGCGGCGTGCCGGGACGCGCTCGCGCGCACCGACGGCCGGTTCTCGGCCTGGTGGCGCGGCTGGTTCGACCCCACCGGGTACGTCAAGGGCTGGGCCGTCGACCAGGCCGTCGAGCGTCACCTGCTCGCGCTGCTGGAGGTCGACGGCGTGGCCGCCGTCGGGCTCAACGTGGGCGGCGACCTGCGGGTGGCGACGGCGCCGGGCGCGGACTGGACGTGGCGCGTCGGCATCGCCGACCCGCTGCACCACGGCGAGGTCCTGGCGACGCTCGAGCTCGTCGACGGCGCCGTCGCGACCTCGGGCACCGCCGAGCGCGGCGCGCACGTGGTCGACCCGCGCACGGGCGAGCGCGCGCTGAGCGTGCTCTCGGCGACGGTCGTCTCGGCGACGCTCGCGCACGCCGACCTGTGGGCCACCACGGCGCTCGTCGCGGGCATCGACGACCTCTCGTGGATCGCCGCCGCCGGCACCCGGTCGGGCCTGCTCGCCGGCTCCGAGGGGCGCGTCCGCCGGTGGGCGGGCAGCGTAGAGGTAGCGCTCGTGGACGGGGCGGACGCCACGACGGTCTGAGAGTCGTCGCACGGACGGGGGTGGTCATGACCGGCGTGACCGCCGAGGTCTCGAGCCTGGTGGCGCTGCTGGCCGTGATCGTCGTCGCGGTGGCCCGCCCGAAGGGATGGTCGGAGGCGTGGTTCGCCGTCCCGCTCGCGGTGGCGCTGCTCGTCACCGGGGCCGTGTCGACGTCGAGCGCCTGGTCCGAGACGCGGCGGCTGCTGCCCGTGGTCGGGTTCCTCGCGCTGATCCTCGCGATGGCGCAGCTGTGCGACCGGGAGGGGCTGTTCGCCGCGGTGGGCGGGCACGTCGCCCGCGTCAGCGGGGACCGGCCGCACCGGCTGCTGCTCGGCGTGTTCGTCACCGCGTCGGTGACGACGGCGGTGCTCAGCCTCGACGCTACCGTGGTGCTGCTGACGCCCGTCGTGTTCGCGACCGCCGCCCGCCTCGGCACGCGGCCCAGCCCGCACGTGCACGCCTGCTCGCACCTGGCCAACACGGCGTCGCTGCTGCTCCCGGTCTCCAACCTGACGAACCTGCTGGCCTTCGCGGTGTGCGGGCTGAGCTTCGCCCGGTTCACGGGCCTCATGGCCCTGCCGTGGCTCGTGGCGATCGCTGTCGAGTACGTCGTGTTGCGCCGCTTCTTCCGCGCCGACCTCGCCGCCGGCGCCCGGCCGGCGGCCCAGCCCCACGACGTGCCGCTGCCCCGGTACGCCCTCGTGGTGCTGGCCGCGACGCTGGTCGGGTTCGCGGTGGCCTCGTCGCTGTCGCTCGACCCGGCGTGGGCCGCGCTGCTGGGCGTGCTGGCGCTCGCGGTGCGCGCGCTGGGGCGTCGGCGCACCACCGTGCGCGAGGTGGTGGTGTCGGCGAACCCCGGGTTCCTCGCGTTCGTGCTGGCCCTCGGCGTGATCGTCAAGGGTGTACTGGACCACGGCCTGAGCCAGGTGCTCGCACGCGTGGTGCCGGGCGGGACGTCGTGGCCGGCGCTCCTGGCCGTGGCTGGGATCGCGGCCCTCCTGGCGAACCTGGTGAACAACCTGCCCGCCGTGCTGGCGCTGCTCCCGATCGTCACGCCGATCGGCGCGGGAGCCGTCCTGGCGGTGCTGGTCGGGGTGAACGTGGGCCCCAACCTGACGTACGTCGGGTCGCTGGCCACGCTGCTGTGGCGGCGGGTGGTGCACCGGCACGAGCACGAGGTCAGCCTCGCAGGCTTCACGCGGCTGGGGCTGCTGACCGTCCCGGCGGGCCTGGTCGCCGCCACCACCGCACTGTGGGCGATGCTGCAGGTGACAGGAGGCTGACCTGGTGAAGGTAGTGATCTGGCTGACCGAGGGCACCTGGCCGGCGTGCGTCGGCGCCGCCCGGTGGGTGCCCGCCGACGCCGACGTCGAGCTGCTCTTCGTGGTCGACGACGACATCGCCGCCGCCGCCTCCGGGGCGCACGCGGGCCTCATGGGGCGCGGGACTCACGGGGACCCGGGCGGGCAGGTGGCGGCGCTCTCCGCCGTGGCCGCCGACGAGCTCCTGGCCTCGGCGGCGCAGGCCCTGGGGCGTCCGGCGGCGCGCACGAGGCGGCACGGCCGGGTCGAGCACGAGGTCGTCGAGGCCTCGGCAGGCGCCGACCTGCTGGTGTGCGCCCGCGACGGCGAGCGGTCCCGGCTCGGCCCGCACAGCCTGGGCCCGGCAACCCGCTTCGTGGTCGACCACGCCCCGTGCCAGGTGCTGCTCGTCTGGCCGGGACCGCCGCCCGGCATCGAGTCGATGCAGCACCCGCCGCACCCGCCGCACCACCGGTGACCAGCGGAGCGCTACGGCTCCGCGCGGTCCACGCTCGTCACGGTGGTCAGCAGGAACACCGCGTCCTCGTCCGCCAGCACCGCGTGGCGCTCGTGGGTGAGAGGCAGCAGGTCCCCCGTGTCCAGAGACGTCGACGCCTCGCCCTCGGTCACCGTGATCCGGCCCTCGAGGACCTGGATCGTGGCGGCCGGGGGCGAGGCGTGCTCGCTCAGCGCGGTGCCGGCGACGAGCGCGACGACGCTCTGCCGCAGGACGCCGTCGTGCACCACCAGCTCGGCGGAGCGGCCGTGGGTGGAGCTGCGCGCGGCGTCCAGGTGGTGCGGGACGAGCTGTGCGAGGTTGGCCATGCGGCCATCCTGACAGCATCGGCCCTGTTCAGCCCTCCCGGCGCACCGCGATGGGCGACCGCCGCAGGCTGATCGCCTTGATGCCCTCGACGACCAGGAAGATGACCACCGCGAGGCCCGCGGTGATGCCCCACTCGCGCAGCCCGATAGGTGCCACACGGAACAGGCTCTGCATGAACGGCAGGTACAGGAACGCGACCTGGAGCAGGATCAGGGCTGCCGCCGACCACCAGAGCGTCCCGTTGCCGCGCAGCACGTCGAGCGTGAAGCTCGAGCGGTCCAGGAACCGGCAGCTGAACAGGTAGGCGAGCTGGCCGAGCGCCAGCATCGTGACGGCCGTGGCCTGCGCCTGCGCGGCGGGCATGCCGTTGACGTCGTGCTCCCACCAGAACAGCGCGAGCGTGATGACGCCGATGAGCGCCGAGACGAACAGGATGCGGCGCAGGAACGGCGCGCTGATGAGCGGCACGTCCGGGTCGCGCGGCGGCCGGTTCATGATGCCGGGCTCGCGGGGCTCGTTCGCCAGGGGCAGCGACAGGGTCACCGACGTGATCATGTTGATCCACAGCACCTGCACCGGCAGGAGGGGCAGCACGGCCCAGCCGAACAGGATCGCCACGAGGATCACGATCGACTGCGCACCGTTGGTGGGCAGCAGGAACAGCACCGCCTTGCGGATGTTGTCGTAGATCCGCCGGCCCTCGGCCACCGCCTGCTCGATGGTGGCGAAGTTGTCGTCGGCGAGCACGACGTCGGCGGCCTCCTTGGTGGCCTCCGTGCCCTTGATGCCCATCGCGACGCCGACGTCGGCCTGCGTGAGTGCCGGGGCGTCGTTGACGCCGTCGCCCGTCATGGCCACGACCTCGCCGTGCGACTGGAGCGCGCGGACGATGCGGATCTTGTGCTCGGGGCTGGTGCGCGCGTAGACGTGCACGGACTGCACGACGGCGGCGAGGGCCTCGTCGTCCATGGCCTCGAGCTCGGCGCCCGTGAGCGAGGGGGCGTCGACGTCGTCGATGATCCCCATCTCGTGCGCGATGGCCGTGGCGGTGCCGGCGTGGTCGCCGGTGATCATCGTGACGGCGATGCCGGCGTTGCGGGCCTCGGCGATGGCCGTGATGGCCTCGGGCCGGGGCGGGTCGACGATGCCGACCAGGCCGATGAGCGTGAGCCCCGTCGGTCCGGCCGACGGCAGCGTGTCGGTGCCGGCGGGCACCTCCTGACGGGCGGCGGCGAGCACGCGCAGGCCCTGCCCGCCCAGCTCGGCGACCTGCTGGTCCCAGAACGTGGGGTCGAACGGCTCGACGCCGTGCGCGCCGAGCTGCGTGGAGCAGCGGGCCGCGACCGAGTCGAGCGCGCCCTTGACGAGCACGTGGCGGGCGCCCGACGGGTCCTGCGACAGCGTGGCCATGTACTTGGTGGCCGACTCGAACGGGATCTCCGCGACGCGGCTCCAGCCCTGGCCCGTGATGCCGGCCTTGCGGCTGAGCACCAGCACGCCGCCCTCGGTGGGCTCGCCCACCAGCTGCCAGCGCCCGTCGATCTCCTCGATGTGCGCGTCGTTGGCCAGGCCCATGACCTCGGCCAGCGAGTGCAGGTCGTCGCCCGGCGCAGGGGTCACGGCGGCGCCGTCTCGCACGATCGCGCCGACCGGCGCGTAGCCGCCGCCCTCGACGTCGTACGCGTGCGCCCGGGTGCGCACCACGCGGACGGTCATCTCGTTCTGCGTGAGCGTGCCGGTCTTGTCCGAGCAGATCGTGGACACCGAGCCCAGCGTCTCGACGGCGGCCATGCGGCGCGTGATCGCTCGGCGCCGGGCCATCTGCTGCACGCCCAGGGCGAGCGTGATGGTCACCAGGGCCGGGAGGCCCTCCGGGATCGCCGCGACGGCGAAGCCGATGGTGGCGCTGACCAGCTCGTTGCCCGAGAGGCCGTGCACCAGCCAGCCGATGAGCATCATGAACGCGCCCATGCCGAGGATCAGCCAGGCGAGCCGCTTGCCGAACGTGCTCAGCGTCCTGGCCAGCGGGGTCTCGAGGGACTCGGCCTCGCTGATCATCGTGGTGATGCGGCCGATCTCCGTGCTCACGCCCGTCGCGGTGACGACGGCAGTGCCGGAGCCGGCCACGACGAGCGTGCCCGAGAACAGCATGGAGGTGCGGTCGCCCACGTTCGCGTCGGCGCCGACGGCGTCGACGGTCTTGACGGCCGGCACGGACTCGCCCGTGAGGGCCGACTCCTCGACCTGCAGGTTCGCGGCCTCGACCAGGCGGCAGTCGGCGGGCACACGGTCGCCGGGGCGCACCTTGACGACGTCGCCCGGCACCAGGGTCTCGGCGTCGACGTCGCTCACGGTGCCGTCACGCATCGCGTGCGCTCGGACCGACAGCATGCCCTTGATGGCGTCGAGCGCCTTCTCGGCGCGACCCTCCTGGATCATGCCGATGGCGGTGTTGATGACGGCGACGGCGAGGATGACCGAGAAGTCCACCCAGTCGCCCATGAGGGCCTTCACGACGGCGGCGATGAGCAGGATGACGATGAGGATGTCGTCGAGGTGCACCAGCAGCCGCTTGAAGAACGGGTCGCGCTGCGGGGCGGGGAGCCGGTTCGGGCCCGCCGTCGCGAGGCGCGCTTCCGCCTCAGCCGTGGTGAGCCCCGTCGTGCGGGTCTCGAGCCCGCTCAGAACCTCGTGTGCTTCCTGCGCCCATGGTGCGGCCATCCGCGTCCCCTTCGCTCGACTTCTGTGAACCGGGGTCTATCCTGCCCGCGGCCGGGTCAGCCAGCACCCGCGAGGCGGAGCGGCTGCCCCGCCGCGGGCGCGATGCGATCGGTGGGGGCGGGCCTTCTGATCGGTCAGCGGCCCCGGGGCACCAGGTCGACGGCCTGGAGCTGCGCCCGGACCGACAGCTCGGCGGCCTTGAAGGCGTGCTCCTGCGTCATCGCGTGCTCGGTGCGCTCGAGGCAGTCGAGCACCAGCCGCCCGAAGAACGGGTAGCCCACCTTGCTGTGCACGTCGAAGTGTGTCTCCTCCTGCCCGTTGGCGAGATAGAGGTGTCCCGGACCCGCCGCAGGGTCGCCGAGCTGCATGTACTTGCGCTGCTCGATGAACCCCTCGGTGCCCAGGATGATCGAGCGGCCGTCGCCCCAGGTCTGCAGGCCGTCGGGCGTGAACCAGTCGCACCGGAAGTAGCCGGTGGCGCCGTTGTCGAGCACCAGCATGGCGTCGCCGAAGTCGTCGAGTCCCGGGTGCTCCGGGTGGTGGTAGTTGGCCACCTGGGAGCGCACCACCTCGCCGTCGGACGCTCCCGTGTAGTGCAGGATCTGCTCGATCTGGTGCGAGCCGATGTCGCACAGGATGCCGCCGTACCGCTCCTTCTCGAAGAACCAGTCGGGCCGCGTGCCGGGGGAGAGGCGGTGCGGGCCGGTGCCGATCACCTGGACCACGCGGCCGATCGCGCCCTGCTCGATCAGCCGGCTCGCGAACACGGCGGTCTCCACGTGCAGCCGCTCCGAGTAGTAGACGGCGTACTTGCGGCCGGTGCGCTTGACGGCGTCCTTGGCCGCGTCGAGCTGCTCCAGCGTGGTGAGTGGCGCCTTGTCGGTGAAGTAGTCCTTGCCGGCGTCCATGACGCGCAGGCCCAGGGCGCAGCGCTCGGAGGTGACGGCGGCGCCCGCGACGAGCCGCACGGCGTCGTCGTCGAGCACCTCCTGCTCGGACCGGGCGACCCGGGCCTGCGGGAAGCGCTCGGCGAACCGGGCGGCCTTGGCCGGGTCGGGGTCGTAGACCCAGCGCAGCTCGGCGCCCGCGCCGAGCAGGCCCTCGGTCTGGCCGTAGATGTGGCCGTGGTCGAGCCCGACCGCGGCGAAGGGGAACTCGCCCGGCCCGACGACGGGCGCCGGCATCGCGTCGGGGGCGTAGGTGGAGCCGTCTGACCTGGACATCCGCACCGCCCTCAGAGTGCCGGGGCGGGCGAGCCGCCGTACGAGTAGGTGCCGTCGCCCAGGTCGTCCACCGACCGCGACTTGGTGAAGTAGCGCGGCGCGCGCTCCAGCAGCGCCTCGCCGGAGTACCAGGGCGAGTCGGCGGGGATCGGCAGGTCCACGGCGCGCCGCTCGATGGCGGCCTGGTAGATCGCGGTGACCACCTCGACGGTGCGGCGCCCTGCCTCGCCATCGATCGCGGGGGCGCGGCCCTCGGCGACGGCGGCCAGCACGTCGCCGATCTGCCCGGCGTGGCCCTTGGAGGCCAGGGGCACGTGGGCGTCCGCGAGCTTGGTGAGCTGCTCGACGCGGTCGGGGTCGTCGCCCGGGCGGGGGTGCCCGTTGGGCTGCGTCTGGGTGGCGCGCACGGCCCACGGCTGCGCGACGGACGCGTCGGAGCCCTGGACCACGAACGCCTGCTCCTCGCCGTGGTGCACCACCGACGCGGTGAGGGCGGCGATGGTGCGCTCGTACTGGAGCAGCGCCACGGAGAGGTCCTCGACCTCGGCGTTGTCGTGCCACGCGTTGGTCATCGCCGCGGTGACCGACCGCGGGGTGCCGAGCATCCAGAGCAGCAGGTCGATGTGGTGGATCGCGTGGTTGAGGGTGGGGCCGCCGCCCTCGGACTCCCAGGTGCCGCGCCAGGCGAGGTCGTAGTACGGCAGGCCCCGGAACCAGGCCGAGTCGACGCGCACGTGCGCGATCGACCCCAGCAGCCCGGAGTCGACGGCCTCCTTGACCCGGGCGAGGTCGTCGCGGAAGCGGTTCTGCGCGACGACGCTCAGCATCGCGCCCGACCGGCGGGCGGCGGCGAGCATCGCGTCGCAGTCCGCCACCGACGGCGCCATGGGCTTCTCGACCACCACGTTCTTGCCCGCGTCGAGCAGCGCGATCGTCAGCGGGGCGTGCTGGGACGGCGGCGTGCAGTTGCTGACCAGGTCGACGTCGTCGCGCGCGAGCAGCTGTTCGAAGCTCACGACGTCGGCGTCGAGCGCGAACCGCTCCTTCTTCTCCTGCGCCCGCTCCGGGACGATGTCGCACAGCGCGACCACGCGGCACTGCTCAGGGAACTGCAGGTAGCCGGCCAGGTGTGCTGCCGAGATGTTCCCGGTCCCGACGACGGCGACGTTCAGCATGGGCGCTCCTCCGTTGGTGCCCGGCCTCAGCGCCGAGCCGGTGACACCCTACGCCCTCGTGTCGAATCGATTCGTCCTATCGCTCGGCGCTGAGCCCGGCGAGCGCGACCGCCTGCCGGAGGGTCGCGTCGAGCATGTCCGGCGTGAGCCGGCCGGTGAAGGTGTTGTGCGGTGACGGGTGGAAGCAGCCGAGCAGGGTGACCTGGCCGCCGTCCGGCCGGGTGAGCGGCACGTGCGCGCCGTGCGCGAACTTCGGCCTGGGGTGGGCGATGGGCCAGCCCTGCTCCTCGAGCGTGCGCAACGCGGCGTCCCAGCCGATCGCCCCCAGGGCGACCACCACGCGCACCGACCCGGCCAGCAGCTCGAGCTCGCGCGCCAGGTACACGCCACAGCGGCGGCGCTCGTCGGGCGTGGGCTTGTTCTGCGGGGGCGCGCACCGCACGGGCGCCATGAGCCGCACGCCGGTGAGCGTCAGGCCGTCGTCGAGGCTCGTGGCCTCGGACTGGTTGGCGAGGCCCACGCGGTGCAGCGCCGCGAAGAGGAAGTCGCCCGAGCGGTCACCGGTGAACATGCGCCCGGTGCGGTTGGCGCCGTCGGCGGCGGGGGCAAGCCCGACGACGGCGATGCGGGCGGCCGGGACGCCGAACGACGGCACGGGCCGGGCCCAGTACGTCTGCCCGCGGAACGAGGCGCGCGGGTTCGCGGCGGCCGCCTCCCGCCACGCGACGAGCCGCGGGCAGGCGCGGCACTCGACGAGGTGCGCGTCGAGCGCGGCGAGGTCGGGGGCGAGGCGGGCGTCGGAGGGATAGGCGGGGTCGTCGGTGCGCACGCCTCCCATGGTGCCGGTGCGGTCGGCAGTCCGTCGTCGGACCGGCACCCCGGGCTGCCGGTCCAGCCACGGACTGCCGACCCGACCGGGTGGGGGAGAACGCGAAGCGCCCCCCCGCCCGTAGGGCCGGGGGGG
>WRHK01000051.1 GCA_009783295.1 Promicromonosporaceae bacterium
GTCGCCGCCTGGGTGCAGGGCCTGGCGAACGGCCGGGAGCGCGGGCAGGACTACCGCATGGCGTGGGTGGTGATCGTCGGGTCGATCCCCGTGGGCATCATCGGGTTCCTGTTCCGCGACGTCGTCTCCGGGCCGCTGCGCAACCTGTGGGTGGTGGTCGCCGCCCTCGTGGTGTGGAGCGCGGTCATGTGGGCGGCCGAGCAGGCCGCGACCATGCGCCGCCACGAGGGCGACATCACCATGCGCGACGCCGTCGTCATCGGCCTGGTCCAGTGCATCGCGCTGATCCCCGGCATCTCGCGCTCGGGCGCGACCATCAGCGCCGGCCTGTTCCGCGGCCTCGACCGCGTCGCCGCCACCCGCGTCTCGTTCTTCCTGTCCATCCCGGCGCTCGTCGCGGCGGGCGGGTACGAGGCGGCCACCAGCGCGTCCGACGTCGGCGCGTCGGTGGGCTGGGGCGCCACGGCCGTCGCGACCCTGGTGAGCTTCGTCGTCGCCTACGCCGCCATCGCGTGGCTGCTGCGACTCGTGGCCCGCCGGCCCATCACCGTGTTCGTCGGCTACCGCGTCGCCCTCGCCGCGGTGGTCGCCGTGCTGCTCGCCACCGGGGCCGTCAGCGCCACCTGACGCGCCCGCGGTAGCCTCGCCGTCGTGACGTGGGCGGAGCCCCGGCACGCGCGTCGGCCACGACCAGAGGGACCCGGCCGGCGGCGTCGCCGGCCCGTCCGCCTCACCCTGAGCAAGGAGAGGGGGTGAGCCGCATGACCGGAACCCTCGAACCCGGTGACGTCCTGGACGTCACCGTGGTGCGCGTGACGCCGTTCGGCGTGCTCGTCCAGACCGACGCGGGTGTGCCGGGTCTGGTCCGGGCCGCGCGCGCCGACGTCGGCGCGACGCTGCGCGTCAGCGTGACGGACTACGACGCCGAGAAGTCGCGCTTCGCCGCGCAGCCCGCCTGACGGCCGGTGCCCCACACGACGACGGAGCGGGCCCGAGGGTTCGCCCCTCGGACCCGCTCCGTCGGCTCTGCGTGCGGTCAGCCCACCGGGGCGACGGCCGCCGCGGAGCGCGCGCGCCGCCACCGCAGCCAGGCGCTGACCGCGATAGGCACCACGGACAGCGCGACGAGCACGATCGCGAGGACGTCGACGTGGCCGGCCACGAGCGGCACGTCGCCGAGCAGCACGCCCACCAGGGTGAGCCCGAACGCCCACAGCACCCCGCCCAGCACGTTCCAGCCGACGAACCACCGGTAGCTCAGCGCGGCGACGCCCGCGGCGAGCGGCACGTAGGTGCGCACGACGGGCACGAACCGGCCCAGCACGAGCGCCACGGGGCCGTAGCGGTGGAAGAAGCGCTCGGCCTCCTCCAGCCGCGAGGTGCGCAGCACGCGCGCGTCCGGGGTGAACAGGCGCCGCCCGAACCGGCGGCCGAGGGTGTACCCGGCCTGGTCGCCGGCCACGGCCGCGACGGCCGCGACGACGGCCACGGCCCACGGGGACAGCCCGAGCGAGGGGCCGATGATCGCCGCGGTGACCAGCAGCGAGTCGCCTGGCAGGAACGGGAAGAGCACGCCGGACTCGATGAACACGACGACGGCGACGCCGAGCAGGGCCCAGGGCCCGAAGGAGTGCAGCAGGCCGGCCGGGTCCAGGAGTCCGGAGGCGGCCAGGGGAGTGGTGAGCATGACGCGGTGATCCCTTCGACCACACGATGCTCGCCGTGCGCCGCTAAGAATCGTCGAAGGTGGCGCACCTTCGAGAAATCTCAGTCCCGCCCCTGCAGCGTGTGCGCCATGACCGAAGAAGCGACCCTTCCCCGAGCGACGACCAGTCGCCAGCTCCTGAACAAGGTCCCCGAGATCACGGCCTGGTTCTGGATCATCAAGATCCTGTGCACCACCGTGGGCGAGAGCTTCGCGGACTGGGTCAGCGTGACGCTCGGCGTCGGGCTGACCAACACCGCGCTCCTGTTCACCGTGTTCCTCGCGGTGATGCTGTTCGCCCAGATCCGGCTGCACCGCTACGTCCCGGTGGTCTACTGGCTCACCGTCGTCGTGGTGAGCATCACCGGCACGCTGTACACCGACATCCTCACCGACGGCCACGACGTGCCCCTGAAGGTCTCCACGAGCGTGTTCGCCGCGCTGCTCGCCGTCGTCTTCGGCGTCTGGTACCTGCGTGAGCGGACCCTGTCGATCCACAGCATCGTGACCCGGCCGCGCGAGGCGTTCTACTGGCTGACGGTGCTGGTCACGTTCGCCCTCGGCACCGCCGCGGGCGACTGGACCCTCGACCTGACCGGCTGGGGTCCCGGCGCCTCGGTGCTGCTGCCCGCGGCCCTGATCGCCACCGTCGTGGTGTGCTGGCGCATCGGCGGCCAGCCCGTCCTCGCGTTCTGGCTCGCCTACATCCTGACCCGGCCGCTGGGAGCGAACATCGGCGACTGGCTCGCCTCGCCCCGGTCGGAGCAGGGGCTCGGCCTCGGCACGCTGGTGACCAGCGTGGTCTTCCTCGCCGCGATCGCCGGGACGGTCGTCTACCTGACCCGCAGCCGCAAGGACGTGATCCCGGCCGACTACCTGGACACCTCGCGCCGCACCCTGGTCGCGACGTCGCAGACCCGCGAGCGCGTGGCCCTGGCGGTCTACGTCGTGGCGGCGGTCGTGGTCGCGCTGCTGCTGCACCACACGTCCGCGGGCGTGGCGGGGTAGGCCGGGCAGTCAGCGCGGCCAGTGCCGCCCGGTGGCGGACTCGACCGCGAGGTTGAACCGGTCGAGGAGCGTGGCGAGTGTCGCGAGGTCGGCGTCGGCCCAGTCGTGCAGCATGCGGCCGATGCCGTGGATCCGCGCGGCGCGCTCGTCCTCGAACGCCTCCTGGCCGCGCGGCGTCGGGCGGAACTTCCGCGCGACGCCGCCGGCCGGGTCGTCGATGCGCTCGGCCCAGCCCTCGCGGATGAGCGCGGCAGTCTGCCGGTTCATGGTCGACGTCTCCAGGCCGGTGGTCTCGGCGAGCTCGCCGATGCTCATCGGGCCGCCGGCGTCGAGGCACGCGAGCAGCAGATAGGCGCTCTGGGTCAGGGTGCCGCCCGTGCGTCGGCCGCCGCTCATGGCCAGCAGATGGCGGGAGAACAGCAGCCCGCCCGTCTCGATCTCGGCGGCGAACGTCTCGTCCATGAGGCCTCCTCCGTGATGTAGCCTGCATATGCATCCTACATATCACCGAGGGGACATCTGTGACTGGCGCCGTGGCTGACGAACAACTGCTGGACGACGGGTCGGGAGAGGAGACGCTCGCCGAAGAGCTCGAGCCCGGGCACCGCACCGGGCCCATCGTCGCGACCCTGGCCGTGACGGGCATCGTGGTCTCGCTCGCGCAGACCCTGGTGGTGCCGATCATCTCGTCGCTGCCGAAGATCTTTCACACGGACGCGTCCAACACGTCCTGGATCATCACCATCACGCTGCTGGTCGGCGCCATCGCGACGCCGGTGACCGGGCGCCTCGGCGACCTGTTCGGCAAGAAGAAGCTGCTGCTCATCGCCATCGTGCCGTTCATCGTCGGCTCCGTGCTGTGCGCGGTGTCCACGTCGGTGGTGCCGATGATCGTGGGGCGCGGGCTGCAGGGCCTGGGCTCGGGCATGATCCCGCTCGGCATCTCCCTGCTGCACGACGTGCTGCCCAAGGAGAAGGCCGGGTCGGCGATCGCGCTGATGAGCGCCTCGATGGGCATCGGCGGCGCGCTCGGCCTGCCCATCGCCGCGGCCGTCTCCGAGTACGCCGACTGGCGCGTCCTGTTCTGGGCCACCGGCGCCGCCGCCGTCGTCGCGCTCCTCGCGATCTGGTTCTTCCTGCCCGTGCGGGACCCGAAGGGCCACAACCACGGGTTCGACTACGTCGGGACGCTCGGCCTGGCCGTGGGGCTCGTCGCCCTGCTGCTGGCGATCTCCAAGGGCGCCGAGTGGGGCTGGGGCTCCGACCTGACGATCGGCGGGCTCGCGGTCGGCGTCGTCGTGCTGCTCGCCTGGGGCTGGTACGAGGTCAAGCGCAAGCACCCGCTCGTGGACCTGCGCACCACCGCCCGCCCCGTGGTGCTGCTGACCAACATCGCGTCGGTGTTCGTGGGCTTCGCGATGTACTCGATCAACCTGATCCTGCCGCAGGTCATGGAGTTCCCCGTCGCCCTCGGCTTCGGCCTGGGCCGCTCCATGCTCGGCATGGGCCTCTGGATGGCCCCCACCGGCATCGCGATGATGGCCGTGTCGGGCGTGGGCGCGAGGATCTCCCGGTCGCGCGGCCCCAAGGTGACGCTCGCGCTCGCGGGCCTCGTGATCGCCGTCGGCTACGGGATCAGCGCCCTGGTGCTGGGCACGCTCGGCAACCGCCCCATGGGGCCGGCCGACCCGTCGACCGTCACCTGGACCCTGGTGCTGCTGTGCCTCGGCGCGATCGTCGTGGGCTGCGGTATCGGCTTCGCGTACGGGTCGATGCCGGCGCTCATCATGAGCTCGGTGCCCGCGAACGAGAAGGCCGCGGCGAACGGCTTCAACTCCCTGACCCGGTCGCTGGGCTCCACGGTCTCCGCGGCCGTGATCGGCGTGATCCTGGCCCAGATGACCCAGCAGCTGCAGGGGTTCACGGTGCCCACGATCGGCGGGTTCATCGTCTCGCTCGGGCTGGGTTGCGCCGGGGCGGCGGTCGCCGCCGTCGTCGCGCTGGCCATCCCGGGCAAGCCGGGGCTCGGGCAGGCCGTCCGGCACTGACCGCGACCCTGACCTGCGTGCCCGCGCGAGGGCACGCAGGTCAGGGCGGCGCGAGCAGCCGCCGGTAGTCGTCCGGGCCGGACAGCGGCCCGCGCTGCGTGTGCAGCGCGTCGAGCGCCCGGGCCCGGTCCTCCGGGCTCGCGAGCACCGCGGCCAGGGCCGCGGTCAGGTGCTCCGCCGTCGCGAGCACCGTCGCGCAGTCGGGGGCCTTCACGTACGGGGTGACCGCCAGCACGACGAGGTCCAGGTGGTAGGCCGCCTGGACGACGTCGAGCACGTGCACGCCGGCGTTGATGTCGAGGTACACCGACGCTTTGTCGAGCTCCTCGCGGATCTGCGCGTGCGTGGCGCTGGGGAACAGCGCGAGGTTCGGGAACCTGCGGGCCAGGCCGTGCAGCAGCTCGCTCATCTGCGTCAGGGCCGCGACCGCGAACGTCACGTCGGGGAACGCTGCGAGCAGGCCCTCCAGTGCGGGCAGCTGGTCGGTGTTGGTGAGGGTGAACGCGCGCCGCGGGTCGTACCCGGCTCGCTCCTCGAACTGGCCGAGGTGCGAGAGGTAGGCGAGGTCGACGGGCGTGCCCGGGTGCTGCTCGGCGACCCGGCGGCGCTGCCGCTCGTCGAGGAACACGATGCGCTCCAGGGCCCGCGGCTGCTCGAGCTCCGTGACCATGTTGCCGGGCAGGTCTGCCCGCAGCGGCTCCTGCCAGAACAGCGTGACGCACGGTGCGGCGGCCCGCTTCCGCATCACGAACAGCGGGTATGACAGGGAGCTGATCAGCACCCTGTCGTCCGGGAGCTGCTGGTCGTCGATGAAGGACGAGACGAAGTCGGTGAGCGACTCGAACGTCAGCAGCTCGTGCGCCGACCGCATCGTCACCACCCTCGAGACGTGGTCGACCTCGATCTCCCGCTCTCCGGGTCCCCGGTACACGGTCTGGTAGGCGGCGCCGGCGTCGTCGAGGTAGGTGGTGGCGTACCGGTTCCCGGAGCGGTCGTAGTGGTCCGCGTGGCTCGGCCTGCCGTCGGGCAGCAGCCAGTCGACGCGCTCCACCTGCCGGAACGAGCTCGGCTCGTAGTGGATCCGGCCCAGCAGGTCGCCGTCGCTCAGGATCTGGGCGAACGGCTCGCGGCCCTGCCGGATCTCGCACCACGGCGGGACGGGCACCTCGTCGAAGAACAGGGGCTCGCCCTTGCGCTCGATCCCCGTGTACGTCACGAACGGGCACAGCGCCCCGTCGGGCAGGTCGCCGTCGTACCGCACGAAGACGGGCGTCACCGCGATGCCCGCGGTCTCCAGCGACCGCAGCAGCTCCCGGGTCGCGAGGTCGTAGGTGTCGAAGAGCGCTAGCACGCCGCCTCCTCGGAGAGCAGCGCCTCCCAGCGCTCCCGGACGTGGGTCGCGGAGTACGCCTCGGCCTTGCGCAGGCTCGCGGCGCGCATCGCGTCGAGCGACCCCGACGTCAGCAGCCGGACGACGGCGTCGGCGAGGGCGGCCACGTCGTCGTCGGTGGACGTGTGCGGGACCAGCATGCCGTTGACGCCCGGCTCGACCAGCTCCCGGTTCCCGTAGTCGACGTCGAACCCCACGAGGGGCAGGCCCTCGGCCATCGCCTCGAGAAGCGTGAGACCGAACCCCTCCGACGTCGACGCCGACACGTAGAGCGCGTACGTGCCGAGCACCCCGCCCAGCGTCTGGTGCCCCATGAGGCGCACGCAGTCGCGGGTCTGCGTCTGGTCGACGACGGCGAGCACGTGCTCCCGGTTGCCCTCGCCATAGATGTCGAGCCGGACCCCGGGCACCCGGTCCCGCGCCGCGGCGACGGCGCGCACCAGCAGGTCGAGGTGCTTCTCGTCGGCCAGGCGGCTCGCGGTGACCAGCGCGAACGGGTCGTAGGCGGGATGCGCCCCGGGCGGCGCGGCGACCCCGACGGGGATGCACGCGACCGGGATCGACGACCCGAGGTGTGCGTCCAGGGCTTCCTTCTGCCGCTGCGTCGAGACGACCAGGCCGTCCACCAGGTCCGGGCGGGTGAACACGTTCTCGTAGTGGTTGTTCCACAGCAGCACGCCGTCCTCGACCTGCTTGAGGTCGAAGTGCTCCGCGTGGACCACCGAGTAGAGGCGGTGGTCGCCGACCACCGGGTAGATGCCGTCGATGACGTCGAGCGCGCGGTCGACGACGACGACGTCGTCGGGCCGGCTGAGCAGGTGGCGGAACACGAGCTGGAAGAACCGGGACCGGCCCTCGACCACCACGTCGCCCCGGAACGAGCTGGGGCCCCGCCGGCGCACACCCGCGCTCTCGTGGAGCGGCGACGCGGGGGTGACCAGCGTGCGGGTGATCTCGCCGTCGCGGTAGAGCTGCTCGGCGGCCACCCGGCCGTCAGGCGTGTAGACGACGCGCCGCACCAGCCGGTCCTCGTGGAAGTGCTCGACGTCGTGCAGGGTGCGGTCGTAGTGGTCGACGCGCACCAGCCGGTCGCCCGCCACGGTCTCGACGCGGTCGACGAGGCCGCCGTCGAGCGTGCGGACCCGGTAGCGCAGGCCGGTGCCGGTCAGCGCGACCTCGGTGAGCCCCGGGCCCGTCGACGTGACGGTGTGCGGCTGCGTGACCCACGTGAGGAGCTCGTCGACCGTGACCGTGCAGGGCGCAGTCTCTCGGCCCGCGACCACGTCGTAGACCCACCGCACCTGCGCCCGGTCGAAGCCGAGCCGGTCGGCGAAGACGCTCGGGTTGGTGGGCATGTAGTCGGTGAACACGTAGTAGTCGTCGACCCACGGGATGCCGGCGAGCACGTCCCGCCGGTACGCCTGGGCGTACTCCACGCCGCTCGACGCGAGGCCCATCGCCTTGTTCACGTTGAAGACGCGCACCGGCCCCTCCCGCTCACGCGAACTGGAGGACGAGGCTGCCGTCGGCACCACGCTCGATCTGGCTCAGGCACAGCATCCGGACGATGTCCCTGTCGATGCGCTTCTTCATCTCCTCGAACGCGAAGAACGCCTCGCGGCGGTACTCGTACTCGACCTTGTGCTGCGCGATGTTGCGGCCCGCGACGACGGTCTTGAGCTGCTCGAGGAAGTCGACCTGCTCGACCCAGGCGACGTCGATCGCCTTGAGGAACACGACGTCCCGGAACCGGGGGAACGTGTCGCCGAGGGCGTCGACCTTGTCCTGGACGGCCCGCGTGAACATGCCCGCGAGGTACTCCTGGACCCGCGCGGGGTCGCTCGTGTCCAGGGAGTCGAAGTCGGCGGGCAGGTGGTAGCCGAGGTTGTCGAAGATGTACCGGACGACCGGCCCGGGCGCCTGCCCGGCGTGGGCCGCCGCGGCGTCGGCCAGCACGCCCGCGGCGATCCGCTGGACGTCCTGCCGGGTGATCGGCTCGCCCGTGATGATCTCGTCGCGCAGCGCGTAGACGAGGTCGCGCTGCCGCGCCATCGCGACGTCGAAGTCCTTCGCGATCTTGCGCGCGCCCCGCGCGGAGTCCTCGCTGGCGAGCTGCGCGCGGTCCAGCAGGTGCCGCATGGCGCGCGGGCTGCGCGTCCGCGCGTGGATCTTCTCCTGGCGCACCGAGCCGAAGCGGACGAACAGGTCGTCCTCCATCGACGCGTAGAACCGGCTCGACCCCGGCTCGCCCTGCCGCCCCGAGCGGCCCCGGATCTGCCCCTCGATGCGCTGGTTCGGGAACTTCTCGGTGCCGATGATCACCAGCCCGCCCAGCGCCAGCGCGTCGGGCGTGAGCTTGATGTCCGTGCCTCGTCCGGCGATGAGCGTGGCGACCGTGATGGCGCCCTTGCGCCCGGCCTCGGCCACCATCGCGGCCTCCTTGGCCTCGCTCAGCGCGTTGAGCAGGTTGTGCTCGATGCCGCGGTCGAGCAGGTCCTGGGAGAGCTTCACCGAGCTCCGCACCGAGCTCGTCGTGAGCAGCACCGGCCGCCCCGTCGCGCGGACCTCCTCCAGGTAGTCCAGGACCAGGCTCTCCTTCTGCTCGACGGTCGGCACGACGACGTCGGGCTCGTCCACGCGGATCACGGGCTTGTACGTCGGGATCTCCACCACGTCGGTCCCGTAGGTCTTGAGCAGCTCCTTCTCCGACCCCTTCGCCGTGCCCGTCATGCCGCCCACGCGGTCGAACATGAGGAACAGGTTCTGGTAGGTCACCGACGCCATCGCCCGGTTCTCGGTGGTGATCGCCAGGCCCTCGCGACCCTCGATCGCCTGGTGCAGGCCGCCCTGGAGCTTGTTGCCCTCCAGGAGCCGCCCCGTCACGGAGCTGAGGAGCACCAGGTTGCCGCCCATCACCATGTAGTCGCGCATCCGCTGGAAGCCCGTCCGCGCCCGCAGCGCCAGGTTGACGTGGCGGTTCAGCTGGAAGTGCTCCGGGGAGTAGATGTTCGCGACGTGGAAGAACCGCGACGCCGCCGCGATGCCCTCCTCGGTCAGGCTGACCACGCGCGTGCCCTCGTCGTACTCGTACTCGACGTCCTCGCGGAGCGTCGCCACGAACGCGTCCGCCAGCGGGTAGAGGTTCGACTGGACGCGCGGCGACCCCGAGATGACCAGCGGCATCTGCGCCAGGTCGAGCAGGATCGCGTCGGCCTCGTCGATGAGCACGTAGTGGAACGGACGCAGGTACTTCTCCTCGCTGGTGCCGGCAAGGTTCTCGAGCAGGTAGTCGAAGCCCAGCTTGTCCGATGTCGTGTAGACGACGTCGGCGGCGTAGATCTCCTTCTTCTCGGCGGTGGAGAAGTCAGCGACGCCGACGTCGGGCACGCCGACGGCGACGCTCAGCCCCAGGAACTCGAAGACCGGCCTGAACTCCTCGGCGTCGCGCCGGGCCAGGTAGCCGTTGACCGTGACGAGCATGGCGCCGCGGCCGCTCAGCGCGTTGAGGTACAGGGGGAGGGTGGCCGTGAGGCTCTTGCCCTCGCCGGTCTTCATCGCCGCGATGTCGCCCTGGTGCATGACGGCGGCGGCGAGCACCTGGTTCTCGTACGGGAGCTTGCCGACCAGCCGGCGGTCCGCCTCCCTGACCGCCGCGAAGGCCTCCGGCAGCAGGCGGTCGAGTGGCTCACCCCGGTCGAGCCGCTCCCGGAACTCGCCCGTCTTGGCCCGGAGCTGCGCGTCCGACAGCCCCCGCATGGCGGCCTCGTGCCCGGCCACCTGGGCCACGATCCGGCGGTTCGCGACGTCGTCAGCCATGGGCGTCCGCCTCCAGCAGCGTCAGGGACTCGAACCGCAGCTCGTCGCACCCGGCGTTGACCAGGCGCAGCGTGTAGTACGCGCAGTCCTGCGGGTACTCGAAGTCGTAGTCCGGAGCCCGCAGGATCTCGGCCCGCACCACCTCGCCGAACCGGTCGACGAACCGCACCTCGAACAGGAACGTGTCGGCAGGCACGGACACGACCCGGGGGTCGATCCGGTACCGCCGGCCGTGGTGCAGCAACGGCAGGCTCGGGGTGGCGCGGAGCGCCTGGTAGCTCGTGGACGAGTACCACTCCTGGAGCGTGGTGCCGCCGGGCATGAGCGGGTTGACCAGGCGCACCTCGCCCGAGGCGCGCGTCGTGAGCGCCGACCCGTACAGCGACGCCTGGCAGCTGTGGCTGCCCCAGCGGACGGTCGCGACCTCACTGCCCGACATCGTGCGACCTCCCGTACTCCGCGATCACGCGCTTGTACTGGTTGACGAACCACGTCACGATCGACGCGCTGTCGTCGTTGTGGCGGCCCTGGTAGCCGCGGGCGATCACCGTGGTCCGCTTGCCCGTCTGCGAGCGCAGCAGGGTGTAGTAGGCGTCGTCGTCGTAGTCGTCCTGCTCCATGTACGCCATGAGGATCCGCGTGTCACCGAACCCCGGGTCGCCGCTCCAGCGGGCGAGCAGCTCCTTGGTGAACGCGTCCACGGTGGCGCCGTCCTGCCCGTGCCGCCAGAAGTTCACGACGTCGAAGATCGTGAGGAACTCGTGGGGCCGCACCAGCCGGCCGCGCTCGGCCACGTAGCCGAGGTCGACGATGGGCTTGCCCGCGATGATCGCGTGCGCGTCGAGCTGCGACCCGTAGTAGAGCGCGCCGAACGACCCCATCGACAGGCCCGAGAGGATCACGTCCTGCTCGCGGAACCCCAGCCGGTCGACGTGACTCCGGATCACCTCCAGCAGCGTGGACTCGAGCTCCTCGCTGCCGAGGTAGAACCGCCCGCCCTCCAGCCGCGGGTCGGTCACGAGCAGGAACGGGTGCCCCAGGCCCGCCATCATCAGCGAGCCCTCGAACCCCTCCGCGGGGCGGTAGCCCGCGAAGTAGATGTTCAGCGGCGGCTTCAGGTTGCCGGGGTGGAAGTAGTAGAAGAGCTCCTCGCGCCGGCTGTCGACGATCCGCTGCCCCCCCGGCAGGAACTGCCCCGAGCCCCACCGCGAGTGGCGGTAGTGGAGCGGCCCCACCCGGACCGTCCCGGTGCCCTTCACGAACAGCGAGCACGAGAGGTACCCGCTGGTCGGCTCCGCGACGACGATCGGCTCGGCCAGCTCGGCCTGCGTGTACCGCCGCTGGGACACGATCCCGTCCGCCGTGCCGCTGCGGATCAGCTGCACGCCCAGCTCGACCTCGCAGCCCGGGTCCGCGACGAACTCCGGCCACAGCTCCAGCGCGCGGTCGCTCCGGTACTCGATGTTCTCCTTCCAGATCACCAGCTGCCGCATCGCGTCGCTCTCGACGGTCGTGCCCAGGCACGAGCTCCCCTCGTACCACCAGTCGGCCCGGTGGAACGGCGAGAGCATCGCCTTGCGGACCTGCAGCTTCTGGCCGAACTGCCGCGCGAAGAACCGCCGGGGGAGACTGGCGGCCAGGCGCTCGCGGTCG
This sequence comes from Promicromonosporaceae bacterium, assembly GCA_009783295.1. GTDB lineage: Bacteria > Actinomycetota > Actinomycetes > Actinomycetales > Cellulomonadaceae > Xylanimonas. The sequence goes on from WRHK01000051.1 coordinate 11,621, forward strand.
CTGAGGTCCTCGTAGGTGGCGGCCTTGCGCGCGAGGAAGGTCCGGTAGGTGTCGTCGAACGCCGCCGCGAGGTTGCGGCCCACCAGCAGCGTGTGCGGGGCGATGCTCGCATCGAGCGCGGTCAGGCCGGCGAGGTCGCACCGGGAGTCGACGACGGTCACGTCCGCCCGGCCGACGAGGTCGGCGTCGGCACCGGCGGCGCCGTCGGCCTCGACGAACGACCACTCGACGTCGGCAGGCAACGGGGTCGACGCCGACCAGTCGTCACGCCCGATCTGCAGGACTCGCATACGCCACCGCCTCCCTGATCAGGTCCCACCGGCCCAGGACCTCCTGCGGGCGGAACAGGTCCAGCAGCACCCTGCACTGGACCAGCGACTGGTTCCAGTGCTCCAGCCCGGTGAGGAAGTAGTCGAGGGCGGCGGCCAGCTCCGCGTCGTCGCCGATCACGTAGCCGTTGAGCCGGTGCGTCACCAGGTCGTGCTCGTACCGGTTGATCTGCGGCACGCCCGCGTTGACCGCCTCGGTCGCCAGGTGGAGGTTCACGGTCGTGCCGAGGTCGACCAGCACGCGGGACTTCGCCATCGTGCGGATGAGGTCCGCCTCCCCGTCCAGGACGGCGAGCTGGATCTTCTCCTCGGGCCCCTCGGCGGCGCCCAGGTCGACGCTCAGCCCGGAGACGTCGTCGTCGGCGAGGAACGCCAGGTCGAGGTGCTGGTAGCCGCCGATCACCCGCCTGACCTCGGTGAGGTAGTCGACGTCCTGGGACCGGAACGTGCAGACGAGCAGCCGGGCGTGCTCGTCGTTGACGAGCTGCCCGGCCATGAGGGCGATGGCGTAGTCGAGCTCCTCCGTGCTGATGTCGTCGACGAACAGGGACACGTAGACGTCGGCCTCGTTGGCGCTCGCGCCGAACGTGGGGCGATGCTCCAGCGGGTAGATCGACAGCTCGGGCAGGAAGGCCAGCTCGTCGGGCAGTCCCGCCGCGTCGCCGGGCGGGCGGCGGGAGTCCGTGAAGACGGCGGCGGCGCGCTGGAGCAGCGTGGCCGACGCCGTCGCCGAGCGCTGGGAGGACCGCGAGAGCACGAGCGTCTCGGGGCCGAGCGTGGACTCGACCAGCGCGTCGTGCTGGTCAGAGAGTGCCAGGACGACGGTGTCCGAGGCGGTGCCCCCGTGCGCCCGCAGGTGCCGCGCGAGGAGCTCCGCCATGAGGTCCTCCCAGTGGTCGTAGGACTCGCGCCCGAAGCGACCGTCCGGGTTCTGGACGACGTCGACCCTCCCGGACGGCACGTCCTCGCTGACGATGACGTCGCCGCCCCGGGAGAGGTAGTACTGGGCCGTCGGCCGGCCCGCCTCGTCGTGCATGAGCACGCTGGAGAGGAAGCCCCGGTCGTCGTACACCCGCTCGAGCACCGGCATGCCCCCGCCGTAGTACCGGACCGACTGCAGCGTGCCCTCGGGCGCGAGGTAGACGCGCGCGTAGACCTCGTCGTCGCGCATCACGGTCACGAGGAACGGGTTGTAGTAGAACGCGATGTCGTCGGGCCACTCGAGCTCGAGGAAGTCGAGCGGGCGGGTGTAGTCGTCGTCGAGGCCCTGGACCTCGTCGAAGAACGACCAGTACGGCACGTCGAAGATGTTCTGGCTGTGCAGGAACCGTCGCAGGCTCGGCGCGTAGCTGAGGACGACGAGCCCGACGTCCTCGGCACCCTGGCGGAACGACCGCACCTGCGTGACGGTGTCGTCGGGCTCGGTGCTGACCGCCTGCCGGAACCACACGGTGTCCGTGGAGTACCAGGGCCGGGTCGCGTTGTACCAGGCGGGGACGAAGTGGATCATGCCGTCTCCCGACCTGCCGGGGCCCTCGTCGGGGCCTTGAACGTGAACGAGTACCGCGTGCCGATCATCGTGTCGGCGATCTCCTCGTGGAGCAGCCACAGCAGCCCCAGCAGGATCAGCAGGGTCTGCGGCGCGGACAGGAGGTACTGCAGGTCCGGAAACGACCCGATGAAGTACAGCGGCAGGCCTGCGAGCAGCACGAGGAAGACGCCGCTCACCGCGGACAGGAACACGACCCGTCGCCGCACGTACCTGCGGGTGGCGAGGCCCGGCGCGACGTAGTCGAAGTACTCCCCGGCGTCGGCCATGCGCTTCGCGACGTCCTTGGGGCCGACGTTGACCAGCCCGAAGAACATCGTCAGCCCGAACAGCAGCAGCAGGTACACGGTGAAGCCCAGCGGCGTGCTCAGGCCCCACCCGGCGAGGAAGCGGTCCGCCCCGTGCGACGCCGCGGGGATGACCGCGCCCGCCGCGTGCACCACGTACTGGGGGATCGCCAGCAGGGCCAGCGCGTACATCAGCGGCGACGCCCCCGCCGGGTTCAGCTTGATCGGCAGGTACGACACGCCCGTGAACCCGTTGTCGATCGACACCTTGTTCACGTGGAGCCGCAGCTCCGCGTTCCCGGCGAACACCCCGAGCACCGCCACGCACACGCACGCCACGACCACGAAGACCAGCACGCGCGTGAACTCCGGCGTCGCCGTCGCCCGGGAGAGGACCTCCAGGTTCCGGCCCGCGCTGATGATGATCTGGTACAGGATGAACATCGTGATGCCGCCGAGGCCCTTGTCCTCGTTCTGCTTGGCGAGCCACGCGACCAGCCACGCACCCAGGGTCAGGATCACGACGACGACCACCTGAGCGTTGACCCGGTCGGAGAACGGACCCACAGCAAGGTGCGAGACGTCGTACGTCGCCATCAGGCTGATCGCCTGGATGACCGCCAGCACCAGCATCACGACCGTCCGCGCCCGCTCCACCGTCTCCTCGGGGATCCTGCGGTTCCGCGCGAACCGCCCGATGAACAGGAACCGCCACAGGATCGCGGCGCCCATCCACGGCCCCAGGCCCAGCGAGAACACCGACGGGTAGAAGAAGTTGCCACCCGTCGCGATGTTCGCGACGTTCAGCAGGTCCGTGTTGGCCTCGCTGGCCCCCGTCGCCGCATGGTGCAGCAGCGGGATCGGGATGTTCCTGCCCACCATGAAGCAGACGAAGAACAGCACCGTCCACAGCAGCTTGACCCTGAGCAGCGCGAACCTGCCGTCACGGACCTGCGCCACGCCGCATCCTCTCCCCGGGTCAGCCGTTCTTCCTGTTGCCGAAGATGTTCAGCGAAGCGAGCAGCGATCCGATGCGGGACCGGTTCCCCGACGCCGGGACCGTCGACTCGCTCTGCAGATAGCTCTCGGCCTGCGACATGCTCTCCAGCACCGAGTCGCTCACGGACGACTCGGAATCGCTACCCGAGAGCGTCCCGCTCACGGACTCGTAGATGACGGTGCTCTGCGAGTCGGTGGTGGACGTGGACTCCGACTCGGTCGTCGAGGTGGTGCCGCTCGCGGTTGCCGACTCGGAGGTGGCCGGGGCGAGCGGGGCGGGGGCGGGGGACTGGCTCGCCGGGGGCTGCTCGGTGGCGGTCGACGCGCTGGTCGAGTCCTGGGCGCTCGCGGCACCTGGAGCCGACTCGCTCGTCGAGGTGGAGGCCGACGTCGAGTCGCTGGGCTGCCCAGTTGCGGGCTGGGAGGTCGAGTCGCTTGTCGAACCGGACTCGGACTCGGAGGTTGATTGGCTGGCGGATTCGGACTCGCTACCAGACTCGGACTCGGACGTGGACTGGCTGGTCGACGCGGACTCGCTCCCGGATTCGGACTCCGACGTCGATTGGCTGGTGGACTCGGACTCGCTCGTCGACCCGGACTCGGAGGTCGACTGGCTGGTCGATCCGGACTCGCTGGTGGAGGTCGATTCGCTGGTCGATTCGGACTCGCTTGTCGACTCCGACTCCGACGTCGATTGGCTGGTGGACTCGGACTCGCTTGTCGACTCCGACTCCGACGTCGACTGGCTGGTCGATTCGGACTCACTTGTGGAGGTCGACTCGCTAGTGGACTCCGACTCTGAGGTCGACTCGCTGGTCGACGCGGACTCGCTCCCGGACTCCGACGTCGATTGGCTGGTGGACTCGGACTCGCTAGTCGGCCCGGACTCGGAGGTCGATTGGCTGGTCGATTCGGACTCGCTTGTCGACTCCGACTCCGACGTCGATTGGCTGGTCGATTCGGACTCGCTTGTCGACTCCGACTCCGACGTCGATTCGCTGGTCGATTCGGACTCGCTTGTCGACTCCGACTCCGACGTCGATTCGCTGGTGGACTCGGACTCGCTTGTCGACTCCGACTCGGACGTCGATTGGCTGGTCGATTCAGACTCACTTGTGGAGGTCGACTCGCTGGTGGACTCCGACTCTGAGGTCGACTCGCTGGTCGATGTGGACTCGCTCCCGGACTCCGAGGTCGATTGGCTGGTGGACTCGGACTCGCTCGTCGACCCGGACTCCGACGTTGACTGGCTGGTCGATGCGGAGTCGCTCGTCGACTCCGACTCCGAAGTCGACTCGCTGGTAGATGCAGACTCGCTCCCGGACTCGGAACCAGAGTCGCTTGGGGTGGTCGACTCGCTCGTGGAGCCCGATTCGCTCGCCGACTCAGATTCGCTTGTTGACGTCGACTCGGATTCGCTAGTCGATGTCGACTCGCTCGCCGACTCGGACTCGCTTGTCGACGTCGACTCGCTCACAGACTCCGAGGCAGACTCGCTCTGGCTCGACGAGACGCTCTGGCTCTCGGACGTGCTCTCGCTCTCCGACACGAAGTGGCTGTTGCCCGGCGGGATGTCCGAGGTGATGAAGACCATCTGCGGGGCGCCCATCGGGATCGTGTAGCTCCCGGGGCCCCACACGGTGATCGAGATCTCCGTGTACGTGTTCCCGTTCTTCACGTAGAACGACAGGACCGTGCCCGGAGGGACCGAGGAGTCGGCGGTGATGACCCAGTTCCCGCTCCCGCCCTGCGGGGTGATCGTGAAGCCGGGTGCGCCGTAGCGCCCGAGGTCGACAGTCGTGGGGGAGTTCGACGGGATCTGGGTCGCGTTCGGGCGGTTGGTCGAGGAGCCCACCTGCGAGCCGATGACGCTTCCGCCGCCGTTGTTCGAGATGGCGATGCTGACCGACTCGGACTCGCTGGCGAACTGGCTCTGGTTGATGGAGTTCGACGTCGACAGGCTCGCGGACGCGCTCGCCGACGTGCTCACGCTCAGTGACGTCGACGCGGAGAGGCTCGCCGACTCGGACGGGTCGACGGAGGTGGACTCGGACGCGAGCCCCACCACGGACCCCTCCGACGGCGTCGCGTCCGACACCGACTGCGACTCGCTGCTAGAACCTGAGTCGCTCGCTGCGACCGAGCCGCTGGACTCCGAGGCACTCTCCGACGTCGAGCCCGACCCACTGCCTGCGTCCGACGCCGCCGACTCGCTGGCGGCGGGAGCGCTCGACTCGGTCGCGGACTCGCTCGCGGCGGGTGCGCTCGACTCGGTCGCCGACTCGCTCGCGGCCGGTGCGGCCGACTCCGTCGCCGAGTCCGAGGCGGACTCGCTCGCCGGCCCGGTGCTCCCCGGGGCGAGCGCGACGCTGCCCTCCGTCGCCAGGGTGTTCATGCTGGCCGCGGTGACGTCGTAGGAGACGGGAGTCGTGTCGGCCACGATCACATTCCTTCCGTGCGGCGCACCGTGGCACCCGGCACAGGGATGGTCGACGTCGACCTCCGGGCCCACTGCTCGTCAGAGTAGCCACTGCCATGGCGAACCGCAGGGGACTGCGGACGCGGAGCAAAGGTCGCTTGGACGTGCACCGATTCCCTCGTCGTCGGCGTCGTCAGGCGCTCTCGCGCCGGACCACGGCAGACGGCGTGTGATCCCACGGCCCCGGGTCCAGGCCGAGCGCCACCCGGGCAGCCCGCCGGCCGTAGCCGGCGCCGTCGATGCGCACGGTGGTCAGAGCCGGTGACCACAGGCGCCCGTGCCTGCCCTCGTCGAACCCGATGACCGCCAGATCGTCCGGCGCGCGTAGCCCGAGGGGGGCGAGCGCCGCGAGGACCGCCAGCGCGACGTCGTCGTCGTACGCCGCGACCGCCGTGACCGTCCCCGCGCTCACGAGCCGGCGGACAGCGTCGCAGCGGGTTAGCGGTGAGTCCCCGAGGTCGACGTCGACCGGTGTGACCGGGGGCAGCCCCAGCTCCTGGGCCGCCTGCGCGGCATGCGCGAGCCGGGCGGCGACGAGCGGGCCGTCGTCGCCGGCCGGGACTGCCATCGCGATCCGGGTGTGCCCCTGTTCGGCGAGATAGCGCAGCTGGGTGCGGGTGTGGAACGACAGGCCGGCGCCCGCGCCGTCGGCGGTCCCGACGACGGTGCCGTCGTCGTCCTGGGTGAGCTGGGCGAGGTCGACGACGGCCCGTGGTGCGACGGCGTCGAGCACCTCGCGGGGGACCTCGCCGGTCATGACCAGCAGCGCGTGGTCGTGCAGGGCGAGCTCGGCGCGCATCGCGTCGACGAGGCCGTCCAGGCTGTTGCCGCCGCGGAACGTGCCGACGCTCAGCAGCACGATGCGGGAGGTGCCCTCGCGCAGCGCGCGGGCGACGCCGTGCGGCACGTAGCCGAGCCGGGTCGCGGCGTAGCGGACGCGCTCGCGGGTCGCCTCGGGGATGGTCTGGCCGGGCGTCTCGTTGAGCACGAAGCTCACGGTCGCGGGGGAGACGTGCGCGGCGTCGGCGACGTCCCGGATGGTCACGCGCTCGGTGCGGCGTCGCGGGGACGCTCCGGAGGCCATGACCTCGGACGGTACCGCTAAATCCATTTAGTGACTACCGTCACGCCTGCCACGACACGACCACGAAGGAGCGGGCACATGAGGGCATGGCAGTTCGAGGACGCCGAGAAGGGGCTCGTGCTCAACGAGGTTCCCGAGCTCGAGCCGCGCGAGGGCGAGGTGGTCATCGACGTGCGCGGCGCCGGCCTGTGCCACTCGGACCTGACCTACATGCAGCACCCCGACATGATGGCCCACCTCCCGATGACCGAGGGGCACGAGATCGCCGGCGTCATCGCCAAGGTCGGCCCGGGCGTGACCGGCTGGGCCGTCGGCGACCGGGTCGGGGTCTGTCCTTCCGGCGTCGCGGCGCCCGCCGGCGTGTTCAACGACGGCGGCTTCGCCGACCAGCACCGGTGCCCCGAGGCCGACCTCGCCCGGGTGCCCGACGGGCTGAGCTGGGCGCTCGCCGCGGCGGCCACGGACGCGGGGATGACGTCGTACCACGCGATCATCAAGCGTGGGCGTGCCTCCGCGGGGCAGAAGGTCGGCGTCATCGGGTACGGCGGCCTGGGGCAGATCGCCGCCCGCGCCGCGGTGCTGGCCGGTGCCGAGGTGCACGTGGCCGAGCCGAAGGACGAGGTGTGGGAGCTGGCCAGGGCGGCCGGAGTCGTCGGCGTCGTCGCGGACGCCGCCGACTGGGCGGGCCAGAGCTTCGACCTGGTGGTCGACTTCGCGGGCTTCGGCACCACCGACGCGGCTCTGGCCGCCGTCAAGCAGCAGTTCGGCGGGCGGGGCGAGCCCGGCCGGGTCGTCCAGGTGGGGCTCGGCACAGGGCGGCTCGACCTCGCCGTCCACCACCTGCTCGGCCGGGAGCTGATCGGCTCTCTCGGCGGCACGGTCGAGGACATCGAGGAGGTCTACGCGCTCATGGCCGCCGGCGAGCTCGCGCCGTTCGTGACCGAGATCGGGTTCGACGAGATCGGCGACGGGCTCCGGCGGCTCGCCGCCGGCGAGGTGACGGGCCGCCTCGTGGCGGTGTGGGGCCCCGACGCCCGGTAGGACCGCGGCGCGACCCGTTCAGGTCACCAGCCCACGCCGGTAGGCGTAGACGACGGCCTGGACGCGGTCGCGCAACTGGAGCTTGGTGAGGATGCGCGAGACGTACGTCTTGACGGTCTCGGGGCTGATCACCAGGGTGCCCGCGATCTCCTTGTTGGACAGCCCCTGGGCCACCAGCTGCAGCACCTCGAGCTCGCGGGCGGTGAGCACGTCGTCGGGCGTCGTCGACTCGGACGGGCGGATGCGCGCGGCGTACCTGCCCACGAGCTGCCGGGTGACCTCGGGCGCCAGCAGCGCGGCGCCCGAGGCGACGGTGCGGATGCCGAGGAGCAGCTGGTCGGCGGGCGCGTCCTTGAGCAGGAACCCGCTGGCGCCGGCGCGCAGCGCCTCGTAGACGTACTCGTCGAGGTTGAAGGTGGTCACCACCAGCACCTTGACGGGGTGCGCGACGCCGGCGCCGGCGAGCAGCCTGGTGGCCTGGATGCCGTCGAGGACGGGCATGCGCACGTCCATGACGACGACGTCGGGCGCGAGCCGCTGGGCCAGGTCCACCGCGGTGCGGCCGTCGCCGCACTCGCCGACCACCTCGAGGTCGGGCTGGGCGTCGATGATGGTGGCGAACCCGGTGCGGACCAGCGCCTGGTCGTCGCAGACCAGCACCCGCACGGGCGCGGTCACGAGCGGGCCGCCCGGGGGATGCGGGCGCGGACGGAGAAGCCGCCGTCGGGCCGCGGGCCGGCGGAGAGCTCGCCGGCCAGCGCCTCGACGCGTTCGCGCAGGCCGGCCAGGCCGCGCCCGGCGCCGGCGGGTGCCGGGCTCGGGGCCGTAGCGGGGTCGGTGCGGATCTCCACGGTGATCTCCTCCTCGCGCTGGTGGACGGCGACGACGGTGCGGCTGCCGTGGGCGTGCTTGAGCGCGTTGGTGAGGGCCTCCTGCACCACGCGGTAGGCGGTGAGCCCGGCGCTGCCCACCTCGACGGCGGTGCCCGGCTCCACGGTCAGCTCGACGGGCTGCCCGGCGCGGCGCGCCTGGTCGACCAGGACGGCGATGTCGTGGACCGGCGCCGCCTGACGGGCCTGCGTGGCGTGCCCCGGGTCGAGCACGTGGAGCAGGTCGCGCAGGTCGCTCACGGCGAGGCGGCCCGTGTCCGCGATGGCGTCGAGCGCGGCCTCGAGCCGGTCGGGCGTGGCGGTGAGGTACCGGGCGGCCTGCGCCTGGACCACCATCGCCGTCACGTGGTGGGTCACGACGTCGTGAAGCTCGCGGGCCAGGCGTGCCCGTTCGGCGGCGAGGGCGGCCTCGGCGGCGAGGCGCCGGCGTTCCTCCTCGCCGGCGCGGGCCGCGCGGAGCCATGCACCGGCGGCCCAGGCGAACGCGCCGAGCAGGAAGAACGTCGTGAACCCCGAGGTCCCCTCGCCGGAGCCCTGCGCCGTGAGCGCGACGGCGAGCGCCAGGTACGCGGCGGTCAGCACGGCGGCGGTCGTGCGGCGGTGCCGGCCCAGGTGCAGGCCGGTGCTCGCCAGCGAGAGCGCCAAGGCGACCCCGCTGACCAGGTGGTAAGCCCGCAGCTGGTCGAGGACGAAGCCGCTCGCCACCAGGGCGACGCTGAGCAGCGGCCACCGCCGCCGCAGTGCCAGGGGCAGGCACTCGAGGGCGAGCGCCACCACGGCGAGGGCGTCGAACGGCCGCTCGGGCAGGTTGCCGAGCTGTGTGCCGTGCGCGTGAAGTGCGGGCGCGAACGAGGCGGCCAGGATCACCAGGCCCGGCACCAGGTCCCGCACGACGACGGGCAGCCGGCGCCACTGACGCCGGCTACCTGCGAGAACGCTCACCGGGAGAGGGTATCGGGCACGGCGCCCCGTCCGGGGGCACCCGGGCCTCAGCTGGCGACGGCCTCCCGCTCGCGGGCGCGGCGCAGGGCGGCCTGGCGCTGCTGCTCGGAGTCGGCGGCGATGGCCGCGGCCTTCTCGTCGTCGCGTGTGAGGCACTCGTTGGTGCTCGGGTCGAAGACGTGCATCTGCGCCGGGTCGAAGGCGAGCTGCGCCTCGTCACCCTCGAGCACGCGCGAGCGCGCGTCCAGGTTGACCACCATCTGGGTGCGCATGCGCTCGCCGTCGGTCTCGCGGTCGAGCTCGGCGAGCTTGGCCGAGACCGCGGAGTCCGCCTCGAACGGGATGTAGGCGTACTGCTCGTTGCCGAGCCACTCGGTCTGGTCGACGGTGGCGGTGAAGCGCACGGCTCCCGCAGGCAGGCCGCCGAGCGAGGCGTCCTTGAGGTGCTCGGGGCGCAGGCCGACGATGACGAGGTCCTTGCCCGCCACCTTCTCCGCGAGGTCGCCGGTCACGGGCACGTCGACGAACGGCAGCTTGAGCGTGGACCCCTCGACCTTCGCGGGCAGGAAGTTCATCGGCGGCGAGCCGATGAATCCGGCGACGAACAGGTTGACGGGCTGCTCGTAGAGCTCGCGCGGCGACGCGCACTGCTGGAGCACGCCCTTCTTGAGCACGGCCACCCGGTCGCCCAGGGTCATGGCCTCGGTCTGGTCGTGCGTGACGTAGATGGTGGTGATGCCCAGACGTCGCTGCATGCGGGCGATCTCGGTGCGCATCTGGCCGCGCAGCTTGGCGTCGAGGTTGGACAGCGGCTCGTCGAAGAGGAACGCGTCGGCGTCGCGCACGATGGCGCGGCCCATCGCGACGCGCTGGCGCTGGCCGCCGGACAGGTTCGCGGGCTTGCGCTGCAGGTGCTCCTGCAGCTCGAGCATCCCGGCGGCCCGGTTGACCTTCTCGCGGACCTCGGCCTCCGGGTGCTTGCCCTTGTTGAGGCGCAGCGGGAACGCGATGTTCTCGAACACCGTCAGGTGCGGGTACAGGGCGTAGTTCTGGAACACCATCGCCAGGTTCCGGTCGCGGGGCGCCTTCTCGTTGACGCGCCGCCCGTCGATCAGCAGGTCGCCGTCGGTGATGTCCTCCAGGCCGACGACCATGCGCAGCAGCGTCGACTTCCCGCAGCCGGACGGCCCGACCAGGATCATGAACTCCCCGTCGGCGACGTCCAGGCTCACGTCGTTGACGGCCGGGAAGCCGTCGCCGTACCGCTTGACGATGTTCTTCAGCTCGATGCTCGACATGTGCTTTGGCTCCTTGTCCAGGGTGGCGTGGGTGCCCGGTCAGCCCTTGACGGCACCGGAGGTGAGGCCCGACACGATCCGGCGCTGGAAGAGCAGCACCAGGATGATGACCGGGATGGTCACCACCACCGCGGCGGCGCAGATCGCACCGGTCGGCTGGGTGAACTGGCTCGCGCCGGTGAAGAACGTGAGCGCCGCGGGGACGGTGCGCGCGTTCTCCGACGTGAGGTTGAGGGAGAACACGAAGTCGTTCCACGCGGTGAAGAACGCGATGATCGCCGTCGTGAACACGCCCGGCGCGGCCAGCGGGGCGATCACCTTGCGGAACGCCTGCCAGCTCGTGGCGCCGTCGACCTGTGCGGCCTGCTCCATCTCCCACGGGATCTGCTGGAAGAACGCCGTCAGCGTCCAGATGGACAACGGCAGCGTGAGCGCGAGATAGGGGATGATCAGGCCGGGAATGGTGTCGAACAGGCCGATCTGGCGCCACAGGTTGAACAGCGGCGTCACCATCGCGATCACCGGGAAGAACGACACCGCCAGGGCCGTGGTGAGGATGACGCCCTTGCCCGGGAAGTTCAGCCGCGAGATCGCGTAGGCGCAGAACGTCGCGAGGATGACGCTGATCAGCGTGGCCACGAGGCTGACGATGATCGAGTGCCACAGCGCGGGGACGAACAGGTCCCTCGCGCCGCCGGTGAAGATCAGCGAGTAGTTGTCCCACGTCGGGTGCTTCGGCCAGAAGTTGCCGAACACGTTCTGCGTCGAGTCCGCCAGCGCCGGGATGGGCTTGAGCGACGTGGCGACGATCCACAGGATCGGGATCAGGGTCCAGACCATGATCGGGATCGCAGCGATCCCGAGCCACGTCTTGACCCTGGAGCTCATGGTCGTCTCCACGTCACTTCCTCCCGCCGGTCAGGTCGACCTTGAACCCGCGCACGAAGATCGCCGCGATGATCAGGACGCAGACGAAGAGCAGGACGGCGAGTGCGGAGCCCATGCCGATCTCGACGCGGTTGATGGTCTCGTTCGACACGAGCATCGAGAGCGTCGTCGTCCTGTTGGCGCCGCCCGTCATGACGTACGGGTTGTCGAAAATGCGGAACGCGTCGAGCGTGCGGAACAGCATCGCGACCATGATCGCGGCCTTCATGTTCGGCAGGATCACGCGGGTGAACCGCTGCCACCAGGTGGCGCCGTCGACCTTGGCGGCCTCCTCCAGCGAGCTGTCCACCTGCGCGAGGCCGGCGAGCAGCAGCAGCGACATGAACGGCGTCGTCTTCCAGATCTCCGACAGGCAGATGACCGTCAACGACGTCCACGTGCCGCCGAACCAGTTGAAGTTCAGGTCGAACGCCCCGAACGTCAGCGTGTGCAGCCAGTGGTTGAAGAACCCGGTGTCGAACTGCGCGGCGTACTTCCACGAGAACGCGGAGACGACCGTGATGATCGAGTAGGGGATGAGCACGACGGTGCGCAGCGTGCGGCGTGGGATGACGATCTTGTGCATCACCATCGCGATGGCCATGCCGAGGATCAGCTCGAAGACGAGCGTCACGACGGTGATGAACACCGTGACCCCGAACGCCTGCCACCACAGCGGGTCGCCCAGCGCCGTGATGTAGTTCTGGAACCACACGAACCTGCGCCCGGTCGGGTCGGTGAGCCGGTAGTTGAACAGCGACAGGTAGATGGCGTACGCGATCGGGTAGAGCGTCACCAGCAGCATGATGATGAACGCCGGCCCCGCGAGCCTCCAGCCCAGCGACCGTTCGGACCGTGCCCGGTCGGACATCAACGGCTTGCTCACAGCAGTGCTCATAGCAGTGCCTTTCCGTTCAGCACGTCGACGATGAACTTCTGCGCCTCGGCCGGGGTCCGCTCGGTGACGGACGTGGGCGGGCTGAACCTCTGCTGCAGCGCCGTCGAGATGTCGCCCCAGTACGGCGTCAGGGGCCGCGGTGCGGCGGCGTCGAGCGAGGTGCGGATCAGCGCCGCGATCCCGTTCGGGAACGCCTTGAGCACCGCCGCGTCGTCGTAGGCGGCCTTGCGGCTGGCCGGGTTGCCCGACGCCGCCATGTACGCCGCCTGGTGCTGCTCGTTCGTGATGCACGACGCGGCCTGGTAGGAGAGGTCCACGTGCCGGCTCTTGCTCCCGACGGCGATCTCGATGCCACCGAACGGCGGCCGTGACGCCGTGCCGGCGACGGTCTGCGGGTAGATCGCGGCGCCGACGTCGGCCTTGACCTTCGGGTCCGCGATGGCCCCGTACGTGTACGGCCAGTTCACCAGGAACCCGCCGTTGGGGGACTGGAACAGGTTGAGGGACGCCGTCTCGTCCGACGACCCGACGGCCGGCCCGCCGACCCCCGACGTCGCGATCTTGCTGATGATCGCCGCGGCCTTCCTGCCGGCGTCGGAGTCGAGCCCCATCTGGATGTCGGAGTACGTCGCGTCCGGGTTCTTGACGATCGCGCCTCCGGCACCCGTGATCAGTGCGTTGATCCACACGGAGTAGCCCTCGTAGAGCATCGCCTGCACGCCGATCTGCTTGTTGGTCTGCTGCGCGGCGGCGATCAGCTGCTCCCACGTGACCGGCTTGGTCATGTCGAGCCCCGCCTGCTGGGCGACCGACTTCTTGTACCAGAGCAGCTGCGTGTTGGCCCAGAACGGCACCGCCACGAGCTTGCCCTTGAACGTCGAGGCGTCGATCGACGACTGCACGCGGTCCTGCGTGAAGTCCGACTCCGAGCCCGCCGGGATCGGTGCGAAGTAGCCGGCCGCCGCGAACTCGGTCGAGAACGCCGGGTCGACGCTCATCAGGTCCATGCCCGTGTCACCCGCGGCGAGCCGCCGCAGCAGCTGGGTGCGCTGGTCGCTCGCGCTGTTCGGCAGCAGCTGGACGTTGATCTGGTACTTGCCCCCCGAGGCCTGCGAGCACTCCTTGGCGAGCGTCGCCTGCCCGCCCTTGCTCGCGTCGGCGTTGCCGACGTCGGGGTTGATGAACCAGGTCAGCGCCGTCGCGCCGTTGCTGCTGCCCGTGTTGCTGGCGCAGCCGGCAAGGATCAACGACCCCACCGACACGACGGCGAATGCCAGTGCCGCGCTCCGCCGGAAAGCCCTGTACGTCATCGTCATGTGCTCCCTTGGTGTGCGATCACCCGGGCGCTCACCACGGCACGCCGTGGTTCACGTCACATTCAGGGACGTTAACTCGCACGCCGCCATTCGCCACCGGACGGGGCGAGAACCCCGCGTGTCGCCGCAGGCAGGGGTCGTTTCCGGGAGACTGGCGAACGGGCTGGGTGGCTTTCCTGTCCGTTCGCTGTGTCCGACGTGGACGGGTGCCGGGCGCGCGGCGCGGCTCAGTCGACGATCTGCACGACCGACCCGGCCGGCACCGCGGCGAGCAGCTCCGTGAAGTCGCCCGCGCGCATCCGCACGCACCCGTTCGACCGCGCGTGCCCGATGGCGGCGCCGCCCTCGGGGTCGGCGTGGAGCGCGATGACGGCGTACCCCGTGCCGGCGTAGAACTCGTCCATCGCCTGCGACTGGCACGACGTGAGCAGGGCGTCGCCGACGTGCGGGTCGAAGACCTGCCCGACGACGGCGCACAGGCCCGTCGGCGTGGGCGTCGCGTCGCGGCCGACCGCGACCGGGAACGTCCTGTCGCCGACGGTGAGCGTCCTCGCGGCGAGGCTCAGCGTCAGCACGGCGGCCGGCGTGACCTCGACGTCGGCCGCGCGGACCCACGCCGCGACATGGTTGGTGCGCTCCGGGTCCACGGAGGGCAGCGCCCCACGCCCGAACGGGACGAGCACCTGGACCCAGCCGGCGGAGGTGTCGGTGACCGCCCAACGAGCCTGGATGCCCAGGCCTGCGGCCTCCAGGGCGATCGCGGGCGTGCCGGACGGTGCGGTGTACCCGACGACGAGCGCGTCGCGCGGGACGGCGGCCAGGCCGGTGGCGCCGCGAGCCGTCGGCAGGCCGGAGGGAAGGATCGCCTCGAGTGCGGGGCGGGGGAGCGTTGCAGGGTCGACCGGAGGGGCCGGGGGCTCGGGGGTGGGCGTCGGCGTGGGGTCCGGCGCAGGATCCGGAGTCGGCTCCGGCGCGGTGATGACCCGGTCCCCGGGGCTGGCGACCGGGTCTGGGGCCGGGCTCGGCGAGACGGCAGCGACCAGCCCGAAGGCGGCGAGAAGGGCGAGCGGAAGCGCGGAACGGTGCCCGCGGCGACCGCCGCGAGCACCGTTCCTCATGGCGTCAGCCGTTCACGCGGACGACGGGGACCGTCGGCGTCGGGTCGGGCGTCGTGACGGAGGCTGCCGGGCTCTGACTCGGGGTCGCCTGCGGGACCGCCGGCGCGGCGGGCGGGTCGGTCAGGTCGGCAGGAGGGTCCGCGGGGTCGGCCGGCGGGTCCGTGGGGTCCACGACCGGGTCGGTCGGGTCGACCGTCGGCGTCTCGGTCTCGCCGGGCGGGTCCGTGATCTCGGGCGCTGGGTCCTCGCAGACGACGGCCGGGTGGTCGATCGTCGACGCCTCGACGTAGTCCGGGTTCGGGATCGTCGGCGTGCCCTGGTCAGGGATCACCTCCGTCCAGGGGGCCTGGACCTGCACCTGCTGCGTGGTCCAGAAGAACCAGCCGCCGGTCGGGCTGGCGGCGCTCACCGAGAAGGCGACGCCGAGGGGGTCCGACCCGTTCCAGGTGGTGGTGTTGCTGGTCCAGCTGGCCGAGTCGGTCAGCGGCGTCGAGTCGGTCTTGTCGGGCGTCTGGCCCGGGGGCACGTTCCCCGACGGGTTCCACGACCACCGCTGCAGGGGCCGGGTCTCGAACACGGCCGGGTGGTCGATCGTCGACCCCGGCACGTAGTCCGGGTTCGGGATCGTCGGCTCGCCCTGCGCCGGGATCTCTTCGGTCCAGGCGTCGGACGGTACGCACACACCGCTCGCCGGTGGATCGGCCTGCGCCGACTGGATGGCGATGCCCGTGAGGGCACCGGTGAGAGCCAGAGCCGCAGTCAGCACGGCGGCGTTCCGGACGGGGTATCGCTTCATCGCGACCTCCTGTGCTGGGTAGGTCGACGGCCTCTCTAGGTAGTGGGAGGCCTGGCTCTAAGTGTCCCGACGGCGGGGTCTGCGGAAGGCGCAGCTGGCGCGATGTGACTCATGTCCAGGGGCTGAATGCTCGGTAGAGCTCCAGTGCTCGCGCGCGATCTCTGCGTCATTGCAGGTGCGCAACCTTGAGATAGGACTGGCCGCAAACACGACAAAGCCCCCGGGTTGTGGACCCCAGGGGCTTGACGTTCGCTGTCTCAACGAGTGTCCGGAGGGGGACTTGAACGCAACCCGGACATGAGGCACCCTCTCTGACCTGCGACGGAACCCGAACGTCACCCTCTCGGAACGGGTGAAAACGACCCGATCTGGCGCGATTCTGAGTCCTGAGGACTCGGCCCGGGGGGACGATCTACGGCATGGCTCACACCCCAGAGCAGCGCATCGGCAAGGACGGCGTGACGTGGCGCGTCCGATTCCGTCTCGATGGCCGGCAGCAGTCGCGGACGTATGCCCTCGAGTCCGGAGCACGGAGGTTCGGCGAGCTCATCGACAAGCTCGGCGCGGCCGACGCCGTCCGCATCGCTGATGCCCGCGCAAAGGCAGCGAGCGCCGAGGCGCCGACCGTGGCGCAGATGTGCGGGGCGCACATCGCTGCCCTATCGGGCGTCGAGGACTCCACCATGAACCGCTACCGGGCTTACGTGAGGAACGACCTCGGCTTCCTGGCGGACATGCCGTCCGACGTCGTCGAGGACACGGACATCGCTCGGTGGGTCAACGAGATGGCGGCGGAGCGCGAGGACGGGACGAAGGCGGCAGGGAAGACGATCGCGAACAAGCACGGCTTCCTCTATGCGGCGTTCCAGCGTGCCGTCGGCAAGACGGTCAAGGTGAACCCGTGCGAGCACACGCGCCTTCCGCGCACGGAGACCGAGGACATGGTCTTCCTGACCTACGACGAGATGGTCACCTTCCGGAAGTACGTGACCCCGCACTGGCGGCCGCTCGTGACGTGCCTGTTCCTCACTGGGCTGCGCTGGGGCGAGATCACCGCGCTACAGGTCCGCGACGTCGACCTCACCGCGCGGCGGATCTCCGTCGTGCGGGCATGGAAGAAGGACCGCAAGCTCGGCCCACCGAAGACGAAGAAGTCGCGCCGCCCTGTCGCGATCCCGGCCGAGGCCGTGCCGCTGCTTGAGCCGCTCCTCAAGGGCAGGGCACGCACCGAGTTCGTGTTCCTCAACATGGTCGACGGCCCGGTGCGCCACCAGACGTTCCACGACAACGTCTGGACGCCGGCCGTCCGCCTCGCCAATGGTGAGGACGCGCAGCGCGACGGCGCCAAGCGCATCGGCCGGCGCCGCGACGAGCACGGCAACGAAATCAAGCCGGCGACCGAGCCCCTCGGCAAGCGCCCGCGGATCCATGACGCCCGGCACTCGAACGCGAGCTGGCTGCTCGGCCGCGGCGTCCCGATCTCTGTCGTCCAGGCGCACCTCGGGCATGAGTCGATCACGACGACCGTCGACCGCTACGGCCACCTCCTGCCGGGCGCACACGACGCGATCGCCACCGCGCTCGACGGACTCGCAACCAGCGAGCCCGAAGCACCCGCTGCCGGCGAGAACGCCGCAGCGTGAGCGCACGGCGTCACCGTGACGGTGCTACGTTGACGCCACAACAGAACGACCCCGCCAGGTGCTGGTAACACCGGACGGGGTCTGACCACCTCGAGAGTTAGGGCTCTCCGATGGCTGACCCGCAGTCTAGCGGGGGAGCGGCGCCGATGCTGCCGACCCCGCGCATCAACGCACACGCGCCTCTCTGGCGCCTTGTCGACGCTCTCGCCGCCTCCGGGTGGGGCGAGCTGCGCGACGCCCCGCAGTCCGTGCGGACGTACCTCCTCGCCCTCGGCAGGATCGCCGACGCCCGCACCGGGATCGCCGAGACCACCGACGCCCAGGTCGCCGAGCGCGCCGGCCTCTCAGTCCGCACGATCATCCGCGCCCGCACCTGGCTGCAGGACTACGGCCTCCTCGAGCAGCTGCGCCGCGGCGCCCGCCAGGGCCTGACCGGAGTCGCCTCCCTGCTGCGCCTCGGCAAGCGCGCCCTTGCCGCCATGCTGCCCGGGGCCCGTGCCGCCAAGGACGCCCGCGAGCGCCGTCGTGCGCAGCGCGAGGGTGGCGCTCCCAACCTGACAGCACGGCACGCCTTCCCCTCCCTCAGGAGGAAGACGGGCGCCGCACCCCGATGGGGTGTGCGGCCCCCCGCATCGAATGTGCAGCAGCAGCTGCGCGACGACGCTGCGCACGCGGCGTCCGCACCTGCACGCCCCGAGACCATCG
>WRHK01000052.1 GCA_009783295.1 Promicromonosporaceae bacterium
GTGCGCGACCTGGCGCACCACCCGCTCGCGACCGTGGGCGCCCACACCCGCACGCACCCCTGGCTGGCGAGCCTGACCACCGAGGAGCAGCTGCAGGAGCTCGCCGGGTCGCGCGCCGACCTCGAGCGGATGACGGGCACGCGCGTCGACCAGCTCGCCTACCCCTACGGCGCCCGCGCCGCCTACGGGGCCGCCACCGTGCGGGCCGCACGGCGGGCCGGGTTCCGCCTCGCCTGCTCGACCCGCAAGGGTCCCGTGGTGCGAGGCACCAGCCGCTTCCGCGTGCCCCGCTTCGGCGTCACCGAGGGGCCCGAGCCCTTCGAGCAGCGCCTGACCCGCTGGCTGGGATGGTGAGCGCCATGACCGGGACGCCTCGCGTGAGCGTGGTGATCCCCACCTACCGCGGCGGCGAGCTGCTGCTGCGCACGGTCGACTCCGTGCTCGCGCAGACGCTCACCGACTGGGAGCTGCTGGTGGTGCTCGACGGGTGCGACCTGCCCGCGGGTTTCCCCGACGACCCCCGCATCCGCGTGGTGCGGCAGGTCAACCGCGGCGAGTCCGTCGCTCGCAACGTGGGCATCGTGGCGGCCCGCGCCGACATCGTCGCGTTCGTCGACGACGACGACCTCATGCTCCCCCGGCGGCTCGAGCGCCAGCTCGCGCTGCTGGACGAGCACCCCGAGGTCGCGCTGGTGCACACCAAGTTCGAGGTGATCGACATCCACGGCGACGTCGTCCAGCCGGGCCGGTCGGGCGACGTGCAGTATGCCGACCTGCTGCGGGGCGACGTGCGCGTGCTCATGCCCACCATCGCCGCGCGCACGGCGGCCCTGCTGGAGGTCGGGCTGTTCCACTCGACGCTGCGGACCGGGCAGGACCTCGACCTCATCTACCGCGTGGCGCGGGAGTACCGCCTCGGCTTCGTGGACGAGGTGCTCACGCACTACCGCCGCCACGGCGACAACGCCTCGGGCGACGTGCTCCAGGCGGGCATCAACCTCGAGCGCATCCTCGGCCCGCACCTCGAGTGGGCGACGTCGCGGCACCGCGACGACGACGCCCGCGACGCCCGCGAGGGCCTCGCCTGGGCGCGCCAGTACGGCTCCATGGGGGCCCTGCTGCGCGCCCGCACCGCCTGGCGCGCCCGCGACCTGCGCGGGTGCGCGGCGGCGGTCCGCGAGGCGGTGCGCCTCTCGCCCCGGCAGGCCGCACGCGACCTGCTCGGCAACCGTTGGCCCGTCCGCTCGCTGCTCCGCGCTCGCCGGATGATCAGGGGGACCCGATGACCGAGACCGCCGCCCCGAGGACGGCTGCGCCGCCCGCCGCGCCACCCGCCGCGCCCCTCGTCAGCGTGGTGCTGCCGACGGCCCGCGGCGGCGCGTACCTGCGCGAGGCCGTCGCGTCGGTGGTCGCGCAGACGGAGCCGCGCTGGGAGCTCGTGGTGGTCGCCGACGGGCTCGACGAGAACCTGAGCGACCTGGGCGGCGGCGACCCGCGCGTCCGGGTGCTGCGGCAGAAGCAGTCCGGGGTGTCCGTGGCCCGCAACCGGGCGATCGCGGCGGCGCGCGGCCCCGTGATCGCGCTGCTCGACGACGACGACGTCATGCTGCCCGGCCGCCTGGAGGCCCAGCTGCGCCACCTCGAGGAGCACGCCGACATCGTGCTGGTGCACGGCCAGGTCGACGTGGTCGACGGCCAGGGCGACCTGCTGGGCCACGGCACGCTGCACGCCGTGCAGTACGCCGACCTGCTGCGCGGCGACGCCGACATCGTCACCTCGACCGTGGCGCTGCGCCGCTCCGTGCTGGAGGAGGTGGGCGGTTTCGACCCGCTGCTGCGCGCCGGGGAGGACCTCGAGCTGTACCTGCGGGTCGCGCGGCGCGGCCGCCTGGCGTTCCTGCCGGAGACGCTCGCGCAGTACCGGCGCCACGGCTCCAACCAGCACTCGCGGCCCCGCGACTTCCAGGCCGACGTCGAGTCGATCTTCGGGCGGCACCTGCACGCCGCGCTGCGGGACCACGACGAGGAGGCCGCCCGCGCGGCGCGCGAGGGGATCCACCGGTTCGCCGACCGGGCCGCCTCGCAGCTCGTCAACGATGCCCGCACCCGCCCGTTCTTCCCGCGGCTCGCGGCCGCGGTCGAGGCGGCGCGGCTGTCGCCGGGCGCCGTCGCGACCCGGCTGGGGCAGTCCGCCTGGCACCGGACGGTGCCCGGGGTGCTGCGCGGCGGGGGACGGCCGGGACCCCAGGCCGACGCGCAGCCCGTGACGGCCACCGTGCTCGAGACCGCCGCCGTCACGCCGGTCGACGTCGAGCGCTGGCTCGACCTGGTCGCGCACGCCGTCGACCCGTCGCCGTACTTCTCCCCCGAGCACCTCACCGCGATCGTCGACCACACGGGCGAGCCCGTGGTGCCGCGCGTGCTCGTGGCGCGCACGGCCGATGGCACGTGGGCCGGGCTCATCGCCCTGTGGGACGCCCCGCACGACGACGTCTGGCCCGCCGAGCACCCCACCACGGGCTGGTTCCACGTGAGCACGCCGCTGCTGCGCCGCGGCCTCGAGGACGCTGCGTCCGCCGCGATCCTGCGGGCGGCCGTGGGCACCGGCGGCGTGGGCCCGGTGCTCGACCTGCCGTACCTGCTGGAGGACGCCGGGTCCACGTCGCACCTGACGCAGGCGGCGGCGCGGCTCGGCCTGGGCCTGCGCGTGCGCCCGCAGTGGGACGCCCCGTGGTCCCCGACGCTGGAGCCGCTGGACGACCCGTTCGCCCCGCTGTCGCAGGACCGCCGCCGCAAGCTCCGCAAGGCCCGCCGCACGGTCGCGGACCTGATCGGCGCCGACGTCGTGCTGCGCGACGTGTCCGACGACCCCGACGCCGTCGACCAGTACCTGGCGGCCGAGCGCACGGGGTGGAAGTCCGACGGCGAGCGCGGCGGCTACGGCCTCACGCCCCGCCCCGAGTGGTTCCGCACCATGTGGACGGGCCTGCGCCGGCGCGACGCGATCCGCATGCTCGCGATCACCGGCCCGTCCGGCGCGGCCTACATGGGCATGCTGATGGTCGAGGACGGCACGGCGTACGGGTTCCTCGACACGTTCGACGAGGAGCTGCGCCCGCACGGCATCGGCAACATCGGGCGGGTGCTGACGGCGGGCTACTGCGCCGGCGACCCCGCCATCACGGCCTATGACCCGCTGCTCGACCCGGAGCGGTACGGGCCCACGGCCGCCCTGTTCACGTCGCGCCGCCAGTGGGTGGGCGTCACGGTCACGCGGCCTGGGTGGCCCTCGGCGCTGCTGCCCCGGCTCGGGTCGGCCCGCCTGCAGTCCGGCTTCGACGCGGCACGCGCGGCCCGCCTGTGGCTGCGACAGGTCCGGTGGGCGGCGCGCCAGGCGCTGCGGCCGGGCAGTCGGCGCGTGCGGGCGAGCTGATCGTCCGGGCGAGCTGACCAGGGCGAGCTGATCAGTCGGCGGGCCCGTAGCCCTCGGGCTCGGGCAGCCGCACCACGCGGTAGCGCTCGCCACGGCGGCGCAGCGGCGTCGCGAGGCCGGTGAGCAGCGGGTGCCGCGAGCGCCAGGCCCAGGCCTGGTAGATCGCCGGGTCGGAGTACTCGGCCGCGTGCCCGGACCAGCCGAGCTTGCGCCGCATGTAGTCGTCCGAGCGGACCCACGAGTAGTGCAGCACCGCGGACCGCGTGCGCACCACCTCGTGGACGGCGGCGTCGCGCGGGTGCGCGGGGTCGGTGTTCTGCGGCCGCACGTCCACGCGGTACAGGGGTGCGCCGTGGGCCTGGCGGGCCAGGTCGAGGTGCGTGCCTGCCCGCACGGCGAGCGGCCCCGGGTACCCCGCGACGGGGCCCCACAGGCGAGTCGAGGACTCGAGATAGAGCCCCGCCCCGCGCCCGGCCGGCCCGGTGCGCGCGTAGAGCCAGCGGGACGGGTAGTCGAGCGCGTCCGCTCCGGCGGCGTCGGCGTGCTCCAGGGCGCCGAGGAACGCGGCAGGGTCGGCCACGACCTCGTCGGTGTCGAGCTGCAGCACCCAGTCCGCGCCGTCGGACGCCTGGGCGAGCGCGGCGCGGCGCTGGATCGTCTCGCTCTCGAGCGGGTTCTCGCCGGGGCGCCAGAAGTCGCCGGGCGCGAGCTCGCAGCGGCCCTCGCGGTCCAGCTCCTTGAGGATGCCCAGGCACTCGTCGACGGGCAGCACCGTGCCGGTCCAGGAGGTCGCGTTGCGGTCGTACGACACGACGATCCGGTCCACGTGGTCGTAGTACGACAGCACGCTCGCGGCGAGGAAGTTCGGGTCGCCGGCGAGCACGTAGGCGTTGATGCGCACGAGGGCCTCAGATCACGTCGGCGAAGAGCCGCTCGTTCTTCTGGAAGACGAGCACGCCGCCCAGCAGCACCAGCGCGGACACGACCACCATGCCGCCCACCTGCCACAGCGTGGGCGCAGGCAGGCCCAGGAACGACCAGCGGAACGCCTCGAGGAACCACGTCATCGGGTTGGCCTCGAACGCCCAGCGCACCTGGTGCGGCACGGCGTCGATGGAGAACGCCACGGGCGAGCCGTACAGCACCAGCTGCATGACCCACGGCAGCGCGTAGCCGACGTCGCGGTACTTGACCTGGATGGACGCCGCCGCGAGCCCGATGCCCAGCGCGCAGCACACCAGCAGCACCACCCACACCGGCAGCAGCAGCACCGCCCAGCCCGGGTTGACGCCGTAGACGAACAGCAGCACGACGCCGAGCACCAGCGCGACGCCGAAGTCGAGCATCACGCTCATGGCCGTCGACAGCGGCACCAGCAGCCGGGGGAAGAACACCTTCGAGACGAGCGCCTGGTTGGTCACGAGCGACGGCGCCGAGCGGCCCACCACGTTGTTGAACAGGTTCCAGGCGAGCATGCCGGCGTAGCTGAACACGAAGTACGGCATGCCCTGGCTGGGCAGGTTCGCGACCGTGCCGAACACGAGCGAGAAGATGCCGGCGGAGGCGAGCGGCTGGAGAACCACCCACAGGACGCCCACGGCGGTCTGCCGGTAGCGCAGCAGCACGTCGCGCTGCCCGAACCGGTAGAGCACCTCCCGGGCGCCCCACAGCTCGGACCAGCGCGGCAGGCCGAGCCGGCCGGGCGGGGTGATGACGACCGCGTTGGGCGAGGGCGCGGCGTCGACCCGCCGCACGATGCCGGTGGGCGTGAAGGGGAAGGGCGTGGTGGTCATCGGCGTGCCTGCACGGTGGCCTCGTAGTCGAAGTCGGCGAGGATGACGCCGCGGGCGGTGGCCTCGTCCAGCGTCATCTCGGGATACGGAGACCCGGGCAGCACCTCGAACGACGCCGCGCCCTCCCAGGCGTCGAGCACGCCCATCTGGCACAGGAACACGTCGACCGTGTAGCGCCCGGGCTTGAGCCACGGGGCGCGCAGCGACAGGCGCACCTCCTGCTCCTTGGCGGGGTCGAACCAGCCGCCCACGGCGCGCGAGTCGCACTGCGCGATGACGGTGCCGTTGATGTCGTTGATGTGCGCGGACACGAAGTACTGGCCCACCAGGTCCGCGTTCTTGCCGACCGCCACCGTGAAGCGCTTGGTCTCGGCGGGCTCGAACACGTCGGACGCCGGCACCACGGTCTGCGCCCGGAGCTGCCCGGAGCCCGCACGCCGCGTGGCGTCGCGCTGCTCCTCGGCGTACCGCTCGAACGACCGGCGGTACACCTCGAGCGTGTCGTCCACGGAGCCCGCGAAGGTCAGCCGCCCGCGGTCCAGGAACACCGCCGACGTGCACAGCGACGTCACCGTCTGCACCTGGTGGCTCACGTACAGCACCGTGCGGCCGTCCTTGGCGACGTCGCGCATCTTGGCCAGCGACTTGCGCTGGAACTCGGCGTCGCCCACGGCGAGCACCTCGTCGATCGCCAGGATCTCCGTGCGCAGGTGCGCGGCCACGGCGAACGCGAGCCGCACGTACATGCCCGACGAGTACCGCTTGACCTGCGTGTCGAGGAACTTCTCCACGCCGGAGAACTCGACGATCTCGTCGAACGACGACCGGATCTCCGAGCGCGTCATGCCCAGGATCGAGCCGTTGAGGAAGATGTTCTCGCGCCCCGTGAGCTCCCCCGAGAACCCGGTGCCCACCTCCAGCAGCGACCCCATGCGGCCGCCGAGCTCGATCCGCCCGCGCGTCGGGGCCGTCACACGCGTCAGGACCTTGAGCAGCGTCGACTTGCCCGCGCCGTTACGGCCCACGATGCCGAGCGCCTCACCCCACGGGACGTCCAGGTCGATCCCGTCGAGCGCGTCGAACTCCGTGAACCGCGACCGCGCCAGCGGGCTGCGCAGACGCTGGAGCATGGCCTCGACGGCCGTCGTCGGGCGCTGGCCGCTGCGCCCGATCCGATACGTCTTGCCGAGCCCGCGAACGCGGACAGCTGGGTTGGTCACGTTGGCAGGTTACGAAACCGTCAGGACCGCTCCCTAGCGATGTGCGGGGTGAAACGGCAGGTTCACCCCGGCGCCGAGCCCGAGCACCTGCCGCCACACGGCCGCGTGCCCGGCCGCCGACCGCTCCCACGTGAACTCCGCGGCGCGCTCCCGGCCCGCGCGCACCCGCTCCGCGACGTCGGAGCCGCCGCCCAGCACGTGCACCAGACCCTCCGCGAGGGCGGCGCCGTCGGGCTCCACGAGCCACCCCGCACCCCCGCACACCTCCGGCAGCGACGACCTGGTTGCGGCCACCACGGGCACCCGGCAGCCCATCGCCTCCAGGGCCGGCAGCCCGAACCCCTCGTACAAGGACGGCACGACGACGGCGCTCGCGGCTGCCATGAGCCGCGGCAGCACGGCGTCGGGCAGGCGACCCACGCGCAGGGCGCCGTCGAGCGGCCCGAAGAGGCGGTCGCGGCGCTCGGACGGCGGCCCGCTCAGCACGAGCTGCACGTCCGGGTGCGCCGAGCGGACGCGGGGCCACGCGTCGGCGAGGCCCTCGAGGTTCTTGCGCAGCGTCGACCCACCGGCGTGCAGCACGAAACGGCCGCGGACCCCCAGCCCCAGGAGCTCGGCGGCGCCCAGCGGCTCCGGGTCGAGGAACTCGGCGCCCACGCCGTTGGGCACCACGTGCACGCGCTCCAGCCCGAGGCGCTCGGCGGCGTCGTCGGCGCTGAACTGCGAGACGGCCACGACGGCGGCGGCGCGGCGCGTCTCGGCCGCCGCGTACGGCTCGGGGCGCGTCTCGTCGGGGAACCGCCACGCGACCGTGTCGTGGATCGTCACGATCTCGGGCACCGCCGCGGGCGGCAGCGACAGCCCGGCGCGGTGCACCACGTCCGCCCGGCCGTACAGCACCGACCCGACCGCGCGGCGGGTGAGCGGAGACGAGTCGCGCAGCACGCGCGCGGGGAGGCGCGCCGTGCCCGGCAGGGGCGAGCGCAGCGTGCGCACCACGGTGCGGCGCACCTGGACTTCCGGCCCGACGGCATCCGGGGCCAGCGCGGCCACCCGCTCCTCGTACACCTGCTGGCCCATCGGGTGGGCGGTGGCGAGGGTGGCGAAGGCGACGGTGGGCGGCACGGTCCCATGGTTCGCGCGCGCGGCGCCCCGCGCGAGACCCGGCCCGGGTGAGATGCCCGGTTCACCCGCCCCGGCCCGGTCGGCGACGGGGCCGCGCTCGTACGCTCGCCCTGTGCCGTCGGTCGCGCTGGTCGCCAGCTCGTTCCTGCCCCGCGTCGGCGGGGTGGAGGAGCACGTGCGCCACCTGGCCCTGACGCTCGCCGCGCGCGGGTGGCGGGTCGCGGTGTGGGCCGTGGACCGCGGCGACGAGCCGGCCCACCTGCCCGGCGTCACCGTGCGCTACCTGCCCGCTCCCCTGCCGTCCGCGTCGCCGCGCGGGGTCGCGCGCTTCGCTCTGGCCGCCCCGGGTGCGTGGGCGGAGTGGCGGGCCGCCGCGCGCACCGACCGCCCCGACGTCGTGCACGTGCACTGCCACGGCCCGAACGGCCCCTGGGCGACGGCGGTCGCGCGGTCGCTGGGCGTGCCGCTCGTGGCGGGCGCCCACGGGGAGACGTTCATGGACCCCGTGATCGACCGGTCGGTGGCGCTGCGGCGCGGCCTCGCGTGGTCGCTGCGGCGGGCCGCGGCCGTGACCGCGTGCTCGCGGTACGCCGCGGACGACCTCGACCGGTTCGGCGGCCCGGCGTGCGGCTCCGTCGACGTCGTGGGCAACGGCGTCGACCTGGACGAGGCCGCCGGGGCGCTGCCCGGCTGGGCGCCTCCGCGCTACGTGCTGGGCCTGGGCCGGCTGGTGCCCGTCAAGGGGTTCGACCTGCTGGTGCGGGCCTTCGCCCAGGCGTGCCGCGCCGGCGCGCTCGACGACGACGTCCGCCTGGTCGTCGCCGGCGACGGTCCCGAGCGCGGCCCCCTCGGCGCGCTCGCGCAGGAGCTCGGCGTCGGCGACCGCGTGCTGCTGCCCGGCGCCCTGACGCGCGGCGAGGTGGTGGCCGTGACGGCGGCCGCGGAGGCGCTCGTGGTGCCCAGCCGCGTCGAGGCTTTCGGGATCGTGGTGCTCGAGGGGCTGCGCGCGGGCGTGCCCGTCGTCGTCTCCTCGCGCGGGGGCGCCGGCGAGATCGTGACCGACGGTGTCGACGGGCTGCTCGTCGACCCGTTCGCCCCCGACGCCCTCGCCACCGCGCTCGTGCGGCTCGCCGACCCCGCCCTCCGGGTCCGGCTCGGCGCCGCCGCGCGCCGCACCGTCGCGGCGTGGACCTGGGACGCCGTCGCCGACCGCGTCGAGGCCGTCTACGCCCGCGTCACGGCCGCCGCCCCCGCCGAGGCGACCGCATGAGCCGCCGGCTCGTCCACGTCATCACGCCGGGCGACCACTACTCGCCCCGCACCGGCAGCGCCATCGCGACCGTGGTCCACGGCCTCTCGTCTGCGACGCCGCCCGGCGAGCCGCGCCCCGCCGTCGCCGTCGGCCGCAGCACCTACCCCGACCGGTACGACGACGCCGACGCCCTCGAGTACGACGAGGCACCCCCGCTCGGGCCGCGGGAGCGCCGCGCAGACGCGGTGCGCGCCCGCCTGGGCCTGCCCCGCACCGGCACGCGCGGCACGTACGCGGCGGCGCTCGCCGGCCAGGGCGCGTGGGAGCCGTCGGTGGTGCTGGTGCACAACGGGCCGCAGGGCGTCGCCCTCGTCGACGCCGCCCGGCACGTGCCCGTGCTCTATGCGCACAACCAGCTGCTGCGCACCTACTCGCAGCGGGAGGCCGGGCGCGCGCTCGAGAACGCCGCCGCCGTCGTGTGCGTGAGCGACGACCTCGCCCAGGCCACCGCCGACCGGCTGCCGCCCTCACTGCGCGGCCGCGTCCGGGTGGTGCGCAACGGCGTCGACACGGCCACGCTGCGCCCCGGGCCCCCGCGCACGCCGGGGGCGCCGCTGGAGGTGTCGTTCGTCGGGCGGATGATCCCCGACAAGGGCGCCGACGTGCTGCTGCGCGCCGCCCTGCTGCTCGACCGGCCCGACGTGCACGTCACCGTCGTCGGGTCGTCCGGGTTCTCCGCCACCGACCCGCTCACGCCTTTCGAGACCGAGGTGCGCGCCCTCGCCGCCGGGCTGGGCGAGCGCGTCACGCTCTCACCGTTCGTGCCGCGCGCCCAGGTCGCCGCGCTGCTCGCCGCGGCCGACGTCGTCGTGGTGCCCTCGCGCTGGCCCGACCCGTGCCCGCTCACCGTGCTCGAGGGCATGGCCGCCGGCGCCGTCGTGATCGGCAGCGCCATCGGCGGCATCCCCGAGCTGCTCGGCGACGCCGGCGTGCCGGTGCGACCCGACGACCCGGAGGCGCTCGCCGCGGCCATCGCCCGCCTGGCCGACGACCCGGACGCCCTCGCCGCCGCCCAGGCCCAGGCCCGGGCGCACGCCGTGGCGCGGGACTGGACCGTGGTGCGGCGCGACCTCTCGCAGGCGCTCGGTCCGGCCCTCGCGCCGGCCGGGCACGGGGGCCTCGCCGGCTGACGCCGGCGCCCGGTCAGGAGGCCGGCGTCCCCCACACCTCGAGCTCCGACAGGCCGACGTTCGACGTCGCCGCGCTCACGCCGGTGACCGTGAGCTGCACGTTGGTCACCGTCCGCGCCGCGAACGTCACCGTGAGGCCGGTGCCGTCGTTCGGCAGGGCGCCCACGCTCACCGTCGACCCGTCCGAGAAGGTCAGGGTCGCCGAGGTGACGTTGTCCGACGTGTTCGGGCGGTCGTGCAGCACCACCCGGTCGACCGTGACCGGGTTGGCCCACGCGAGCTTGAGCCAGGCGCCCGCGCGCTGGCCGTTGGTGGCCCACTCCTTCGCGTAGTTGCCGGGGTAGCCGTCGGCCACGCCGTCCACCGCGTTCGCGGCGGACTGGACGGGGTTGTCCGACGACGCCGTCACGGCGGCCGTGCGCGCGAGGTTCACGTCAGCAGGGGTCGGGGTGGGCGTCGGGGTCGGCGTCGGGGTCGGCGTCGGGGTGGGCGTCGGGGTCGGCGTCGGCGTGGGCGTCGGGTCGCTGCCGGCGCCGGAGGCCGCGGTCCAGACCTCGAGCTCGGACAGCCCCACGTTCGACGTCGCCGCGCTCACGCCCGTGACCGTGAGCTGCACGCTCGTCACCGTCCGTGCCGCGAACGACACGGTCAGGCCCGAGCCGTCGTTGGGCAGCGCCCCGACGTTCACCGTGGACCCGTCGGAGAACGAGAGGGTCCCGGAGGTCACGTTGTCCGAGGTGTTCGGACGGTCGTGCAGCACCACCGTGTCGATGGTGACCGGCGAGGCCCAGACCAGCTTGAGCCAGGCACCCGCGCGCTGGCCGTTGGTGGCCCACTCCTTCGCGTAGTTGCCCGGGTAGCCGTCGGCCACGCCGTCCACCGCGTTCGCGGCGGACTGCACCGCGTTGTCCGACGACGCCGTCACGGCGGCCGTGCCCGCGACGTTGACGGGGGTCGACGGGGTCGACGGCGTGGGGGTCGGCGTGGGAGTCGGGTCCGCCGTCGGGGTGGGCGTGGGAGTCGGGTCCGGCGTCGGGGTCGGCGTCGGGTCTGCGGTCGGGGTGGGCGTCGGCGTCGGCGTCGAGGTCGCCGCCCCGAACACCTGGAACTCCGCCAGCCCGATGTTCTGCGTCGCGGCCGGCACGGTCCGCGCCGTGAACCGCACGCTGGTCACCGTCCGGGCCGCGAACGCGACGGGCAAGGCGCTGCCGTCGTTCGGCAGGGCGCCGACGTCCACCGTGGACCCGTCGGAGAACGTCAGGGTGCCGGAACTGATCCCGTCGGTGAGGTTGGGTCGGTCGAACAGCGCGACGTGGTCGACCGTCACGGCCGTGGGCCACGTGTATTGGATCCAGCCGCCCTGGCGGTCGTTCTTGCTGACCCACTCCTTGCTGCCGTCGGCCGGGTACCCGGAGACGACGCCGTCAGCCGCGGCGGCGCGCGGTCCGCTGGCGGACGACGCCGTGATCGACGCGCTCCCGGCGAGGTTGCCGGTGGGCGTGGTGATGCCCGTCGGCCCCTCGGTCACGGGCGTCCAGGCGGGGAACGGCCACGGCGTGAGGGGCGCGTCGACCACGTACTGCCGGCGGAGCCACGGGCCCTCCGTGCTCGTGGGGCTGCAGGCGGCGACGGTCTGGCACACGTCGGCGTCGTGCAGCGCATACGCGGCGAACACGTTGAGCTTGTCGGTGAGGTCCTGCCCGGCCACGTTCTCCGCGAGCTGCTTGGTGCCGTAGTCCTCGTAGCGGACGATCGTCGCGGACGTGCCCTGGAGCGCGTGGATCGCGAACCGCGCGCCGTAGCGGTGGTCGCTGTGGTCGCTGGTGTCGGCGTCGGTGTCGTTCTGCAGCCGTACCGTGCGCGGCCCGTACGCGGCCCCCACCGCGGCGAGCGTGGCCGAGAGCGCGTCGCGCGTGTAGACGGCGCCGCCGTCGACGGTGGGCACCACCAGGTCGCCGTTCTGCCACAGCGCGGCCAGCGACTTGTACCCCGTGGCCGCGAACCCGGCGCCCGTGGTGTTGCCGTCGGGGAGGCGCAGGAACAGCAGGTCGATCGCGGTGCCCTCGAGGTGGCTGCGCGTCACGGCCTGCCCGGCGTAGCCGACGGTCGACGTCGTCCACGTGGGCGTGGCGACCCCGGCCATGGCGGCGTAGGCGGCCTCCGCGCCGACCTCGCGCGGGCCCCAGTAGGACTGCGCGTGGCCGGCGTCGCCGGCGGTGAGGTAGACGGTGGTGACGCAGGCGCCCGAGCGCACGTCGTGCAGCAGGTCGGGGCTCTGGAACAGGATGTCGTCGTCCTCGTGCGCGACGACGTTCACCACGCCGCCGCACCCGTCGCCCACGGCGTCGGCCGCGGCCGGCACCAGGGCGACGACCAGCGCGGAGGCCGCGAGCAGGGCGCCGGCGCGCGCCCAGGCAGCACGGGCAGTGTTCACAGGGCACGCTCCGATCGACTACGGGCGCCGCACGGCCCGGTGCCTAGAACGTAGGTTCCGGGGGCGTCCCAGAGGTCTTCCGCGCGGGGTGAAACCGCAGTTCGGGGCGGGTTTCACCCCTGCCGGCGGGGTAGTTCTGCGACGAAGCGGGCGAACTGCGCGCCGATCTCGGCGTCGGTCGGCACGGCGGTCGCCCGCGCGCCCCGGGCGAGCTCCACCCGCAGCGCCGGGTCCGCCATGCGCTTGAGCGCGCCGGCGAGCGAGGCGGCGTCGCCCGTGCGGAACACGAGGCCGTTGACGCCGTCGCGCACCCACTCGAGGGGGCCGCCCGCGTCCGCGACCACCGTGGGCCGGCCCAGGGCGAGGTACTGCAGCACGTTCTGCCCCAGGGGCTCGGGCTGGGTCGACGCCTGGACGCACACGTCGAGCGCCGCGATCTCGGCCCCGACGTCGTCCACGTGGCCGGGCAGGTCGAGCTGGCCCGCGACGCCGAGGCGGTCGGCGAGGGCGCGCACACGACCCACGACGTCGTCGTCGCCGAACAGGGCGGCGCCGACGAGCCGCAGCCGCGTGCCGGTGCCCGCGTAGGCCTGCGCGAACGCCTCGACCAGCAGCTCCTGCCCCTTCCAGCCCGCCATCCGGGCCACCATGCCGACCACCCCGGGGGCGCCGTCCCCGACCTCCGGGGCCGGGCCGGCGCCGCGCAGCGCGTCCAGCCCGAGCGGGCTGGCGAGCACGAGCGTCGGCGTGCCGGGCCGCAGCAGCGCCGACGCCGAGGCGAGCGTCGCCCTCGAGTTGGCCACCACGCCGTCGGCCCGCCGCAGCGCCAGCTGCAGGGCCGCGGCTCCGTGGCGGCCCAGCAGCGCGGGGTCGACGAGGTCGCGCAGGTGCACCACCAGCCGCTGGTCGCCGCGCACCGCGAGCGCCGTGTACGCCGCCGCGCGAGAGGTGTTGGCGTGCACGACGTCGGCGGTACGGAAGGCAGGGGCGCGGCGCAGCGCGAGGGCGGTGCGGGCCAGCAGGACGGCACCGAGGGCGGCGCCGACGGCCCCGGAGCGCGCCCCGAGCCCGGCGTGCTGCGGCGGCCCGACCTCGACGACGACGCCGGACGCCAGCCCGGCGAACGCGCCGCCGTCCGCCCCGGCGGCCGAGCGCGGCACGAGCACGCGCGGCTGCCACGCGGGCGACCCGGCGACCATGCGGCGCAGCGCGAGCTCGGCGCCGCCGCGGGCCGTGGAGTGGTCGACGTGCGCGACGACGGGGGCGCCGCTCACGCCGACGCCCGCCCGACGACGAGCCCGCCGAGCGCGAGCACGTTCTGCTTCACGTCGCCGGCGTAGGACCGGCGCCGCGGCCAGGCCCAGCCCACCCACACGGCCCGCAGGCAGCGCAGCCGCTCCCGGGTGCCGAGCGGGGCGTGGAGCACGGCGCGGACGAGCTCGGCGAGGATCCGCGTCTGGGGCAGCGCGAGGGTGAAGCGCACGGCGGGGCGGTTCTCGCGCATCTGGGCGAGCACCCCGCGCAGCCGCGACCCCTGCTCGGCGTGCCGCCGCGCCTGGAACAGCTGCTGGGGCACCAGGACGGCGGGCGCGCGCAGCAGCAGCGCGGCCCCGAGCACGACGTCGCCACCGCGATACTCGGGCTCGCCGCCGATGTCGCGCAGGAACTCGGTACGCCACACGCCGTACTCGATGTGCACGGCCTGGCGGCTGAGGAAGTGCAGCAGGCGCTCATGCGGGTGGGGTGAGGTGAAGTCCAGGTCGGCGTCGCCGAGCTCGTCGAACACGCGCGAGCCGGCGTCGATGAGCTGCACCCGGTCGAAGGCGAGAGGCGCCTCCGGGTGGGCGTCGAGCGCCTCGACGCACCGGGCCAGGTGGCCGGGCAGGGCGACGTCGTCGGCGGCGTTCCAGGCGAACAGCTCGCTGCCGGCGAGCTCGAGCACGCGCGTGAAGTTCCAGGCCCCGCCCCGGTTGACCTCCTCGCGGTGGTAGCGCACGCGCGGGTCGCGGGCGGCGAAGGCCTCGCAGATCGCGCGCGTGCCGTCGGTGGAGGCGTTGTCGGAGACGACCACCACGATGTCGCGGTACTCCTGCGCGAGCAGGGCCTCGAGCGTCTCGGCGACGAAGCTCTCGCCGTTGTAGACGGGCACGCCGACGGTCAGGCGG
Organism: Promicromonosporaceae bacterium; assembly: GCA_009783295.1. Taxonomy (GTDB): domain Bacteria; phylum Actinomycetota; class Actinomycetes; order Actinomycetales; family Cellulomonadaceae; genus Xylanimonas. The sequence continues at coordinate 14,613 of WRHK01000052.1, forward strand.
GGGCCGCCGCCCTCGCGGGTCGATCCGGTCATCGCAGCTCCAGCAGCCAGTCGTGGTCGCCGCCCGCGTTGCGGCCGGGGGTGGTCAGGGACGAGGAGAGCGGCACCGGCTTGCGCGCGCCGTCGGTCGGGTCGACCCACGTGGCGTGGACACCTGGGGCCAGCGCCCCCAGGTCGAGCGTGATGGTGCGGGCCGTCGGCACGTACACGAGCCCGGCCTTGCCGTCGGGGGTGAGGGCGGCGGTCACGTAGTCGTTGTCCAGCACGTCCATGGGCTTGTCGTCCATCACCTCGGGGCCGCGGCCGCCCGTCACCAGGCGGTCGGCGGTGTCCGGGACCATGCGCCACCAGGGCAGGCTCGCCACCTCGTCGCGGATCAGGTTGACCTCGGTGACGGCCCGGGTGCGCACGTCGTCGCGCCAGTCGTCCGGGAAGTCCCAGGCCTTGGACCCGTAGACCTCGCCCGCCGCGCCCGACGTGAGCGACCACGCGGCCTGGCGGCGCAGCGTCTGGTCGGTGGTGGGCGGGGTGTCCGGGTGCCCGTCGGGGCCCTCGTAGTTGGCCTCGCCCATGATCGTGGGCAGCACAGGCGTGCGCGCGTACGACTCCAGCACCGCGCGGTACGTCGGGTAGTAGGTGTACGCGAAGCTCCAGTCGACCCGGCTGCGCCAGAACGGGTTGTCGGTCGAGATCGACTTCTCGTAGCCCAGCTGGATCGAGAACGGGCTGACGTCGCCCGTCGAGCGGATGCCGCGCAGCATCCCGTCCATGCAGTGGTCGACGTCGGACCCGTCGGCCGGCTCGTTGGTGATCGAGAAGTAGTCGCCACCCGTCATCCACACGATGTTGGGCAGGTCGGCCGCCCATCGCGCCACACGGCGGCCGTAGTCGACGCACTGGTCGACGTCGCGCGGGGTGAACGCGTGTCCGATGGTCCACCCGTCGATCGGGTACAGGAACACCGTGATGCCGTGCGCGGCCGCCGACCTCAGCTCGGCGTGCGCGCGGTCCCAGTAGGCCGTGTTCCAGGAGGTCACGTCGCCGTGGACGAAGGGCTGGACGCCGTCGTAGGTGCCGCCGTCGTCGGACGGGCCTCCGTTCTTCAGCGCGCCGATGAGCGAGACGATCGCCGAGTTGAAGCCCTGCTGCGCCCGGAGCGCGAAGTAGCCGTCCGCGTCGGCAGGCGAGAGGTCCACGAGGATCGACCACGGCGCGTCGGCCCGGACCAGGAACGGCTTGCCGTGCTGGTCGACGAGATAGCGCCGGTCGGCGCTCACACCGGCCACGAAGCTCGCCTTGGCGCCGGCGGCCCGCGTGCTGAGGGGCGGCGCCCCGCCGACAGGCAGGTCGCCGGTGCGGTCCAGGGCCGGGTCCACCGCGGGGTCGGCCGACCCGTGGATGAGCATCCCCTGGCCGCTGTGGTCGTGCACCCACAGCAGCCGGGCGCCCGTCCCGAACAGGGCGACCCCCACCACCGTGGCCACGATCGAGAGGAAGCGGAGCACGGATGAAATCCGCCCGTGCGACATCGTCCCGCCCCCCTCCGTCGATACCATCGGCCCGTCTCGTCCCCCACCCCGGAGGCCCAGCATGACGCACGGGGACGTGGGCGTCATCGCCCGCTCGAGCGAATCACCCGCTGCCGACCGCCCCCTGACGATCGTCGCCTTCACCCAGGTCCTGGCCACCACCGGCGGCGACCGCTGGCTCTACGCGCTCCAGGCCGGCTGGCTGGCGAGGGGCCACCGCGTGGTGCACGTCCACGTCGCGGGCGGGCCCAGGCCCGACGGACCGCGCCCGCCCGACGGCGTCGAGCTGGTCCGGGCGTCCGGGCTCGGCGGGCGCGCCTGGCGGCACCTGCCACGGGTGCTGGTGCGCATGGTGCGGCAGTTCCGCCGCGCCGACGTCGTGCTGCTCGCCCCCGTCGGCAAGGAGGTGCCCCTCGGGTACGCGGTCGCGCGGCTGCTGCGCCGCCCCGTGGTGGTCTACAGCCAGGGGCTGGCGGGCCGGTCGCTCGACGTGTTCGAGAGCTCCCCGTGGCGGCGGCGCGCCACGGCCGCGGCCATCCGCGGCGCCACCGAGGTGTTCTGCGTGTCCCCCGCCTCCGCGCGGGCGGCCGCCGAGCTCGGCGTCGCGCCCGCCCGCACGCGCGAGGTGCGCACCGGGCTCGACCTCGACGCCGTCCGGGCCCGCGCCGGCGCCCCCGGCCCGCGGTCGGCCGACCACGTGGTCGCCTGCGGGGTGCTGAGCCGGCACAAGGGGTTCGACCGCCTCGTCCGCGCCATCGGCACCGTGCGCGAGCGGGGCGTGCCCGCCCGCCTCACGATCATCGGGCCGCCCGGCGACGCCCACGCAGAGCTCGTCGACCTGATCCACGACCTCGGCCTCGACGACGCCGTCGAGCTCGTCACGCAGGAGACCGACCCCGTGCCCCTCATGGCCGGGGCCTCCGCGCTGGTCCACGTGCCGCGCTACGAGCTCGTCGGGCTGGTGCTGCTCGAGGCGCTCGCGGTGGGCACGCCGGTGATCTCGTGCCGGTGCGACGGCGACGGCCCCGCCCTGGTGCTCGACGGCGGCCGCTACGGCGAGCTGCTGCCCACGGGGGAGGCGGACGAGCTCGCCCACGCTCTCGAGCGCCACCTCCGGAACCCTGCCGAGCTGCAGGGCCGCCTTGACGGCGTCGAGCAGCACATCCGGGCCGTGTTCTCGGTCGACGCCGCAGTCGAGGCGAGCCTCGCCGGGTTCCGGGCGGCCGCGCGGCACCGGTGAGCGGGCTCAGGCGCCCAGGTCCAGCAGGGCCTTGGTGACCGCGAACCCCTCGGCGTAGCGCGAGCGGCACTCCATGCCGCGCAGCCGCATGAGGCCCAGGAACACCTCGTCGTCCCACCAGTCGTGGGCCTTCTGCGACGGGTAGTGCTCGTGGAGCAGCGCCACCTTGCGGCGGGCGGCGTCGTCGGGCACCGGCACGTAGACCGACGGGCGGCCCATGTCGCCGTCCCACTTGGGGATCTCGTAGTGGAGCACCAGCGCGTCGCGCCACACGGTCGGGGCGAGCTCGCCGACCAGGCGGTGGTCCTGGTGAGCGTCGTCGGTGCGCGGCGCCAGCACCAGCTGCGGGGCCGGGTTGCGCTCGGCGTGCTCGTGCAGGGCGTCCTTGGTGGCCTGCCAGGCGTCCGGCAGGCGGCCGTCGCGCAGGCTCGCGAAGTGCGACGTCGCGCCCGGGACGAACGCCTGCGCGGCCGCACGAGCCTCGGCCTCGCGCTCCGGCGTGCCGGTGAGCGTGAGGAAGGCAGCGCGCACGCCCCGGTCGGCGAGCGCCAGCAGCGTGCCGCCGCAGGCGATCTCGACGTCGTCGGGGTGGGCGGCCAGGCAGACGACGTCGACCGGGCCGGCGGGCAGGGTGAGTCCGATCATGACGCGACGGCCTCCTCGGGTGCGGGGCGGGCAGGGGCGGGGCTGGCGGCGCGGGGTGCGAGGGCGGCGAGCAGGGCGTCGTACTGCGCCGCGATCGCCGTGCGGGCCGCGGTGAGGGCCTCGTTGGCCGGCCCGTCCGCGGCCGCGGCGCGCGCGACGTCGGCGGCCACCTCGGCCGGGTCGAACGCGTCCACCCGGTGCACGCGGCCGCCCTGGCCCAGCTGGTCGAGCAGCCACTCCTGCTTGCGCCCGTACGCCACGGCGACCGAGGGCACCCCGGCCCGGAGCGAGGCGACCAGGTTGTGGTACCGCACCGCCACGACGGCGGCGCAGCCCGCGAGCGCGCGGTCGACGTCGTCGAGCGACGACGCCGGGGCCTCGGCCACCCGGCCCGGCCGGCCGGCGCCCGCGCGGCGGGCCACCTCGGCGACCGTGGCGGCGTCGGGGAGGGCGCCCCCCACGACGCGCACGTCGTTCCCGGCGTCGACCAGCAGCCGCACCAGCGCGGTGGTGCGGTCCAGGTAGGCGGCGCGGTCTGCGTCGGACTCCGCCGTGCCGATCCCCTGGTAGTCGATGACGCCGACGGCCACGACGGGCCGCTCGTGGGGGGCCGGCGCGCGGGGCGCGGGTTCCGCGCCCAGCACCAGGTCGGGCACGACGCCGGGCACGCGCCGGACGCCGAGCGCCGCCGCCGCGCGCGCGGACCCGTCGTCGCGCACGGTTGCGTACCGCGCCGAGTCGAGGACGAACCGGTGCAGCCGCGCCGTCAGCGGGCCGGCCGCCTCGTCCACGCCCACCGAGAGCAGCCACAGCGGGCGCCGCAGCAGGCGCGCGGCCGCGGCGTGCTCGGCGAGGGTCAGCGGGATGCCGCCCGGGCTGGCGGCGAGCCCCTCGAGGATCCCCGTGCCGGGCACCACGAGCACGTCCAGGCCCCGGACGGTGCGCCAGGCGTGCGCGGCGTCGTACGCCTTGCCCAGCAGGCCGCGCAGGCCGCCGCGCGGCGCGGACGGGCTGCGCAGCGGCACGGCCGCGACACCGTGCTCGGCCGCGACCACGTCGGCATGGTCGGACACGACGACAGGCTCGACACCGGGCTGCCCGCGCAGCACCTCGAGCACCGCCGCGAGCGACGCCTCGTTGCCGAAGTTGTGGATCCCGAACTGCCCCAGCAGCCCGACGCGCGTCGCCCCGCCGCGCCTCACGACGCCACGCCGGCGAACCCGACGTCGACGCCCTCCACCGGCGGCACGATCACGCCCCGCCCGGGCGCCCCGGCAGCGCCGCGCTCCCACACGGCCCACGGGCGGTCGCCCACGCGGTTCATCTCCTCCAGCGCCGCACGCTCCTTGAGCGTGTCCATCGGCGCCCAGAACCCGGTGTGCGGGTGCACACGGAACCGGCCGGCACGGGCGGCGCGGACGCACGCGTCCATGACCAGGTCCTCGCTCTCGCCCAGGTAGTCGAAGATGCCCTGCCGCAGCACGAAGTACCCGCCGTTGATGCACATCGACATGTCGGCCACCGGCTCGAGGTCGCGCATGGTGCCGTCCGGGTCGTACCGCACCACGTGGAACGAGTCCTGCGGCGGCACGGCCATGAGCGAGCCGACGGCGTCGGTGGCCAGGAACTCGTCGATGATCCGGTCCATCGGGGCGTCGGTGAGGACGTCGCCGTAGTTGGCGAGGAACACCTCGTCGTCGTCGAGGAACCGGCGCACGCGGCGCAGGCGCTCGCCGATGGGGGTGTCCATGCCGGTGTCCACGAAGGTGATGCGCCACTCCGAGATGTCGCTGCTCAGCAGCTCGATCTCCTCGCCGCCCTTGGTGAGCACGAAGTCGTTGGAGTGCGTCTCCTGGTAGTTCAGGAAGTAGTCCTTGACCGCGTTGGCGCCGTGGCCCAGCGCGAGCACGAACTCCGTGTGACCGAAGTGCGCGTAGTACTTCATGATGTGCCACAGCACGGGCCGCGAGCCGATGGGCATCATCGGCTTGGGCAGCGAGTCGGGGCCGGACCGCATGCGCATGCCGAGCCCGCCGCAGAACAGCACGACCTTCATGAGAGCACCTCGTTCGTGTCGGGGGCCGCCAGGTCGGGCAGCCGTCGCGGCTCGGCGAGCCGCCGCAGAGCGGGCGCCACGGGGCGGCCCCGCAGGAACCCGTCGGTGGTGCCGGCGTCGAGCGCCTTGGCGTAGACCACGCACGCCCGGGCGACGGCCTCGACCGTGAGGTCGACGTCGTCGTCGGTGTGGGCCGCGGAGATCACGAAGGACTGCCCCAGCACGCCGTGCCGCAGCATCTCCTGGAGGAACAGGGCGCGGTACGCCTGGCTGGGCGTGCCGGACGGGTCGCGCGTGCCGAACACCAGGCACGCCGGGCGCCCGCTCACGGTGACGAAGTCGCTGACGCCGGCCGCGAGGGCCACCTCCTCGACGCCGCGCCGCAGCCGTTCGCCCTGCCGCTCCATGGTGCCGACGACGTCGTGCTCCGCGTACGTGCGCGCGACGGCGAGGTACGCGGCCAGGCCAGTGGTCTCCGGGCCGTGCGTGGTGGACAGCAGGAACACCCGCGGGCGCCCCGTGGCCAGCCCACCCAGCTCCATGAGCTCTCGGCGCCCCGCGAGCGCCGAGACGGCGAACCCGTTGCCCAGGGCCTTGCCCCACGTGGACAGGTCGGGGGTGACGCCGTAGACGGCCTGCGCTCCCCCGGCGGCCCAGCGCATGCCGGTGATCATCTCGTCGAACACGAGCACCGCACCGTGCTCGGTGGCGAGCGCGCGCACGCCCTCGAGGAAGCCCGGGGCGGGCTCGGCGGTGCCGGTGGCGGCCTCCAGCACCACGGCGGCGACGTCGTGCTGCTCGAGCACCGCGCGCAGCGAGTCGAGGTCGTTGTAGCGGAAGCCGACCGTGAGCTCGCGGCCCAGGCCGGGGATGCCGGCGTCCATGTCGGTGGTGCCGATGAACCAGTCGTCCACCGAGAAGAACGGATGGCTGGTGCAGATCGCGACGACGTCGCGCCCGGTGGCGGCGCGGGCCAGCTTGAGCGCGGCCGTCGTGGCGTCGGAGCCGTTCTTGGCGAACTTGACCATGTCGGCGCCGGGCACCGTGGCGAGGAGCTGCTCGGCGGCGTCGAGCTCGTACAGGGTGGGGCGGGAGAACGAGGTGCCCTCCGCGGCGGCGCGCGCGACGGCGTCGACCACCGGCTGGTACCCGTGCCCCAGCGTGACGCTGCGCAGTCCCATGCCGTACTCGACGTACCAGGTGCCGTCGGCGTCCTGGACGCGGGCGCCCTGGCCGCGTACCAGCACGGGAGCCATGCCCTCGGGGTACTGGTCGGAGGCGCGCGCGTACGTGTGCGCGCCGCCCGGCACCAGCTGGTGCAGCCGGGCCTGCGCTGCGGCCGACGCGGCCCACGAGCTGCGGCGGCCGACGGCAGGCGCTTCCTGCTGCTGCCAGAACATGTCGGCTCCCCTCGGTCGATGTCCCGCGCCCATCGTCACCACCGCCCCGCCCGGCACGGAACCGCGCGAGGCCCTGTTCACCCGGGTGATCAGGGCGGATTCACCCGGTACGCGCCGCCGCCGACGGCCTACCGTCGACGCCATGCGCGTCGAGACCACCACCCTCGCCGGCCTGCTGCGCCTGCTGCCCACCCCGCACCGCGACGACCGCGGCCTGTTCACGCGGACGTTCGACTCCGCGGGGGCGCGCGAGGCCGGCATCGACCCGGCGTCGTTCGTCCAGGACTCCCAGTCGCGCTCGGTGCGCGGCGTGGTGCGCGGCCTGCACGGGCGGCGCGGGGGCGGCGAGGCCAAGCTCGTGCGGGTGGCGCACGGCACGGTGTTCGACGTCGTGGTCGACGCCCGGCCGGGCTCGCCCACGTTCGGGCGCTGGGAGGCGTTCACGCTCGACGACGTCGACTTCGCTGCCCTGTACATCCCGCGCGGGTTCCTGCACGGCCACCAGACGCTGACCGAGACGGCCGACGTCTGCTACCGCATCGACGCCGAGCACGACCCGTCGGAGGACGTCGCGGTGCACCACCTGGACCCCGACCTGGCGATCCCGTGGCCGGCCCCGATCACGCTGGTCTCGCCGCGCGACGCGGCGGCGCCGCCGTGGTCGGCGCTTGTGAGCACGGAGAGCTAGGGGCTCTGTCTCGCGAGCTGGGGCTCTATCTCGCGAGATAGAGCGCGCTCTCGCGAGATAGAGCCCGTCCCCTAGCCCTGCACACGCTCCGGCACGACCTCCGCCGGCTCCGGCTCCGCCACCACCCACCGGCCGCCGTCCGCCTCGACCTGCGGGTAGGCGGCGCGCACCTCCGCCAGCAGGTCCGGGACGAACAGCAGCACCCACCGCGGGCCAAGCGCCCCCAGTGCCGCGGGCGCCAGGATCGGCACGCGGTGCTCGCCGTCGGCGGCGGTGCCGGGCATCGACAGCCCGCGCTTCGCGGGCGACGCGTCGACGACGGCGCGCAGGTCCAGCCCTGTGACCCCGGCGGCGCGCAGCAGCGCCACCGCCCGCGACGCCGCCCCGTACCCGACGACGACGTCGTCGCCGCGCGCGTCGAGCCAGGCCCGCAGCGCGCGCGACGACCGGGTGACCCGCTCCTGGAGCGCGCCGATGGCGTCCGGGTCGGTCACCCCTGCGGCGGCCTCGGCGGCGAGCACCTCGCGCAGGGCGGCCCCGCCGTCGGACTCCGCCGCCCGCCGCGAGCCCACCCGCGCGAGCGCGAGCACCACCGTGCCGCCGTACAGCCCGTACCGCCACAGCCCGACCGGGGCGAGCCCGACCGCCTCCGCGGCCGCCACCAGCCACGTCACCGAGTAGTAGCCGAAGTGCCCGTGCCGCAGGGCGTTCCAGGTGCCGTCGCGCAGGATCGTGCCGAGCGGGTGCACGTGGAGCGCGAGCACGCCCTCGGGCGCGAGCCGGTCGGCCCGGGCGAGCAGGGCGGCGCGCTGGTCGGCGTCGTGCATCATGCCGAGCGAGTCGACCAGCAGGTCGACCGGCCCGTCGTCCACCACCGCGAGGCCCCGCTCGCGCAGGAACCCGAGCCACGAGCCGCCGTGCGGGCTCGGCTCCTCGGCGGCGCGGGCGCCGCGGGCCGCCAGACCGGCCGCGGCCAGGTCGTCGACGGCCGCGTGCGCCTGCTCCACGAGCGCCGCCGGCTCGACGCCGCGCGGCTCGTCGGCGTCGGTGTCGTCGACCTCGAGCTGCGCCAGCCCGCACGCCCGGCACAGCACCATGCGCAGGGGGTGCAGCGCGTCGGGCGTGGCGTCGTCGGCCGGCGGGAAGCGGTCGGCGGCGGGCTGCAGGCCGAGGTCGAGCACGACGGCGCCGTCGGCGGACCGGCACCACCGGCAGCGCCACTCGGGCTCTATCTCGCGGTTCACGGCTCTATCTCGCGGTTCTTCGGTGTGGTCAGTGGCCCGGGGCGAAGATCTCCAGGTGCGGCAGGGCCGTCACCAGGCGGGCTCCCCACTCCGCCGTGTACTCCAGCTGGGCGCTGATCTCCCGGCGCAGGTTCCACGGCATGATCACGACGAAGTCGGGCCGGGCGTCGTCGAGCGCCGACGGCGGCAGGATCGGGATGTGCGTGCCCGGCAGGAACCGGCCGTGCTTGTACGGGTTGCGGTCGACGGCGAACTCGAGCAGGTCGGCGCGCACGCCGCAGTGGTTGAGCAGCGTGTTGCCCTTGCCCGGCGCTCCGTACGCGACCACGCGCTTCCCGGCCTGCCGCGCCGAGACCAGGAACGAGACGAAGTCGTCGCGCACCTGCGACACCTGCGCGGCGAACCCGGCGTGCCCCTCGACGGTGTGCAGCCCGGCGGCGGCCTCGGCGGCGAGCACGCGCGCCACGGCGTCCGACGGCGTGACGCGCCCGGCCTCGACCGCCGCCGTCGGCGCGGACCACGTGCGCAGCGACCCGCCGTGCGACTCGAGCTCCTCGACGTCCACGACGGTGAGCCCGGCCGCCGCGAGCACGCGCTGCGTGGTCAGCAGGGTCAGGTAGCTGAAGTGCTCGTGGTAGATCGTGTCGTACTCGTTGCCCTCGATGAGCCGCTGCAGGTGCGGGATCTCGATGGACACGCGGCCGTCGTCGGCGACCAGGGCGCGCAGGCCGCGCGCGAAGTCGACGATGTCGGGCACGTGCGCGAACACGTTGTTGGCGACCACCAGGTCGGCCGGCCCGTGCGCGGCGCGCACGGCGGCGCCGGTGCGCTCGCCCAGGAACTCGACGAGCGTGGGCACGCCGCGCTCGACGGCGGCGGCGGCCGTGTTGGCGGTGGGCTCGATGCCGAGGCACCGGATGCCGCGCGCCACCACGTGCTGGAGCAGGTAGCCGTCGTTGCTGGCCACCTCGACCACGAACGACGCCTCCGGCGTCAGCCCGAGCCGGTCCACGGCCCCGTCCACGAACCGGCGGGCGTGCTCCACCCACGAGCTCGAGTACGAGGAGTAGTAGGCGTAGTCGTCGTCGAAGATCGCGTCGGCCGGCAGGTACGCGGGCAGCTGCACCAGCAGGCACTGCTCGCAGACGCGCACGTGGAGCGGGTAGAAGGTCTCGCCGCGGTCCAGCTCGTCGGCGCGCAGGATGCGCTCGCACGGCGGCGACATCCCCAGGTCCACGAACGTGTGCGTCAGGGTCGCGCCGCACAGGCGGCAGGCCGGCGGGCCGCTGACGGCCCGCACCGGCACGGCCGCAGGGGCCGTGAGCACCGGGTCGCCGCTCATGCCCGCACCCCCGCCGTGCGCAGGTCCTCGAGGTCCAGGGCGCCCGACGCCGCGAGCTCGCGCACCCGGGCCAGGCGCGTGAAGCGCGGACCCTCGAAGTCGTCGGCGGTGAGCCCGCGCTCCTGCATGTCGCGCCACAGCTCCTCGACGCCGTCGCGCACCGTCCAGCGCGGGTCGGCGGCGGGCAGCAGGCGGCGGATCTTGCCGAAGTCGACGCGGTAGTCGCGCACGTCGGGCGAGGCGCCGGGCGCGAACGTCACCGGCCTCCCGGTCACCTCCGCGACCAGGTTGGCGACGGTGCGGATCTGCACGACGTCCTCGTCGCGGCCCACGTTGAACGCCTGGTCGTGGACCACGTCGCGGGGCGCCTCGAGGGCCGCGAGGAACGCCGCCGAGATGTCGAGCACGTGCACCAGCGGCCGCCACGGCGTCCCGTCGGACTGCAGCCGCACCTCGCCGCGCGTGAACGCCGTGCCGGTGAGGTTGTTGACCACGACGTCGGCGCGCAGGCGCGGCGACGACCCGTACGCGGTGGCGTTGCGCAGGTACACGGGGCTGAAGGCGCCGTCGGCGAGCTCGGAGAGCTGCTGCTCGGCACGCACCTTCGACTCGCCGTACGGCGTCACGGGGTGGAAGTCGGACTCCTCGTCCACGGGGGCGTCGCCCGCCGCGCCGTACAGCGAGCACGACGACGAGAACAGGAACCGCTCCACGCCGGCCGTGCGCGCGGCCCGCGCGACGTGGACGGCGCCGTCGGTGTTCACGGAGAACGTCGCGTCAGGGTTGAGGTGCCCGATCGGGTCGTTGCTGATCGCGGCCAGGTGCACGACGGCGTCGAACCCGTCGAGGTCGGCGGGCGTCACGTCGCGCACGTCGCCCGTGCGCTGCTCGTAGCCCGCGGGCACGACGCCGAAGTCGCACCCGTCGTACCAGCCGGCGTCGAGGCCGACGACGTCGTGGCCTGCGGCCTGGAGGTGCGGGACCAGCACGGCGCCGATGTAGCCGCGGTCCCCGGTCACGAGCACGCGCATGGCGGTCCCCTCGACGAAGTTGCGCTTGTCGGTCCGACGCTAGGAACCTGCGGCGGCGAGCGGGAGTGCGACCGGGGGTGAACCTGCGGGCGGTCAGGGTGATTTGCGCCGGATGAGGTTCCGCGTGCCCCGCGCGCGCGTGACGATCCCGCCATGAGGATCCTGCGCGTCTCCCACAGCGCCGTCGTGCGCGCGTGGCGCGGACGCGAGCGGGCCCTGCGCGACCGCGGGCACGACGTCGCGCTGGTGTGCGCGCGGGCCTGGGACGCCGGCGGGCACCGGGTGCCGCTCGAGCCCGACCCCGGCGAGGACGTCGTCGGCGCGCGGACCCTCGGCACGCACCCCGCGCTGTTCCTCTACGACCCGCGGCCGCTGTGGCGGGCGCTCGGCCGCCCGCACGACGTGCTCGACCTGCACGAGGAGCCGTTCGCCCTGGCTACGGCCGAGGTGCTGGCCCTGCGGGCCGCCCGCCGGGCGTGGGACCGGCTGCGCGGCGTCGCCCGGCGGCCGGCGCCGTACCTGGTCTACTCCGCCCAGAACATCGAGAAGCGTTACCCGTGGCCCTTCGGCGCGCTCGAGCGGCGGGTGCTCGCCGGCGCCGCGGGCGCCCACGTGTGCAACGACGAGGCGGGCCGGATCCTGCGCCGCAAGGGGCTGCGCGGCCCGGCGGTCACGGTCCCGCTGGGGGTCGACGCGCCGGGGCGGATCACTCCGGCCGGGTCGACCCTTGCGGTCGAGCCGACCCCGCCGGTCGAGCCCGTCGAGACCCACCGCCCCGTCGTCGGCTACGCCGGCCGCCTCGCCCCGCACAAGGGCGTCGCCGTCGCCGTCCGCGCGGTCCTCGCGGACGAGCGCCTCGAGCTCCGCATCGCCGGCGCCGGCCCCCAGGAAGCGGAGCTGCGCGCCCTCGCCGCCCCGGCCGGCGACCGCATCGCGTTCCTCGGTCCGCTCCGGGGCGCCGAGCTGACCGCGTTCTACGGCGGCCTCGACGTCCTCGCCGTCCCGTCGCTCGACCAGCCGGGCTGGCGCGAGCAGTTCGGCCGCGTCGCCGTCGAGGCCATGGCCTGCGGCGTCCCCGTCGTCGCGAGCGACTGCGGGGCGCTTCCCGACGTCGTCGCCGACGCCGGGATCGTGGTGCCGCAGGGCGACGTCGCGGCCCTCGGGGCGGCCCTGCGCCGGGTGGTCAACCACCCCGCGATGGCCGCCGACCTGCGTACGCGCGGCCTCGCCGTCGCCGAACGGTGCTCCTGGCCGCAGGTCGCGCAGGCGTACGAGGGCCTCTACCGGCAGGCGACCGGGACGCCGAGGACGAACCCGGGCCTCGAGGTCGTCGTCGTCGCGTACGGCGCGCCGGAGGCCCTCGCCGCCGCGCTCGCCCCCGTGGCCGGCGTGTGGCCCACCACCGTCGTCGACAACTCCTCGCGCGCCGACGTGCGGGCCGTCGTCGAGCACGCCGGGGCGCGCTACCTCGACCCCGGCCACAACGGCGGGTTCGCGTCGGGCGTCAACCACGCGCTCGCCCACCGCCAGGTGCCGGGCGCCGACGTGCTGCTGCTCAACCCCGACGCCGTCGTCGCCCCGGCCGACGTCGCCGAGCTGCACCGCGCCCTGCTCGCCGACCCGGGCCTCGCGAGCGTGGGCCCGCGCCAGTCCGACGACCACGGCCACGCCGCGCGCGTCGCATGGCCCTTCCCCACCCCGGTCCGCGCCTGGCTGGAGGCGGTCGGGCTGGGCCGCCTCCCCGCCCCGGCGCGCCGCACGTTCGTGATCGGGTCGGTGCTGCTGCTGCGCGCGGCCGCGCTGGCCGACGTCGGCGCGTTCGACGAACGCTTCTTCCTCTACGCGGAGGAGACGGACTGGGCCTACCGGGCCGCCCGCCGCGGCTGGCGCCACGCGGTGGTCGCCACGGCGAGCGCCCTGCACGCCGGGGCCGGCACCAGCTCCGACCCGCGGGTGCGGGAGGCGCACTTCCACGGCTCGCAGGAGCGCTACTACCGCAAGCACTACGGGCCCGTCGGCTGGGCCGCCGCCCGGGTCGCCGTCGTGGCCGGGTCGGCGGCGCGCACCACGGTGCCCGGGTCCTCGACCCGCCGCGACGCGGCCCGCCGCCGCCTGCGGATCTACGTCGCCGGGCCCGCGCGGGCGTCCGCCGCGCTGCTGGAGGGCCGCCGGCGAGCGCCGACCCGGAGGAACGCCCCGTCGCGCCGGCCGC
>WRHK01000053.1 GCA_009783295.1 Promicromonosporaceae bacterium
CGGGATGCCCCCCTCGAGGCGCCAGCCGCGCTCGGCGCCCGGGCCGGCCGTGAACGTGCCGCCGAGCAGCTCGACGCGCTCGCGCATGCCGCGCAGCCCGAACCCGGTGTGCGCGCCCGGGGCGGCGACCGTGGTGCCGTCGTCGTCGACCACCAGCCGCACGGCCGGGCCGTCGGCCGCGAGCCTGACGGACACACGCGTCGCGCCCGTCGCGTGGCGGCGGGCGTTGGTCACCGACTCCTGCGCCACGCGGTACAGGGCGGCCGCGGCGTCGGCGGGCACGTCGGGCAGCACGCCGAGGTCGACGACGACGGCCGGCCGGCCGCCCTCGGCGGGCGCGGCGAGGCCCAGCAGATCGGTGAGAGCGGGGCGGGCGTCGTCGCGCAGCACGTGCACCAGGGCGCGCATCTCGGCGAGCGTCGCGGACGCCTCGGCGGCGATGCGGCGCAGCGCCTCGCCCGACGCGTCTGCCGTGCCCTGCGCCAGGCCCGCCTGGGCGCGGACGGCGATGGCCGAGACGTGGTGGGCGACCGTGTCGTGCAGGTCGCGGGCGAGCCGCTCGCGCTCGCGCAGCCGCGCCTGCTCCAGCCGGCGCACGCGGGCCGCCGCGCGCTGCCGCACCACCACGCCCACCGCCGCGAGCAGCGAGATCAGCAGCAGCCCGGCCACACCAGTCCTGGAGGCGCCCCACCGCGCCCGCGACGGCGATGTGCGCCAGCGCGAACGCCGAGCCCACGACGATCGCGCGGCCCGACCCCCACCGGTACAGCGCGTACGGCAGCACGAGCACCACGGCGAGCGTGACCAGCCCGTGCTCGTGCCCCAGCCACAGCGCCGTGGCCCCGGAGAGCACGGTCACGGCCGCGAGCGCCGCCGCGGGCGCCACCCGCCGGGACGGCAGCACCGCGGCGGCGAGCACCGCGACGGCGAGCGCCCACCAACGGTCGACGAGGGCGGTCCGGTAGACGGTCTCCGCGACGGCCACCGCCCCGACGGCGACGGCCAGCACGACGTCCCGGCGCGCGGGAAGGTGCGCGCCCGGCGCGGCGGGCAGCCACCACAGGCTGCGGAGCAGGTCACGCACGCGCCCATCGTAGGAACGGATGCGCCGCCGCACATCGGCCGAGCGGCCGAGTCCGCTACGCGGCCGCGCGCTCCGCCAGGGCCTCGGCGATGCGGCCCAGGTTGGCCAGCTCGGCGCGGGAGGCGTCCACGCCCGCGAGGGGGCGGCGCGGCGCCGAGAGCAGCGTGAGCCCGTCCAGGCCCGACGCCGGCAGCCCGATCCGGCGCCACGGCTCCGCGACCAGGCGCACCAGCTCGCCGAGCATCGGCCCGGCGCACTGCGACACCTTCGCGGCGGGCAGCCCGGCCCACAGCCCCACGCCCTTCTCGGCCGCCCGCGCCACGAGCTCCCAGGCGCGCTCGTCCCAGCCGACGTCGCCGACGTCGAGGCCGACGGCGTCCGCCCCGGCGAGCACCGCGGGCGGCAGCCCGGACCACGTGGGCCCGAGGTGCACGACGGCGCGGGCGCCCGCGTCGTGCACGGCGTCGACCACCGGGCGCAGGCCCTCGACCAGGTCGGGGCCGGGCACGGAGCGCAGGCGCGCGTAGCCGGAGAAGGTGGGCAGCACGCCCGCGTGGACCGCGCCGAGCTGCGGCTCGGCGAGCTGCACGACGACGTCGCCCACCCCGGGCACCTGCTGGCGGACGGCGGCGACGTGCGCGCGGACGCCCTCGGCGAGCGAGAGCGCGAGCTCGTGACGCGCGCCGGGGTCGGCGAGCACGCGGTCGCCGCGCGCCGACCACAGGGACGCGGCGAGCGTCCACGGGCCCAGCACCTCCAGCGCGAACGGCCCCGTGTGGCCGTGCGCGGCGATCGCGAGCGCGCCCAGGTCCTCGCGCAGGAACGTCCCCGCGCGGCGCTGGTCGGCACCCGGGTGGTCGGTGAGCTTCCAGCCGTGCGGGCCCATTTCGACGGGCAGCTCGGCGAGGAGCGCGGCGGTGCGGCCCAGCGGGTCGGCGCCCGGGCCGCGGTCGCTGAGCTGCGTGAGGAACGGCAGCGCGTCCACGCCCGTCGGGAGGTCCGCCAGGTCGCCCAGCACGATCTGCTGGGCCTCGAGCTCGTCACGGTCCACGCCCGGCCACGGGCCGTGGCCGCTGACCGCCGTCACGCGGTGACCCCGGCCGGGGCGGCACGCCAGGCGCGCGTCACGGTGGCCTGGCCCAGCACCCGGGTGCCGCGGTAGACCACGAGCGACTGGCCGGCCGCCACGCCCCGCAGCGGGGTGCCGGTCAGCTCGACCTCGACCGTGGTCCCGCGCACGTGGGCGCGGGCCGGGACCGGCGCGCCGTGGGCGCGGACCTGGATCTCGACGTCGTCGAGGGTGGTCTCGGCGTCATCGACCAGCCAGGTCGCCTTGTCGCCCTCGATCCGGTCGACCGTGAGCAGCTCCGCGGGGCCCACCACCACCGTGTTGGTGGCGGTCTGCACGTCCAGCACGTACCGGGGCCGCCCGTCCGCGGCCGGGCGGCCCAGGCCCAGGCCCTTGCGCTGCCCCACCGTGTACGCGTAGGCGCCGTCGTGCTCGCCCACGACCGTGCCGTCGACGTCGACCACCTCGCCCGGGCGCGACCCCAGGCGCTCGCGGAGAAACCCGCGCGTGTCGCCGTCGGCGACGAAGCAGATGTCGTAGGAGTCGGGCTTGGCGCTCACGGCGAGGCCGCGCGCGGCGGCCTCGGCGCGCACCTCGGCCTTCGACGCGAACGACCCGAGCGGGAAGATCGCGCGGGCGAGGCGCTCGGGCCCCATGACGGCCAGCACGTACGACTGGTCCTTGTCGGTGTTGGGCGACCGGTGCAGCTCCCGGCCCCCCGGGCCGTCGACGATGCGCGCGTAGTGGCCGGTGGCGACGGCGTCGAAGCCGAGCGCGGTGGCCTTGTCGAGCAGGGCCTCGAACTTGATGTGCTCGTTGCAGCGCACGCACGGGTTGGGGGTGCGGCCGGCCTCGTACTCGCTGAGGAAGTCGGCGACGACGGTGTCCTCGAACCGCTCGGACAGGTCCCACACGTAGTACGGGATGCCGAGCACGTCGGCGGCCCGCCGGGCGTCGCCGGCGTCCTCGATGGAGCAGCAGCCGCGCGAGCCGGTGCGGAACTGGTCCCGGTTGCGGGACAGGGCCATGTGCACGCCGACGACATCGTGCCCGGCCTCGACGGCGAGCGCCGCCGCGACGGCGGAGTCGACGCCGCCCGACATGGCGGCCAGCACCCTCATGCGATCCCCCTCGACACGAGCCCGGCGGCCTGCGCCCGGGTCACCACGGCGGGCAGGGCCGCCAGGAGCCGGTCGACGTCGTCGGGCGTGGACGTGACGCCGAGCGTGAAGCGCAGCGCCCCGCGGGCCTCCCCCTCGGGCACTCCGAGCGCGAGCAGCACGTGGGACGGCTGCGGCACCCCGGCCTGGCACGCCGAGCCGGTCGACGCCTCGACGCCGGCGGAGTCCAGCAGGTAGAGCAGCGAGTCGCCCTCGGCGCCTGGGAAGGTGAAGTGCGCGTTGCCGGGCAGGCGCTGCTCGGGCGCCACGGCCGGGTCGGGCCCGCGCAGCACGGCCCCCGGGGCGACGGCGTGCACGCCCTCGATCAGGGAGTCGCGCAGCGCGGCCAGGTGGGCGGCCCGCTCGGCGCGGTGCGCCACGGCCTCGGTGACGGCGACGGCGAACGCACGGATCGCGGGCACGTCCAGGGTGCCGGAGCGCACCCCGCGCTCCTGGCCGCCGCCGTGCAGCACGGCCTCGAGCGGCAGCTCGCGGCGGGCCAGCAGCGCGCCCACGCCGAGCGGGCCGCCCAGCTTGTGCCCGGTGACGGTCAGGGCGTCGACGCCCGACGCCGCGAAGTCGACGTCGATCTGCCCGACGGCCTGGACGGCGTCGGTGTGCACGGGCACGCCGTGCTGGTGGGCCAGTCTCACGACGTCGCGCACCGGCTGTACGGTGCCCACCTCGTTGTTCGCCCACATGACGCTGACCAGGGCGATCTCGTCGGCGTGGGCGGTGAGCTCGGCGCGCAGGGCGTCGAGGTCGAGCACGCCGTCGGCGTCGACCGGGAGCAGCGTGATCTCGGCGCCTGCGTGCCCCGCGAGCCAGAAGGCGGGGTCGAGCACGGCGTGGTGCTCGACGGCCGAGACCAGCACGCGGGTGCGGCGCGTGTCCTGCGCACGCCGGCCCCAGAAGATGCCCTTGAGGGCGAGGTTGTCGGACTCGGTGCCGCCGCTGGTGAAGATCACCTCGGACGGGCGTGCGCCCAGCGCCGCGGCGACCTGCTCGCGCGACTCCTCGACCACCCGGCGGGCGGCGCGCCCGGCCGCGTGGAGCGAGGAGGCGTTGCCGGGGCGCTGCGCCTCGGCGACGAAGGCCGCCAGGGCCGCGGGCGACATGGGGGTCGTCGCGGCATGGTCGAGGTAGGCGCCGGTCACCGGGCCAGTCTACGAACCCTGCTTGTGCGCGCGGATCGCCTCGGCCGCCTGCGGCAGCACGTCCGCCAGGTCGCCCACGACGGCAAAGTCGCTGATCTCGAAGATCGGGGACTCCGGGTCGTTGTTGACGGCCACGACCACCTGCGAGGCCTGCATGCCGCCGCGGTGGTGGGGCGCACCGGAGATGCCCGCGCCGATGTAGACGCGCGGCGCGACGGTGACGCCCGTCTGGCCGATGTACCGGTCGAACCAGCCCTCGAACACGGCGTCGCGCGTGGCGCCGACGGCCGCGCCGAGCGCGTCGGCCAGGTCATTGACGGGCCCGAAGTCGCCGTTGGTGCCGCGCCCGCCGGCGACCACCACGGCCGCCTCCTCGAGCGCCGGGCGGCCGGCGGCGCGCTCCTTGAGCTGGCGCGAGACGACCGTCACGGTCGGCGCCGCCGCCTCGACGGGCAGGGCGTACACCTCGGGGCTGCTCGCCACGGCGGCGGGCTCCGCCGCGACGGCGTTGGCGCGCACCGTGACGACGGCGGGGTCGGACGCGACCGTCGACACCGTGTCCCACGTGCCGGCGAACACGCGCTTGGCGATGCGCAGCGGGCCGCCCTCGGCGCTCCACTCGAGCGACGACGCGTCGACCACGAGCCCCGCGCCCAGGCGGGCCGCCGCGACGGCCGCGGCCTCCTTGCCGGCGAACGTGGACGGCACCAGCAGCACGTCGGCGTCGAGGCGGCTGGCCGCCGTCGCGAGCACCGACGCGAGCACCGGCGTGACGCGGTAGACGTCCTCGGGCAGCGACGTGGGCAGCACGGCCTGGTGCACGCCGTCGACGCCGTAGGTGCCCAGGGTGGCCAGGACCGCGACGCTCGGCGCGCCCAGCGTGACGACGTCGACGCGGCCGAGCGAGCGGCCCAGCGTGATCAGCTCGAGGACGCTGGGGCGCACCTCCTCGACCGTGCGCTCAGGGCTGTCGAGGAACACCAGGACGGTGGGGCGAGTCACGATCGGAGTCCTCTTTCAGACGTGCGGTTGTCAGACAAGGTCGTTGCGGATGAGGAAGTCGGCCAGGGCGAGGCCGCCCTCGCCCTTGTCGACCACGAGCTCGACCTCGGGGCGCGGCGGCCGCGGGGCGGCCTCGACGGTCACGGTGCGGGCGCCGGCGAGGCCGACCTCGGACGGCTCGATGCCCAGGTCGGCGGCCGTCCACTCCTCGACGGTCTTGGAGCGCGCCGCCATGATGAGCTTGAAGTTCGGGTAGCGCGGGCTGTTCGCGGAGTCGGTGACCGACAGCACGGCGGGCAGCGGCGCGGCGAGCGTCTCGACGGCGTCGTCGACCTCGCGCGTGATCGTCAGGGTGCCGTCGGCCAGGGCCACCGACTTGGCGAGCGTGAGCTGCGGCCAGCCCAGCTCCTCGGCCAGCAGCGCCGGGACCACGGAGCCGAGGCCGTCCAGGGCGGCCATGCCCGTGACGACCAGGTCGACCGGGGTCTCCTCGCCGAGGCGGCGCACCGCGGCCGCGAGCGCCGCCGTGGTGCCGAAGTAGTCGGAGCCCGCGAGGGCCTCGTCGGTGACGCGGACGCCGCGGTGCACGCCCATCTGGTAGGCCTTCTTGACCGCGATGTCGGCCGTCGCGGGGGCGACCGTCACGGCCACGACCTCGCCGTCGCCGGCCGCCTCGACGAGCTGGAGCGCGGCCTCGACCGCGTTCTCGTCGAGCTCGTTCAGCGACCCTTCCGCCGGGTCGCGCACCACGCGCCCGTCGGCGAAGCGGCGGTCGCTGGTGATGTCCGGCACGTACTTGAGAAGGACGACGATGCGCACGAAGGTCGAGACTACCCGGCACGTGTGCCCGGATGCGCCACTGGTTCGCGACGTCTCGCCAGGTACGCAACCATGGGCGGCATGGACCGCCGAGCACTCGAGCCACCCGCGCCACGCCCCGTGGTGCGCCCGCTGACTCGCCCGACGGCACGTCGTTCGCACGTCCCCCCGCTCGGGGTCACCGCGACGCCCGGAGGGGTCGACGTCGCCGTCGTCGCCAGCCACGCCGCGGCGGTGGACTTCTGCATCATCGACGTGGTCCGGCCCGAGCTCGACGAGCACGACCCGGAGCGCTACTCCGAGCGCCGCGTGCCCCTGCTGGGCCCGACGTACGGCATGTGGCACGCGCACGTGCCCGGCGTCCGGCCCGGCCAGCGCTACGGGTTCCGCACCTACGGCGCGTGGGACCCGCGCTCCGGCATGCGGCACAACCCCGCGAAGCTGCTGCTCGACCCGTACGCGCGGGGCCTGGTGGGCTCGCTCGCGTACGGCCCCGAGACCCTGGGCGCGAAGAGTGCCCCGCGCGACTCCGACGCGTCCACGCCCGACGGCCGCTGGTGGATCGCGGAGCGCTACGGCGACGCCGACGACGTCGACTCGCTCCCCTACGTGCCGCACTCCGTGGTGATGCCACCCATGCCGCAGCCGCCGCCGCTGACCCGGCCGCGCGTGCCGTGGGCCGACACGGTGGTGTACGAGGCGCACGTGCGCGGTTTCACCCTGCTCAACGAGGCGATCCCGGAAGAGCTGCGCGGCACCTACGCGGGCATGGCCCACCCGGCCACGATCGCCTACCTCAAGGACCTCGGGATCACCACGCTCGAGCTGCTGCCCATCCACGCGTCGGCGAGCGAGCCGCGGCTCGTGGCCCACGGCCTGACCAACTACTGGGGCTACTCGACGCTCGGCTTCTTCGCCCCCGAGCCCACGTACGCCACCCAGGCGGCGCAGCAGGCGGGCCCCGCCGCGGTGCTCGACGAGGTGCGCGGCATGGTGCACCTGCTGCACCGGGCCGGCATCGAGGTGATCCTCGACGTCGTCTACAACCACACGTGCGAGGGCGGCGACGACCAGCTCCACATCTCGTGGCGCGGCCTCGACAACCCCCTCTACTACCTGCACGACGGCAACTCGCCCGCCGCGCTGGCCGACGCCACCGGCACGGGCAACACGCTCGACTTCCGCCGCGTGCGCGTGGTGCAGCTCGCGCTCGACTCGCTGCGCTACTGGGCGCAGGTGGTGGGCGTCGACGGGTTCCGGTTCGACCTGGCCGTGACGCTGGGGCGCGGCATGTACGGGTTCGAGCCCGACCACCCGTTCCTCGTGGGCCTGCAGACCGACCCCGTGCTCAACAACCTCAAGCTCATCGCCGAGCCCTGGGACGTGGGCCCCGGCGGCTGGCAGACCGGCAGCTTCCCGCCGCCCATGGCCGAGTGGAACGACCGGTTCCGCGACGCCGTGCGCGGGTTCTGGCTCGCCTCCGCCTCCGCCGGCTCGCACGGCCGCCCCATGGACGGCATCCGCGAGCTCACCACCCGCCTCGCCGGGTCGGCCGACCTGTTCGGGCACTCCGACCCGCCGCTGGTGCGCGGGCCCGTCGCGTCCGTCAACTACGTCACCGCGCACGACGGGTTCACGCTCGCCGACCTGGTCGCCTTCGACCACAAGCACAACTGGGCCAACGGCGAGGACAACCACGACGGCACGTCCAACAACCTGTCCTGGAACCACGGCGTCGAGGGCCACACCGGCGTGGGCGACGACGCCACCACCGAGCCGTGGTCGGCCGTGGTGCCGCTGCGGCGGCGCTCGCAGCGCAACCTGCTGGCGATGCTGCTGCTCGCGGCGGGCACGCCGATGATGACGGCCGGCGACGAGTTCGGGCGCACGCAGGAGGGCAACAACAACGCCTACGCGCAGGACACGGAGATCTCCTGGGTGGGCTGGGAGCACGACCAGGCGTCGGCCGACCTGCTCGAGACCACCAAGATGCTGCTGCGCCTGCGCCGCGAGCACCCGGCGCTGCGCGCCGACTCGTTCTTCCTGGGCACGCCGCGCCCGGGCGAGACCTTCACCGACCTCCTGTGGTTCACGGAGGAAGGCGGACCCATGGACCACGAGGCGTGGAACGAGGCCGAGCGCCGCGTGGTGCAGATGCTGCGCCCGGGCCCCGGCCCCGACGACGCCGACGTGCTGGTGGCGCTCAACGGTCGCCTCGACGACCTCGACGTGGTGCTCCCGTCGCCGCTGCCTGGCGCGCCCGCCTGGGACCGCGTGTGGAGCTCGACGTGGGACACCCCGGAGATGCCGCCCGACGACGACCTGCTCGACGGCGTCGCCACCCTCGAGGCCCTGTCGGTGCAGGTGTTCGTGGCGGCCCGCCACGCTGGTTGAGGCGGCGCTGCCCCGCTAGCCTGCGCCCCATGAGCGCCGACGTCGTCGTCATCGGGGCCGGCCTGTCCGGTCTGGTCACCGCCTGCGAGCTCGCCGACGCCGGGCGTCGCGTGCTCGTGCTCGACCAGGAGCACCCCGACTCGCTGGGCGGGCAGGCATGGTGGTCGTTCGGCGGTCTGTTCCTCGTGGGGTCGCCCGAGCAGCGGCGCCTCGGGGTGCGCGACTCGGCCGAGCTGGCGTGGGACGACTGGCAGGGCTCGGCGCAGTTCGCCCCCGGCGCCGGCCGGGGCGAGGGCCCGGACCGCCACGGGTACGCGTGGGCGCAGCGGTTCGTCGAGTTCGCCGCCGGGGACATGCGGGCCTGGCTCCGCAGGCAGGGGGTCGGGTTCTTCCCCCTGGTGCAGTGGGCCGAGCGCGGCGGGTACCCCGCGGGCGGCCACGGGAACTCGGTGCCCCGCTTCCACGTCACCTGGGGCACCGGCCCCGCGATCCTCGCGCCGTTCGTCGCGCGCGCCAAGGCGCACCGCGACGCCGGGCGGCTGGAGATCCGGTTCCGGCACCGCGTCACGTCGCTGGTGGTCACCGACGGTCGCGTCGCCGGGGTGCACGCCGAGGTGCTCGCCGACGACGCCGCCACCCGCCGCGACCTGCCGTTCGGCGGGCGGGGGGCGCCGTCGTCGCGCGGCGTGACCGGGGACGTGGAGATCGAGGCGGGCGCCGTCGTCGTCGCGACCGGCGGCATCGGCGCCAACCACGACCTGGCGCGCGCACGCTGGAACCCCAAGGCCGGCGCCCTGCCGGCCCGGATGCTCCAGGGCGTGCCCGACTCCACCGACGGGCTCATGCTGGGCGTCGCCGCCGACGCCGGCGCGGCGCTCGTGCACGAGGACCGCATGTGGCACTACCCCGAGGGGATCGCCAACCACTCCCCCGTGTGGACGAACCACGGCATCCGCATCCTGCCCGGGCCGTCGTCGCTGTGGCTCGACGCCGACGGCAACCGGCTGCCCGCGCCCCTGTTCCCCGGGTTCGACGCCCTCGGCGCGCTGCACGAGGTGACGCGCGCGCAGCAGGACCACTCGTGGTTCGTGCTCAACAAGGCGATCATGGCGGCCGAGTTCGCGCTGTCCGGGTCGGAGCAGAACCCCGACCTCACCGGCAAGGACGTGCCGTTGCTGGCCAGGCGCGTGCTGCCCGGCGCCGTCGGCCCGGTCGAGGCGTTCGCCGAGCGCTCGCCGGAGTTCCTGTGGGCCGCGACGCCCGCCGAGCTGGCCGGGAGGATGAACGGGCTCACGGCCGCGACGCCTGGCTCGCGCGGGCACGTGGACCCGGCCGCGCTCGAGCGCCTGGTCGCTCTGCGCGACGCCCAGGTGACCTCCGGGCTCGGCAAGGACCCCCAGGTGGTGGCGACGGCGGCGGCCCGGCACTTCCTGGTCGACCGCCGGATGCGCGTGGCCACGCCGCGCGCCCTCACCGACCCGAAGGACGGCCCACTGCTCGCCGTGCGCCTGTCGGTGCTGACCCGAAAGACCCTGGGCGGCCTGTGGTGCGACGCCGACGGGCGCGCGCTGCGCCCCGACGGCACGGTGCTCGACGGGCTCTGGGGCGTGGGCGAGGCGGCCGGGTTCGGCGGCGGCGGCGCGCACGGCCACCGCGCCCTCGAGGGGACCTTCCTGGGGGGCTGCCTGCACACCGGGTACGTGACCGGCCGGGCGCTGGCCCGCTGACCCTCGTCTCCACGCAAAACCGACCGAACGGCGGGACGCGCCGCGTCCAGCGCGCGCGGGGGCATACCGCGCTGGCTAGCGTGGGCCGAGTGACGACGAGCGCTAGCACCCCCAGCACCCCCGCGGACCCGACGGCCCAGAGCGCCGCCGCGAAGAAGACCCCCGCGAAGAAGGCACCCGCCGCCTCCAGCACCAGCACGGCGAAGGCACCCGCCGCGCGGAAGGCGCCGGCCGCGAAGAAGGCGGCCCCGGCCAGGAAGACGGCCCCGGCCGCCAAGGCCCCCGCTTCCAAGGCCCCCGCCAAGGTCGCCGCCGCCGAGCAGCCGGCCCACGCCGAGACCGCGGCCGCGAACGTCTCCGCCGTCCGCGAGCCCACCTCGCACCACGTGCCCGTCGTCGTGCCGGCGCCCACGCCGCAGCCGGCGCCGCACGTGACGATCGGCCGCATCCCCGTGGTCGAGGTGTCCCCCGTGGTCGAGGGCGGCCGCTGGACGGCCAAGGCGTCGGTCGGCGAGGTGGTGCCGGTCGAGGCGACCGTGTTCCGCGAGGGCCACGACGCCGTCAGCGCCACGGCCGTGCTGGTCGACCCCGCGGGCAACGTCCACTCGACCGCGCCGATGCACGACATCGCCCCCGGCCTGGACCGCTTCCAGGGCTTCCTGCAGCCCGACGCCGAGGGCGACTGGAGCTTCCGCGTCGAGGCGTGGAGCGACCCCTACGCCACCTGGGTGCACGACGCCGTCATCAAGTTCGACGCCGGCATCGACCAGGAGCTCATGCTCGCCGAGGGCGTGCTGCTGTTCGAGCGCATCGCCGCCCCGCAGGCGCAGGCGGAGCGCAGCCCGGAGGACGCCCGGATCGTCGAGGAGGCCGCGCACGCCCTCTCCGACACGAGCCGCCTGCCGGAGGCCCGCCTCGCGATGGCCACCACGCACACCGTCCAGGAGGCGCTGCGCCGCAGCCCCCTGCGCGACCTGGTCTCGCCGAGCGCCACGTACCCGCTGCGGGTGCACCGCCGCCGGGCCCTGTTCGGGTCCTGGTACGAGATCTTCCCGCGCTCCGAGGGCGCGGTCCAGGTCGAGGCCGGCACCGGCGGTTCGAAGACATGGCGCTCGGGCACGTTCCGCACGGCCGCCGAGCGCCTGCCGCAGATCGCGGGGATGGGCTTCGACGTCGTCTACCTGACGCCCGTCAGCCCCATCGGCACCCAGTTCCGCAAGGGCCGCAACAACTCCCTGGACGCCAAGCCCGGCGACCCCGGCAGCCCGTACGCCATCGGGGCCAAGGAGGGCGGCCACGACGCCATCCACCCGGACCTGGGCACGGAGCAGGACTTCCGCGACTTCGTCGCCGCCGCGGCGCAGAACGGCCTCGAGGTGGCCCTCGACCTGGCCCTCCAGGCCTCGCCGGACCACCCGTGGGTCGAGCAGCACCCGGAGTGGTTCAAGACCCGCGCCGACGGCACCATCGCCTACGCGGAGAACCCGCCCAAGAAGTACCAGGACATCTTCCCGCTGTACTTCGACAACGACCCCGTGGGCCTGCGCGAGGCGATCCTCGGCGTCGTCGAGACCTGGATCGACCGCGGCGTCACGCTGTTCCGCGTCGACAACCCGCACACCAAGCCGCTCGACTTCTGGGAGTGGCTGCTGGCCCAGGTGCACGACCGGCACCCCGAGGTGATCTTCCTCAGCGAGGCGTTCACCAAGCCGGCCATGATGGCGACGCTCGCCCGCATCGGGTTCCACCAGTCGTACACGTACTTCACGTGGCGCAACGAGAAGACCGAGATCCTGGACTACCTCCAGGAGGTCGCCGGGCCTGCCGGCTCGGTGATGCGCCCGTCGTTCTGGCCGACGACGCACGACATCCTGCCGCCGTACCTGCAGCACGGCGGCGTGGGCGGGTTCGCCGTCCGGGCCGTGCTCGCCGCCACCGGCTCGCCCACGTGGGGCATCTACTCGGGCTACGAGCTCGTGGAGAACGTGCCCCGCCCGGGCGTCGAGGAGCAGGTGGACAACGAGAAGTACGAGTTCAAGCCGCGCGCGTGGGACCACGCCGACGACATCGGCATCTCGCTGCTGCTCGGCCGCCTCAACGAGGTGCGCCGCGAGCACCCCGCGCTGCAGCAGCTGCGCAACCTCACGGTGCACTCGGCCGACAACGACCGCGTGCTCGTGTACTCGCGCCGCGTGCGCGCCGAGCACCTGCCGCTCGCGAGCGGCGGCGGCGAGACGCCGGTGGCCGGGCACACGGACGACGTCATCGTCGTCATCGTCAACATCGACCCGTGGGGCACGCAGGAGTCGACCGTCCACCTCGACCTCGCGGCCCTCGGCCTGACGCCGCCGCCGGGCACCGACGGCAGCGCCCCGTTCTTCGTGGCGCACGACCTGCTCAGCGGAGAGTCGTTCCCCTGGGGCGCGCACCCGTTCGTCCGGCTCGACCCGCGCAAGCAGGTCGCCCACGTGCTGCAGGTGGGTCTCGGATGAGTGCCACCACGACGGGCGCGGGGTCCGTCCCCCGCCCCCAGACCCAGGCGCTGCCCATCCAGGCCCTGCCGCCCCGGCGCCAGCCGGAGCCCCCCACGCTCGGGCGCCCCGGGCTGGTCGAGGACCCGGACTGGTACAAGAAGGCCGTCTTCTACGAGGTGATCGTCCGCGCGTTCTCCGACGCCGACGGCGACGCCACCGGCGACCTGCGCGGCATCATCCACCGCCTCGACTACCTCCAGTGGCTGGGCGTCGACTGCCTGTGGCTGCCGCCGTTCTTCCCGTCGCCGCTGCGCGACGGCGGGTACGACGTCTCCAACTACACGGCCATCGCCCCGAACTACGGCACCACCGCCGACTTCACGGAGCTCATCGAGGAGGCGCACGCGCGCGGGATCCGCGTCGTCGTCGACTGCGTCATGAACCACACGAGCGACCAGCACCCGTGGTTCCAGGCCTCGCGCTCCGACCCGGAGGGGCCCTACGGGGACTTCTACGTGTGGAGCGACGACAACACGCGCTACCAGGACGCGCGCATCATCTTCGTGGACACGGAGACGTCGAACTGGACGTTCGACCCGGTGCGCCGCCAGTACTTCTGGCACCGGTTCTTCAGCCACCAGCCCGACCTGAACTTCGAGAACCCGAAGGTCCAGGAGGCGATGCTCGACGTCGCGCGGTTCTGGCTGGGCATCGGCGTGGACGGGTTCCGCCTCGACGCGGTGCCGTACCTGTTCGAGGCCGAGGGCACCAACTGCGAGAACCTGCCCGAGACGCACGCGTTCCTGCGCCGGCTGCGGCGCATGGTCGACACCGAGTTCCCGGGCCGCATCCTGCTCGCCGAGGCCAACCAGTGGCCGGCCGACGTCGTCGACTACTTCGGCACGGACGACGAGCCCGAGTGCCACATGTGCTTCCACTTCCCGGTGATGCCGCGCATCTACTACGCGCTGCGCGACCAGCGGGCCCGGCAGATCGTGGAGATCCTCCAGGACACCCCGGAGATCCCGGCGAAGAGCGGCCAGTGGTCGACGTTCCTGCGCAACCACGACGAGCTGACGCTCGAGATGGTGAGCACCGAGGAGCGCGCGTCCATGTACGGCTGGTACGCCCAGGACCCGCGCATGCGCGCCAACGTGGGCATCCGGCGCCGGCTGGCGCCGCTGCTGGACAACTCGCGCAAGGAGATCGAGCTGGCGCACGCGCTGCTGCTCTCCCTGCCCGGGTCGCCGTGCCTGTACTACGGCGACGAGATCGGCATGGGCGACAACATCTGGTTGCCCGACCGCGACTCCGTGCGCACCCCCATGCAGTGGACGCCGGACCGCAACGCCGGCTTCTCGACGGCGGACCCCGGCAAGCTGTACCTGCCGCTGGTCCAGTCGCTCGTCTACCACTACGCGCAGCACAACGTGGAGGCGCAGCTCGCGCAGCCGACGTCGCTGCTGCACTGGGTGCACGGCATGCTCGCCGTGCGGCGCCTGCACCCCACGTTCGGCACGGGCGACTTCCTCGCCCGCACGGCCGACGACGAGGCCGTGCTCGCCTTCACGCGCTCGTCGGAGGAGGAGACGCTGCTGGTGGGCGCCAACATGTCGGCGACCGCGCGGTCGGCGACGATCTCGCTGCCCGGGTTCGAGGGCTGGGGCCTCACCGACGTGTTCGGTGGGGCGCGCTTCCCGGCCGTCGGGGCGGACGGGACGATCACCATGACGTGGGGGTCGCGCGACTTCTACTGGCTGCGCCTCGACCCGCCGGTCACCACGACCGAGGCGGCGACGGCCGAGTGAGGGCCACCGTCGCGCCGGCCGGCACACACCTCCCGGCCGAGGTCACCGACCTGGTCGCCTCCTGGGCACCCGGCCGCCGGTGGTACCCGGGCGGCACGTCGGGGCTGCCGTCGGCGTGGCTCGAGGTCACGTTCGACGGCTCGTCGGACGTCGTCGTCGCCCTGCTGCTGCTGGGCGCCACAGTGCTCCAGGTGCCGCTGGTGGTCACGCCCAAGGAGCGCAGCGAGGAGGCCGACCCGGGGTACATCGGCACGGCCGCGGGCCTCGCGGTGCACGACGGCGGCGTCCACCCGTCGGCGTGGGCCGCCTACCTCGAGGCCGCGGGCCTCGACGCCGACACGACCGGCGGGCGGGCGATCGCCGGCGAGCAGTCGAACACCTCCGTGATCCTGCCCGCCGTGCGCCCCGACGGCGCGCCGCACGGGGCGATGCTCAAGATCCTGCGCACCGTCGCGGCGGGCGCCCACCCGGACGTCGTCGTGCCGCAGGCGCTCACCGGCGTCGGGTTCACCGGCACGCCGCGGTTCCTCGGGGCCGTGGACCTGCCGGCCGCCCCGCAGCTGGTCGAGTCGACCAACCACCTGGCCGTCGTCGCCGCACTGGTGCCCGACGCGCGCGACGGGTTCGAGCTCGCCTGCGAGCACGCGCGCGCCCGCGAGCCGTTCGACGCCCTCGCCGCCGACCTCGGCAGCGTCGTCGCGCACCTGCACGCCGCGCTGCGCGAGGCCCTGCCGACGCCCGTGACGCTCGACCCGGTCGCGTTCGTGGCCGGCCTGCGCCTGCGCGCCGACGCGGCGTTCGAGGCGGCGCCCTCGCTCGCCCCGCACGCCGAGGCGATCCGGGACCTGCTCGACGACCTCGAGACCCGGCTCACGCCCGTCCCGCTGCAGCGCATCCACGGCGACCTGCACCTTGGCCAGGCGCTCCACGGCTCCGACGGGTGGCAGCTGCTCGACTTCGAGGGCGAGCCGCAGCGGCCCGTCGCCGAGCGCGCCGCCCCCGACCTGCCGCTGCGCGACGTCGCCGGGATCCTGCGCTCGTTCGACTACGCGGCCGCCGTCGGCGAGGCCGCCGACCCGGCGTGGGCTGCGAGCGCCCAGGCGGCGTTCCTCGACGCGTACCGGTCCGCGTCGGGCGGCACGCTGGACGACGCCGTGCTGCGCGCGCTGGTGCTCGACAAGGCGCTCTACGAGGTGGTCTACGAGACGCGGCAGCGCCCGCACTGGGTGCCCATCCCGCTGGGTGCGGTGGAGCGCCTGATCAGGGGCTGACGGCCCGCCAACTGCGTCTGCGGAGGGTCTGCGGCACGGACACTTTTGGTCGTGTCTGCGCAAACCACGTACAAAAACGCAACCCCGGCCCCGCCGACGCCGAAGGGGCTGGCCGAGCGGCTCTTCCGCCTCTCCGAGCACCGGACCACCGTCCGGGTCGAGGTCCTCGCGGGTCTGACGACCTTCTTCGCCTCCGTGTTCACCGTGCTCGCGATGCCGGGCATGATGGCCGGCGGCGCCGCCGCGGCGGTCGGGGCCGACGCCCCGAACCTCGGGATCGCGAACGCCGTCTACATCGCCGTCGTCCTCAGCTCGGTGCTCGGCTCGCTGCTCATGGCCGTCCTGGCGAACCTCCCCTTCGTGCAGGCGCCCGGCATGGGTCTGGGCTCGTACCTCGCGTTCACGGTCATGCCGGCGATCGGCCTGCTCGCCGCGCCGGACACCCTCACCGACGTGCAGGTGTTCCAGATGTCCGTCGCCCTGGTGTTCCTGTCGGGGTCGCTGTTCGTGCTCCTGTCGGCGACCGGGCTGCGCGAGCGGATCATCAACGGCATCCCGCGGAACATCAAGGTCGCCCTCGGATCGGGCATCGGCCTGTTCATCACGCTGCTGGGCCTGCGCCAGGCGGGGATCACGGTCGCGAGCCCGTCCACGTTCGTCACGCTCGTGAACTTCTCCAGCTGGAACCACGACGACGCCGCGGTGCGTACCCAGGTGCTCGGGGCCGTGCTCGCGATCGTCGGGTTCCTGCTCATGGCGGTCCTCTACGCCCGCAAGGTCAAGGGTGCGATCCTCATCGGCATCCTCGTCACGACGGTGCTGGCGTTCGTGACCGGGCACTCGGCCCTCCCGCAGCACTTCTCGTTCGACGTCGGGCAGCAGTGGTCCGACTTCGGGCGCTACGCGCTGTTCGGCCTCGACTTCGGGACGTTCGGGTCGTTCGGCAACCTGGGCCATGTCCTGACCGTCGTGCTCGCGATGGTGCTGGCTCACACGCTCGTCAACGCGCTCGACTCGCTCGGCACGATCTTCGGCATCGCGTCCGCCGCACGGATGGTCGACGAGGACGGCAAGGTCGTCGGCCTGGAGAAGGGCCTGCTCGCGGACGCCATCGGCACGGCGGGCGCCGCCCTCCTCGGGTCGTCGTCGACGGCGACGGTCGTCTCCTCGGCGTCCGGCATCAAGGAGGGCGGCCGCACCGGCCTGACCGCTCTCGTGACGGCGGGCATGTTCGTCGTCGCACTCGTCGCGGCGCCGTTCATCCCGCTGATCCCGCTCGTGGCGACGGCCCCGGCGCTCATGCTCGTCGGCTGCCTGATGATGCCGCAGGTCAAGGACGTCGACTTCTCCGACATGACCGAGGCCGTCCCGGCGTTCCTCGCGATCGCGGTCATGCCCCTGACGTTCTCGATCGCCAACGGCATCGCGTTCGCGCTCATCTCCTACGCGGTGCTCAAGCTCGCGACGGGCCGCTGGCGGGAGATCAGCTGGCCTGCCGCCGTGATCGGCGCGCTGTTCGTCCTGCAGTTCCTCGTATAAAGCCTGTACCTCCGGTCTCGCGCCGCGACCGCATCGCGAGCCGCTCACGCCGTCGGGGCGCGACGCGAACCTGCAAGTGGAATGGTGGACCGCATGACGACCGGCCATGGCCTCACGCCCCCGCCCGCACCCGCCGTCGACCCGGCTGCCTTCACCGCCGTGGCGCAGGGGCACACGCACGACCCGCACTCCGTGCTCGGACCGCACCTGCTCGCCCCGCATCCCGACGGCAGCGCCTGGGCCGTGGTCCGCACGCTCCGCCCGCTGGCCGACGAGGTCGTCGTCGTGACCGCCGACGGCGAGCACCAGGCCCGCCACGAGGCCGCGGGCGTGTGGGAGGCCGTGGTCCCCTGCCCAGTCGACGCCGACGGCACGGCGCACGCCCCCGACTACCGCGTCCGCACGCGCTACGGCACCGACGAGCAGACCGCCGACGACCCTTACCGGTTCCTGCCGTCGCTCGGCGACGTCGACCTGCACCTGATCGGCGAGGGCCGCCACGAGGAGCTGTGGCGTGCCCTGGGTGCGAACACCCACCGCTACCCCAGCGCGCTCGGCGACGTCCTGGGCACCGGGTTCGCGGTCTGGGCCCCGAACGCGCGCGGCGTGCGCCTGGTGGGCGACCACAACCGCTGGACGCCCGTGCACCCGATGCGCTCGCTCGGCTCGACCGGCGTGTGGGAGATCTTCGTGCCGGGCGTCGGCCCGGGCACCCGCTACAAGTACGAGATCCTCGGCGCCGACGGCCAGTGGCGCGCCAAGGCCGACCCCATGGCCAAGGGCACCGAGGTGCCGCCGGCCACGGCGTCCGTCGTCGTCGAGACGGACCACGAGTGGGGCGACCTCGACTGGATGACCAAGCGTGCGTCGCGCGACCCGCACTCGGGTCCCGTGAGCATCTACGAGGTGCACCTGGGCTCGTGGCGGCCCGGCCTCGGGTACCGCGAGCTCGCGGACCAGCTCACCGAGTACGTGGTGCAGCAGGGGTTCACGCACGTCGAGTTCATGCCCGTGGCCGAGCACCCGTTCGGCGGCTCGTGGGGCTACCAGGTGACGTCGTACTACGCGCCGTCGTCGCGGTTCGGCCACCCCGACGACCTGCGCCACCTCATCGACCGGCTGCACCAGGCCGGCGTCGGCGTCATCGTCGACTGGGTGCCCGCGCACTTCCCCAAGGACGACTTCGCCCTCGCGCGGTTCGACGGCACGTCGCTGTACGAGCACCCGGACCCCCGCCGCGGCGAGCAGCCCGACTGGGGCACCCTGGTGTTCGACTTCGGGCGCCGCGAGGTGCGCAACTTCCTGGTCGCCAACGCCACGTACTGGTTCGAGGAGTTCCACGTGGACGCGCTGCGCGTCGACGCCGTCGCCTCGATGCTGTACCTCGACTACTCCCGCAACGACGGCGAGTGGACGCCCAACCAGTTCGGCGGCCGCGAGAACCTCGAGGCGATCTCGTTCCTGCAGGAGGCCAACGCGACGGCCTACCGCCGCTCCCCCGGCGTCATGATGATCGCCGAGGAGTCGACGGCGTTCCCGGGCGTCACCGCGCCGACGTCGCACGGCGGCCTGGGCTTCGGCCTCAAGTGGAACATGGGCTGGATGAACGACTCGCTGCGCTACATCGCGGAGAACCCGATGTACCGCAAGTACCACCACGGCGAGCTGACGTTCTCCCTCATCTACGCCTTCTCGGAGCAGTACGTGCTGCCGATCAGCCACGACGAGGTCGTGCACGGCAAGGGCTCCCTGCTGCGCAAGATGCCGGGCGACCGCTGGCAGCAGCTCGCAGGCGTGCGCGCGTTCCTCACCTACATGTGGACCCACCCGGGCAAGCAGCTGCTGTTCATGGGCTCCGAGTTCGGCCAGGACGCCGAGTGGAACGAGAGCGTGGGCCTCGACTGGTGGCTGCTGGACAACCCGTCGCACGCCGCCGTCCAGACCCTGGTGCGCGACCTCAACGCCCTCTACAAGGAGACCCCCTCCCTGTGGGAGCGGGACTTCACGCCCGACGGCTTCGAGTGGATCGACTCCAACGACGCCGACCACAACACGCTCGCGTACATCCGCAAGGACGCCGCCGGCAACCCCGCCGTCGTGGTGGTCAACTTCGCCGGCATCCCGCACGAGGGCTACCGCCTCGCCCTGCCGCAGGGCGGGGCCTGGAAGGAGGCCCTCAACACGGACGCCGAGAACTACGGCGGCTCGGGCGTCGGCAACATGGGCCAGGTGGCCGCCGAGCCGGTGCCGTGGCACGGCCGGTCGCACTCCGCCTCGGTGCGCGTGCCCCCGCTGGGCGCGCTGGTGCTGATCCCGGAGGACTGAGGCCCACGGGGTCTCGACGGGCTCGACCACCGGTGGTCAAGCCCGTCGAGATCCTCTGTCAGTACAGGAAGATCGCGAGCTTCTGCCGGGCCTTCGCGACCCGCGGGTCGGCGGGGCCGACCACCTCGAAGTACTCCACGAGCCGCGCGCGCACCTTCTCCTTGACGTCGGCGTCCGCGCCCGGCAGCAGGTCGAGCAGGCGCTCGAACGCGTCGCCCACCTGCCCGCCCAGCACGTCCATGTCCGCGACGGCCAGCTGTGCGTCGACGTCGGCCGGGTTGCTCGCGGCGGCCGTGCGCACGGCCTGCAGGTCGGCGTCGCGCGTGCGCTCGAGCAGCCGCACCTGGGCGAGCCCCGCGGCCGCGAACACGTCCTTGGGGTCCTGGCGCAGCGCCTTCTCGTACGCCGCGATCGCTGCCTCGTAGTCGCCCTGCTCGATGGCGTCGTACGCCTCCTGGTGCAGCGGCGGCAGCTCCTCCTCGGCCTCCTCCGGCTCGGCCGCGGGGCCCTCGCCCTCGGCGCCCTGCGCGGGGGCCGTGCCGGTGACGCCGCTCTGCTCGGCGGCCGCGAGCACCTGGTCCAGCACCTCGCGCACCTGGTCCTCGGGCGCGCCGCCCTGGAACAGCGGCAGGGGCTGGCCCTGGAGCACCGCGACGACCGTCGGCACGCCCTCGACGCGGAACGCCGCCGCGATCTGCGGGTGCGTCTGCGCG
This sequence comes from Promicromonosporaceae bacterium, assembly GCA_009783295.1. Taxonomy (GTDB): domain Bacteria; phylum Actinomycetota; class Actinomycetes; order Actinomycetales; family Cellulomonadaceae; genus Xylanimonas. The sequence continues at coordinate 20,543 of WRHK01000053.1, forward strand.
TCGACGCGGGCGAGCAGGAACCGGCCCGCGTACTCGTCGGCGAGCCGGCCCATCAGGGTGCCCAGCTCGGCGTTCGCCTGGTCCGTGGGGATCCACAGCAGCACGACGACGGGGTACGTCCCCGACGCCTGCACCACCTGCGGGAACGACTCCTCGGTCAGGTCCAGCACGTACCCGCCCGCGGCGGGCGCTCCGCCGGGTTCGCCGGGGGGCGGCGACTGCGGGCGCTGGAGCGCCGACAGGTCGACGGCGCCGCGGACGGAGAAGGCCGGTTCAGGGGTGCTCATGGCCCCCATCCTCGCAGGATCTCAGCCGATCTTGGCAGACGTCTGCACGTGCGAGTAGCCGAGCAGCTTCACCTTCTGGTCGGACCCGGCCGGGGGCACGTAGAGCGCCACCATGTCCGAGAAGCCGTTGGTGAGCTTGTTGGTCGGGTTCTGGCCCTGGAGCAGTGCCTGCGCCGTCTTGGTGCTCGGCGCGAGCACCGCACCGGCCACGGCCGACATCGCCTCGACGGCGTCGAGCGAGGCCATGACCATGGCGCCGCCGTCGGCCGTGCGGACCGCCTGGATCGGGGTGTTCGGCGTCGGGGTCACGGTGAACGTGTACGTGCCGCCGACGTTCGGGCCGGTGAGCGCTGCCGTCTGCGTCTCGCGCGTCGACTTGATGAGGGCGCGGAACGGGTCGTCGGCCGCGGGCTCGAACGAGCCCACGAACGCCGACTGGTCGCCCGTGGTGAGGAGGTCGGCGTACTGCGCGACGACGTCCTTCGGGGACACCAGCAGCGACTTGTCGTCGGCGGCCAGCAGCTCGCTGCCGAGCTTCGGGTCGGCGAACGCCGGCATGGTCACGCCCGGGCGCAGCTGCACCCAGCCCCACAGCTTGTACGGCGCGCGCGGCGAGCTCTGCACCAGGGCGAGCAGGCGCTGCGGCTGCAGCTTGTCGGTGGTCACCGTGATCGCGAAGGACGTCCGCGGCCACGTGTTCGCCGTCGGCAGGATGATCTGCTGGTACTCGCTCGGCAGCACCGTCACCAGGTCGGCGCTGTTGCGGATCTTCGCGACGGAGACCTGGCTCTTGCGGACTGTCAGCGCCGGGCCCTCCAGGCGGGAGGTCAGCAGGTCCGGGTTGAGGTCGTGGGTCGCCTTGTCGAGCACCGCGTTGATCGACGTGAGCACCGTGGAGTTCTGGTCCACGGAGAGCACGGGGCCGCTGCTCGCGGGGTCGGGCTGGGGCGACGGCGGCTGCGAGCTGCAGGCCGAGAGCACCAGGGACGCGGCGAGCAGTGCGCCGACGGCGCCCCAGCGCGCGCCCCGACGGCGGGCGGTCGTCGTCGTGGTCATCGGGCGCCTCCCTCGGCGTCGTTGCGGTCGTTCTGCGCGGCGTCCGGGTCGAAGCCCCACGCCTGGCGCCAGGCCTGCGAGCGGCTGGCCCGCGTGGGCGGGTCGTCCGGGTCGGGGGCCGGCGGCTGGCCGGGGCGCACCACGGGGATGGAGCCGGTCAGGGCGCGCAGGCGGCCCGTGATGCCGGTCTGCTCGGCGGCGCGGCGGGCCTCCTCCTGGGCGCGCATCTCGCGGCGCGTCATGCGGATGGCGCCGGTGGCCGTGGGGGGCTCCGCCGGGGCCTCGGCGGCGGGCTGCGGCTCCGGGGCGGACTCGGGGGCAGGTGCCGGAGCGGGCGCCGGGTCGGGCGTGCGGCCGAACGCGGCCCAGCGCATCGGCATCGGCGAGCGCGGCGCCGCGGCGGGGGGCTGCGCCTGCGCGGCGACGTCTCCGGCCACGGGCGCGGCGGCCTCGGGCGCGGCGACGTCGGCCACGGGCACCGCGGCGTCGGCCTCGGCGGCCTCGCGGCGCGCACGGCGGCTGGTGCGCAGCGCCGACCGCGTGGGCAGCGCCGCGGTGCTGGGCCGGGGCTCGGTGGCGTCGGGCTCGGTCGCGTCGGACTCGGCCGCGTCGGCGGACGGCTCCGCGGCGGCCGGCGTCGCGCCCGGCGCGGTGAGCGTGCCGAAGACGCCGCCCATGGCGACGGGGGTCTTGACCGCGTCGCCGTCGGGGGCGCCGCCGTCGCCGCGCGGGCCCTGGGCCGGGGCGGCGCGGCCCTTGCGGCGCAGCACCAGCACGAGCACGCCGGCGGCCACGAGGACGACGCCCGCGCCGACACCCGGCCACAGCCACGCGTTGGTGACCTCGCGCGGCCACGTCAGGGTCAGGGTGGGGGCGGTCGCGCCCCCGCCGACGCCCGCGGCGATCAGCGACCAGCGGCCGGGGCGGTCGTTCCAGCGCAGCTGGACGGTGCCCTCGCCCGACTCCTGGGCCACCCACATGTCGTTGCCCGCGGGGTTGGCGCCGGTGCCGGGCTTCGCCGGCTGCTGGCCCTCGGCGGGCTTCGGGATCTCGGGCACGTCGGCGGTGGCGTCGAGCGTGGTCCAGTCGCTCAGGCCGTGCACGCGCGTCGAGTGGTCGATGCCGACCCACCCGTCGACGTCGACGTCACGGCCGACGGCGAGCGTGACCTTGCCCTTGTCGGGCACCGTGGCGCTGATGGTGACGTCGGAGCCCACAAGCTCCAGCACGCCGGGGTCGGTCACCACCAGCGTGCCGTCGCCGACCGGCTTGGCCGTGGCGACGACGGCGTCCGACGGGCGCCAGACGGTCGCCGAGGCGACCCCCAGGCCGGCGGACACCAGCCCCAGCACGATGAGGACGGTCCCGAGCAATCTACGCAGCACCGAGCGTTTCCCTTCCGGTTGGCGCGCACGGACGACATCCCAGGATAGGGATGCCGACTGTTCGCTGGTCCACACGAGCGCAACTCGACGGGGCTTGCGCGCCCCGAGGACCGGATCTGCACCACTCCTTCACCGACGGGTGTGAAGTGGAGCGCGTGACCGGAACGTTACCGTGCCGGTCGATTTCCCCCGCTTTGCGCGTCTCGTCGCGGTGTCCGCCGCGCACGGCGACCACTATCCTGGCGCGAGCGATCCCTCGCTCCCACTCTTTCCGGAGGTCCCGCCGTGTCCGACGAGCGCACGCTCTTCCCGATCACCATGCGTGGTTACGACCGCGCCCAGGTCGAGAACCAGCTCGCACGCCTCGAGCAGTCCGTCGACGAGGCGCGCCGCCACGTCGAGTCGTCCGACGCGCGTGCCATGCAGCTGCAGTCCGAGCTCGCCGAGGCGCAGCGCCAGCTGCGCGAGCAGGACCGTCCGTCCTACTCCGGGCTCGGTTCGCGCATCGAGCAGCTGCTCCGCTCCGCCGAGGAGCAGTCGGCCGACGTGCTGACCCAGGCCAACCAGCAGTCCGCCGACGTCATGGCCCGCGCCAAGCTCTCCGCCGGCCAGGTGCGCGCCCGCGCCGAGTCCGAGGTCGCCGAGCTGCTCGCCGCCGCCCGCCGCGAGTCCGAGGAGATCCGCACCACCACGGGCGCGGAGGCCGAGGGCACGCTGCTGGCCGCCCAGCGCCGCGCCGAGGAGCTGGTCGGCTCCGCCGAGCGCGAGGCCTCGCTCATCGCGAGCACCATCCAGGCCGAGGAGGCCGACCGCCGCGCCACGCTCGAGCGCGAGCTCGGCGTGCTCCGCTCCACCACGGAGCGCGAGGTCACGGAGCTGCGCCTCGCCACCGAGCGCGACACCGCCCAGCTGCGCGCCCAGGCCGCCGCCGACGCCGCGTCGCTGCGCCAGGAGGCCGAGCGCGAGGCCAACGACCTGCTCGAGTCCACGCGCCGCGAGGCCGCCCGCCTGGTCGCCGACGCCAAGCACCACGCCACCGAGGCCGCGCACAGCGCCGCCACGGAGCTCGAGGAGCTGCGCGAGGCCGCCCGCAAGGCGCTCGCCGACTCGGAGCTCGAGGTCGCCCAGCGCCGCGAGCAGGTCGAGCGCGAGGCCGCTGAGCGCCACCACACCGCCAAGACTGAGACGGACCGGCTGATCCGCACGGCCGAGGACCACGCTGCCGAGGCAGAGAAGCGCGTGGCCGTCGCCCTGCAGCAGGCCGAGAAGGTGCGCGCCGAGTCCGACCAGTACGTCAAGAGCCTGGTCTCCGAGTCGCGCAAGACGGCGGACGGCATCGTCGCCGAGGCCCGCGCGTTCGCCGACCAGACCGTCGCCGACGCCCGGTCCGAGGCCGAGGCGCACCGCTCCACCGCACAGCGCCACTTCGAGGACCTGTCGCGCAAGCAGGAGTCGATCAACACCTACCTCGACGAGCTGCGCGGCCTGCTCGGCGACAAGGACAAGGCGGCGGCTGCCGACGAGGCCGCCCAGCCGGTCGCCACCGTGAGCGCCCCGACGGCGCCGCCCGCGCCCGCCAAGGCTCCGGCGAAGACCGCGGCCAAGGCCGAGACGGCCGACGCGGAGACCGCCGAGGCCTGAGCCTTACCGGCGGCGGCGCATCACGCGCCTGTGCAGCAGGCCCAGCGCCGCCGCCACCGAACGCGGGTCCTCGAGCGGGCTCAGGTGGCCCACCCCCGGGATCACCGTGAGCGCGCCGTCCTGCGCCGCGTGAGCCATGTGCTCGGCCTCGGCAAGCGGTGCCACCGTGTCCTCCGCGCCGACCACCACCGACACCGGCCCGTCGAAGCGCTCGATCACGTGGGTGCGGTCGGGCCGGCCGGCCATCGTGCGCATCGCCCACGCCAGCCCGCGCGGGTGCTGTGCGTGCACCCAGGCGTCGAGCGTCGGCAGCAGCTGGCGACGCTCGCGCAGGCTGGTCTCCCCCAGCAGCTGGGCCGGCAGCGCCAGCACCGGCTGGAGCGTCTGGCCCATCTCCATCTCGTGCGCGATGCGCAGGCGGTTGGCCTTCGCCTCCGGGGTGTCCGCCGTCGACTTCGTGTCCACGAGGCCCAGCCCTGACACGAAGCCCGCGTGGCGCTCGGCGAGGGCCAGGGCGGCGTACCCGCCCATCGACAGCCCGACGACGATCGCGTTCGCGATCCCGGCCGCCTGCACCGTCTGGTAGATCGCGTCGGCCACCAGGTCCATGTTCGGGCCGATGTTCCCGGACTCGCTGTACCCCTGACCGGGCATGTCGACGCCGACCGCCCGCACCGTCCCCGGCAGCGACTCCGCCGCGGGGATCCACACGCGGTGGTCCAGCGGGAAGGCGTGGATCAGCACCAGCGGCACCCCGCCGCCGTCGTGGAGCTCGTGCAGGGCCAGGGTCGGGAGCTTGGTCATCGAGTCCTCCGTCGGGTCTGGGATCCGGGATGCGTCACGCGTCGGCGCCAGCGGGCAAAGTGCTGGTCTCACCGTCCCACGTCGTCGGCAAAGGCGCGTGGTCAGGCACCACGTGCGCCACGATCTCGTCCAGCACCCGACGCACCGCCGGCTCGCCGACCCACAGGTGCTTGGCGCCGTCGACGCCGATGACCTCCGCCTGCGGCACCCGCGCGAACCGGCGGCGGGCCTCCTCGGGCTGCAGGTAGTCGTCGTGCTCGGGCACCAGCACCACGAGCGGCCGCCCGAACTCCGCCCAGCGGTCCAGATCGGCGTCGGTGGCGCGGTGCAGGGGCGGCGACAGCAGGATCGCGCCCTCGATCGACGGGTCGTCGCCGTGCTTGAGGATCAGCTCCGTGCCGAACGACCAGCCGACGGCCCACCGCCGCGGCAGCCCGTGGAACGCAGCGAACTCGTAGGCCGCCTCGACGTCGTGCCGCTCGGCCTCGCCACCGTCGAACGTGCCCTGCGACGTGCCGCGCGGCGACGACGTGCCGCGCGTGTTGAACCGGAGCACCGCGAGGTCCGCGAGCGCCGGCAGCCGCCACGCGGCCTTGCGGAACACGTGGGAGTCCATGTACCCGCCGTGCGTGGGCAGCGGGTGGAACGTGATGAGGGTGGCCTCGGGCTCGACGTCGAGCGGCCGGGCGAGCTCGCCGACCAGGGTGAGCCCGTCGGCTGTGTGCAGCTCCACGTCCTCCCGGTACGCAGGAAGGACGGTCAGCGAGCGGATCTGGTGCGGCACAGACCGAGCCTAACGGGGCCCGGACTACTCATCGGCGAAGCCGAGAGCGACGTTCCCAACAGCTGGAGTGCCAGTGCCGGCGGGCGTCGAGGCCTGCCGGCTCGCCCCCGATGGCGTCCCGCGCCCAGGCGACGACGTGCGCCGTGCCCGGCGGGATCTCCTGGCTGCAGGCGGGGCACCGGTAGGTCTTGTCACTGGTCCGCACCTTGCGGACGGTCCACTCGCCGTCGTCGTCGGACACGTGCCGCATGTTCCCCAGAGCCCGGTCCAGGTCCAGCGGCGCGGGTTCGGTGCCGTACGGGCGGCGGGACGAGCGACGGGACGACGGCATACCCCTATTCTCACCGCTGCTCACACGGAGTGTTCCGGTTGGGCCGCTAGCATGGCCCGCGACTCCTACCGAAGGACCCATCTCGTGAAGCTTCGCATCACTGGTGGCGTGGCCGCGCTCGCGCTCGTCGCCGCCCTGGCTCTGACCGGCTGCTCGTCCGACGGCTCCGGTTCCGGCTCCACCACCTCCCCCTCCCCGTCGCCCACGGCCACCGCGCCGTCGCCGTCGGCCCAGGACGTCGCCGCGCTCGCGGGCGTCAAGGTCGAGGGCGCCGCCGGCGCCGAGCCCAAGCTCACCTTCCAGACGCCGCTCAACGTCACCACGCAGACCGTGCGCCAGGTGGAGAAGGGCTCGGGCGCCGCGCTCAAGGAGGGTCAGGAGCTGACCATCCACTACGTGATCTACCAGGGTGACGGCACCCGCGTGGGCTCGACGTGGAAGGAAGGCCAGGGCACGCCCGAGCAGTTCATCCTCGGCGACGCGGGCGTGGGCGGCATCAACGACGCGCTCAAGGGCGCGAACGTGGGCGCCCGCGTGCTGGTCGCGAACCCGCCGGCGGCCGACGGCAGCTCCACCACCACCTCCATCATGCTGCTGGAGGTCTCGGACGCGAAGTCGATCCCGAGCCGCGCCGAGGGCACGAAGGTCACCCCGCCCGCCGGGCTCCCGACCGTGACGCTGGCCAGCAACGGCAAGCCGTCGATCCACATCCCGGACGGCTACAAGGCCCCGTCGACGCTGGTCGTCCAGCCGCTGATCAAGGGCTCCGGCGCCGCGATCAAGGCCGGCCAGACGGTCACCGCCCACTACACGGGCTGGCTCACCGACGGTACCCAGTTCGACTCGTCCTGGGACCGCGGCGCCCCCGCCTCGTTCCCGCTGTCGAACGTCATCCAGGGCTGGAGCGAGGGCCTGGTCGGCCAGACGATCGGCAGCCAGGTGCTGCTGGTCATCCCCGCCGACAAGGGCTACGGCGCCCAGGCGCAGGGCCAGATCCCGGCGAACTCGCCGCTGGTCTTCGTGGTGGACATCCTCGCCGCGAGCTGATCGCCGTCTCGACGCCAGAGGCCGCCACCCTGCGGGGTGGC
>WRHK01000054.1 GCA_009783295.1 Promicromonosporaceae bacterium
GATCGAGACCGGTGCGGGCTGCCGCCCGGCCTCCTGCACGAACAGTGCGGCGGGCCGGGCGTGCAGCCCTTCGCGGAGTCCGACGACGACGACGCGTTCCATGGTCCGGAGACTAGTCATCGGCTCGGTCGTCCGTCACAGCGACGGCTGGGGCCGTATCGTTCGAGACATGGCTCCGGCGATCCCGGTGACGCTCTCCACCGCCTCGGTGTACCCGCGGCGGGCTGCGTATGCATTCGAGTCGGCTGCCGAGCTGGGGTACGACGGCGTCGAGGTCATGGTCTGGTCGGACCCTGCCACGCAGGACCCGGCGGCCCTGGCTCGTCTCGCGAAGCACCACGGCGTCGAGATCCGCAGCATCCACGCCCCCACCCTCCTGGTGAGCCAGGGCGTGTGGGGCCGCGACCCCGCCACGAAGCTGCGCCGCACCGTCGACATGGCGCTCGAGCTCGGCGCGGGCACCGTCGTCGTGCACCCTCCGTTTCGGTGGCAGTACCGCTACGCGCGCGGGTTCCAGGACCAGGTGCGCGAGCTGAACGAGTCCACGGGCGTGACCCTGGCGGTCGAGAACATGTACCCGTGGAAGGCCCGCGGGGCCAGCGACCGGCACTATGTCGCCTACCTGCCCGGCTGGGACGCGACGGAGCACGGGTACGACCACGTGACGCTCGACCTGTCGCACGCGGCCGTGGCGCGGCAGTCGGGCATGGACCTGGTGACCACGTTCGGGGACCGGCTGCGGCACCTGCACCTGGCCGACGGCACGGGCGTCCCGCGCGACGAGCACCTGGTGCCCGGGCGAGGGTCGATGGACTGCGCGGAGGTGCTCGTGCACCTGGTCGCCACGGGCTGGACGGGCGACGTCGTCATCGAGATCTCCACGCGCCGGGACCGGTCCGCGCACGAGCGGCACGGCGACCTGGAGACGGCGCTGAGCTACGCGCGGGCCTACCTGCGGCCGGAGCCGGCGCCCTTCGCGACGCCCGCCCCGGAGCGCCACCACCTGCCCGCGGACGCCTGGTAGAAATCGTTTACCCCCGCGGGGTAGGGCAGAAGGGCGCCAGGGCGCTGCCCTAAAGGGGCCAGGACCCAGAAAGGGCGCGCCACCTGGCCGACGGTTGAGGTCCTCGGGCGCTGGGCCCGGGGCCAAAGCCCGGAGCCGCGTCATGACCCACATGAACCGCGTCCGCCGTCCAGCTGTCGCTGCGGCGGATCACCAGACCCTTCTCGAGATCGCCGACGTTCTCGACACCCTCTGCACGGTGCGTGCCGAGCTCGACCCTCGGACCGCCGACCACACGCCCCTGCGCGTCGCCCTGTTCGAGCTGCTCGACCGGCCGACGCAGGCGGCGTGGGAGAGGACGCGTGGGCTCGACGTCGTGCCCAGCTTCCTCGACGGCCTCGCGACGCCGTCGCCACTGGGTATGACCCTGGGCGACATCGTCTACTCGTTCGGGCTCACGGACGTCGTGTGCCCGTCCCGCAAGTCCCTCCTGCGTGCCCTGCGGTGGGTCGCCGGAGAGCGGGGCGCGCCTGCTCAGGGGTGAGGTCGGGGCCGTCGGGGCGTGAGCGTGGTCGCGTCGTGCACGTGTGCGCGGCGCGGCCGTACTCACCTGGCCGCGGGTGACCACTCAGGTGGCCGGGAGTGCACGTCGGTGTGCCACCCCTGGCGCAGAAAGTCTTCTCGAACCGAGGAGGACGACACACCATGACGACTCTCACCCCGATGGCCCGGCCCACGACCCGACGTCCGGCCGCCCCCGCCCCCGCCCAGCGCGCCCTGCGCGCCGCTCCCCGCACCACCACGACGTGCCCGTTCGAGCCCGAGCCCGGCAGCGCGGTCAGCGTGCGGGAGTGGAAGGGCGAGGAGGACCTCGCACTCTTCCAGTCGCTCGTGACCACCACGGCCCGCCCGGAGCAGTTCCACCTGCAGACCCGCACGGCCCGCTTCGGTGCCTTCGACGTCACCTACATGGTGCACGGCCCGCTGCGCTTCGAGCCGACGGCCGACAACTTCGGTCACGAGGCCAAGACGCTGCGCCTGGTCGTCGTGCTCGACGGCGAGGTCCAGCTCCGCACCGGCGACACCCTGCACGGCGAGCACACCACGCTGCGCCGCCGCGACGGTGCCCTCGTGCTGGGCTGGGCGCCCGTCACGTACGCGGCCGCCGCCCCGGCGCGCGTCGTCGTCGTCGACGTGCCGGCCGACCACGACGCCCTCGTGGGCCTGCCCGAGACGGCCCCGTTCGTCGTCGGCGGCTCCGAGACCGCGCTGCTGTCCGCGCTCGCCGCGTTCGGCCTGGACCTGCTGCGCCAGGACGTCGACACCCTGACCCCGGCCGTGCGTGCCCAGGTGACCGACTCGCTCGAGTCGCTCTTCTCGGGCACCGTGTCCACGCTCGCCGTGCCCTCGGGTGGCGACTGGAACCGACGCAGCCAGCGCATGCACGTGGTGCGCTACATCGCGACGCACTACGCCGACCCGCAGCTCGGCCCGACGACGCTGGCGGCCCACCTGGGCATGTCGAAGCGTTCGCTGCAGCGCCTCTTCGAGGGCGAGAAGATGTCGGTCTCGCAGCTCGTGCAGGCCAAGCGCGTCGACCAGGTGCTGCTGCGCCTGCGCGACCCGCGCTACGCGGGCACGTCCCTCGACGAGCTGGCCGTGCTGACCGGCTTCGGCTCGGCCCTGGCCCTGCGCCGGGCCGTCCAGGCGGCCACGGGCCGCACCCCGTCGGCCCTGCGCCAGGAGGCGCTGTCGGGCTGGACGGTCGGCTGACGCCCGTCGCCTAGACACGCTGTGGGTCCCTGGGGCTCCGGTTATCCGAGGTGATAACCGGAGCCCCAGGGACCCACAGCCGTCTTAGCTCGAGAGCACGCGGGACATGTCCGTGCGGTTGTCGACGCCCAGCTTGCGGAACACGCGGTGCAGGTGGTTCTCCACCGTGCGCACCGAGATGAGCAGTCGGCGGGCGATGTCCTGGTTCGTCATGCCCGACGCCGCCAGGCGGGCGATCTCGTCCTCCCGGGCCGTGAGCTCGGCGCCCTCGGCGGCCGACCGCATGCCGGCCGCGGCCTCGTCGCCCCACACCTCGAGGCGGCGCCGGGCCTCCTCGTGGACCTCGGCGGCACGGGCTGCGCCGCCCGACGCGCGCAGCGCCGCGAGCCCGGCGGTGTAGGCGCGCGTCGCCGTCCACACCAGCCCGAGGTCGGCGTGGCGGTCCGCGACGGCGATGAGCGCCTCGGGGTCGCCGTCGCACAGCGCGGTGGTGAACCGCGTGAGCTCCTGCAGCATCGGCGCCGGCAGGCTGCCCGCCACGTCGGCGAGCGCGGCCCCGCGCTCCGGCGTCGGCTCCTCGACGGTGGCGAGCATGCCGCACACGAACCCCGACGTGGTGTAGCCCTTGGACAGCAGGGCCTGGCACTCCTCCCAGAGCCGCTCGGCCGCGAGGGCGCGCGCCGCGGCGGGGGCGAGCTCCGCCCCGTCGAGACGGGCCAGCGCCAGCGTGGGCGAGCCGAGCGGGTACGGCCCGGGGCCGGTGCGCAGGGCGAGCGCCTGCTGCGCCAGGGTGCGGGCGGTGGCGTGGCGGCCCTCGTCGGCGGCGAGGCTGGCGGCCATCGACAGCAGCGCGACGAGCTGGGTGCGCTGGAGGGCCGGCAGCACGCCGGCCGAGAGCACCGACCCCAGCAGCGTGCGCAGCTCGGCGACGCGGCCGCGCATGGTGAGCGCCTGGGAGATGACGTAGGCGGCGCCGACGATGCCCTCGACGTCGTTCTCGTGGCGGGCCTCGGTGAGCAGGTCCTGCGCGAGCTCGAGGGACTCGTCGATGCGGCCCTCGAGGAACAGCCCCCACGGCCGGGCCATCATGCGGGCGAGCGCGAACGTGGACGTGACCTCGCCCAGCGCGTCGAGCTCGGCGAGCGCCTCCGCGGAGCGGCCCCGGGCGAGCAGCAGCTCGGCGCGGGCCGTGCCCACGATCTCCCGCGTGTCGACGGGCGTGCCCTCGGTGGGCACCATGGGCAGCGACTCCGGGTCGGGCGCGTGGTCGACGAGCAGCGTGATGAAGGCCTCGATGCCGTCGACCAGGGTCACCCACTCGTCGCCGTCGACGCGCGCCTGCTCGAGCACCGCGTGCGCCCACTCGATGTTGTGCTCGACGGCGCCGAGGAACAGCGCGTACCAGTCGTCGAACGCGACGAGCTCGCGCCGGTCGCCCGTGCGGGGGGTCGCCTCGCGGACCGCGAGCACTGCCTCGGCGTCGGCGCCCGTGATGAGCATGGTGCGCAGCAGGCCGGCCGCGGTGCGCGGGGTCGGGGTGGTCTCCCACTCGGAGCGACGCACCAGCAGCTCGCGGTACCAGTGCTCCTGCAGCAGGCGGTTGACGATGACGTCCGCCTCGCCCGCGGTGCCGAGCGGCGGGCGGGCGCGACCCCCGGCGTCGGCCGGTCCGGTGAGGCGCCACGGCGCGAGGGCCGCGCCCTGGGCCGCGGTCGTGGTGCCGCCGAACGCGCTGACCACGGCCTCGTCCACCTTGAGGTGCCGGGCGCCGACGCCCAGGTGCCGGAAGTACTCGACGATGGCGAGCGGGAACAGGCTCACCAGCATCTTGTCGTCGCGGGGCACGAACCGGAGCAGCCGGTACCCGTCGAGCTCCTCGAGCACGTCCCACGACATGAGGCGCCGCGCCGTGGAGACGTCGACCGTGCCGGCGAGCGCCAGGGCGTGCAGTCCCTCGATCGCCTCGGGGCCCAGCCGCTGGATGAGCGGGTCGACGGTGCGCACCAGCTCCGACGTCCACAGCTCCGGGCCGGCGGCCCACACGCCGTCGGTGCGGCGCAGCGCCCCGTGCTGGCGCGCCCCCTCGACCAGCGCGAGCGCCAGCGAGGGCAGGCCGCCCGACGCCGCGAAGACGCGGCTGACGGCCTGCGAGTCGATGGGCCCGCCCAGCGCCTCGACCAGCAGCGTCTGGGTGTCCACGAACCCCAGGGGCGCCACCTGCAGCGTCACGCCGGGCTGCACGGCTGCGGTGGTGCGCGACGGCGCCCGCAGCGTGCGGGGCACGTGCCGCGACGTCGTGAGCAGCGGGAACGGGGACTGCGCGTGGGCGGCGGCGATCGCGCCGGCGGAGATCTCGTCGAGGTCGTCGACGTCGTCCACGACCATCAGCGTGGACCCGCCGCGCACCGCCGTCAGCAGGCCCTGCACGGCGGCGGACACCGCCGTCGGCGGGCTCTGCGGGCCGCCCTGCCGGGCCATGAGCCCCGCGACGGCCAGCGCCTCGAGCGGCCGGTCGCGCAGCGCGTACACGCCGCGCGCGTTGACCACCTGCCAGCCGGCGTCCTCGAGCTCGTCCGCGACGGCGCGCGTGAGCAGGGAACGGCCCGACCCGGGAAGCCCCTGGAGGTCGACGCTCGTGCCGGCGACCAGGTGCTTGACCGCGTCGTCGCGGACGTCCACATGCAAGGTCCCGTGAGGCGTCATGCCTCACATCGTGTCCCAGCAGGGCAGACGGTGCCAGGTGGTCGATCGTCCCGCGCCACGGGGCCGGTGGCAGGTGGTGGCCCGGTGATGGTTGGAGCACCGCGGCCGGGAGCGATCCTCAGGCCCGGGCGGCAACCGTCCCCCGCCGCCCGCGCCCGTCACGCCGCGAAGGGCCGGCGTCCGCGCGCGACATCCCCCCGTGCGCGCGGACGCCGCGCCCGCCCGCCCGGCGACCGTTCCAGCCGCCGGACACGCCGGACTCTCAAGGAGGTCGCCGTGGTCACGACGACGCCCCGCAGCCCTCTGCGACGCACCCCCATCCGACGAGCGGTCGTACCGACCGCGGTGACCGCGAGCTAGGCGGGCGAGACGCATGATCCCGGGTCAGATGGAGCGACGGCGCTCCGTGCGGTTCGGCGCGTACCTGGTCTCGCTCGTGCAGACGGGACCGGTCACCCTGCGTGTCGCGGGCGACAACTTCGGGCATCCCTGGCGGGCTGTCCGGCTCATGGTCGTGCTCGACGGCGAGGTCTCCCTCAAGACGGCCGGCACCCTCGAGGTGCTGGGGCCGCGCGCGGCGGCGCTCGCCGTCGGCTGGCGGCCGCTCGAGATCACGTCGCCGGGGGCGCTCGTGATCGAGGTCGACATCGCCGTGGAGCGCACGGCCATGCGGGGCACGTTCGACGAGACCCCGCTGACGGTGTGGGACTCGGACGCGATCCTGCCGGGCGCGACGGCGAACGCGCTGCGCGAGCTCGTGTGCCGCCCCGGCGTCGTGCCGGAGGTGCGCGCGGAGACGGTGCGCGTCGTGGAGCAGCTGGTCGGCGCCGTGGCGACGGCCCGCCCGGAGACGCGCACGACGGCGCTGCTCGAGCAGGTGGAGCGGTCGCGCGTCATCGCGCACATCGGGGCGCACCACGCCGACCACGACCTGACGCCCGCGGTGATCGCGGCCCACTTCGGCGTGTCCACGCGCACGCTGCACCGCCTGTTCGAGGGCGAGGACCTCACGGTGTGCGGGTGGATCGCGCACGAGCGGCTGCGCTCGGCGCTGGCCCGCCTGCACGACCCGCGGTACGCGTCCGTGACGCTCGAGGACGTGGCGGAGCTGTGCGGCTACGGCTCGGCCCTCGCGCTGCGCCGGGCCGTCCAGGCCGCGACGGGCTCGACGCCGTCGGAGCTGCGCTCCCGGTTGGCGAGCTGACCCCGCGCGCCCGCCGGCTCAGGCCGGCGGGCGCGTGTGCAGGATCGCGCGGGCCTGCTCGGCCGCGCGCTCGATGCTCTCGCCGACGAACGCCACGAACCGCGCGATGTTCTCCAGCCGCACGCCCGCGGGCGTGTCCGCCCCGAGGATCGCGACTCCCTCGCGCGTGGTCTGGGCCAGCACCGCGTTGGCCTGCGCCGAGGCGAGCATCGACTGGTACCAGACGTCGTCGTCGAACAGGTACCGCTCGCGGCGGCCGTCGCGCTCGCGCCGCACCAGCCCCTGCGACTCCAGGTAGGCGACCGCCTTGGACACCGACGCCGGGCTCACGCGCAGGCGTTGCACCAGCTCGGCGGCGGTGAGGGCGCCGTCGTCGGTGGTGTAGAGGCACGTGAGCACGCGGGCGCCCATCGACGTGAGGCCCGAGGCCACGAGCAGGGCGGTGAGGCGCTCCTCGTAGGCGCGGACGGCCTCCGGGTCGCGGCCGGGGGTGCGGGGCGCGGCCGGGCGCCCGGGCCCACCCGCGACGGAGGGCCGACGCCGGTGCGAGCGCTGGGCCGTCGCGCGCTGCGCCGCCTCGGCCCGGTAGCGGCCGGGCCCGCCGTTGCGCAGCACCTCGCGGGTGACGGTCGACGTGGGGCGGCCCAGGCGGCGCGCGATCTCGGCGTACGCGAGGCCGTCGGCGACGCCCGTGGCGATCGCCTGGCGCTCCACGGGGGTGAGCCTTCCTCCGGGCATCGGTGCCTCCTCGGTGGTCCTGGGGGAAACGTAGCGTTCGACACCAGTCCATTGCAACGGGTGGTGCTGTTGTTGTTGCGTTGAATTTCGTCTCGGTGCAACGATTTATGTCCGATGAACTGCAAGGACGCGCTCCGTCGCAGCAATAGCTGTTGCCCGGCACGGAAAGGCTACGTAGCGTTTCAGGTGTCAGAAAGACCTAGCGGGCAAGACCTGAGGAGCTGGTTCACCATGTATCACTTCGACACCACCACCCCCGTCACGGCCGTCGTCGACGTCGCCGCCGCGCGCGTCCAGCTCATCGCCGCCGACCGCGCGGACACCACCGTCGAGGTGCGTCCCGCAGACCCGGCCAAGGCTCGCGACGTCGCCGCCGCCGAGCGCACCACCGTCACCTTCGAGGGCGGCGTCGTGCGCGTCGTCACCACGGCCGAGCACGAGATCCTCGGCAGCTCGGGCTCGACCGAGGTCACCGTCCAGCTGCCCTCCGGCTCGCGCGCCGAGGTCAGCGCGGCGGCCCTGGAGCTGCGCGGCGTCGGCCGCCTGGGGAACGTCGTGGTCGACGGCGCGGCGTGCACCGTCCGCCTCGACGAGGCCGCGAGCGCCCGCGTCACCACCCAGGCGGGCGACGTGACGATCGGCCGCCTGGGCGGCGACGCCGAGATCACGGTCCAGAAGGGCACGATCACGGTCGACGAGGTCGCACGAGGTGCGCTGGCGCTGAGCACCCAGGCGGGTGACATCTCGGTGGCCACGGCGCCGGGCGCGTCGGGCACGCTGGACGCGGGCACGGCCTTCGGGCGGATCTCCAACGGCCTGCGCAACACGGGTGAGCCGACGGTGACGATCCGGGCGACGACGTCGTACGGCGACATCGCGGCGTCGGCGCGCTGATCGGCCGCACACGGCACGAGCCCGGGCACCTCGCGGTGCCCGGGCTCGTGGCGTCTCAGGCGGGGGTCAGGCGGCGTCCTCGCGGGCGCCGACGGCGCGCAGCACGAACGACTCGGCCGCACGGACGGCGCGCTCGCGGGCGACCGGGTCCTCGGGGATGAGGCGGCCGGAGAGGCACGCGTTGACGAGCTGGACGGTGGGGTCGATGTCCTGCTCCGGGAAGTCGCCGGCGGCGATCCCGGCGGTGATGATGCGGCGCAGGATGGTCTCGACGATCTCGGCGTGCTCGCGCAAGCGGGCGAGCGTGGGGCGGGACAGCACGGTGCGCAGGTCGGGGCCGGGCGCCAGGTGGAACATGCGCGCGAGCTGGGCCTGCTGGCGGATGTAGGTGCGCAGCTGTTCGACGGGGTCGGTCACGCCCTCGAGGGAGCGCTCCAGGCGGTGCGCGTACTCCTCGGTCTCGTGGGTGATGAATCCGAGCAGCAGTGCTTCCTTGTCCGGGAAGTGGTTGTAGACGGCAGTCCGTCCCACGCCCGCTTCGGCGGCGATGTCCGCGAGGGTGATCGTGTCGAACCCGCGCTCGGCCATGAGCGCAGACAGTGCGGTGAAGAGTCGCTGCCGGGTCATCTGGCGGTGTTCGTGGAGGCTCTTGCCGATGATCTTGGGCATGCTGACATCATAGGGGGACGTTGTCAGTACCAATGACATACCCCGGCACCGCCCGTACGCTGCGCGTATGCAGAGCGACGGCATCACGCCAGACACCAAGGACTGGACCTGGGTCATCGAGCGCCCGTGCCCCGAGTGCGGGTTCGACGCGGCGAGCGTCGACGCCACGAGGATCGGGGACGCGACGCGCGCCACGCTCCCGCGGTGGGCCTCCGTGCTCGCGCGGGCCGACGTCGACGCCCGCCCCGCGCCCGGCGTCTGGTCGCCGCTCGAGTACGCGGCGCACGTGCGCGACGTCTTCCGGGTGTTCGACGGGCGGCTCGCCTCGATGCTCGAGTCCGACGACCCGCTGTTCGCGAACTGGGACCAGGACGCCGCCGCGGTCGAGGGCGACTACCTCCACCAGGACCCGGTCGCGGTGGCCGCGGAGCTGGCCGCGAGCGGCCGCGCGATCGCCGATCGCTTCGACACCGTGACGCCCGCCGTGCTCGGCCGGCCCGGCCGCCGGTCCAACGGGTCGGTGTTCACCGTCGAGACGATCGGGCGCTACTTCCTGCACGACGTGATGCACCACCTGTACGACGTCGGCGCCTGAGACCGCTGGACGTCCCTGGCCCGTCCTCAGGGCGCCGGGCTACGGTGCCCGCCATGAACAGCGCCGCCGCCGTGCCTCCGGAGTACTCCGCCGACCACGCCCTGGTGCTGCCGGTGGCGGCCTCCCCGGGGCTGCCGGCGCTGGCGGGGGCGTGGTTCGCGGGCGTCGCCTGGCTGCGGGAGCCGGCGGCCGCGCCGGCCCCGCGGCGGGGGATGCTGTTCCGCGGCGGGGCGGCCGAGCCCGAGGCCGTGCCGGGGGAGCTGCGCCTGGGGGAGCAGCACCGCCTGGCCGGCCCGTTCCCGCTGCCCGCCGAGCAGGCGGCCGCGCTGGGGATCCTGGCCGAGGGCGGCGCCGCGGCCTGGACGATCGCCCGCACGGACGGCCGCCGCGAGCCGCGCCTGCACCGCCCGGCGTCGTACGACGACCGCGACGGGATCAGCCGCGCCTTCGCGGCGGGGCTGCCCGAGGCGGAGGAGCTGCGTGCGGTCCAGTGGGCCGTCGCGGTGGCGCGCAAGCTGGGCGGCACCGTGCTGGCCGACGGCGCCGTGGCGATCACGCCGGACCCGGGCGCGTCCGTGGACCTGACGCTCTACTCGCCCCACGCGCTGGACCCCACGGACCTGCTGCACCAGGTGCGCGCGATGGTCACGTCGGCCGACATCGAGTCGCGCGCGACCGCCGCGGACGGGTCGCAGACGTACGCGGTGCGCGGCCGCACGTCGTACGACGGCGACCTGCTGGTGCGCGCCGAGCACGTGGACCGCGTGCCGCGCGCGCTCGGCGTGCTGGAGTGGCGCCAGTACGGGCCGTTCGCCTACCGGGTGTCGTGGGTGCCGCAGGACCCGTACGAGCTGGTGACCGAGCACCCCTCCGGGCTGCACGTGATCGCCCGTGGCCGCATGTCGTCGATCGTGGCGCGGCTGGCGTCGGTGCTGCAGTCCCGGATCGCGGGCGTGCTGGTGGACGACGGCGGTTTCGTCGCGACGCCGGAGCAGGTCGCGGCACGCATCGGGGGCCACCAGCAGGGGTCCCAGGCCTGGGTGTGATCCCCAGCGCCTGTGCACACCGCCCGGTTGTCCACAGGTTCCGTCCACAGGCCTGTGTGGACAGGTGTGGGAAACCGGGCCGACCTGCGTGAACCTCTGTCCACCGTCCGTCCACCGAACCTTTCCCTGGCGGCGCGGCCCCGGAGCGGCTCGCGCGACGCTGAGGGCCGGGCTCCGGCGCGCGCGGAGCGGCGCACGGCACGCGTTGAGCGTTCGTCCAGGTGGCGGGCCAAAACCGCGACATCCTGCGGGTTTGTGACGCCGTGCTCGAACGCGGACGGGTGTCCGGCGGGTGCGGGCCGGGCACCACGACGGCACCCGGCAAGGCCCTCGGGCGCCTCCGGTCGCGCGCGTGCCCGTTTTGCGTCACCGCTCCGTTCACCCTGCGTCCACATATTTCGTCCCCAGGGCTGTGGACGGTGTGGGGATTCCGCGGCACCGCCTGTGGATGAAGGTGTGCGCACTCCACAGGGGCTTCCACGACCACGTCAAGCCCTTGCACGGGTGCCGTCCCAGGGCTAGAAACGTGCCTACTGGTCTCGACGACGAGGAACCAACCACCACGCTGCAGCGGGGGGAGGGGCTTCGCGGAGGGACGTTGGTCAACCGGAGAACGACGAGCCACCCCGCACCGCGGTACGGGCTGTGGGTGACGACACAGGTGCTCGAGCGGGGCCGGAAGACCACCCGCGTCCGGCGGTCCGTGCAGCCGGGTTGGGGGTCCCTCGCGAGGACCGGCCCCCGGCCCGTCGGGTCGCCGGGGCCGTGTCGTCGACACACGACGCCCCGGGCCGCTACCCACGGCCCAGGGGTACGCGGTGCGCCGAGGCCCCCCGGTCGTCCCGGGGGGCCTCGGCCTTCCCTCCGCCGTAGAGTCCGCACGTGAGCAACCTTGACGTGCGTCCCGAGGAGCAGGTCTGCGGCGCGGGCCCGGCGACCGGCCCCGGCCCGGCGGTCCAGCTGCTGACCGCCCGTGACGTGCCGCTCGGCGGCCCCCGCGCGATGAACGTGCGGCGCACCATCCCGCAGCGCGTGCGCTCGATGGTGGGCGCCTGGTGCTTCTGCGACCACTACGGGCCCGACGACGTGTCCCGGTCCGAGGGCATGCAGGTGCCGCCCCACCCGCACACCGGGCTGCAGACCGTCAGCTGGCTGTTCGCGGGCGAGATCCTGCACCGCGACTCGGTCGGGTCCCTGGTGAGCGTCCGGCCCGGCGAGCTCAACCTGATGACGGCCGGCGTCGGCATCTCGCACTCGGAGGAGTCGCCCGCCGTCGGGCGCCCTGCCCTGCTCCACGGCGTGCAGCTGTGGACCGCCCTGCCCGAGTCGGCCCTGGGCGTCGCGCCACACTTCGAGCACCACGCCGACCTGCCCGCCGTGACGCTCGCCGGCGGCACCGTGCGGGTGTTCATGGGGTCGCTCGTCGCGGGCGGCCGCACGCTGACCTCCCCGGCCCGCACCTACACGCCCCTCGTCGGCGCCCAGCTGGACCTCGAGCCCGGCGGCCGCGTCGAGCTCGACGTCGAGCCCGGGTTCGAGCACGCGCTGCTGGTCGACGCCGGCGACGTCACGTTCCAGGGCGCCGTCGTGCCGCCCGACCAGCTCGGCTACGTGAGCCCCGGCCCCGCGCGCCTGGTCGTCGAGGCCGGCGACGCGCCCGCCCGCACCGTGCTGATCGGCGGCGTCCCCTTCGAGGAGGACATCGTCATGTGGTGGAACTTCGTGGGCCGCACGCACGACGACGTCGCCCGCGCCCGCGACGAGTGGATGGCACAGGTCGCGGACGCGGGCGAGGGCACGGCGTACACGGACGGCGCCGGGTCGCGCCGGTTCGGCCGCGTCGAGGGCTACGCCACGGGCCCCCTGCGCGCCCCGGCGCTCCCCGACGTGCGGCTGCGCCCCCGGACGCGGCCCGCCTGACCGCCGCCGGTCAGCGCACCGTCCAGCGGAACCAGCGGACGCCGATCGTGCCGCACACCGCGATGTAGATCGCGGACGCGATCAGGCCGTACCACTGGTCCGTGCCCCACGGCGTGCTGCCGGTCGCGGCGGCGAACATGTTGGTCAGCGCGCCCACGGGCGTCCATCCGGCCACGGCGCGCAGCGTGCCGCCCAGCACGCCTGTCGACCCGACCAGCCCCAGGATGATCAGCACCGCGAACAGCACGCGCCCGGCGGCGCTCACCTCGCCCGACGTCGTCGCCAGGCCCACCACGGCCTGGCCGATCGCCAGGCAGACTGCCGCGCCCAGCACCGTCACGCCGACCACCGCGAGCCAGCGCCCGGGGCTCATCGTGAGGTGGTACTTGATGCCGCCGACGATCATGACGACCACCGACACCGCCAGGCTCGTGGCGAGCTGGACCACGAGCCGGCTGACCGGGATGGTCCACGCCGGTGCTGGGGTGACGCGCATGCGCTGGAACACGCCCGTCTCGCGGTCGCGGGCCATCATGATCGGGTAGCCGATCAGCCCGGCGGCCATGAGCCCGTACGTGATCGACAGGCCCACCAGGAACCCGCCGCCGCCCAGCGCCGCGCCGCGGCCCCGCCCGGACCCGGTGATGAAGAGGATCGCGATGGGCAGCACCAGCGTGATCAGCAGGGTGCGGCCCGAGCGCATGAGGGCCGTCGCGTCGGCGCGCAGCAGCGACCCCAGGGCCAGGCCCAGCGGGGGCTTGACGGCCTGCGCGCCCATCGGCCGGGTCGTCTCAGACATCGTCCTCTCCTCCCGTCAGCCCGATGAACACGTCCTCGAGCGTGACGCCGCCGTGGGCCGCCGCGCGGACGCGCGGGTCGTCCTGGTGCTGGTCGATGAGCTCCTCGGGGGTGCCGAGCGCGACGAGCACCCCATGGTCGACGATCGCGACCCGGTCGCACACCGCGGCCGCCTCCTCCATGGAATGGGTGGTCAGCACGATGCTGCCGCCGCCGCCCCGCGCCTTCTCGATCTGCCGCCACAGCTGCCGCCGCGCCGCCGGGTCGAGGCCCGCCGTCGGCTCGTCGAGCAGCAGCAGGGGCGGGTCGTGCAGCATCGCCACGAGCAGCGAGAACCGCTGCTGCTGCCCGCCCGACGTCTGCTTGAACCGCTTGGCCGCCTCGTCGCCGAGGCCCGCCCCGTGCAGGCGGTCACCCGCCTCGGCCGGGCTGACGCGCAGGCCGTACAGGCCGCCGTACAGCCGCAGCAGGTCGGTGAGCGTGAGCTCGGCCTGGAAGCTCGACGCCTGCAGCTGCACCCCCAGCAGGGCGCGCGCCGCCCGCGGGTCCGCGGCGGCGTCACGTCCGACGACGTGCACCGTGCCCTCGCTCGGGGTGAGCAGACCCTCGATCGCGGACAGCGTGCTCGTCTTCCCGGCACCGTTCGGGCCCAGCAGCCCGAAGATCTCGCCCTGCCGCACCGACAGGCTCAGCCCGTCGACGGCGGTCCGGGTGCCGTACCGCACGACCAGGCCCTCGACCTCGAGGACCGGTGTGGTGGCCATGGGACCCACCTCTCCGGCCGCCACCATGGCGGCCCTGGACGGATCATCCCGCCGTCACCTGGGTGTGTGGTGCACGGAGTGCCGCCGACTCACCACCGCGGCTTCTCGTAGCGGTTGCCCTCGTCGACGAGCATGAGGATCCCGGAGATCAGGCCGCAGAACAGCAGCGTGCAGACGGCGAGGCCGGTGTGCTTGTAGCCGTCCTTCGCCGCCTTGTGCGTGAGGACCGTCATCGGCACCATCCAGGCGGCGGCGATGACGCCGATGCCCATCGTCGAGACGACGACGATGCCGAGCACCACCCAGTTGATGACCGCGGCGGCCACGTACAGGCTGCTCCTGGCCGCGACCGGCGGCGGGTACGCGGCGGGCGCGTACTGCGGGACGGGCGGCTGCTGCTGGTACTGGCCGGGGGGAGCCGGTTCGCTGTTCCAGGCGGAGGACTGGTCGGGAGGCAGTGTCATGGCCGCAAGGTAGCCGCGGGCCGGGCCGCCCTCGGGTGGGAACGCGCAGGATGGCGCGGGATGTGTGGGCCGGGCGCGACCGGACGGGCTCGGCTACTCGCCGGACAGGATCGAGTCGGTGGAGGCGGCCAGGAGCTCGCGGGCACCCGGGGCGACGGCGAAGTGGGCCCACTTGCCGCGCTGCTCGCGGGTGACCAGGCCGGCTTCGACGAGCTGCCTCATGTGGTGGGACACGGTCGGCTGCGACAGGCCGACGGGCTCGGTCAGGTCGCAGATGCACGCGTCGCCGTCCGGCGCGGCGGCGACGATCGACAGCAGTCGCACGCGAGCCGGGTCGGCGAGAGCCTTGAACGTCCGGGCGACCTTGCTCGCCTGCGCGGCGTCGACCCCTGCGGTGCCGGGAGTGCAGCAGTCGCCGGCGGCGGTCGGGGTGTCGACGAGGGGCAGCAGGGTGGTCATGAACCCATGGTGCCATACGCATTGACAAACATCGATGCATGGGTCCAGGGTCTGTCCTATCGACGAGCGTCGATGTGACCGACGGTGTGGTGGAGGTTCTGATGGCGGTGGACGAGACCCTGCGCGAGCAGGTGCGCGACCGGTACGCGGAGGCGGCCCGCACGGCCAAGGCCGGCGAGTACGCGGAGGCCGACGACTGTTGCGGGGGTGGCGGGTGCTGCGCCCCGTCGGGCCCGCAGCAGGTGACGATCTTCGGCTCCGGGCTCTACGACGGGACGCAGGTGTCCGGCCTGCCCGAGACCGCGGTGCTCGCCTCGCTCGGCTGCGGCAACCCGACCGCGGTCGCCGACCTGCACGAGGGCGACCGGGTGCTCGACCTCGGCTCGGGCGGCGGGATCGACGTCCTGCTGTCGGCGAAGCGCGTCGGCCCGACGGGCTTCGCGTACGGCGTCGACATGACCGACGAGATGCTCGAGCTGGCCCGCGCGAACGCCGCGCAGGCGGGCGCGACGAACGTCGAGTTCCGCAAGGGCACGATCGAGGACCTGCCGTTCGACGACGCGTCCGTCGACGTCGTGATCTCGAACTGCGTCATCAACCTCTCGACCGACAAGCCCGCCGTGCTGGCCGAGATGTTCCGCGTGCTGGCTCCGGGCGGCCGCGTGGGCGTGTCCGACGTCGTCGCCGAGGACCACGTCACGCCGGAGCAGCGCGCCGAGCGGGGCTCGTACGTCGGCTGCATCGCGGGTGCGCTGTCCAGGCAGGAGTACCTCGACGGCCTCGCCGCGGTCGGGTTCGTCGACGCCGAGGTGACGTTCACGCACGAGACCGCGCCCGAGATGCACGGTGCGATCGTGAAGGCGACCAAGCCGAGGGAGGGCTGACGCCGATGCTGTCGCCGGAGCTGGAGCACGTGGTGTACCTGGCCCCGACGCCGGCCTGCTGCGCGACGGCGTGCTGCGTGCCGGCCTGATCGAGGTCGCGCTCAGGCGACCGCGGCGACGCCGAGCTCGTCGAGCAGGACGCGTACGCGCTTCTCGATCTGGTCGCGGATGGGGCGGACGGCGTCGATGCCCTGGCCGGCCGGGTCGTCGAGCTGCCAGTCCTCGTACCGCGTGCCGGGGAAGATCGGGCAGGCGTCGCCGCAGCCCATGGTGATGACGACGTCGGACGCCTGGACGGCCTCGGTCGTGAGGATCTTCGGGGTCGCGGTGCTGATGTCGATGCCGCGCTCGGCCATCGCCTCGACCGCGACAGGGTTGACCGCGTTGCCGGGCATGGACCCGGCGGAGCGGACCTCGACGGCGCCCCCGGACAGGGCGGTGAGGAACCCGGCGGCCATCTGGGACCGGCCGGCGTTGTGGACGCAGACGAACAGGGCTGAAGGCATCGTGCGGATCTCTCTCGATGGGGGCGGTGCGGGCGTGTGCCCGTCGGCTACTTGCTGGTGACGCGGGGCGCGAGCTCGCCGACGCGGGCGGCAAGGTCGTCGAAGGCTGCGTCGAACGCGTGGTTGGTGCCGACCCGGACCGGGTCGGGCACCGACCAGTGCAGGCGGCCGGCATCCCCGAGCTCTTCGTGCGCGGAGTCGCACACGGTGACCACGACGTCGTCGGCGTCCAGCACCTCGTCCAAGGACCGGGGCGTGGCGGAGCGCAGGGACAGCCCGTGCCGCTCCGCGGCGGCGACGGCGCCCGGTGCGACCCGTGCGGCCGGGTGGGTGCCCGCGGAGGCCGCCGGCACGTCGGACGCCTGCTCCCACAGGGCGACGGCGAGCTGGGAACGCGCGGAGTTGCCCGTGCACACGAACACGACCCGGCGCGCCGCCAGGGCCGGGGTGGGCAGCAGGTGGTCCAGCGACGCGGGCGCCAGGTGGAGGTAGGTGCGACGCCTGTCCGCCTCGGACCGAGAGCGGGTGAGGAGTCCCGCGCGCTCGAGCACGCCCAGGTGGTGGGCCAGGAGGTTGGACGAGATCCCGAGCCTGTCCTGGAGCTCGCCGGGGGACGCGTCGCCGAGGGTCAGCAGGTCCACGATCCGCAGCCGGACCGGGTCTGCCAGCGCGGCGTAGCGGGCCACGCGCTCGTCCAGGCTCATCCGTCCACCTCGCTCGCTCAACTGCAACTGCCTCAATATTGACTGAGCGATATTCGTCCGTCAAGGATGACCGCGATGAACACCGCACTCACACCTCCCGCCCTGTGGCGCCGGGCGCTGGCCGAGCTGGTCGGCACCGGCCTGCTCGTCGCGATCGTCGTCGGCTCCGGCATCGCCGCCCAGCGTCTGTCCCCGTCCGACGTCGGCCTGCAGCTGTTCGAGAACGCGCTCGCCACGGCGATGGGGCTGGCGGTGCTGATCGCCGTGTTCCAGCCGGTGTCCGGTGCGCACCTCAACCCTGTCGTGACGATCGCCGACCGCGTGCTGGGCGGGCAGGCGCGCGGCGGGCACATCGTCGTCTACCTGCTGGCCCAGTGCGCCGGCGCCGCGGGTGGGGCGGTGCTCGCCGACGCCATGTTCGGCGTCCCCACCGCGCTCTCGCAGACCGACCGCACCACCGCGCCGCACCTGCTGGCCGAGGTCGTCGCCACGGCCGGCCTGGTCCTCGTGGTCTTCGCCCTGGTGCGCACCGGCCGAGGACCGGCGGTCGCACCGGCGGTCGGCGCCTACGTCGGCGCGGCGTACTGGTTCACGTCCTCGACCTCGTTCGCCAACCCCGCCGTGACGATCGGGCGCGTCCTCACCGACACGTTCGCGGGCATCGCCCCGGCCTCGGTCGGGCCGTTCGTCGGGGCCCAGGTGGCGGGGGCGGCGGTCGGGGTCGGGCTCGTCCTGGTCTTCTTCCCCGGCGCCGGCAGGGTCGTCCGGCGTTGAGCGACCGAGGGTCGCTCAGACAAAGATCGAGGTCAGAGGAAGCTTCCTCTGACCTCGACCACGGGAGCGGACGACGGGAATCGAACCCGCGCTATCAGCTTGGGAAGCTGAAGTTCTGCCATTGAACTACGTCCGCAGAGCACCACCGGCGTTGGTGCGCGCCCCGATCATACCCACACCGGCATGTGGGGACGTCAAGCCGTGCCGCGCCGGGTGTGCCCGGGGACGCCGTCGGGCCGCGGCGGGCCGGAGCGGCCGATAGGTTGGGGCCGTGCTCCTCTCCGACCGCGACATCACCTCTGAGATCGAGGCCGGGCGGGTCTCTCTCGACCCGTACGACCCGGCGATGCTCCAGCCCTCCAGCATCGACGTGCGCCTCGACCGGTACTTCCGGCTGTTCGACAACCACAAGTACCCGTACATCGACCCCTCCCAGGAGCAGCCCGAGCTGACCCGCCTGGTCGAGGTGGCCGAGGGGGAGCCGCTGGTGCTGCACCCGGGCGAGTTCGTGCTGGGCTCCACGTACGAGACCATCACGCTGCCCGACGACGTCGCGGCGCGCCTCGAGGGCAAGTCGAGCCTGGGCCGCCTGGGCCTGCTCACGCACAGCACGGCGGGGTTCATCGACCCGGGTTTCAGCGGCCACGTCACGCTCGAGCTGAGCAACGTCGCCACTCTGCCGATCATGCTGTGGCCTGGCATGAAGATCGGCCAGACGTGCTTCTTCCGCCTGTCCAGCCCGTCGGAGCACCCGTACGGGTCCCGGGAGTACGGCTCGCGCTACCAGGGCCAGCGTGGCCCGACGGCGAGCCGCTCTTGGCAGAACTTCCACCGGACCGCGGTGTGACCCGCCGGTGAGCTCCGCGGAGCCGCAGGGCCGCAGGCCCGCTCACCGCTACGCTCGGTCGCGCCACGAGGGTGCGCGACGGCGTCGCACACCGCTGCCCTCCCGGAAGGAGCTCCGCCCGATGGCGACACCCGCCTACCCCGTGCTCCCGCGCACGTCGACGCGCGGCCACGAGGCCCGGCACCTGCTGGCCCTGCCCGGCGACGTCGCCGTCGACGAGGTGGAGGTGCTGGCCCTGTCGCGGTTCGCCTCCACGCGGTGGGAGGTGGTGCCGCGCGAGCTGCCCGGCGCCGACGTGCCCATGGGCCGCATGGCCGGGCCGGGCGAGCCGGGGGTGCTGCGCCTGTCGCGCCACTCCTCGCTCACGGGTCCGTACGGGCACTCCGGCCAGGGATTCGAGCCCGGGCTGCCGGGCGGCACCGCGATGGTGTTCGACGTCGTCTGCCCGCGCGAGCGGTGGAACGAGCCGCCGTCGGGCGAGGGCGGCGACAAGGACGGCATCGCCCGCGCGTTCCCCGGCGGCATGCCGAACCGCGAGGAGGAGCGCGTCATCCTCTGGCTCCTCCAGGCCGCGCGGCGGCTGGGCGGGTCGGCGCGCATCGACGTGGCGGGCATGTGGGACGACCGCGGCACGCACCCGGTGGGCAGCGGCGTCGTGCTGACGCCGGACCCGGGCAGCGCCGTCGACCTGACCGTGTACTCCGACGTGTGGCTCGACCCGGCCGCGTGCCACCGCGTGGTCCAGGGCGTGCACCCGCGCGCCCACCTGGCCACCGAGGGCGCCCCGTACCAGGGCCCGCCGCCGGGCATCGCCGAGCGGCCCCTGTACGCGGGCGAGAAGCTGACCGACGACGAGCGCCGCGCGCTG
Organism: Promicromonosporaceae bacterium; assembly: GCA_009783295.1. GTDB lineage: Bacteria > Actinomycetota > Actinomycetes > Actinomycetales > Cellulomonadaceae > Xylanimonas. The sequence goes on from WRHK01000054.1 coordinate 19,614, forward strand.
CACGCCGCGGCCGACGACTTCGACATCGCGGCCCTGCAGGAGCCGCACGTGCTCGACGGGTTCGGCGTCACCATCGACCTGGGCGTGGACGGCTGGGTGTCCGTCGAGGTCACGGGCGTGGACGACGTCCCGCTGCTGCTGCGCGACCTGCCCTGGGTGCAGGGCGGCTGCGTCTCGTACACGGTGCGGTGGGACCCGCTGGACATCGTCGAGGCCAACCGCGAGGTGCCCGGCCACGCCCACCTGGTCGCCCGGCGTCGCGCTGCGGAGCTGGTCGCGAGGATCGCGCGGGCGCTGTGGGACGCCGCCGGCGGGGAGATCGCCGACGAGTCCGACTTCCTCGTCGACCCCGAGGACCTGTAGGCCCCGGTGCTGGCCGTCGTCGCCGCACACGCGCTGCTCGCCCTGGCCGCCCCCACGCTCGTGAGGTGGCTGGGGCGCAAGGCGTTCTGGGTGCTCGCGGCAGGCCCGGCGGCCGCGGCCGCGTACGCCCTGTCGCAGACGACGGCGGTGCTCGACGGGCGTGGGCCCGCCGAGCGCGTCGAGTGGGTGCCGGCCCTGGGCCTGGCGCTCGACTTCCGGCTCGACACCCTGTCGTGGCTGATGCTGCTGGTGGTGGGGGCCGTCGGCGCGCTGGTGCTGCTGTACTGCTCCGCCTACTTCGCGCGCGGGGCCGTGGGGCTCAGCCGGTTCGCGGCGGTGCTCGTGGCGTTCGCCGGCGCGATGGCGGGGCTCGTCACCGCCGACGACCTGCTGCTCGTGTTCGTGTTCTGGGAGCTGACCACCGTCTTCTCCTACCTGCTGATCGGCCACCACGCCGACCGCAAGGCGTCCCGCCGCGCCGCCATGCAGGCGATCGTCGTCACGACCGCCGGCGGCCTGACCATGCTGGTCGGGATCGTGGTGCTCGGCGTCTCGACCGGCACGTGGCGGGTCTCCGAGGTGATCGCGCACCCGCCCACCGGGTGGGCCGCCGTCGTCGCCGCGGTGTGCCTGCTGGCCGGGGCCGCGACCAAGTCCGCCCAGGTGCCCACGCACTTCTGGCTCCCGGCCGCGATGGCCGCGCCGACGCCGGTCTCCGCCTACCTGCACGCTGCCGCGATGGTGAAGGCCGGCATCTACCTGGTGGCCCGGTTCGCCCCGGCGTTCGCCCAGGTGCCGGCCTGGCGGTGGATCGTCGTGGTGGTCGGCTCCGTGACCATGCTGCTCGGCGGGTACCGGGCCCTGCGCCAGCACGACCTCAAGCTCGTCCTCGCCTTCGGCACCGTGTCCCAGCTCGGGCTGCTGGTGCTGCTGCTCGGCTACGGCACGCGCGCCGCGGCGCTCGCGGGCCTCGCGCTGCTGGGCGCGCACGCCATGTTCAAGGCGTCGCTGTTCCTGGTGGTGGGCGTGGTCGACGCCGCCACCGGCACGCGCGACCTGCGGCGGCTGCGCGGCCTGGCCCGGCGGCTGCCGCTGACCACGGCGGCCGGCGTGCTCGCGACGGCCTCGATGATCGGGCTGCCGCCGTTCGCCGGGTACGTGGCCAAGGAGGCCGCGCTCGAGGCGTGGGCCCACGACTCCGACCCGCTGGGGCGCGTGCTGCTCGTGGTGGTCGCGGCCGGGTCGGTGCTCACGGTGGCGTACGGGCTGCGGTTCGCGTGGGGGGCGTTCGGGAAGAGGCCCTCCGACGTCGAGCCTGTGACCGTGAAGCGGCAGCCCCTGCTGCTCACCGCGCCGCCCGCGGTGCTGGCGCTGCTCGGGCTCGCCGTCGCGCTGCTGCCGCACGTGGGCGACCACCTGCTGGCACCGCACGCCCGCACCTACCCGACCGGCAACGTCGGGCACCTCACGCTGTGGGCGGGGCTCACGCCCACGCTCGCCACGACGCTCCTGGTGCTCGCGCTCGGCGCGGCGCTGTTCTGGCACCGGGACCGCGTCGAGCGGTTCCAGGAGCGGCTGTGGTCGCCGCGCGACGCCGGCCTCGTCTACCGCCGCCTGATGCGCCGGCTCGACGACCTGGCCGCCGACGTCACCGGCACCACGCAGCGCGGCTCCCTGCCGTTCTATCTCGGCACGATCCTGCTGGTGCTCGTGGTGGGGCCCGGGCTGGCGCTCGCCTGGGGGCTGCGCGGCTCCGATCTGCCCGGCACCGCCGCGGCCGCCGGCCGGTCCGGGGTGTTCCGGGTGGGGCCCCTCGCGCTGGTGCCGTTCGACCGCCCCGCCCAGGTCGTGGTGGTGCTGGTGATCGGCGCCGGCGCCGTGCTCGCCGCCCGCGCCCGCCGCCGGCTCAAGGCCGTGTTCCTGGTGGGCGTGGCGGGGTACGGCAACGCCGCCCTGTTCCTGCTGCACGGCGCGCCCGACCTGGCCCTCACACAGGTGCTCACCGAGACCGTGACCCTGGTGGTCATGGTGCTGGTGCTCCGGCGCCTGCCCCCGTACTTCTCCGACCGGCCGCTCGCTGCCAGCCGCTGGGTGCGGGTGGGCATCGGCGTCGCCGTCGGGCTGGTGATGATGCTGCTGGTCACGGCCGCGCCGCTGGCCCGCACGCACACGCCCGTCTCGGCCGACTTCCCCCGCCAGGCCGTCGCGTGGGGCGGCGGGCGCAACATCGTCAACGTCACGCTCGTGGACGTGCGCGCGTGGGACACCGTGGGCGAGATCTCCGTGCTGCTCGTCGCCGCGACGGGCGTCGCGTCGCTCGTGTTCCTGCGGCAGAGGTCCTCGCGGGTGCCGCGCGTGCGCGACGACGCCCCGCGCCCCGCCGCGCCCGCGGTCCCCGCGGGTGCGCCGGCGCCCCGGCGTCGGACCGCGTGGATCGTGGCCGGGCCCACCCTCGCGAGCGAGCGGCGCTCGCTCATGTTCGAGGTGGTCACGCGCGTCGTGTTCCACGCGATGATCCTGCTCGCGCTGTTCCTGCTGTTCCGGGGGCACAACGCGCCGGGCGGCGGGTTCGCCGCGGGGCTCGTGGTCGGGCTCGCGCTCGCCGTGCGGTACCTGGCCGGCGGGCGGTACGAGCTCGGCGAGGCCGCCCCCGTGCACCCCGGCCTGGTGCTCGGCACAGGCCTGTTCCTGTCCGCGGGCGTGGGCATCGTGTCCCTGCTCGCCGGGCAGCACGCCATCGAGAGCTTCCTGGTCGACGTGCACCTACCCGTGTTCGGCACCGTGCACCTGGTGACGTCGCTGTTCTTCGACCTCGGGGTGTTCCTGGTGGTCATCGGGCTGGTGCTCGACGTGCTGCGGTCGCTCGGCGCGCAGATCGACCAGCAGGCCGAGAACGAGGGGCGGGTGGTGCCCTGATGGTGGTGCTCGACAACGTGCCCTCCGCCGTGCTGGTGCTCGCCGTCGGCGTGCTGTTCGCCACCGGGGTGTACCTGCTGCTGGAGCGCTCGCTCACGCGCGTGCTGCTCGGGTTCGTGCTGGTGGGCAACGGGGCCAACCTCGCGCTGCTGATCGCGGGCGGGCGGGCCGGGGCCGCGCCCATCGTCGGCAACGCCGACCCCGCGATCCCACTCTCCGACCCCCTCGCGCAGGCGATGGTGCTCACGTCGATCGTCATCACGCTCGCCCTCACGGCGTTCGTGCTGGCCATGGCCTACCGGTCGCACCAGCTCAACGGCCACGACGAGGTGCAGGACGACGACGAGGACCGCCGCATCGCCCGCCTCGCCCTGCGCAACGAGGCCGCCTGGACCGACGTCGACGCCGCCGAGACCGGCGAGACCCTCGACGAGGAGGCCGCCGAGGTCCACGACGACATCGAGGAGAGCCTCCAGGTGTCGACGGGCCCGGCCGGCGGGGTCGCGACGGGCTCGACCGGCGAGGAGGGCGAGCCATGACCTGGGGCTCCGCCACCCTGCTGCCGCTGCCCGTGCTGGTGCCGCTGGTCTCCGCCGGGCTCACTCTCGCGCTGCACCGCCACCCGCGCGCCCAGCGCGTCATCTCCGTCGTCGCGCTGTCCGTCGTCGTGGCCACGGCGGGCGTGCTCGTGGGGCTCGCGGACCACGGGCCCGTCGTCGCCGTCATCGGCGACTGGACGGTGCCCGTCGGCATCAACCTGGTGGCCGACCGGCTGTCGGCGCTGATGCTGCTGGTCAGCAGCATCGTGCTGCTGTGCGTGCTGCTGTACTCGATGGCGCAGGGCGTCGCGGACGGCAGCGACGACGTCGGCCTGGTGGGCGACGGCGACCGCGCGACGCCCGACGAGGGCGACGCCGACGAGGCCGACCGGCGCGACGTGCTGCCCGTCGCGATCTACCACCCGACGTTCCTGGTGCTCGCGGCGGGCGTGGCCAACGCGTTCCTGGCGGGCGACCTGTTCAACCTGTACGTCGGGTTCGAGGTGCTGCTCGCGGCGTCGTACGTGCTGCTCACGCTGGGCGGCACGGGCGACCGGATCCGGGCCGGCAGCGTGTACGTGGTCGTGGCGCTGGTCAGCTCGCTCGTGTTCCTCACGGCCGTGGGGCTCGCGTACGCGGCGACGGGCACCGTGAACCTGGCCCAGCTCGCGGAGCGCCTGCCCGACGTCGACCCCGCCGTGCGCCTGTCGATCCAGCTGCTGCTGCTGCTCGGGTTCGGCATCAAGGCGGCGATCTTCCCGCTCTCGGCGTGGCTCCCCGACTCCTACCCGACGGCGCCCGCGCCCGTCACGGCGGTGTTCGCGGGCCTGCTCACCAAGGTGGGCGTGTACGCGATCCTGCGCACGCAGACGCTGCTGTTCCCGTCCACCGGGCCGGGGGCGTCGCGCGTCGACCAGGTGCTGCTGGTGCTGGCACTGCTGACGATGGTCGTGGGCATCCTGGGGGCCGTCGCGCAGGACGACATCAAACGCCTGCTCTCGTTCACCCTGGTCAGCCATATCGGGTACCTGATCTTCGGCATCGCGCTGGCGGGGTCGGCGTCGACGGCGGCGGCGATCTTCTACGTGGTGCACCACATCACCGTCCAGACGGCGCTGTTCCTGGTGGTGGGCCTGATCGAGCGCCGCGGCGGCACGACGTCGCTCGACCGGCTGGGCGGGCTCGCGCGTGTGGCGCCGGGGCTGGCCATCCTGTTCTTCGTGCCTGCCATGAACCTCGCCGGCATCCCGCCCCTCAGCGGGTTCCTGGGCAAGGTGGGGCTGCTGGAGGCGGGTGTGCGCGACGGCACGCCGCTCGCCTGGGTGCTGGTGGTGGGGTCCGTGGTGACGTCGCTGCTGACCCTGTACGCGCTGGTCAAGGCGTGGAACAAGGCGTTCTGGCAGCAGATCCCGGACGAGATCGCCGCGGGCGACGTCGGCGAGGCGCGCCTGCCGCGCGGCATGGTCGCGGCGACGTCGGCGCTGGTGGTCGGCTCGCTGGCGCTCACGGTGCTGGCCGGGCCCGTGTACGGGTACGCGCAGCGGGCCGCGGACGCGCTCACCGACGGGCACTCGTACGTGGACGCGGTGTTCCCGGGCGGCGGCTCGCTCGGCGTCGGGGACTCCGCCGTCGAGGACCCTGCCGTCAAGACGGGGGAGGTGGGGCACTGATGGCGCCCGACTCCCGTCCCGGCCTGCGGGGCCGCGCCCGCCGGGTGGCGGCACAGTGGCCCACGGTGCTGCTGCTCGGCGTGCTGTGGATGCTGCTGTGGGGCGACATCGCGCTGGGGACTTTCCTGGCGGGCGTGCTGCTGGGGCTCGTGGTGGTGGCCGTGCTGCCGCTGCCGTCCGTGGGCGTGCGGGGTGCGGTGCGGCCGTGGCCCCTGGCGGTGCTGGTGTGGCGGTTCGTCGCCGACCTGGTGCTGGCGTCGTTCCAGGTGGCGTGGACGGCGCTGCGGCCCGGCCCGCAGCCGCGCGGCGGGGTGGTGGCGGTGCCGCTGCGGCCCGCGCCCGACGTGCTGTTCGTGATGACGGCCGAGCTGTCGTCCCTGGTGCCGGGGTCGCTGGTGGTCGAGTCCGACAGCGCCGCCGCCGTGCTGTACCTCCACGTGCTCGACCTCGCGGGGTCCGGCGGGCCCGACGGCGTGCGCCGCCAGACGCGCGCCCTCGAGGAACGGGTGCTGCGGGCGTTCGGGTCGGCGCAGGCGCTGGAGACGGCCGGGCTGGGTCCCCGGGGGGCGGCCTCGTGATCGTCGTCGTCGTCGTCGCGACCGCCCTCGTGGCGGCGGCCGCCGTGCTCGCGCTGGTGCGGCTCGAGCGCGGGCCGTCGATGCTCGACCGCACCGTCGCGTTCGACGTGCTCACCACCACGATCGTCGGGGCCGTCGCGGTCGAGGCGGCGTGGTCGCGGCGCACGGAGTCGATCCCGATCCTCGTGGTGCTGTCGCTGGTCGGGTTCATCGGGTCGGTGACCATCGCGCGGTTCGCGGCACGCGAGCCCGAGGAGGAGCGCCGCATCCGCACCCGCGAAGAGGTCGAGGCTGCCGACGCCGCGCGCGAGGCGGCGCGCGAGGCGGCCCGGGCGGCGGGCCGGCCGGTGCCGCCGATCGTGTCGGCGGAGCCCGAGAACGACGACGAGGAGCGGTCATGACCCACGTGGAGCCCGGGTTCTGGACCACCCTCGCCGACGTCGGGGCCGCCGTCTTCCTGCTGCTCGGGGCGTTCCTCACCTTCTCGGCGGGGGTGGGCGTGCTGCGGTTCTCCCACCTGCTCGCCCGCATGCACGCGGTGACGAAGCCGCAGGTGCTGGGCCTGATCCTGCTGCTCATCGGCGTGGCGCTGCGGCTGCGCAGCTGGACGGCGGTCACGCTGCTGGGCCTGGTGGTGGTGTTCCAGCTGCTGACGTCGCCCGTCGCGGCGCACATGGTGGGCCGGGCGGGGTTCCGCACGGGCAAGGTCGCCCCCGAGGACCTCGAGGTGGACGACCTCAGCCCGGATCGCCCGCCGTCACCGCCCGAGCGACTCCCGCGTGAGGAGTGAGCTCTTCACCTCGAGGCCGTAGCGGAACCCGCCGAGCGTGCCGTCGGTGCGCAGCACGCGGTGGCACGGCACGAACAGGGCGGCCGCGTTCATGGCGCACGCCCCGGCCGCGGCCCGGACGGCCGAGGGTCGCCCGGCGCGGGCCGCGTACTCGGTGTACGTGACCACCTCGCCTGGTGCGACGTCGCGCAGCACGTCCCAGGCGTGCTGCCGGAACTCGCCCGACACCTGCCGCACGGGCACGGCCGCGGGGGCGTCGAGGTCGCCGTCGTAGTAGGCGCCGACGGCGTCGAGCGCCTGGGCAAGGGTGGCGTTCTCTCCCGTTGTGGGTCCCTGGGACTCCGGTTCTGACCCCTCATGACCGGAGTCCCGGGGACCCACAACGGCCGAGGAGGGGGCGGCCGGGCGCAGGGTCGGGTGGATCAGCTCCAGCAGGTCCTCGACGTCCGGGGTCCAGCCCGAGGCGAGGACGGCGCCGTCCGACGTGACGACAGTGAACGGGCCGTCCGGGGTGGTGACGGTGGCGAAGGAGGTCATTGTCGTGCCTTCCTTTCGGGGGCAGGGGCGGTGGACGCCGCGCGCCACAGGTGCAGCGCTGCGTAGGAGCGCCAGGGCGCCCAGGCGGACGCCCGGGCGGCGAGGTCGCGGTGGCGGCGGGGAGTGCTGAGGTCGGCGGAGGGCCCGACGCCGGCCGCGGCCGCGCCGGCCAGCAGCGCGACGTCGCCCTCGAGCCACGCGTCGGGGTCGCCGAGCACGCGCATCGCCACGTAGGCCGCGGTCCACGGCCCGACGCCGGGCATCGCCACGAGCGCGGACCGCAGCGCGTCCGGGTCGCCGCCGACGTCG
>WRHK01000055.1 GCA_009783295.1 Promicromonosporaceae bacterium
CCCCCCCCCGCCTCTCGTTCTTCCTGCCCCCCCCCGCCCTCGGCGGGGCGGGCGGGTACGAGGCGGCCACCAGCGCGTCCGACGTCGGCGCGTCGGTGGGCTGGGGCGCCACGGCCGTGGCCACGCTCGTGAGCTTCGTGGTCGCGTACGCGTCGATCGCGTGGCTGCTGCGCCTGGTGGCCCGGCGCCGCATCAGCGTCTTCATCTGGTACCGCGTCGCCCTCGCCGGCGTCATCGCGGTGTGGCTCGGCGCGGGCGTGCTCTCGGCGACCTGACGGGCGCCGCCTGGGCTCAGACCACCACGTGCGAGCCCAGGATCACGGTCCGGTCGCTGGGCAGGCCGAAGTGCTCGGCGGCGTCGGACGTGATGTGCGACGTCGCGACGAACAGCCGCTTGCGCCACCGCGCCAGGCCCGGGGCCTTGCCCTGCCGGAGCGTGATCTTGGACAGGAAGTACGTCGCGTTCTCGAGGTCGAGCCGGCCCTCGGTCTGCTCGGGCGTCAGCGCGGCGAGCGCCGTCGGCACGTCGGGCGTCTCGGCGTAGCCGTAGCGGATGGCCACGTGGCAGATGCCGTCGCCGCGGTCGCCGAGGTCGTCGATCGTGAGGCGGTCGTCGTCGGCCACGCGCGGCACCGTCTCCACCTGCACGGACGCCACCACCACGAACTCGTGGCGCACGTGGTTGGCGTCGACGTTGGCCCGCAGGGCCAGCGGGGCCGTCGCGTCGCTGCGTGACAGGAACACCGCGGTGCCGTCCACCACGCCGATCTCCCGGCGGTGACGCAGGCCGATCACGAACTCGCGCAGCGGGCCCTCCATCGCGTCGCGGCGCTCGGTGACCAGGGCGCGCCCGCGCTGCCACGTCGTCATCACCGTGAAGGCGGTGATGCCGATGAGCAGCGGCAGCCAGGCGCCGTGGATCAGCTTGGTGAGGTTCGCGGCGAAGAACAGCAGGTCGACGGCCAGCAGCACCACGGCGCTCGGCCACACCACCCACGACGGCAGCCGGTCGTCGCGGTGCGCGATGTAGAAGAACAGCAGCGTGGTGATCGCGATGGTGCCCGTGACCGCCATGCCGTACGCGTACGCGAGCGACGCGGAGCTGCGGAACGCGAACACCAGCGTCAGCACCGAGACGGCGAGCAGCCAGTTGATCCACGGGATGTAGATCTGCCCGTAGGTCTCGCGCGACGTGTGCAGCACGCGCAGGCGCGGCAGGAAGCCGAGCTGCGCGGCCTGCGCGGTGACCGAGTACGCCCCCGTGATGACGGACTGCGACGCGATGACGGTCGCGAACGTCGCCAGCAGCACCAGGGGCAGCTGCGCCCCGCCCGGCGCGAGCAGGAAGAACGGCGCCCGCGACGCCGACGGGTCGTGCAGGATGAGCGCGCCCTGGCCGAGGTAGATGAGCGTGACCGAGGGCAGCACGATGAAGATCCACGCGATGCGGATGGGCTTGCGCCCGAAGTGCCCCATGTCGGCGTAGAGGGCCTCGGCGCCCGTCAGGGAGAGCACCACGGCCGCGAGCGCGAAGAACGCCAGCTCGAAGTGGCCGAACAGGAACTCGACCGCGTACGTCGGCGACAGGGCCTCGAGGATGCGCGGCTCGCGCGTGATGCCGCCGATCCCCAGCACGGCCAGCGCCGCGAACCAGATGAGCATGACGGGCCCGAACAGGCGCCCGACCGCCGCCGTCCCGAACCGCTGCCCCAGGAACAGCGCGAAGATGATCACCGCCGTGATCGGCACGACGCCCTCGGCCAGCGACGGCTTGACCACCTCGAGGCCCTCGACGGCCGAGAGCACCGAGATGGCGGGCGTGATCATGCTGTCGCCCAGGAACAGGGCCGCGCCGAGCACCCCGAGGGCCGTGAGCACGCCGAGGATCCGCTTGCCGTTGCGCGCCGTCGGGCGCCGCAGCAGCGCGATGAGGGCCATGATGCCGCCCTCGCCGTCGTTGTCGACCCGCATCGCGAGCACCACGTACGTGACGGTCACGATGAGCATCACGGACCAGAAGACGAGCGAGACGACGCCCAGCACGTTGGCGTCCGTGACCGGCACGGGGTGCGGGTCGTTCGGGTTGAACAGGGTCTGCAGGGCGTAGATCGGGCTGGTGCCGATGTCGCCGAAGACGACACCGAGGGCTCCGACCACGATCGCGGCGCGGGCGACGTCGGCGGGCCGTGCGGCATGCTCGGTGCTCATGGCGACACCGTAGGCCAGCAGGGTGGCGTCGGCGTGTTGCAGTCCACGTCGCCGCACTGACGCCCGCTCGCTCGTGACGTAGCGTCACGAGTCACGGTGGGTCTCGGAGGTGATGACGACGACCAGGACCGGCGGCCCGACGGCGGTGCTCCGTGCCACGCCCGCCGACGCCGCGGTGGTGGGCGGGATGCTGCGCGACTTCAACGACGAGTTCGACACGCCCGGGCCGGAAGCAGCGGACTTCGCCCGCCGGTTCGCGGGCCTGCTCGCGCGCGACGACGTCGTCGTCCTGCTGACCGGTGAGCGGCTGGACCCGAGCGGCTTCGCGTACCTGACCCTGCGGCCCTCGCCGTACTACGACGGGCCGATCGCGCAGCTCGAGGAGCTGTACGTCAGGCCCGCGCTGCGCGACCGCGGGCTCGGCACGGCGCTGCTGCTCGCCGCGGTCGACCTGGTCACCGCGCGCCGGGCCGGCGAGATCCGCATCGACGTCGACGAGGTGGACGCCGACACCCGCCGCTTCTACGAGCGGCACGGGTTCGTCAACGTCGCGCCGGGCGAGGACTACCGGATGCTGTGCTACCTGCGGGAGCTGTGAGGGCCCGTCAGTACGGCGCGTAGCCGGGAGGCGGCGGCGTGGGCGGCCCCCACGGCAGGTTGCGGCCCTGAGGATCCCACCCGAAGCGGTTGGGTCCCGGCGTGCTGTCGATGACCAGGAGCACGAACAGGATGATCGTGCCGACCAGCGGGACGAGCTGGATGAAGAACCAGCCGCCGGAGCGGTCGGTGTCGTGCAGGCGCCGCCACGTCACGGCCAGGGTCGGGACGAGCGTGAAGAGCGCGAACAGGCCGGCCAGCCACGTGAACCGGCCCTGTCCGCCGGAGAACGACACGAACCCGAAGTGCCAGAACCGTGACCCGCCCCCGCCGAGCAGCGCGTTCACCACCGTGGTGAACAGCACCCACCACCAGAACTCCGACCGGCGCGCGCGCCCGTGGAAAGTGGCGTAGTTCCGGAAAACGGAGGCGATGGCAGCACCTGGGCCCACTGTGACCTGCTCCTTCTCGTCGTCGAACCTCCATTCTGCCCTGCGGGAGGGAGCGCTTGGTCAGCGTGTCTCATCCAGGTACGCCACGATCGCGCCGGCGACCTCTCGGGGGCGTCCGCGCTCGCTCGCGCTACCTCACCGAGCCGATCTACCTCACGCAGCACCAGGCCGACGAGCTAGCGTGAACCTCAAGGACGTCCCCAGGGGTACGACATGACGCAGAAGACGATCCTCCTCACCGGCGCCTCCGACGGCATCGGGGCCGCCGCGGCCCGCGACCTCGCCGCGCAGGGCCACCGCGTGCTCGTCACGGGCCGCTCCCCCGAGAAGACCGCCCGGGTGGCCCAGCAGACCGGGGCGGAGCACTTCGTCAGCGACTTCGCCCGGCTCGACGACGTGCGCGCGCTCGCCGCGGCCGTGCGCGAGCGCACCGACCGGATCGACGTCCTCGCCAACAACGCCGGCGGCATCTTCGGCCCGCGCACCATGACCGACGACGGCCACGAGCTGACCCTCCAGGTCAACCACCTGGCGCCGTTCCTGCTCACGCACCTGCTGCTGGACGAGCTGCGGGCCGGCGGCGGCGTCGTCGTGAACACCTCGAGCATCGCATCGCGGCGGTTCGGCCACCTCGACCTCGACGACCTCGAGAACGCCCGCAGCTTCCGCGCCGAGAAGGCGTACGGAGACGCGAAGCTCGCCAACATCCTGTTCACCAAGGGCCTGCACGTGCGGTACCACCAGGACGGGATCTCGTCGGTCGCCTTCCACCCGGGCAACGTCGCCACGAACTTCGCCGCCCAGACCACCAGCACGTGGCGGTTCGTCTACCACACGCCGCTGCGCCGGCTGGTGCTCGTCGACGCCGGCAAGGGCGGCAGCAACCTCACGTGGGCGATCGAGGGCACGCCCGGCACCACGTGGAAGTCCGGGGAGTACTACGAGAACCGCCGCCTGCCGCGCCGGCCCAACCCGCAGCAGGACGACGCCGGCCTCGTGGACGCGTTCTGGGACGCGAGCGCGCGGCTCGTCGGGCTCGCCGCCGCCTAGCTAGCCGAGCTCGCGCAGGCGGGGCAGCGCCTCGGCCGCAAGGTCGAGCGACCGCTGCCCGTCGGGCCCCCATGGCATGACCAGCACGAACTCGCTCGCGCCCGACGCGACATAGGTCTCGCACGAGGCGAGCAGGGCCTCGACGTCGTCGCCCAGACGGTGCTGGACCGTTCGGCGGATGGCGCCCGGGTCCCGCCCGACGGCGGCGCAGTGCTCGCCGAGCACGCCCACGAGCTCCGCGAACTCCGCCGTGTCGCCGCCCGTGTAGTTCCACGCGTCGGCGAATCGCGCGACCATGCGCAGCGTGCGGCGCCGCCCGCTGCCCCCGATCCAGATGGGCGGGTGCGGCTTCTGCACCGGCTTCGGCTCTGCGACGGCGGCGTCGAGCTGGTAGTGGACGCCGTCGAACGTGGTGAACGGCGACGTCCAGAGCGAGGTGATGACGGCGAGCGCCTCCTCGAGCCGGTCCATGCGGTCCTTGACGGTGCCGAACTCGAAGCCGTACATGGTGTGCTCGCGCTCGGCCCAGCCGGCGCCGATGCCGAACTCGAGGCGACCGCCCGAGAGGTGGTCGACCGTGGTGGCGAGCTTCGCCAGCACGCCGGGGTGCCGGTACGTGTTCCCGGTGACCATGCAGCCGATCCGGATCCGGCTGGTGGCGACGGCCATCGCGGCCTGCATGGCCCAGCCGTCGAAGATCGGGCCGTCGTCGTGCGGGCCGAGCGTGGCGATGTGGTCCATCACCCAGACGTGGTCGAAGCCGGCGTCGTCGGCGAACCGCCACACCCGCAGGTAGTCGTCGATCGGAGCATTCTGGCTGAGCTTGATCCCGATGCGGAGGGCCATGCGGTCAGTCTGCTGGCTCGCGGCGCGGGCCGCCGCTCGGCGCCTTCGGGCACGCGGCGGCGTGTCACCCTGCATTGCGCTGTTGCTGCGCCGTCGTGTGATGGACGCTGTCCCCATGAGCACGATCGAGCGCCTGACCACCGACATGACCGCCGCCCTCAAGGCGCGCGACCACTTCACCCTGGGCACCCTGCGTCAGGTGGTGGCCGCGGTGCGCGCCGAGGAGAAGTCGGGCAAGGTCGCCCGGCAGCTCACCGAGGAGGAGGTCCAGGCGGTGCTGGTGGCGGAGGTCAAGAAGCGGCGCGAGTCGGCCATGATCTACTCCGGCGCGGGCGCCGAGGACCGTGCGGACAACGAGTCCGACGAGGCCGACCTCATCGAGACGTACCTGCCCGCCGCGCTGTCGGACGCCGACGTCGACGCCCTCGTCGCGCAGGCGATCGCGGAGGTGGGCGCCACCACGATGCAGGACATGGGCAAGGTCATGAAGGCGGCGACGGCCGCGGCCGCCGCCTCGGGCGGGCGCGTGGACGGCAAGACGCTGTCGGGCAAGGTGCGCGCGGCGCTGGGCTGACGCGCGTGCCTGGCCTTGGCGATCGGAACGTGGGAGAGGGATCGGAACGTGCGGTGCGCCGCACGTTCCGATCCCTTTCACACGCTTCGATCAGCCCGGGATCGAACCCCGCCTCAGCCGACCGTGAAGATCGGCAGGCACATGACGATGCCGAGCAGCGCACCCAGGATGAGCGGACGGGCCAGGGGCGCGCGTCGCGTGACACCCTCGTGCTGGGTGAGCGTGTCGGTGCTGGGGGTGGTGGCGGTCATCGGGGGTTCCTCCTCGGGGTCGTGAAGACCCTCCGGCCCCGAGCGGGCACACTTCCGAGCATCTGCGGCCACGTGAGTGCGCCGCTGCCCTCGCGTGAGTGGGCGGGCGCCGCGGAACCGTGCCGTCGGCGCCCGCCCTTCGCTCGCCGGGCCGCGCGCCGGCGTCGGGCCGCCTCGCGCGACGCGACCACGGCCGCGCACCGACCTGCGTTGCGCGCGGCCCCGCGGGCCGCCTATTCTCGCAGGTCATGGACCTGCAGGAGATCTCCGACCGACTCGAGATCGCCGACCTTCTGTACCGCTACGCCCGGGGCGTGGACAGCCAGGACTGGGCGCTGTGGAGGTCGGTCTTCACGCCCGACGCCCTGCTCGACTACAGCTCGGCGCGCGGCCCCGTCGGCGACCCCGAGACGATCGCCCGGTGGCTCGAGGGCTCGTTCCGCTTGGTGGCCGGGGCGCACCACCACATCACCAACATCGAGGTCACGGTCGACGGCGACGCCGCCGAGGCGGTCGCGCTGTTCTGGAACCCGTTCCGGGCCGCCTGGCGCGAGGACTTCTCCGCGGCCGGCGGCTACTACCGGCACCGCCTGGTGCGGACGGCGGACGGCTGGCGCTCCCGCGAGCTCATCGAGGACAACCGCTGGATCCAGAACCCGCCCGGGATGCCGCCAGGGCTCGCGAGGGTCGGGTAGGCGCTTCCCCCGATACGTCCGATGTGGTAGAAAAACGCAGGTCAGCGACAGTTTCTCCGCTCGGCTGACATTCCATCGGGTCGGTCCAGACCCAGACCCGACGGGGGTTCGGTGAGCTCGACGTCTTCTGCCCGGCCGGCCGGTGGCCGCCTGGTTCTTCCGTGGCTGTCCGCCGCCGTGGTGCTCGTGGCCTTCCTCGTGACCGTCGCGGCCGGGACCGCCTGGGTCACGTGGGTCGCGGGCGGCGTCGCCGTGGTCGTCGCGGCCGCTGCGGCCGTCCTGACCCGGCGCCGGGTCGCACGGGACCGAGCGGAGCTGGAGCGCCGCTCCCGGGCGCAGCACCAGGCCGAGACGCGCGCCGACGAGTGGTCGCGCGTGGTCGAGTCGGTGCTGCAGGAGCAGCTGCCGGCCTACCTCACCAACAAGCCCGCGCCCTCGCTCCCGAAGCTCTGGGAGGGCTCGCCGGCGCAGCTCGCGCTCGACGAGGCCGTCGCCACGCTGCGGCTGCTGCGCGAGCGGCGCGACGCCGCCGTCGAGGTGTCCGTGCGCGCCCTGGGCCGCAAGGTCCAGGCGTCCGCGCACCGCATCCAGGAGGAGGCCGCGCGCATGGTGCAGCGGCACCCCACGGATGCCGACATCCTCGCCACGTCGATGCGCGTGGACCACGCCGCCGCCCAGCAGGCGCGCCAGGCGTCCGGCCTCGCGACGCTCTCCGGCCAGGCCCCGGGCCAGCTCTGGAACGACCCGCTGCCCCTGCCCGACGTCGTCCGCGCCGCCGCCGGCCGCATCACCGCGTTCCGCCGCGTCGACGTCTCCGGCGACCCGGCCCTGGCCGTCACGCCCGGCGTGGCCGAGCCGCTGATCCACCTGGTCGCCGAGCTGCTCGCCAACGCGACGCAGTCGTCGCCGCCCAGCACGCAGGTGGTCGTGGTGCTGCGCCAGGTGCAGCGCGGCGCGGTCATCGAGATCGACGACGGCGGCGTGGGCCTGGACCCGAAGCGGCTCGCCGACGTCCGCGAGATCGCCGCCGGCCGC
This sequence comes from Promicromonosporaceae bacterium, assembly GCA_009783295.1. Lineage (GTDB taxonomy): Bacteria > Actinomycetota > Actinomycetes > Actinomycetales > Cellulomonadaceae > Xylanimonas. The sequence goes on from WRHK01000055.1 coordinate 7,709, forward strand.
ACGGTGGTGGGGCTCGCCGACCTGGGCGAGATCCCGCAGATGGGCCTCGCCATCGTGGGCACGTACGCGCGCAAGTACGGGTTCCGCGTGGACCTGTCCGAGTCGGTCTACGGCGGCCTGCGCGCGGTGGTGCTCGTGCCGTCGGACCTCACGGAGACGGTGCTGCCCGCCCCCGCGCTGCCGTCCCCCGTGGAGCCGCCGGCGTCGGTCCCGGCCGACGACGCCTGGCCCGAGTCGCTCGGCGACGTGCCGGCGACGCCCGCTGCTCCCGCACCCGAGGCGCCGGCCCCCACGACCCCGGCCGGCGCGGGGCAGCCCGGGCTCCCCCAGCGCCGCTCGCGCCGCGCGACGTCCGACGTGCCTCCCACCACCGACTCCGTGCCCGCCGTGGCCCGCGACATCACCGCGATGCAGACGGCCGAGGAGGCCGGCGCATGGATGGGCGCCTTCTTCGCCGGCGACGCCGGGCGCGACACCACCGAGCGGCCCGCCCCGGCCGACACCCCTACGGAGGACCGATGACCACCACCGACGCCGCGACCGCACGCACCGCCGACGACAGCTGGATGCTCGACCTGATCAGCGGCGTCCGGGGGGTCCGTCACGTCGTCGTGCTCACCTCGGACGGCCTGACCAAGGTCCGCACGGCGCAGACGCCCGTCGACCTGGCGGACAAGGTCGCCGCCGCGTGCGCGGGGCTCGTCGCGCTGGGCCTGGGCATGAGCCGCGAGTTCGGCGCCACGGAGACCATCCGGCAGATCGTGGTCGAGTTCGACGGCGGGTTCCTGTTCGTGCGCGGCGCCGGCGACGGCTCGCGGCTCGCCGTCGTCACGGAGGCGACCATCGACCCCGGGATCGTGGCGCAGCAGATGCAGGCCCAGGTGCTCATGATCGGCGAGCGGACCCTGGGCACCGACGCGCTCGCCCACTGAGCGCGCACCAGCCCGACCGACCGCACGCCGGACGAACGCAGGAACGAGGGGCGAGACGATGGACGCCGAGGAGTACCAGGACCACCCGGTCCGCTCGTACGTGCTGACGTCGGGCAGGGCCCACCCGAGCCGCAACACGCTGCGCCCCGAGACGCTCGTGTGCGCCGCCCCGGGGCACCGTCAGCCGCCGGACCGCCAGGCGGCCGAGCTCGTCCGGCTGTGCTCCGGAACCCTCGCGCTCGCGGAGGCCGCCGCCTACCTGGGGCGCCCCGTGAGCCTCCTCGCCGTCCTGGTCTCCGACCTGGTCGACCAGGGGTTCCTCACGATCCGCTCGAACCACCAGCCGAACGTCCTGCCGGACACCGACACCCTGGAGAAGGTGCTTGATGGACTCCGCAGGCTCTGACGTCGCCGCGCCCGCGGCCGACGGGCGGCACCTGGCCCCGACGGTCGCCCGCTCGGTGAAGGTGCTGGTGGTGGGCGCGTTCGGCGTCGGCAAGACGACGCTCATCCGTGCGGTCAGCGAGATCGAGCCGCTGAGCACCGAGGAGCGCATCACGACGGCGAGCGTGGGCGTCGACCCGGCGTTCCCCGAGAAGCGCACCACCACGGTGGCCATGGACTTCGGGCGCATCACGCTGAGCGACGAGATCGCGCTGTACCTGTTCGGGACGCCGGGCCAGCGCCGGTTCTGGGACCTGTGGGCCGGCCTCGCGGAGGGCGCGGTGGGTGCGCTCGTCATGGTCGACCTGCGCAACCTCGACGCGAGCTTCGAGGTGCTGGACCAGCTCGAGCTGCAGACCCGGATCCCGTTCGCCGTCGTGGTCAACGAGTTCCCTGACAGCCCCAGCTACCCGCTCGAGGACATCCGGGCCGCGCTGGACGTGCTGCCCGAGACGCCCGTCGTCACGTGCGACGCACGCGACCGGTCGTCGGCCATCGAGACGCTCGTGAGCCTGGTCGAGCACGCGCTGCAGCGCCAGTCGGCCCTGGCGGGCCAGGGGCTCCCGGCATGAGCGCGCCCGCGGGCCCCACGGAGCGGTCGACCACGTTCGCCGAGCGGATCGACGACGTGCCGGACCGTGTCGCGCTCACCGAGATCACCGGGTCGCGCGACCCCGAGGCCGTCTACGCGCAGCTGCGCGCGCGGTGGGGGCAGGTCGCGCCCGTCGACATCGAGCCCGGCGTGCCGGCGTGGCTCGCCCTGGGGTACACCGAGGTGACCTCGGTGCTGCGCAACCAGGCCCAGTTCTCGCGCGAGGCCGCCCGCTGGCGCCACGCCGCGGGCGGCACCCACCTCCAGGGCCACCGGGGCGCCGCCGGGGCGGACGGCGCCCGGCAGCGCCATCTGCGGGCGGCGCTCGACGACGCGTTCGACGGGCTCGACGACGAGCGCGTGGCGCGCGCTACGTCCATCGCCTCGATGACGGCCCTCGCGCCGGTCCTGGCCCGCGGCGAGGCCGATATGGTGCGCGAGTACGCGGCCGCCGTCTCGCTCCTGACCCTGGCCGACCTCGTCGGCCTCGGGGCGGCCGACGCCACACGTCTGGTCGAGCTGGACGGGATCCTCCGGTCCGGCTCCCCCGAGGCGGCGTCCGCGGCCGCGGAGCGGGAGGCGCTGCTGGGCGCCGTCGTCGCCGCCCGCCGCTCCGACCCGCGCGACGACCTCGCCACCGTGCTCGCCACGCACCCGAACCACGCGTCCGCCGCCGAGGCGGCGGAGTCGATCGGGGTCGCCTTCGGCATGGGCTACGACGCCCAGACGGCGCTCATCGCCACCACGCTGCACCAGATGGCCACCGACCGGCCCTTCCACGAGCGCATCCGCAGCGGCCGGCTGGAGATCGACGAGGCGATCGAGGAGGTCGCGCGCTTCCGCCCGCCCGTGGCGCACCTCGCGCCGCGGTACGCGCTGGCGGACTGCGAGCTCGGCGGCCGGCGGATCGCGGCGGGCGACGCCGTCGTGCCGGGCGTCGCGGCCGCGAACACCGACCCGGCGCTGCGCTCGGACGACCCGTGGGAGGACCTCGGGGCCCGGTTCCACCTCTCGTGGGGCGTCGGCGTGCACGCGTCGCCGGGCCGCCGGATGGGTGCCGTGGTCTCCCGCTACGCCGTCGGGATCATCCTCGTGCGCATCGACCGGCTGCTGCTGACCGTGGCGCCGGACGCCGTCGAGATGGTGGCGACGCCGTGGCAGCGCTACCCGCGGTCGCTGCCGGTCCGGTTCGCGGTCCGGCCCGCCTGAGGCAAGAACACCCGGCCGGGTAGGCCGCGTCCTCTTGCCGACACGACAGGCGACCCCTACTCTCCGGTCGTATGACAGCGATGTCATGACATCTTTGTCACGTTCCACCGCATGCCGCGCACCGGCCAAAGGAGACCGCCTGCCATGCCCCGAACCGTGCACGGACGAGCCCTCGGCGCATCGCTCGCCGCCTCGCTCGTCGTCCCCCTCGTCATCGCGGCAGCCCCCGCCGCGTCCGCCGCCCCTCCGGACAGCTTCTCGTCGTCGTTCGAGTCCGGCGACGCCGCCCCGCTGCCCAGCACCGTCGCGCAGCGCGACGGCGCGCCGTGGCAGCAGAACGTCAGCGACCCCGGCCTGCTGCTGCCGGGCAGCGTGACGGGCCAGGTCACGGACGTGACCGCGAGCGCAGAGAACGCGCCGAACGAGGTGGCCAAGAACCTCACGGACGGCGACCCGAGCACCAAGTGGCTCACCTTCGACAGCACCGGCTGGGTGGAGTACACGTTCGCGCAGCCGGTGAGCGTGAGCGCCTACCGCCTCACGTCGGCGAACGACTCCGACGGCCGAGACCCGCAGGACTGGACGGTCGAGGAGTCGGCCGACGGGCAGACCTGGACGCCCGTGGACCAGCGCTCGGGCGAGGACTTCCCCACCCGGTTCGACCAGCGCACGTTCGAGCTGGCCTCCCCCGCCCCGGCGGCGCGCTACTACCGCCTGAACATCACCCAGAACTCGGGCGACGGGCTCACGCAGCTCGCCGACTGGGACCTGTCCGCCGACCTCTCCGCGCCCGCCACGGACGCGCCGATGACCACCGCGGTGGGCGACGGCCCGGCCGAGGCCCAGACGAGCAAGCCGCACGTCGGCTTCACCGGCACGCACGCCCTGCACTACGCCGGCCGCGACGTCGCGGACGGCACGGCGCACGCGTGGAACGTGCTGTACGACAACGTGGGCGTCGTCGTCGGGCCGCGCACCGAGCTCGATTACGACGTCTTCCCGGAGCTGCTGAACGACCTGCAGTACCCCTCGACGTACGTCGCGGTCGACGTGAGGTTCACGGACGGCACGTACCTGTCAGACCTTCAGGCGCGCGACTCGCACGGGTACGCGGCGTCGCCCTCGGGTCAGGGCGCGGCCAAGATCCTGTACGCCGACGAGTGGAACGCCGTGCACGTCGACCTCGGTAGCGTCGCGGCCGGCAAGACGGTGCAGCAGCTGCTGCTCGGGTACGACAACCCGGGTGGCAAGGCGGGCACGCGGTTCGGCGGCTGGCTGGACGACGTCTCGGTGGCGCCGGCCCCGCCGGTGCTGCACCCGGGCTCGCTCACGGGGTACGTGGACACGCGGCGTGGCACCAACGCGAGCGGCAGCTTCTCGCGCGGGCTCGACATCCCCGCTGCGGCCGTGCCGAACGGCTTCAACTTCTGGGTTCCCATGACGCGGGCGAACGGCGACAGCTTCCTGTACAGCTACCAGCAGGACAACGACGACGCGAACAAGCCGGTGCTGCAGGGTCTCGGGATCTCCCACGAGCCCAGCCCCTGGATGGGCGACCGGTCGCAGCTCGCGTTCATGCCTTCCCTGGTGCCGGCCGACGGTGCCCCGGACGCCTCGCTCGGCGCCCGCGGGCTCGAGTTCGACCACGCCGACGAGACGGCGCAGCCCGACTACTACGGCGTCACGTTCACCGACGGCGTGCGGGCCGAGGTCACGCCCACCGACCACGGCGCGGTGCTGCGGTTCACGTACCCGGGCAACACGGGCGCCGTGCTGGTCGACAAGCCGGGCGGGGGCTCCAGCCTCACGTTCGACCAGGCCACGGGCACGCTGAGCGGCTGGGTCGACGGCGGCGGCGCGGGCGGCACGCGGATGTACGTCGCCGGCGTGTTCGACCGGACCCCGACGGCGGCGGGCACCGCGGCGGGCGACGAGCCCGACGCGCGCTACGCGACCTTCGACACGTCGTCGCAGCACAGCGTGGAGCTGCGCGTCGCGACGTCGTTCATCGGGCAGGACCAGGCGAAGCACAACCTCGACCTCGAGGTGGCCGGCCGCACGTTCGACCAGGTGCGCGCCGCCGCGACGTCGGCCTGGCAGAAGCGCCTCGGCGTGATCGACGTGTCCGGCGCGACCCAGGACCAGCTCGTCACGCTCTACTCGAACCTGTACCGGCTCAACCTCTACCCGAACTCGGAGTTCGAGAACGCGGGGACGGTGGCCAAGCCGCAGTACGAGTACGCCAGCCCCGTCTCCCCGACGTCGGGCGCCCCCACCGACACGGCGACGAACGCCAAGATCGTGCCCGGCACCATGTACGTCAACAACGGGTTCTGGGACACGTACCGCGCGGCGTGGCCGGCGTACTCGCTGCTCTATCCGGACGTCGCCGCAAAGCTGGTCGACGGGTTCGTGCAGCAGTACCGCGACGGCGGGTGGATCTCGCGGTGGTCGTCGCCGGGCTACGCCGACATGATGACCGGCACGAGCTCCGACGTCGCCTTCGCGGACGCCTACCTGCGTGGCGCGCTGCCGACGTCGCTCGCCCTGGACGCCTACGACGCGGCACTGAAGAACGCGACGGTCGCCCCGCCCACCTCGGCGGTGGGCCGCAAGGGCCTGTCGTCGTCGATCTTCCTCGGCTACACGCCCGCCACGACCACGGAGTCGGTCTCGTGGGGGCTCGAGGGGATGATCAACGACTTCGGCATCGGCAACATGGCCAAGAAGCTCGCGGACGACCCGGCCACGCCGGACGCCCGCCGGGCGCAGCTGCGCGACGAGTCGGCGTACTTCCTGGCGCGTGCCACGGACTACCCGGCGCTGTTCGACCCGTCCGTGGGCTTCTTCCAGGGGAAGAACGCCGACGGCACGTTCGTCAGCTCGGCCAAGGACTTCGACCCGACGGTCTGGGGCGACCCGTACACCGAGACCGACGCCTGGGGCTTCGCCTTCCACGCCCCGCAGGACCCGCAGGGCCTGGCCGACCTGTACGGCGGCACGAAGGGCCTGGAGGCCAAGCTCGACGCGTACTTCGCGACGCCGGAGCTGGCCAACACCGACCAGGGGCACAAGGAGCCGTTCGAGGCCCGGGCGGTGCGGATGGGCCAGTGGAGCATCAGCAACCAGGTGTCGTTCCACGTGCCGTGGCTGTACGACGCCGCCGGCGCCCCGGCCAAGGCGCAGTCCACGATCCGTGAGGCGCTCCAGCGCCTCTTCGCGGGCAGCGAGATCGGGCAGGGCTACCCCGGCGACGAGGACAACGGCGCCATGTCGGCGTGGTGGGTCTTCGCGGCGCTCGGGTTCTACCCGGTGCAGTCCGGCAGCGACCAGTACGCCGTCGGCTCCCCGCTGTTCCAGCACGCGACCGTGCACCTCCCGAGCGGGGACCTGGTGGTCGACGCCAAGAACGACTCCGTCGACAACGTGTACGTGCAGAGCCTCACGGTGAACGGCAAGAAGCACAGCTCGACGTCGCTGTCGCAGGCCGACCTCACGGGCGGCAGCACGCTCAGCTTCGTCATGGGGCCGAAGCCGTCGTCGTGGGGCACCGGCAAGAAGGACGGCCTGCCGTCCCTCACCACGGGCGACCAGGCGCCGACGCCGCTGGCGGACGTCACCAAGTCCGGCCTGGGCACCGTCACGGTGTCCGACGGCGGCGCGAAGACGGACCCGCGCCCGCTCACCGACGACACCTCGAACACGCGCGCCACCTTCGCCACGACCACGCCGCAGGTGACGTGGACCAGCACGGGGATCGCGCCCGTGGTCGCGTCGTACACGCTCACCTCGGGCGCGGCGGGCACGGCGGCACCGACCGGCTGGACCCTGCAGGGGTCGAACGACGGGAAGCGCTGGACCACCCTCGACGAGCGGTCGGGCCAGACGTTCCCGTGGCAGCTCCAGACACGCGTGTTCTCCGTGGCGCACCCCAAGGCGTTCGTCCGGTACCGGATCACCGTCACCGGGACGAAGGGCACCGGGGCGCTCTCGCTCGCCGAGGTGGAGCTGCTCGCCGACCACACCAAGCCGCAGGGCTCGGCCGTGACGCTCACGGCGTCCGACGACCGCGAGACGTCCACCGGCCAGGCGGTCACGGGGACGTTCGCCACGATCGCCGGCGCCGACGACCGCACCGACGTGCAGGTGACGTTCGGCGACGGCAGCGCGCCGGTGGCCGGCACCCTCGCGGCCGGGTCGCTCGGCACGTCGACCGTGCGTGCGAGCCACACGTGGTCGGCCCCGGGCGTGTACCCGGTGACGGTCACCGCCACGGCTGCGGGACGCCGCCCGGTCTCCGCCACGTCTCTCGTCACGGTGGACCTGGTGCGGGAGGGGTCGCTGGCCGCCCAGCTCGACGCGGTGTGCATCAGCGACGCCGGCACCGAGGTGGGGCACTGCGACCTGAGCGGGTCGTCGTTCGACCGCGCCCAGCTCGCCGCCACCGGCTTCGCGCCGGGCAAGGCGCTGACGGTGCCGGGCACGGCCCTGACCTTCGAGCTGGTGACCGTCCGCCCCGGCGAGCCGGACAGCGCCGAGGGCGAGGGCCAGACGGTGCAGCTCGACCTGCCCGCCGACGCCACGCACCTCTCGGTGATCGGCACCAGCACCGAGGGCGACGAGCAGTCGCAGGGCGTGCTCACGTTCGACGACGGGACCACCCAGCCGATCGACCTGAGCTTCGGCGACTGGGTCGGCCACGCTGACACCCCGGCGTTCGGCAACATCGTCGTCGCGCGCACCGGCGCGCGGCTCGGTGGCGGGTCGCCCCAGGACGGCACGCCGGCGGCCATCTTCGCCACCGCCCCCCTCCAGCTCCCGGCAGGAAAGCACGCCGTCAGCCTGACGCTCCCGGGCCAGCCCGGCGTGGCGCCCGGTGGCGGGATCCACGTGTTCGCGATCGCGAGCGACGGGGCCGCCACGCGGGCGCCCGTCGCCGTCACGGCCGCCGACGCCGTCACGCTGGTGGCCGGCCAGAGCGCCGCCACGGTGCTCGCCCACGCCACGGGCGGCCGCGCCGGCGACACCCTGCACGCGGCCGTGACCTGGGGCGACGGCAGCGACGTCGTCGCGGGCACGGTCGGCGCCGACGGGTCGGTCACCGGGGCGCACACCTACGCCACCGCGGGCACCTACACGGCCCACGTGGTGGTCGACGACGGCTGGACCTCCGCCGTCGTCGCGGTGCCGGTGACGGTCACGGCGCCCTGACGCCGAGAGCTGAGGGGTGGTCCGGCGCCCGCCGGGCCACCCCTCGTCGCTTGCGCCCCGCCCCTACGCTCGGAGGATGACCCGGCGCTACGCCCGCCGCGAGGCGATCCGCGCGATGGACCCCGCCACGCAGGCAGAGCAGATCGTGCGGCAGGTCGCCACGCTCGAGTTCCCGTGGGACGTGCAGCAGGCGCTGAGCTTCGCCCTGTTCCGCACGTACGCGGTGCCGTCGATCGGGGGCCTGCTCGCCCGCACCGCGGAGCTGACCGAGCGCACCCAGAAGCGGCACGACGACACCGTGCTGATCCTCGACGCCGTCCTCACGCACGGGATGGCGAGCCCCGAGGGCCGCACCGCCGTCCGCCGCATGAACCACATGCACCGCGCCTACGGCATCCCCGACGACGACATGCGCTACGTCCTCTCGACGTTCGTGGTCACGCCCGTCCGGTGGATCGCCGCCTACGGCTGGCGCCGCCTCACGGACACCGAGGTCGAGGCGAGCGTCGCCTACTACACGGCCCTGGGCCGTCGCATGGGCATCACCGACATCCCGGGGACGTTCGCCGGCTTCGCCCACCTGCTCGACACCTACGAGCAGCAGCACTTCGCGTACGACGCCGGGGGCCGGTCCGTCGCCGACGCGACCCTGCGCCTGCTGCAGACCTTCCCGACCTACCGGTTCCTGCCGGCGCCCGTGGTGCGGCTTTTCGTCCACGCAGTGCTGGACGAGCACCTGTGCCGGGCGTTCCGCTACCCGCGCCCGCCGGCCGGCGTCGTCGCCGCGTGCCGAGCGCTGCTGCGCCTGCGCGGGCGCGTCGTGCGCCTGCTCCCGCCCCGGCGTCGGCCCGTCACGGCCTCCGACCTGTCGTACCTGCGGACCTACCCGGACGGGTACCGCGTCGAGGACCTCGGGACGTTCCCGCGGTAGCGGTCAGGCGATCGCGACGACCGCGCTCGTGAGCAGCAGCGTCGCGGCGACCTGCGCGAGCAGCGCCCCGAGCAGGAACGCGCTCTTGCGGTTGTTGCCGTGGCGCAGCGTCGTGAGCGTCTCGATGTTCAGCGAGCCGACGTTGTTGCGAGCCGTGGTCTCGGTGTCCTGCCAGTGCTCCTCCCCCAGCATCGACTGGAGCGTGGGGTCGGGTGAGGCGACCCAGTACTGCCAGTTGACGGCGGCGACGCTCGCCAGGACGGCGGACACGAGGAACGCGACCGTGGTGGCCGCGACCAGCGCGCCCGCCAGGCCGTGGACCTGGAGGTCCTTGCCCCGGATCAGCGCGAGCGCGGCGACGGCGACCGTGAGCAGCCCCGTCGCCGCGGTGACGGTCGCGGCGGCGCGGGAGTCGATCCTCGCCCGGCGCTCGTACTCCCGCGTGAGCTCGGTGGCGATGAACGTCGTGTAGACGACGCCCTGGTCGCTCAACGCTCCGCCTTGCGCCGGGCCAGCTGGGCGGTGCGCCGCGCGACCGTTCGCACCGGCTCGAGGACCAGCCACTTCTTGTCCGCGGGCGGCGGCTCGGGTGCCGGGCTCGGCTGCTTCGCCGACTCGCTGTCCTGCTCCGGCATGGCGCCGCCTCCGATCACGGGTCCGCTCTGACTCCTGTCTCAGGATGGCTCGGTCGAGCCCTCCGTGCGCGGAGGCTTACCGCGGCGCCTAGCCTGGGCGAGGTGAGCACCGACGCCGGCCTGCTGATCCGTCCCGCCGTCGACGCCGACTGGCCCGCGATCTGGCCGATCGTCGAGCACGTGGTGCGCGAGGGCGAGACCTACGCGTACCCGCTCGACCTCACCAGCGAGCAGGCGCGGGCGATGTGGATGGAGCCCGAGCCGGGCGCCACGGTCGTCGCCGAGAGCGACACGGGCGTGGTGGGCACCGCCAAGATGGGGCCCAACCGCCCCGGGCACGGCGACCACGTGGGGACGGCGTCGTTCATGGTGGCGCCGTCCGCCCGAGGCCGCGGGGTGGCGCGCGCGCTCGGCGAGCACGTGGTCGCCTGGCACCGCGAGCGGGGCTTCCGCGGCATCCTGTTCAACGCCGTCGTCGAGACGAACGCTGCTGCAGTCCACCTGTGGCGCAGTCTCGGGTTTCAGACCGTGGGGAGGGTGCCCGGGGCCTTCCGCAGCCCCACGCACGGGTACGTCGGGCTGTATGTCATGTACCTCGACCTGACGGCGAGCCGTGACGAGCGGCGACCCGTGCGGGCAGCGACAGCCCCGTGAGTCGGAGCGCGCCGACGACGAGGCTCGACGCGCACACGATCGCGAGCGAGACGAGAGCCTGTTCGGGGCCGAGCCCGCGGGGCACCGCGGCGCCCAACCCGACCCACGTCGTCACCATGACGAAGATCGACAAGGATCCATGGAGAAAGGGCGCGAGCGCGCTCTGATCCGCAGTTCGTGACGACTGCAGCCACGCCCGCAGAACGACGAGGACAGGCAGAGCCTGGATCACCGGAACCGCTCGATAGAGCGAAACACCCGCGCCCCACGGCGTGGCGGACCACAAGCCACGCGAGCAGGAAGATCCCGACGGCGTCGGCAACGAGTTCCGAGAGCCGGGAAACCTCAGAACGACCGCGATCGCGGAGCTCCGCCCCGAAGCGCGACCCAGCGGGTCGGACCATCGCCGCAAGGACGGCGAGCGCGGCGGCATGGCCGACTACGCGCTGCGGCCCGTCCGCCAGCAGGGTGCATGCGAGCAACGCGGAGGCGACTCCGACGTGCAGTCGCGAGCGCAACCACAGGAGCCACGAGCTCATCGACTCAGCCGCCTCACGCCGTCGCGTCCGCAGGGACTGCCTCGAGCTGCGTGCGCCGGACCACCAGGTACGACCCGACCACGATCAGCCAGATCGTCTGCGGATAGGCCACGACGCGCTCCATACCCCCGAGCCCGAGGAACAACCGATGGTGAACGAGGAACAGCACGAGGGCGACGAGCGCCACGACGCCCGACACGACGCTGTACCACCGGAGCCACGTCGGGACGCGCAGGCTCAGGCCGAAGACGACGAGCGCGACGTTACCGAGCAGGAACGCGAGGTCGGCACCCGCGAGATGGACCCCGTAGATGCCGTTCTCGGGAAAGAAGCCGACGATGATCGCACCCACGCCGGCCACCGCCATCAGGGCGAACCCCGCGCGGCTGGCACGGCTGTCGCCCAGCACCTGTGCGATGAGCACCGCCCCGACCGCCATCGCCAGGCCGAGAAAGACGAACGAGACGTTCATCAGCCCGTGCCACGGCGAGCACACGAGCCGGCCGTCGAACTCACCGCAGTGCGTCGCCCCGAGGTCGCTGATGGAGTTGAGCCGCCAGCTGTAGGCCGGGTCCCAGGCCGATGCGACGACGAGCTGCACGATGAAGTACTGGACGCACGACACCCACACCAGCGGCCCCACCAGGGGAAACCGGTCCGCGACGCCCCTCATACGCACGCGAAGCACGGTAACAGCGCGGCGCCTGGACCCTCACGATCCACTCCGTCGATGACTCAGAAGATCCGCACCCCGATCTCGGCCGGGGCCGCGAGCAGGCGCTCGATCTCGTCGTCGAGCTTGACCAGGGTGACCGACGCGCCCGCCATGTCGAGCGACGTGCAGTACTCGCCCACGTAGCTGCGGCCCACCTGGATGCCGCGGTCGGTGAGCTGCTGGTGCGCCCGCCCGTACAGCAGGTAGAGCTCGCTGATCGGCGTACCGCCCAGGCCGTTGATCATGAGCGCGACCCGGTCGCCCGAGGTGAAGGGCAGGTCCTTGACCACGGGCTCGAAGATCTCGGCCAGCATCTCGTCGGCTGTGCCGAGCCTGCCGCGGCGGCGCCCCGGCTCGCCGTGGATGCCGACGCCGATCTCGATCTCGTCCTCGGGCAGCTCGAACAGCGGCGAGCCCTTGGCGGGCGGGGTGCAGGGCGTCAGGGCCAGGCCCATCGTGCGGGTCACGGAGTTGACCTGCTGCCCGATGCGCATCAGCTCGTCGAGGTCGGCGCCCTCCTCGGAGGCCGCGCCCACGGCCTTCATCACGAAGAAGTTCCCGGCCACGCCGCGCCGGCCCACCGTGTACGTCGAGTCCTGGACGGCGACGTCGTCGTCGATGAAGAGCGTCTTGACGTTGACGCCGTCGGCCTCGGAGAGCTCGGCCGCCATCTCGAACGACATCCGGTCGCCCGTGTAGTTGTTGACCAGCAGCAGCACGCCCTTGGGCGACGCCAGCAGCTTGGTGGTCTCGTACACGTAGTCCATCGGCGGCGCGCTGAACACGTCGCCCGGGCAGGCGCCGTCGAGCATCCCCTTGCCCACCGCCATGACATGCGCAGGCTCGTGCCCCGAGCCCGAACCCTGGACGATCGACACCTTGTCGTCGCGGGGGGCGTCCTTGCGCATGATGAGGTTGTAGTCGGGCACGTAGGTGAGCGTCTCGGGGTTGGCCAGGGCGATGCCCTGCAGCATCTCGGGCACGAACTGCTTGGGGTCGTTGACGAACTTCTTCACGGCGGGCTCCTAGAGAGGCTGGTCGGAGGAGCGCGCGGCCCATTCCGTGGCCAGGCGCTCCGTGATGACGGCGACCGCGACGGCGCCGGCGTCGGGCGAGCCGATGGAGCGCTCGCCGGTGTACGCGGCGCGGCCACGCCGCGCCAGCATGGGGGTGGTCGCGTCGGCCGCCTCGCGGGCGGCTTGTGCGGCGTCGGCGACGACGTCGGCGGGCTTCCTCCCGGCGGCGACGGCGGCCTCGACCGTGTCCGTCATCGGCACCAGCGCGTCGAGCAGCGTCTTGTCGCCGACGTCGGAGGCGCCGCGCTGCTTGATGCCCTCGATCGACGCGCGCAGCATCCGCACGACGTCGGCGCCGGACAGCTCGGTCTGCCCCTTGACCTGCCCGGCGGCCCGCAGGAACGCCGTGCCCCAGATGGGCCCGGACGTGCCGCCGATGCGGCTCGTGATGGTCACGGCGATCTTCTGCAGGAACGTGCCGATGTCGGTGCGGTCGTAGGAGTCCCAGTCCTTGTCGACGATCTCGAAGCCGCGCGCCAGCGAGTACCCGAAGTCACCGTCGCCCACCACGGCGTCCAGGTCGCCGAACTCCTTCTCGTTGGCCAGGCACGTGCGCGTGATGCTGCGGACGACGAACTCGACGTCGGCGAAGCTCTGGGTGGTCATGCGTCCTCCTTGAGCAGACGGGCGAGGGTGGCGACCGTGACGGGCCCGCCGGGGCCGTGGTCCAGGTCGGGCACGACGAGCGCCGCCCCGGTGAAGTCGTCGTCGGCCGTGTAGGCGCTGACCGTGACGACGGTGCGCAGGCCCGCCGCGAGCGCCGCCGCGAGCCCGCCGCCGGAGTCCTCGACGACGACGGCGTCGGCCGTCGTCCTCCGCAGGCGCTCGAGGGCGAGCAGGTAGATGTCGGGGGCGGGCTTCTTGCGGGGCACGATGTCGCCGGCGAGCACGGTGAAGTGCCGCGCCAGGTCGTCGCCCACCGCGTGGACCAGCACGGCCCGCACGCTGGGCTCGGCCGACGTCGAGGCGACCGCGAGCTGCCAGCCGGCGACGTAGGCCTCGGCCACGAGCCGCGGGATGCCCGGCCGGGCGGGAAGCTCGCCGGCGTCGACGAGGGCCGTGTAGGCGGCGGTCTTGTGCGCGTGCCACTCCTTGAGGAGGGCGGCCTGGCCCTCCTCGTCGGTGGGGTAGCCGTTCGCGGCGACGAACTCGGGGGTCAGCAGCGAGCGCATGCGCTCCTTTCCGCCGCCGATGCGCACCAGCTCGCGGTACTCGTCGTCGGACCACTGCACCGGCACGCCGAGCTCGGCGAACGTGCGGTTGAACGCGGGCAGGTGGCCGGCGCGCTCGGTGTCGGCGAGCACGCCGTCGCAGTCGAAGATGAGGGCGGGCATCGCGGCGCCTCCTCAGGCCTTCCCGGCCGACCCGAAGCGCTGCGCGAGGCTCACGGTCATGTCGACGATCGCCTGGCGGACGTCCTTGAACAGGCTCGGCGGGTCCCACGTGTCGGCCGGCTCGGCGACGTCGCGCAGGAACGCCAGGTTGGCCTTCATGTAGGTGATCTTGAGCTGCGTCGAGATGTTGACCTTCGCGGCGCCGCGGGCGATGAGGTCCTTGAACTGGTCGTCGTCGAGGCCGCTGCCGCCGTGCAGCGCGACGGGCACGCCGGTGGCGCCGACCAGCTCCGTCACGCGCTCGAAGTCGAGGTCGGGGCGGTGGCTGTAGACGCCGTGCGCGTTGCCGATGGCGGGGGCGAACACGTCGACGCCCGTCTCCCGGAGGAACGTCAGCGACGTCTCCAGGCTGTGGCGCTGCGGCTCCGTGTCGGAGCCGATGCCGTCCTCGACGCCCTTGATCGACTCGATCTCGCCCTCGACGTGCGCCCCGTGCGCGCGGGCCTCGGCCACGACCTCCACGGTCTGGCGCTGGTTCTCCGCCACCGGCATCGTCGACGCGTCGAACAGCACCGAGTTCCAGCCGATGCCGAGGCACTCGGTGATGACGTCACGCTCCGGGCAGTGGTCCAGGTGCAGCGTGACCGGCACGTCGATGCCCTCGGTCATGGTCTGCCACATGCCGAACAGCACCTTCGCGCCGTACGACTTCACCGTCTTGACCGACGTCTGGACGATCAGCGGGCTGCGCGCCTGCGACGCGCCCGCCAGCACGGCCTCGAGCGTCAGGTCGTTCACGATGTTGATCGCCGGCACGCCGTAACGCTCCGCGAACGCGGCGTCGACGATCTCCTTGAGCGGTACGACAGGCATCCTTGCCTCCCCTTCGCCTGCGCCCCCGGGGTGGGGCGGCGCCGCCCGACCAGGAGCGGCGTCTGCTCGGGACGCTACGCAGCGCCGACGCGGCACCGGCATGGGGAATTCCCCCCAGCCCGTATGGGGGCGCGGGTAGGGCCTACGCCTGCGGCAGGGCCGTCAGCGCGGCCCGGCTGGGCGCACCCGTCTTCCGCAGCACGGCGCCCACGTGCTTCTCGACCGTCTTGATCGAGATGCCGAGCCGCCGCGCCACCTGCTTGTACGGCAGCCCCTCCTCCAGCAGGTCGCGCACCTGGCGCTCGCGGGGCGTGAGCCGCTGCACCGGCCCGCCGCCCTCCGACGCCGCCCCGCCGGACGCGAACAGGTCTGCCGCGACGAGCTGGTCACCCCGGGCGGCCGCGACGACGGCGCGGGCGAGGCCGCCGGCGTCGACGTCGCGGGTCACGAACCCGACCGCGCCGCCCGAGGCGGCCTCGCGGACGCGGTCGTCGGCGACCGAGTCGACGACGAGCACCACGGCCGCGTGCGGGTCGGCCGAGCGCAGGTACGACGTGAGCTGCACGCCGTCGACGTGCGGCATGTGCAGCGCGGTGAGCACCACGTGCGGGTGCAGCAGCCCGTACGCCTCGACGGCCTGCGCGGGGTCGGGGATCTCGCCCACCACCTGCACGTCGGGCTCGGTGACCTCGAGCATGCGCACCAGTCCGGCCCGCACCACGGGGCTCGGGTGCACCACGAGCACGCGCCAGCGCTCCCGCCCGGCGCCGCCGACGCCGTCGGGCGCGTACGGCACCTCGGCGCGGACGCGGGTGCCCCAGCCGGGCGTGGAGTCCACGAGCACCGTCCCGCCGAGGTGCCGGGCCCTGGCCACGAGCCCGCGCAGCCCCAGGGCGCGGCCGTCCGCGGCGCCCCCCGCGGGCGGGGAGCCGCGGCGCAGGGCCTCCGGGTCGAAGCCGCGGCCGTCGTCCTCGACCAGCGCGGTCACGGACGTGTCGCCGTAGACGAGGCCGGCCCGCACCGTGCGGGCGCCCGCGTGCGCGACGACGTTGGTCAGCGCCTCCTGCACGATCCGGTAGAGCTGGCGCGCGACCTCGGGCGTCAGCACGCGCGCCTCGCCGACGGTGACCAGGTGCGTCGCGACCCCGGCCGTCGACTCGACCCAGGAGAGCTCGAGCCCGACGGCCTCGCCGAGCGACCGCCCGTCGAGCAGCGCTGGACCCAGCCCCAGCACGGTGCGCCGCGTCTCGGCGAGTGCCGCACGGGCGGCGGCGCGAGCGGCCGGGATCTCGGCGGCGTCGAGGTGCAGCAGCACGGCGGCGAGCCCTCGGCCCACGGTGTCGTGGACGTCGCGCACCACGCGCTCGCGCTCGGCGGCCGCGGCGGCCTCGGACGCCCGCTCGGCGGCCTGCGCGTGCAGGCGCGCGTTCGTGATGGCGATCGCGGCGTGGGCGGCGAACAGCTCGAGCAGCCGGGCGTCGTCGTCGCCGAACCTCCGGCCGGCGTCGCGGCTGAACACGACGCACGCGCCGATGATCGCGCCGTTCCAGCGGATCGGGACGCCGATGACACCGTGCAGGGCGCTGCGCTCCGGCTCGGGGATGTGGCCGCCCGGCACCCGCGCGTACTCGTCGAGCACGACCGGCGCCCGCGCCCGCACGACGGCGCCGGTCACGCCCTCGGCGAGGGGGAACGTGCGGCCCGCCTCGCACACGACGCCCAGGTCGACCTCCTTGGTGTACGTGCCGGCCACCTCGTCGACCGTGCACACGGAGCCCGAGTCGCACCCGAGCAGCTCCATGCTGTGCCGCAGGATGCGCTCGAGCAGCGGCACCAGCTCGAAGTGCCCCGCGAGGTCGTCCGCCATGGCGGCCAGCGAGTCCAGGCGGCGCTGGGCCGTGGCGGTCGAGGCCGTCCCGGTGCCTGTGATGTCCGCGGTGCTCGTCATCGTGCACGCTCCTCGTCCGGAGGGCCGAGGACGCCCGAGGCCCGCCTCGCGCATTGTCACCCCGGGTGGGCGGGCGGGCCAGGCAACCCCCGCTCAGCCGCCCTGGTACTCGCCGTCCGTGACGTGCTCGAGCCACGTGACCGTCCGGCCGGCGTCGTCCGCCTCGTGGATCGCGACGTGGGCCATGAACCGGTCCGCGGTGGCCCCGTGCCAGTGCTCCTCGCCCGGCTCGATGTAGACGACGTCACCGGGGCGGATCTCCTGGATCTCGCCGCCGCGCCGGGCGACGTAGCCGATGCCGTCGGTCACGTAGAGCGTCTGCCCGTGGGGGTGCGAGTGCCACGCCGTCCTGGCGCCCGGCGCGAACCGCACGTGGGCGCAGCCGACGGCCGACTGCGCGTCGGGGTCGCGGATGGCGTCGATGTGGACCGGGCCGGTGAACCAGTCCCCCGGCCCGGGGGTGGTCTGTCCGCCGCTCTGGGTGATCCTCATGCTTCCCTTCCTCCGTCCGCCGTGACGACCTCGTCGCCCGGCCGCTCGACACCCTGGATGTGGAGCGTGTGCCCGCCGCGGCGGACCTTCGCGCGCAGGTAGCGCGCGTTGGCGCTCGAGAGGTAGACGCCCGTGGGCACCTCCTCCACGACCGCGACGCCGTGCCGCCGCAGCTGCCTCGCCTTGTCGGGGTTGTTGCTGAGCAGGGCGACACGGCTCGCGCCGAGGGCGTGCAGCATCTGTGCCGCCGCCGTGTAGTCGCGCTCGTCGGCGTCGTAGCCCAGCGTGACGTTGGCGTCGTAGGTGTCGAGGCCGGCGTCCTGGAGGGCGTAGGCGTCGAGCTTGGCGTACAGGCCGATGCCGCGGCCCTCCTGCCGCAGGTACAGGAGGAACCCGTTCGCGGCCGAGATCCGCTGGATGCTCTCGTGGAGCTGGGGCCCGCAGTCGCAGCGGACGCTGCCGAACACGTCGCCCGTCAGGCACTCGCTGTGGAGCCGCACGAGGGTGGGCGCGGTCCCGTCCGACGGCGGGGCTCCTCGGGCCCGGTCGCCGAGCCCGAGGGCGAGGTGCTCGCGCCCGTCGACGAGCCCGTCGAACGTGTAGACCCGTGCGGTGGTGGCGGACCCGTCCGGGAAGCGCAGCGGGACCAGCAGCTGGGTGCGGATGGTCGCGGCGGGCGGTCGTCGGCTCATCGGACCATCACCTCCGCGTCGGAGAACCGCGGCGACAGCGCGTACCGCAGCAGCACGACGTCGCCGATCGCCCGCGTCTCCGCCAGCGACGCGCGCCGCCGCGGGTCCCACGGGAACGCCCCGTCGCCGACGAAGCGCCGCGCCCGGGAGTCGCCGACGAACAGCGGCGCGACCACCAGCTGGAGCTCGTCCGCAAGCCCGGCCGTGAGGAACTGCGTGTTCACCGTGCCCCCGCCCTCGACCAGCAGACGCCGGACGCCCCGGTCGTAGAGGTCCTCGGCGATCCGGCCCATGTCGACCTCCGCGCCCCCGTCGAGCACCGTCGCCACGGAGCCCAGCCGCCGTCGGGTGTCCACGCACGCCGCGCTGGCGCAGTAGACGAGCTTCTCGCAGTCGCCGGTGGTGAAGAACCGCGCGGTCGGGTCGAGGCCGCCGTGACCGGTGACCGTGACCTTGACCGGCGTCGGCGACTGGCCGCTCGCCGTCCGCAGCACGACGCGCGCCTCGGAGCGCACGTTGAGCCGCGGGTTGTCCCGGCGCACCGTCGAGGCGCCCACGAGGATCGCGTCGCAGCTCGCGCGCAGCGCGTCGACCCGGTCGAGGTCGGCCTCGTTGGACAGCACCAGCCTGTCGTCGGTGGCGTCGTCGAGGTAGCCGTCCATCGACACGCTGCAGCTCATCAGGATGTACGGGCGCTCAGCCATGTGCGACTCCTCCGCGAGGGACGTGGCCCGGCCCGCCGACGACGGCGGGCACGGCCGGTGCATGGGTGGGCGCCGCGACGGCGCGGGCGACCCGCCTCGCGGTCCCCGACCAGGCCGTGAGGCCGGACCGTCGCGCACGGGCGCGCCGCCGCAGCTCGTCCCGCTGCCCGGCGTCGGACAGCCAGCGGCGGAGCGCCTCGCCGAGCGCGGCCGGGTCCTCGGGCCGGACGAGGAGGCCGGGCAGCACGCCCCCGGCGGTCCCGAGCGCCTCGCGCACCCCGCCGACGTCGCTCGCGACGACGGGCACGCCGCGGGCGAGCGCCTCGGTCACGACCATGCCGTAGGTCTCGGCCCGCGACGGGACGACGACCAGGTCCGCCCCGGCGTACGCCTCGGCGAGCCGGGCGCCGGCGAGCGGCCCCACGACCTCGATCCGCTCACCGATGCCGGCCCGCCGGGCCGCCGCCGTCGTCGTCGCGGCGAAGGCGGGGTCGACCGCCGTCGAGCCTGCCCAGGGGCACACCC
>WRHK01000056.1 GCA_009783295.1 Promicromonosporaceae bacterium
ACAGAAAATTTAAGTTGCTGAGGGAGAAATTTGAATTTTTGAGAGCGTCTTGATTGTCACTAGTAATAATGTGTGTAACGGAAAAAGGCTAGGCAGAGTCCTCGTTGCGCCTTTTGCGTCTTGACAGTTTGATTGCTGCCAGCTGTTTCAAAAAGCAGCCAAACACGACAGTAACATGATGTTAGGAAAACTTGCTTATCTATAGAATAGGAGAGGCGGACAACTTAAAAGTTAACGGTAAAGTTCACCCTAGAACAGTCCACTAAGGACCGGAGGTGGGTAGAGGTATAGCTGTACTCTTTGTTTAACCTTGACGCTAGATGGGGTGGGTGGTCGGCGCCACGCCTCGCCTGCTTTACCTCCCTCCCCCCCAATAACCCGGTAGCCATTGTGTAGGAGGCTGGGTGGGCCCCAGGGCCGGTCTGGAAGGGTGCGGAAAATCTCGCCCCCACCGGGATTCGAACCCCTGTCCGTCCCGCCCGTAGCTAGGCGCTATACAGACTGAGCTATCCCAGTCCTCGACCGACAACTTAAGGACATCTAATACAAAATTTTGTCAAAATTCATTGTACTGTTCTGGTATTGAAACATGCGATCGGGTAGACAGTCACCGTTGGTTGCTGTATGCTCTCATTTTATGCACGTCTTTCGAAGGTTAATTGTAACTAAATATAAAATTGTGACTAAATTTAAAATTGTGGCTAAATTTAAAATTGTCACAGTGTCAGAAAGGTGGGGGAAAATGGGAATAAACGATTGTTGAATGGGACATGTATGACGAAATTTTCCAGTATGAATTTATAAAGACTTTGCATTGGTAAGCTGAAGGCTTTGTAAAATTGACGCACTGTCCGAGTTTGCGCTGTCTTCGACCCCGAAATTGGAGACAGCATCAGGAATGCATCGACTTCCGCAAGGAGCAGAAACAGCCCCCCCCCCCCCCGCGCCACGCCCCCCCCGCCCGGGCGCGGGTGGGCGAGCGAGTCGGCCGGGAGGAGCGGGCGTGGGGAGGCCGCGACAGCGGTGGCGCGCGCCGCGACGTGCTCGGCGTCGGAGCCCGCGGCGGCGCACGCGGCGGCCTGCTGCGCGGCGAACCCGAGCGCCATCGCGACGGTGTGCGAGTCGACGGCGCGCACGGGCAGCATGGCCCGCTGCCCCGCGTGCGCGGCGGCCTCGACCGTGCCAGAGAGGGCCCCCGACAGGTGCACCGACACGATCGCGGCGGCGCCCTCCTGCGCGATGGCGCGGTAGGAGTCGGCGAAGTCCTCGGGCGAGGGCTGCGACGTCGTCAGGCGCTGGCCTGCGGCGATGCGCGCTGCGACCTGCGCCGGGGTGACGTCGACGCCCTCCCGCAGCTCGCCGTCGGGCGTCAGCACGCGCAACGGGACGACGACGGGCGCGGCGGGACCGGCGGAGGCCGGCGCGGGCAGGCAGGCCGTCGTGTCGGTGACGACGCGGACGGCGGGGTGCCGGGCGTCGTGACCGGCGGTGACCGGCGCGGGCGCGGGGCTGACGAGGTTCGCGAGGTGGAGGAGGCGCATGGCACGGCCACCCTACCCAGAGGCTCGCCGCGCAGGTGTCACGCGTGCGCGTTACGTTGCGCGCATGCCCGAGGAGAACGCCCCGAACCCCGCCGCGGACCTCGCGGCGCTGCGCGCAGCGGCGGCCCAGGCCGCCGCGGAGGCGGCCGCGGCGAAGGCCGCCGCAGCCCAGGCGGCGCTCGAGGCGGCAGAGGCCGCGGCGGCGGCACCGACCCCGGCTCCGGCCCCGACCCCCGCCCCCGCACCGACCCCGACCCCCGCCCCTGCCCCCGCCGCACCACAGGAAGCACCGGAACCGCCGCGGGGCGGCTACGCCGCCGAGGTCGCCGCCGGCTACGCCTACCAGGGCGGCACGCTCCCCCTGGGCGCCCTCCTCGAGGGGGAGGTCGGCGGCACCGCCACGCCCAACCCCGCGGCACAGGTCGGTTTCGCGCTGCGCATGCTGAACCGCCACGGCCTGGTCGCGGGCGCCACGGGCACCGGCAAGACGAAGACGCTGCAGGGGATGGCCGAGGGCCTGTCGCTGGCGGGCGTGCCGGTGTTCCTGGCGGACGTCAAGGGCGACCTGTCCGGCGTCGGCGTGCCCGGCACCACCAACGACGCGATCGTCGCCCGGGCCGCGAGCATCGGCCAGCAGTGGGTCGCGACGCAGTACCCGGTCGAGTACTACTCGCTGGGCGGGCTCGGCAAGGGCGTGCCGATCCGCACCACGGTCACCGACTTCGGGCCGCTGCTGCTGTCCAAGGTGCTGGGGCTCAACGAGACGCAGGAGTCGAGCCTGGGCCTCGTGTTCCACTGGGCGGACACCCAAGGCCTCGCGCTGCTGGACCTCAAGGACCTGCAGTCCACGATCGCCTACCTGGTCAGCGACGACGGCAAGAACGACCTCAAGGGCATCGGCGGCCTGTCCGCGGCGACGGCGGGCGTGATCCTGCGCGAGATCGTGAGCCTCCAGGCGCAGGGCGCCGACCCGTTCTTCGGCGAGCCGGCGTTCTCGACGTCGGACCTGCTGCGCACCGCCGCCGACGGCAAGGGCGTGATCTCGGCGCTCGAGCTGCCCGCGGTCCAGGACCGGCCCGCGCTGTTCTCCACGTTCCTCATGTGGCTGCTCGCCGACCTGTTCCAGGAGCTGCCGGAGGTCGGCGACCCCGACAAGCCCAAGCTCGTGTTCTTCTTCGACGAGGCCCACCTGCTGTTCACGGGCGCGAGCAAGGACTTCCTGCAGCAGGTCACGCAGACGGTGCGGCTGATCCGCTCCAAGGGGGTGGGGGTCTTCTTCGTCACGCAGTCCCCCAAGGACGTCCCGTCCGACGTGCTCGCCCAGCTGGGCAACCGCGTCCAGCACGCGCTGCGTGCCTTCACGCCCGACGACGCGACCGCGCTGCGGCAGGCCGTGCGGACGTTCCCGCAGTCGCCCTACGACCTGGAGCGGCTGCTCCAGTCGCTCGGCACGGGCGAGGCCGTGGTCACGGTGCTCACGGAGAAGGGCGCGCCTGCCCCGGTCGCGTGGACGCGGGTGCGCGCCCCGCAGGGGTCCATGGAGCCGGCGCCCGAGGCCACGATCGACGCCGTCGTCGCGGCGTCACCCGGTCAGGCGCGGTACGGGACGCCGGTCGACAACGAGTCGGCGTTCGAGCTGCTGCAGGTGCGCGTCCAGAAGGACGCCGCCGCGCACGCGGCCGCCGAGGCCGCCGACGCGGCGGCGAAGGCGCAGGCCAAGGCCGACGCCGACGCCGCCAAGGCGCGCGAGCGAGCCGCCCTGAAGGAGCAGGCGGACCTGGAGAAGATGCGCGAGCGCCTGGAGCGGGACGCGGCGCGTCAGCGCTCGGCGCCGCGCACGACCTCACGCCGTTCGGCGAGCCCCCTCGACTCGATCATCGCGACGGCGGGCAACACGCTGGTCCGCGAGATCACGCGGTCCATCTTCGGTACCCGCCGTCGCTGAGGGTCACGCCTTGCCGTAGCGGCGGCGGAACTTCTCGACGCGGCCGGCGGTGTCGACCACGCGGGTGCCGCCCGTCCAGAACGGGTGGCTGGCGCTCGAGATCTCGACGTCGACGACGGGCGTCGTGCCGTCCGCGCCGAGGGTCGAGCGGGTGGCGAAGGTGGTGCCGGTGCTCCGGTCACGGAAGATGACCGGGCCGTAGCCGGGGTGGATGCCGTTCTTCATGTCAGCGCTCCTCACGGAAGTCGACGTGCTGTCGCACGACGGGGTCGAACTTGCGGATCACCATGCGGTCGGGGTCGTTGCGGCGGTTCTTGCGGGTCACGTAGGTGAACCCGGTCCCGGCCGTGGACTTCAGCCGCACGATCGGGCGCAGCTCGTTGCGTGCCATGCATCCTCCTGTTGTTGAGAACCATTCCCATCAACGCGTGGAGGTCTCAGGTATTCCCGGCGCCGAAAGCGCTCGCGCGACGCCGCCCGCGCCGACACGATCGAGGCATGACCGCTTCCCTGCCCGCCGGCTACCGCATGGAGACCCTCGACGCGACGCGACTGCGCGACGTGATGGTGCTCGACACCTGGGCGTTCCCCAGCTCGTCGCCGCCCGAGGACTTCCCCGCCGAGGCGTCCTCGCTGCCGTGGGACCGCACCGTGGGCGTCGTCGCGCCGGGCGCGCGCGGCGGCGAGCTCGCGGCCCTCTACGCGTCGTATCCCTTCCGGCACTTCCCCACTCCCGGTGACGCGATCCCCGTCGGCGGGCTGACCTGGGTGGGCGTGCACCCGCAGCACCGGCGCCGGGGCATCCTCACCGCGATGATCGACACGCACCTGGCCGAGTGCGCCGAGCGCGGCGAGGCGTTCTCCGCGCTGTTCGCCGCCGAGCACGCCATCTACGGCCGGTTCGGGTACGGGCGCGCGGCCGACGACCTGCGGCTCGAGGTCCCCCGCGGCGCCGCGCTGCGAGACGTCCCCGGCGCCGCCGAGCACACGGTGCGCATCGAGCTGGCCTCGCGCGAGGAGCACGCCGCGCTGGTCGAGCGCCTGCACCAGCAGGCCGGGCAAGGCGTGGGCGGCGTCAACCGTCCCGGCTGGGTGAGCCGCGAGACCGACGCGCTCCAGGCGTCGTACTGGGACGACTCGCCCGTCTCGCGCGGCGGCCGCGAGCCGCTCCGCATCGCGATCGTCGAGCGTGACGGCGAGCCGCGCGGCTACGCGCGCCTGCGCCGCAAGCTCGACTGGGAGGTCGCCGGCCCGCGCGGGCGCGTCGACACGGGCGAGGTGGTCGCGCTCGACGCCGCCGCGGCGCGCGCCCTCTGGGGCGTGCTGCTCGACCTCGACCTGACCAGCGTCGTCGCGCCGTTCGTGCTCCCGGTCGACGACGTCGTCACGCACCTGCTCGTCGACCGCAGGGCCGCGCTGCCGCGCATCGCGGACAACCTGTGGGTGCGGGTCGTCGACATCCCGGCGGCCCTCGCGGGGCGTCGGTACGCCGCCGACGTCGACGTCGTGCTGGGCGTGCGCGACGCCCGGCTGCCCGGGAACGCGGCGGCCTGGCACCTCCGGGCGCGGGCGTTCGAGCCCGCGACCTGCGAGCGCACCGACGCCGCCCCCGACCTCGAGCTCGACGTGCGCGAGCTCGGCGCCGCCTACCTGGGCGGCACGTCGCTGGCGGCGCTCGCGGCGTCGGGCCTGGTCACGGAGCACACACCCGGCACGCTGGCCCGGGCAGCCGCGGCGTTCGGCTGGCCGCTCGCGCCGGCGTGCAGCTGGGTCTTCTGACGGCACGACGACGGCGCCGCAC
This sequence comes from Promicromonosporaceae bacterium, assembly GCA_009783295.1. Classification (GTDB taxonomy): domain Bacteria; phylum Actinomycetota; class Actinomycetes; order Actinomycetales; family Cellulomonadaceae; genus Xylanimonas. Next base: position 5,288 of record WRHK01000056.1, read on the forward strand.
CCGGGTGGGTGCGGCGCCGTCGTCGTGCAGCGGCCGGGTCAGCCCTCGATCGGGACCGGCTTCGCGTGCGTCCAGATGCGGGCCAGGTAGTCCTGCATCGAACGGTCGGACGAGAAGAACCCGGTGCGGGCCACGTTGAGCACCGCCGAGCGGCTCCACGCGTCCTGGTCGCGGTAGGCCGCGTCGACGCGCTCCTGCGCGTCGAGGTACGACTGGAAGTCCGCGAGCACCATGAACCGGTCCTCGTACAGCAGGTTCGACACGATGGGCTCGAACACGCTGCGGTCGCCGCCCGAGAACTCGCCGGAGGCGATGAGGTCCAGCGCCCGGCGCAGCGTCGGGTTCTGCTCGTAGTACGACGACGGCCGGTAGCCGGCCTCCTGGATGGCCGACGCCTCGGGCTCGGTGAGGCCGAACAGGAAGAAGTGCTCGTCGCCGACGAGCTGGCGGATCTCGACGTTCGCGCCGTCGTCCGTGCCCACCGTCAGCGCACCGTTGAGCGCGAACTTCATGTTGCCGGTGCCCGACGCCTCCTGGCCGGCGAGCGAGATCTGCTCCGACAGGTCGGCGGCCGGCACGAGCGTCTCGGCCACCGTGACGTTGTAGTTGGCCGGGAAGGCCAGCCGCATCGCCTGCGACGCCACCGGGTCGGCGTTGATCGTCGCGCCCACGTGGTTGATGAGCGCGATGATCTCCTTGGCCATCCGGTAGCCGGGGGCCGCCTTGGCACCGAACACGAACGTGCGGTGCACCATCGACGCCGGGTCCAGCCGGCCGGAGCGGATGTCGTCGTACTGCGTGACGACATGCAGCACCTTGAGCAGCTGGCGCTTGTACTCGTGCAGGCGCTTGACCATGACGTCGAGCATCGTGTCCGGGTCGATGGCGATGCCGTCGCGCTTGTCGAGCAGCGTCACCAGGCGGTCCTTGTTGGCCCGCTTGATCTCGCGGAACCGCCGGCGGAACTCGGCGTCGTCGGCGAACGGCTCGAGCTCGCTGAGGCGGCCCAGGTCGGTGACCCAGCCGTCGCCGATCGCCTCCGTGATCAGGCTCGACAGGCCCGGGTTGGCCAGGCGTACGAACCGGCGCGGGGTGACGCCGTTGGTGACGTTGGTGAACTTGTCCGGGTAGAAGTCCGCGAAGTCGTGGAGCACCTTGTCGCGCAGCAGCTGGCTGTGCAGCTCGGCGACGCCGTTGATCTTGGCCGTGCCGACGCTCGCGAGGTGCGCCATGCGCACGGCCCGCTCGGGGTGCTCGGCGATGATCGACATGCGGCGCACCAGCATCTCGTCGTTGCCGAAGCGCTCGCGCACCGCCTCGAGGAACTCCTCGTTGATGCGGTAGATGATCTCCATGTGGCGCGGCAGCAGGCGCTGCATGAGCTCGACCGGCCACACCTCCAGGGCCTCGGGCAGCAGCGTGTGGCACGTGTACGCGAAGCACTTCCGCGTCACCTCCCACGCGTCGTCCCAGCTCATGCCCTTGAGGTCCACCAGGATGCGCATCAGCTCGGGGATCGCGATCACCGGGTGGGTGTCGTTGAGCTGGAAGACGACGCGCTCGGGCAGGCGGTGCAGGTCGAAGCCGTCCTCGACCAGACGCTCCGTGAAGTCGTGCAGCGAGGCGGCCACGAAGAAGTACTGCTGCTGCAGGCGCAGCTCCTTGCCCTGCGGCGTCGAGTCCTCGGGGTACAGCACCTTGGTGATGTTCTCCGCGAAGGTCTGCGCGCGGACGGCCTCGGCGTAGTCGCCGTAGTTGAAGATCTTGAGGTCGAAGGCGTGCGTGGCGCGGGCGCTCCACAGGCGCAGCGAGTTCACGCGGCCGTTGAGGTAGCCCGGGACCATGTAGTTGAACGGGACGGCGAGCACCGACCAGTCCGGCGTCCAGACGGTGCGCTCGACGCCGTCCGTGCCCGTCGTGGTCGACGTCGTGCCGCCGAAGGAGATCTCGACCTCCTGCTCGGGGCGGGCCACCTCCCAGGGCGAGCCGTTGTCGAGCCACGAGTCGGGCTGCTCCACCTGGCGGCCGTCCACGAACGTCTGGCGGAAGATGCCGTACTCGTAGCGGATGCCGTAGCCGATCGCGGGGATGTTCATCGTGGCGAGCGAGTCGACGAAGCAGGCGGCCAGGCGGCCCAGGCCGCCGTTGCCGAGGCCCGGCTCGGTCTCGACGTCGCGCAGCTCGTCGAGCGACAGGCCCAGCGAGGCGAGCGCCTCGTCCGCGACGTCCTCGAGGCCCGAGGCGATGAGCGCGTTGTCGAGCTGGCGGCCCAGCAGGTACTCGGCCGACAGGTACGCCACCGCCGGCGACTGCTGGTGGTACTGCTGCGTCACGGTCTGGTTCCAGCGCGACATCAGGTACGAGCGCACGGTGCGCGCGAGCGCGAGGTACTTGTCGTTGAGCGAGGCGCGCTCGAGCGTCGTGCCCTGCGTGTAGGTCAGCTCACGCAGGTACTGACGCACGAAGCCCTCGACCGTCTTCTCAGGGCTGGCGATAGGGGGAGTCTGGGTCACGCTGACGACAGTACAAGCGTGGGCGTCGCGCGGCATCGGGGATCGGTGCGCAGCGTCATGAACCTTGCCAGGCCATGGCGTGGTTCGTCGTTCCGGTCAGACCACAGCCTCCTGGTCGTCGGAGAGCCCGACGACGGCGCGCGCCCGCGACCGACCGTTCGCGTCCTTCACGACCACGTACGAGGCGTCGACGTGAGGCTCGAGCGCCGACACCTTGTCGTTGGGCGCGCCGACCACGAGCTGGAACCCGAGCCCCCGCCACGCCCCCACGGCACGGCCGGAGAACTGGGCGTCGGCCTTGATGAGCGCCTCGTCGAGGAACACCGGCGCGTACCGCGGCCGCGACTCCCCCGCGTCGCCGAGCTGGTAGCGCAGCGCGGCACCGACGATGAACGCGACGAGCTCCTGCGACTCGCCGCCCGACTTCTCGCCGATGTGGTCGTAGAGGGCCACGTGCTCCCCCGCGAGGTCCACCTTCTCGGCCGAGAGCCGCACGTGGCGGCGCACGTCGATGAGCTCGCTGCGGTCGGGCGCCCCCGGGCGGATGCGGTCGACCAGGCGGGCCATGCGGGCGTACCGGGCCTCGCGCTCGGCGTCGGTGGCCTGCGCCGAGAGCAGCTCGCGCACGTCGCGCAGCTCCTTGCGGAACCGCGACACGAGTGCGGACTGGACAGGCCGGGCGTCGATCCGCAGGCGATGGGCGTCGTCGGCGAACGGCAGCTCGCCCAGGATGCGGTTGACGGGGTCGATGCGCTCGGTGATCTCCCGCAGGGCCCGGGAGACCGTGCGCTCCAGGTCGGTGAGGTCGTCGCCCGACAGGCGCAGCAGGCTGCGGCGCCAGTCCCCCTCGAGCTCGTGCAGGCGGTCGGTCTCCAGCGTGGTCAGCACGCGTTCGAAGTCGCGGTACGACGCGTCGGGGTCGCTGCCCAGGTTCGGGTCGTCCCACTGGCGCCGGAACGCCTCGAACAGCGCGGCCAGGGCGTCGAGCCCCGTGTCGACGGCGGTCGCCGCCGTGTCGCGGTCGTGCCGCAGCCGCTCGCCCGCGCGGGCCACGACGGCGTCGAACGCGTCGAGCGCGTGCTGCGGGTCGGCGCCCGTGGCGTCGTCGTCGGACGCGTCCGCGAGCACCTCGTCCAGGTAGGCGCGCTGGGCGTCGGCGACGGCGTCGCCGCGATCGGCGGCGTCGTCGAGCACGCGCTGCGCGGCGTCGACGTCGTCGCTCACCTTCTCCCACGCGGACCGCAGGTCGCCGGCGGCACCCTTGGCGCGGCCCAGCTCCTGCGTGAGGGCGTCGACGCGCTCGTCGAGGTCGCCGGCACGGGCACGCAGGTCGTCGAGCTCGGGGTTCTCCGTGCGGGCCTGCGCGATGACGTCGCGCCACCGGTCGCACGCGGCACGAGCGCTCGCGGTGTCGACGTCGTCCCAGGCCAGCTCGGCGATGGTGCGGGCGGCGGCGGCCTGCTCCTCGACGGCGTCGAGCCGCAGCACGGCGCCGCGGAACGCCTCGGCGGCCGTGCGCAGCACCTCGCGCGCGGCGTCGGCCTCGCGGTCGAGCTCGGCGAGGCGGCGGGCGTTGGTGAAGCCCAGCACGTTGGCGCGGCCGTGGCCGCCGTGCGCGCCGCGCGCCCGCTCGGAGACCTGGCCGGCGCGCGTCAGCGCGTACGGGTGCCGCGCCAGGTCCGCGGTCGAGTCCACGCACACGTAGGCGTAGCGCTCCGCGAGGTGCTCGCGCAGCCAGCCCTCGAACGGGCTGCGCGCGAGCTCGAGGCGGCCGGGCAGCGTCGCTCCGTCGGGACGGGTGCTGCTGGCCAGGCCCGTGGGCACGCCCTCGAACCGCAGCCGCACCGACGACGGCACGGCGTCGATCGCCGTCCGGAACCGGTCCAGGTGGGCGGCGTCGAGAAGCAGCGTGGTCGCGAACCCGCCCAGGGCCAGGTTGAACGCCTCGCGCCACTGCTCGTGCTCGGTGCGCACCTCGACCAGCTCGGCGACGAACGGCAGGTCGTCGACCTCGAGCCCGGCGGCGGTCGCGAGCGCGACGCGGGCGCGGTGCAGCACGTCCGGCACGTTGCCGCGGCGGGCGGCCAGCGAGTCGCGCTCCGTCTCCAGGGCGGCCAGGTCGCGCTCCGCGGAGCGCTGGGCGTCGCGCGCCCGGTCGCGGGCGTCGAACGCCGCGTGCCGGTCGCCCGTGTCGGCGAGCCGGGCCTTCGACGAGGCCGCGAGCCGGTCGAAGTCGGCGCGCGAGCCGACCGTCGCCTGCAGCACCTCCAGCGCGGCGTCGAGCTTGGCGCGGCCGCGGTCCACCTCCGCCAGGCGTGCCTCGGCCCGCGCGAGCTCCGCCTCGGCCTGGTGCAGCCGCTCGCCGCCCTGGGCCCACAGCTGCTGCCGGATGGCGTCGAGCTCCGCCTTGCCGGTCTTGGCGGCGGCGTCGAGCTCGCGCACGCGGTCGTCGGCGGCGCGCGAGCGGCCGCGCACGTCGTCCTCCAGCGCGCGCAGCAGCACCGAGCGCCGCTCGGCCCGCCACAGGCCCATGGGCGAGGCGTCGTCGGCGGGCAGGCCCGCGCCGTCGATCACGGCGAGGCGCTCCCGCGCGGCGTCCACCACGGCCCGGTGCCCGCGCATCGGCGCGAGCGCGCGCACCTGCTCGCGTGCGGTGAGCATCTGCTGCCGCGTGCCGGCGAGCTCGTCGAAGTGCTCGACGACGTCGTCTGCCTTGGCGAGCGTCTCGGGCTCCTCCAGCACCATCGACTTGTAGAGGGCGTCCACGGTGGTGATCTGCTGGCCCGCCTGGATGCGCGCCAGCAGCCCGACCGCCTTGTCGCCCCCGCCGGCCGCGCCGATGCCGAGGCTCGAGTACAGGCGGGCGGCGAACTCGCGGTCGGTGTCGAAGCAGGTCAGGCCCAGCGCCGTGAGCGCAGGGCGTGCGAGGCGCTGGTCCGCCGCGGACGCCAGGTCGCGCAGGTCGAACGGCCCGGCGACCGTCGCGCGGACGGCCGTGAGGGCGTCCATCGTCGTCGCGCCGGCCGGGACGTACCAGGCGCGCAGCGCCGTCAGCTCGGTGCCCGCCTGGTCGGCCCACGTCATCGCGATCGCCGTCCACGTGTCGCGGCCGTCCCCGCGCAGCACGCGCTCGCGCGTGCCGTCCGCGGTGCGCGACTCGTCGAGCTTGCCGCGCGCGTAGCTGATGACGTTGCGCTGGTCCTTGCCGCGCGGCCGCCCGACGACGCCGCCGTTCGACGCGCCGTTGAACGGCGTGGTGTGCGGCATGAGCAGCGCGATGTACGCGTCCATGAGGGTGGACTTGCCCGAGCCGGAGCCGCCCGCGAGCAGCGTCGCCGTCGAGGCGAGGCGCACGCGCTGCGGGCCGTCGTAGCCGCCCCAGTTGACCACCTGGAGGTCGCGGGCCACCCACTGCTGCCCCGTGGAGGCGGCGGGGATCAGCCCGAAGAGGGTGTCGACCATGCTCATTCGTCGTCCTCCTCGTCGTCGCGCGTGTCGAGCGCGGGCTCGGCCGCAGCCACGTGCCCGGCCCGCAGCCACTCCGCGAGCTCCGCGAGCCGGTCGACCGGCAGCGCCACCTCGATGAGCGCCGTGATGCGGAACCGCCCCGGCGTCTCCTCGACCAGGAACCCCTCCGTGACCAGGCGCCCGACGGCGCCCCGCACCTCCCGCTGCCGGGCAGCGACGTTCGTCTCGGCCGGGTCGAGGTAGCTGAGCGCCCACTGCTCGAGCTCCTCGGCGTCGACGCGCGCGGCCACCTCCCCCGCCCGCGACTCCTGCTGGTGCAGCGTGCGCAGCTGCACCAGCAGCACCGTCTCGATGCGGGTGTAGGGCTCGTCGCGCAGCAGGATCGGGATGTCGACCTCGCCCACGCGCACCTGGCGCTTGTAGGCGATGCCGCGGTCGCGGTCCACCACGAGGGTCACGAACAGGTCGTGCAGCCGCGACTCGATGACGCCCTGGTGCTCCAGCAGGGAACGCCACCGGTCCGGGGTGCGCTCGGCGGACAGGAAGCGGCGGCGCAGCAGGTCGACCAGCACCACGCGCGCGGCGGGGTCGAGCGTGCCGGTGTCGCCGGCGAACAGCTCCGTGGGGTCGGCCTCCATGGCGACGGGGGCGATGAAGCCGCCGTCGTCGGGGCGTGCGGTCTGCAGGTCGTCAGTCATCGGTCACCTCGGGGTCGCCGGGGGTGGTCGGGTGGGGGCGCGGCGCGAGAGCCGCCCCTTCGAGGGCGAGGCGGCGGCGCGTGCCGTCGGGGCGCACGGCCTCGACCACCACCACCTCGTCGCGGTCCACGAGCCCGTCACGGCCGGCGAGCTCGAGCAGCCCGACCAGGTCGACGGGGCGGCGGGTGGCGGCGTCCGCCGACGCGAAGACGGCGGCCAGGTCGGCGCCGTCGTCGGCCGCAGCGAGCAGGCCGGCGAGCTCGGCGTAGCGGGGGCCGCCCCACGCCTGCGCGTGCTCGAGCGAGGCCGCCTCGTCGTCGTCCCAGACCGTCAGGGGCTCGGGGCCCTCCGGCGGCCGCAGGTCGGCGAGGGTCTGGCGCAGCCGCCCGACGTCGGCGCGCGGCAGGCGCCGCAGCACGTCCACCGGCTGCGCGCGGCGCGTCGTCGGCATCCACGTGCCCAGGGCGGAGATGACGTCGCGCAGCAGGTCGTCGACCTGCCGGTCGCGCAGCGGGTCGTGGTGGCGCACCTGCGTGGTGATGACGCGCGACGCCTGGCGCTGGGCCGTGAGCACGTCCGCGAAGCCCTGCTCGATGCGCTGCGTGATGGCGCGCAGCTCGGCGCGCTGCTGCTCGGGCAGGCGGGCGGCGAACCGGTGCCGCAGCACCACGTCGAGCGACTGGGCCAGCTGGTCGAGCCGCAGCGGGTCGTCGAGCAGCGTCTTGGCACCCGCGAACGCGCGCCCCTCGGCGGTCGACTCCATGAGGTGCTCCGCGCGCTCCAGGTAGTCGCGCAGCACCTCGCCCGTGGGCCGCTCGTCCTGGCGCAGCGCCGTGACGGTCTCGCGCTGGATCGCCTTGATCGACTCGGCGACCAGCGCGAAGTCGGCCGGCAGCTCGCGGATCAGCAGCAGCACGTTCTCGGCCGCCTCGAGCAGGTGCTCGTCGTCGACAGGCTCGACGACGCCCGTCCGCTCGAGGCGGTCGCGCTGCTCCTCGCGCTCCTGGATCTCGCGGGTCAGGCGGGCGATCCGCGCGACGACGTCGGGGTCGGCGTCGTCGGCCAGGCGCTCGACCGCGTCGAGCAGCGTGAGCACGCGCGAGCGGCTCACGCGGGCCCGGCCTCCCCCGGCGCGCCCCGCCACCTCGAGCGCCCCGACGGCGTGCGCCGACAGGCGGTACACCTCGGCGCCGTCGTCGTCGACCTGCCGCACCAGCCACCCGGCGTCGACCCAGGACCGGCACAGCTCGCGCGCCGACCGGTCCGGCAGGTCGTCGTACCCGGCGGCACGCAGCTGCCCGACGGCGTCGGCCATCTCGGTGTGCGCGTCCGCGACCTGCACGGTGGTGCGGTCGGGCCGGAACACGCTCGAGAGGAGCGCGACGACCAGCGGGGCGTCACGCTTGTGCAGCAGGGCGAGGGTGGGGCTGCGGAAGGCGCGCAGCGCCCCCGTGTACGCGCCTTCGATGCGGTTCACTCAGGCGTGCTCACACGACGATGTTGACGAGCCTGGGCGCGCGCACGATCACCTTGCGCACCGGCTTGCCGTCCATCGCCTTGACCACGTGGGGCTCGGCGAGCGCCGCGGCCTGCAGGTCGGCGTCGCTGATCGACGGCGGCACCTCCAGGCGCCCGCGCACCTTGCCCTGCACCTGGACCACGCACGTGACGGTGTCCTCGACCAGGTACTCGGCGTCGGCGACAGGGAACGGCTCGTGCGCCAGCGACTCCGTGTGCCCCAGCCGCGACCACAGCTCCTCGGCCAGGTGCGGCGCCACGGGCGCGGTCATGAGCACCAGCGGCTCGACGGCGGCGCGCGGCACCGACTCCAGGCCGGTGAGGTGGTTGTTCAGCGTGATGAGCTTGGCGATCGCCGTGTTGGGGCGCATGCCCTCCATCTCGGCGGTGACGTCGGCGATCGTGCGGTGCACGGCGCGCAGCGTCTCGGTGCTCGCGGCGTCGTCGCTGACGGTGACCTCGCCGGTCTCCTCCGAGACGACGTTGCGCCACAGGCGCTGCAGGAACCGCTGCGAGCCGACGACGTCGCGCGTGTTCCATGGGCGCGACAGGTCCAGCGGGCCCATCGACATCTCGTAGACGCGGAACGTGTCGGCGCCGTACGCCTCGTACATCTCGTCGGGCGTGACCACGTTCTTCAGGGACTTGCCCATCTTGCCGTACTCGCGCGTGACGGCCTGGCCGTCCCAGGTCCAGCCCGTCTGCTCGTCGCCCTCGACCTCGGCGGCCGGCACCGGGAACCCGTGGGCGTCGCGGAACGCGTACGCCTGGATGTAGCCCTGGTTGAACAGCTTGCCGAACGGCTCGACGGCCGAGACGAAGCCCAGGTCGAACAGCACCTTGTGCCAGAACCGTGCGTAGAGCAGGTGCAGCACGGCGTGCTCGACGCCGCCCACGTACAGGTCGACGCCGCCCGCGACGCCGGAGGTGGCGTTGTGGCGGGGGCCCATCCAGTACCGCTCGAGCTCCGGGTCCACCGCGGCGTCGCCGTCGGTCAGCGTGGGGTCCAGGTAGCGCAGGTAGTACCAGCACGACCCGGCCCAGTTGGGCATCGTGTTGGTGTCGCGGCGGTACTGCTTCGGCCCGTCGCCCAGGTCCAGGGTCACGTTCACCCAGTCGGCGTTGCGACCCAGCGGCGCCTCGGGCGAGGAGTCCTTGTCCTCCGGGTCGAACGTGCGCGGCGCGTAGTCGGGCACGTCGGGCAGGTCGACGGGCAGCATCTTCTCGGGGATCGCGACGGGGCGATCCTCGGAGTCCCACACGATGGGGAACGGCTCGCCCCAGTAGCGCTGGCGGCTGAACAGCCAGTCGCGCAGACGGTAGGTGACGGTGCCCGCGCCGATGCCGCGCTGCTCGAGCCATGCGATCGTCGCGGCCTTCGCCTCGGCGACGTGCAGGCCGTTGAGCACCAGGTCGCTCGCGGGGATGTCGCCGGCGTCGGGCGCCGGAGAGCTGACGGTGACGCCGTCGCCCGTCCACGCGTCGTCGAAGCCCTCGGGCAGGCCGCCCTCGGGGGCAACGGTGTAGACCACCGGCAGGTCGAACGCCTTGGCGAACGCGTAGTCGCGCTCGTCGCCGCCGGGCACGGCCATGATGGCGCCGGTGCCGTAGCCCATCAGCACGTAGTCGGCCGTGAACACGGGGATGAGCGTGCCGGTCAGCGGGTTGACGGCCAGGTGGCCGGAGAACACGCCGGTCTTCTTGCCGGCGTCGGCCTGGCGCTCGACGGCGGTCTTCGCGGCGGCGGCCTTGCGGTAGGCGGCGACGGCCTCGATGGGCGTCTTGTGCCCGCCGGCCCACACGTCCTTGGTGCCGTCGGGCCAGACGGCGGGCACCTCGTCCAGCAGCGGGTGCTCGGGCGAGACGACCATGAAGGTGGCGCCGAACAGCGTGTCGGGGCGCGTGGTGAACACCTCGACCTCGCCGCCACCGATGGCCGCGAACCGCACGTTCGCGCCGGTGGAGCGGCCGATCCAGTTGCGCTGCATCGACTTGACCTTCTCGGGCCAGTCGATGAGCTCCAGGTCGTCGGTCAGGCGGTCCGCGTAGGCGGTGATGCGCATCTTCCACTGGCGCAATGCCTTGGTGAACACCGGGAAGTTGCCCCGCTCGGAGCGGCCGTCGGCCGTGACCTCCTCGTTGGCCAGCACGGTGCCCAGGCCGGGCGCCCAGTTCACGGGCGACTCGTCCACGTAGGCCAGGCGCTGGGCGTCGACGACGTCGCGCTGCTCGACCTCGCTCAGGCCGGCCCACGCGGTGCCGGCCGGGTAGCCGGGCACGGCGCGCGTGCCGACGGCCAGCTCGTCGCGCAGCTCGGAGATCCGGCGGGCGCGGCCGCGTCCGCCATCCGCCCGGACAGCCTCGGCGTCGTACCAGGAGTCGAAGATCTGCAGGAAGATCCACTGCGTCCAGCGGACGTACTCGGGGTCGATCGTCGCGAAGGTGCGGCGCGGGTCGTGCGCCAGGCCCATGCGGCGCAGCTGGCGGCGCATGGTGGCGATGTTCGCCTCGGTGGTGACGCGCGGGTGCTGGCCGGTCTGGACGGCGTACTGCTCGGCCGGCAGGCCGAACGCGTCGTAGCCCAGGGCGTGCAGCACGTTGTCGCCCTGCATGCGGCGGAAGCGCCCCACGACGTCGGTGGCGATGTAGCCCAGCGGGTGGCCGACGTGCAGGCCCGCGCCCGAGGGGTACGGGAACATGTCCATGATGAAGAACGGGCTGCCGGTGGCGGCGGCCCCGCCGGGGCCGGTGAGCGCGCCCGTCGGGTTCGCGGCGTGGAACGTGCCGCGCTCCTCCCAGCGGTCCTGCCAGCGCTGCTCGATCTCCTGAGCCAGTGCGGGCGTGTAGCGGAATGAGGGCTCGCGGGAGCCCTCGGTGGCCGGGGTGACGTCGGTCGTGCTCACGGGTCGCCATCCTAGTGGTGACGTCGGAACCGCTCCGGTCCTTTGTCCGGACGTGGGCCCCGGCGGGCCCGGCCATCGGTGGTGGTCGGGCCCGCCGGGTCCGGAGCGGCCGTCTACTTGTAGCTGACGGCCAGGCGCGCGCCGGTGGGCTGCGCCGGCGCGCTCACGGTGAGCACCCGCGTGGCCGGGTCGTACGACCACGCGTCGGAGCCCATGAGGTGCCCGTTCACGTGGACGGCCGTCGGCGCGGTGGCGTCGAGGAACCGGACCGTCCAGGTGCGGGACGTGACCTGGCCCGGGAACGAGCCCTGGGCGGGCTCGACCGTCAGGCGTTGGGTGTTGCCGTCCTGGCGGGTGGTGACCCGGGTGGTCGTGTGCGCGGCGGCGTCGGTGGTGGTGCCGTCGTCCTCGTAGAGCGAGAACGCCCCGGAGGCGTCGGCCGCCGCCGTGACGGTCACGGCGTCGAGCGGGTTCTGCACGTCGTTCGTCACGTCGGCGCTGCGCGTGGTGACGATCCCGCCGCCCTTGACGAACACGGGCATCGTGTCGAGCCCGGTGGTGACGTCGGCCGACGTGCCGCCCTGGTACGTCGTGCCCGTGAACCAGTCGGTCCACGTCGACCCGGCCGGGAACCAGACCCGCGTCGTCGCCGTCGTGCCAGGCGTGGTGACGGGTGCGACCAGGACGTCGGGGCCGTACAGGTACTCGTTGTCCGCCTGCGCGTACGACTCCTGCTGGCCGGGGTAGGCCAGGTAGAGCGGCCGCACGATCGGCGTGCCCGTCGCCGTCGCCTGCTGCGCGAGCGCGTAGGTGTAGGGCACCAGGTTCTCGCGCAGGTTGAGGAACGCCGTCGCGGACGCGTCCGCCGCCGCCCCGTACTGCCACGGCAGCCGGTCGCTGTGGTTGGAGTGCAGCCGGTCGACCGGCTGGAACGTGCCGAGCTGCACCCACCGGGCGTACAGGTCGCCGGGCAGCTGCGTGGAGCCGGGCTCGCTGCCGGGCTGCTGCAGGCCGCCGGTGTGGCCGCCGATGTCGTGGCTGACGTTCGACATGCCCGTCGCCGCGCCCTCGCCGCCCGTGTAGCCGACCTCCATCCGGAGCGTCTGCCAGTCCGACGTCGTGTCTCCCGTGAAGTGGAGCGTGGTGCGCTTGTCGGCCCACGGCCCCGTCGGCACGGCCACGGGCGTGCTGTACCCGCCGTCCTCCAGCGACCCGAAGGCGCGGGAGAACGCGAACCCGCGCCCGGTCCGAGAAGCGGTCTCGTCGGCGTACTTCTGGTTGATCCACGCGTCGCCCGTGACGCCCTGGAGGGACGACACCGAGGCGTCGCAGCACCAGTCCATCCACCACAGGTCGTTGCCGAGCTGGTCGATCTGCCGGTGCAGGCCCAGGTACGCGGTGAGCTGGTCGGGGTCGCCGAAGTCGAAGACGTAGCAGTCCTTGCCCCCGCCGCCGCAGCTGCCCGGCTTGAGCTTGCCCTTCGCGGTGGCCTGGGCCGCGGCGAACTGCGGGTCCGACGCCAGGATGCTCGGGTGGATGTTCATCGTGGTGTGCAGGCCCTGGGAGTGCGCCCAGTCGAAGAAGCCGGCCGGGTCCGGGAACCGGCTGGGGTCGACCTCCCACCCGTTCCACCGGTTCGGTGACTTGAAGTCGGTGTCGACGGCCAGCACGTCGAGCGGGACGCCCGCGGTCCGGAACGCCGGCACGATCGTGTCCTCGAGGGCCGACTGGGTGCGGTCGTAGTACTCGGAGTACCACAGGCCGTACGCCCAGCGCGGCAGCAGCAGGGACGGGCCGGTCAGCGTGGACAGGTCCTGGAGCCCCTGCGCGTAGTCCTGCCCGTAGGCGAACACGTACCCGTCCTGGACGGTGCTGCCGGGGTGGGCCGCACGCTGGCTCACCGCCTCGGTCGTGGGGTCGTAGACCGCCGACGTCGTGTCGTCGAGCAGGCTCCAGCCGTCCTGGTACAGCACCCCGGGGTTGGTGCGGGGCGTGCCGTCGACGCCGTCGAGGCCGCGCCGGTAGCCGCCGAGCGGTGCGTGCGGCGCGAGCAGCGGGGCGTCGGCCGCGGTGACCGCGACGGTGTCGACGTTCACGTTGCAGGCCGCCGCGTCGGGGCAGCCCAGGGTCACGATGCTGTCGCCCGCCGGGAGGGTGACCGGGACGGCGACGGTGCGCCAGGTGTCCCAGCTGCTCGTCGGGTCGAGGGTCGCCGTGGTGGTGGTGTCGCCCGCCGTCGTGACGGACACCCGCCGGGCCTGGACCGGCTGGCTGCCGGCCGCCCAGTTGGCGTAGCGCACCTGCAGCGCGTAGCTGCCTGCGGCGGGCACGCCCGTCACCCGGAACGCGTCCGACGCGCCCGCGCGCTCGAGCCCCGCGACGAACGCGCCGCCCGAGGCCCCGTTGTGGTCGAACGCCTGCTTGGCCCCGCCGGCCATCGTGCCGACGGCGTCGGCCTCGCAGACCGCGCCGAACGCGCACGGCTGCGCGGTGTGCGGCGTGGGGCCGGGGTAGGCCGCGCCATGGTCGACGACGGCCAGGCTGTCGATGTTGACGTGGCCGGAGTCGGCGGGCGTCTGCTCGACCACCACGGTGTGCGCCCCCGCGGTGAGGTGCAGCGGGGCCGTGGCGGTCGCCCACGTGTCCCAGCTGCCCGTGCGCGGCAGGGTGACCTGCTGCGGCGTGCCGCCGTCGACCGCCACGCTGAGGGTGCGCGTGACGTTCTGGCCGTCGCCGCCCTGCGCGTTCGCGTAGCGCAGCACCACGTCGTCGTCGCCGGCCTGCGCCGGGTCGACTCCGAACGTGAGGGAGTCCCCCACCGAGTCGAACCCGGCGGCGAACCCGCGGCCGGTGTACCCGGTGTGGTCGGAGGCGAAGGTGGCGCCGGAGAGGGTCAGGTCCTCGGCCTCGCACAGCGCGCCGACCGCGCAGCTCGGCGGCAGCGACGACGCCCACGGCGCGGCGTCGACCGTCTGGCCGCCCGTGCGCACGGTGAGGCGCAGGTTGTCCGTGCTGAAGGGGCCCGAGCCCACCTTGTAGCGCAGCGTCGCGGCGTCGGTGGTGATCGTCAGCCACCCGTCGGCGGTCGACGTCGTGACGTGGGCGGGCGCGAACCCGTCGCGGCCCACGGCGTTGAAGGTCGCGGCGTCGAGGAACGCCGCGTCGCCGGCGTACTCGGTGCGGATGAGGGTCGGCGAGAGCACCTCGAACCGGGCGTCGCCGGACACCACGGCGTCGGACGACGCCGGGTGCCCGTCGGGTGCCGCGGCTGCCGACGGCGCCACGGCGAACGCCGAGGCGCCGACCAGGCCGGCGACGGCGAGCGCCGCGACGCGCGACCTCGGCCGGGCCGGGAGGGGATGGATCAGCGATAAGGCCACGCGGTCTCACTCCTTCGTGATGGGGCGCGCTCGCGGGGTGCGGCGGACGGCGGCACCCCGCGAGCGTCGGGTCACTGGGCCGGGTCCTGCGCGATCGCGAACACGCGCAGGTTGCCGTTGTTCGGCAGGGTCACGGAGACGACGGTCAGCCCGTCGGGCGCCGTGTAGGGCGCCGTCGCGAACACGTACGCCCCGGGGTCGCTCGACGAGGCGTTGCGGACGGGCGTCCACGCCACGACGGTGTTGCCGAACACGGGCTGGAGCGTCCCGTCGGCCTTGCTGCCCACGTTGGACGGCAGCACCCAGTCGCCGAAGGAGAGGTCGGCGGTGGCCGTGCTCCCGTCGCTCAGGGTGACGGTGGCCTCCGCCTGGTTGCCGCCGTTGACGCTCGACCCGACGAACGACAGGGTGCGGGCCGGGCGGTCCAGCGCGATGGTCTGGCCGCGCGTCTGGATGGTCTCGGGCAGCCCCTCGGGCGTGCTCGGCCAGGTGAACGCGGTGCCGTTGCCGAGCTTCACGGTGGCGCCGGGCGTGAGCCCGACGGAGGCGAGCTGCTCGCGCGAGTAGCTGTTGCCGCCGCCGTCGAAGTTCGCCGCGATGGCGTCCTGCGACGACGTGCCGAGCAGCGTGGGCGCGGCGACGACGCCGTCGGGCGCGGAGACCCGCACGTGCACCGTGGTGGTGCCCCAGGAGGTGCCGGAGTGCACCGTGAGCGGCACGTCGACCCAGCCGGGGGCGGCGTCGGCGGCGGCGACGACGGTGAGGCCGACGTTGCCGGCGCCCGTGTCGTCGAGCGTGCCGTGCACCTTGGCGACGCTGAGGCCCGCGTGGGTGCCGGTGGCGAACACCTGGTAGGGCTGCGGCGACGGCTCGGGCTTGAACCGCTGGACGTACGCGGTGAGGTCGACGGACCCGCCGGGGGCGACGGTGGCCGGCGCCGGGGTGGCGTCGATCGCGATCTCCTGGCGGCCCTGGCCGAACGAGGGCGGCACGTCGCCCGCCCCGGTGCCCCACCCGTCGGCGTGGTCGGTGCCGAGCGTGAAGTCGACCGTGCCGCCGCGCGTCAGGGTGCCCGTCGGCAGGAAGGTCTGGCTGCGCGCCTGGCCGTCGACGGCGAGGCCCTGGACGTAGCGGCTGCCCTCGTTGGCCCCGGCGGCCGTCAGGTCGAGCGTCGCGCCGGAGCCCAGGTGCACGCGCGCGGCGTCGAACGCGGGGGCGTTGACCGCGACGACGTCGGTGGCCGGCGTCACGGGGAACATGCCGAGCGCGGCCCAGACGTACCAGCTGGACTGGGCGCCGAGGTCGTCGTTGCCCGGCTCCGCGCCGTCCGGGTCGGGCCCGAACAGCGTGGTGCGGATCTGGTCGACCACCTCGGAGGTGCGCCACGGCTCTCCGAGGTAGTCGTACAGCCACGGCACGAAGAAGTCCGGCTCGTTGCCGGCCCACATGTACGGCGCGTTGGCGCCCACGTTGAGGCCGTGGGACATGAACGCGTCGAGCCGCGCGGCCGTCACGGCCTTGCCGCCCAGGCCGGTGACCAGGCCCTCGACGTCCTGCGGCACCAGCCACAGGTACTGCTCGGCGGTGCCCTCGTCGTAGCCGACCATGCCGAACCCGTCGACGTTGCCCCGGTACCCGAAGCTGCTCGGGATGCTCTGCCCGTCTCCGGTCGGGAACGCGCCCGACAGGTCGCGCGGCGAGATGGTGCGCGTGCGCGGGTTGAACAGGTTCTGCCAGTAGTGCGAGCGGTCCTGGAACTGCTGCGCGACGTCGGCGCGGCCCCGGTCGGCGGCGAGCTGCGCGATGGCGAAGTCGTCGATCGAGTACTCCTCGGTGATGGACGCCCCGGTGACCGCGTGGTCCACCTGGAACTGCTTGACCTGCGGGGCGTAGTGCCGCGCGTCGTAGACGGCCGCGCCGGGACGCTCGAGCGCCTGGTTGTTGGTGCCGCCCGTGTTCTGCCCGGCCTGCGGCCCGACGGCGCCGGCCACCATGTGGTCGAGCGCGGAGTCGACGTCGAAGTCCTTGGCGCCGTACGCCCACGTCTGCGCGATGAGCGCGACGGGGTTGTCGCCGCTCATCTGGTTGGTGCCGGCGTTCGCGAACGCCCAGCGCGGGAACGAGCCCGACTGGTCGGCGTCGTCGACCAGCGACTGCGCCATGTCGGACGCCTGGTCCGGGAACAGCGCGGCCTGCAGCGGCACCAGCGAGCGGTAGGTGTCCCAGTCGGAGAAGTACGCGTACTGGTGCCGCGCACGCCCGTCGGCCCCGGGGTGCTCCGAGACGTTGTGCACCTGCGGCTTCGCCTCGAAGCCGATGTACTGCCCGTTGACGTCGTCGAACGTGTTGGGGTGCAGCAGCGACCGGTACAGCGAGTGGTAGAAGGTGCTGGTCTCGGCTGCCGGGGCGGTGTCGCTCACCTGGACCTTCGACAGCGCGGTGTCCCAGGCGTCGTGCGCGGCCTGGCGCGTGCCGTCGAACGCCGCGGCGAACGAGCCGTAGGGCGTCGTGCCCGCCGCCGCGCCACCCGGCGTCGGCACCTCGGTGTCCATGTTGAGGATCGCGTTGTCCGTGCTCACGTACGACATCGCGATCTTGAGCCGCACCGTGGTGGTGCCCGGGGCGAACGAGACGTAGCCGCCGGCGCGGGCGTTGGCCACCTCGGCGTCGTGGCTGCCGTCACCCACGGTGACCGCGCCCGTCGACTCGTTCCACGCGCCGTACGACGTGAACGTCTGGTCGACGCGGGCCGCGAAGTAGGCCGTGTAGGAGTTGTTCTTGCCGCAGAAGTTGCCCGACGTCGTGACGCCCGTGATCACGCCGGTGCTCGGGTTGACGTTGAGCGAGCCCGAGCGCGTGCTGCTGTTCGACACGCCCGAGCGGAACGTGATCGACGGCGTCGTGCCCGCTGGGAACGTGAACGTCGCGACACCCGTGCGGGTGGCGGCGCTCAGCTCCGAGGTGATCGAGGCCCCGTCGGTGTCCTTGCTGACCAGCTTGTAGTACCCGGGGGTGCCCACCTCGCCGTCGTGCGTGTACGACTCGGTGCGCGTCCACGGGCGGGCGGACGCCGCCATCGACGTCGTCGTCGGCAGCACCGGGAAGTCGCCCAGCGCGCCGCAGCCCTGCGACGCCTGGTCCAGGCCGAAGCCCCGCAGCGTCGAGTTGCCGTAGTAGTAGCCCTGGCCCGTGTTCGGGTTGTCGGGCGAGAACTGCACCATGCCGAACGGCACGGTCGGCCCGGGGAAGTCGTTGATCGACCCGACGGTGGTGCCACCGGTCCCGGTGCCGGCGAGCGTGTTGACGGTGGACGCCGGGTCGTCGACCCAGGTCGGTGACGGGGCGGCGTTCGCACCCGGGGCGAGGGCGAGGCCGCCGGCCGCGAGCGCGCCGGCGACCACGAGCGCGCTCGTGGACCGGTGCCGGGTTCGGGTGGATCTCCACGTCATCGTGTCGTTCTCCTCGGTTGAGTGACAGCGTTGTCAGAGAGCGCCATCCACCTTGGCACGACCTTGGAGGAACGGCAAGACCTCTTGCACGAGACGTGTGACCCGGGCTAGCGTCGCGGCATCCGACAGCGTTGTCAGACCCTTGGGAGACGAGCCATGCCGCCACTTCGCAGGACGGTTCCGAAGACCTTGCCCCGCACCATCGCGCTCGCCACGGCCCTCGCCGCCGCGGGCGCGCTCGCCGTCGGCACCGCCCCCGGGGCGCTCGCCGCGGACGACGCCGGGTCCGTGACCGTCACGGGCCAGGACGCCCTCGGCTACGTCAACCCGTTCATCGGCACCCAGAACGAGGGCAACACCTACCCCGGCGCGAGCGTGCCGTTCGGCATGGTGCAGCTCTCCCCCGACACCGGGCACAACACCGGGTACGACTACACGCAGGGCGTGGTGCGCGGGTTCTCGCTGGCCCACATGTCCGGCGTCGGGTGCGGGCTGGACGGGTTCGTGCCGATCACGCCCACCACCTCCGTGCCCACCACCACCGACTACTCGAACGGCGGGTACTCGCGCTCGTTCGACCGCGACGCGTCCGGCAACAAGGTGGAGCAGGCCTCCCCCGGCTACTACAGCGCGTCCCTCGGGTCGGGCACCGGCAACCACATCAAGGCCGAGCTCACCGCCACCACGCGCACGGGCGAGCAGCGGTACACGTTCTCCTCGACCACCGGCGCCGACGCGTTCGTGCTGGTCAACGCGGGCCAGGCGCTGTCGAGCGTGTCGAGCTCCAGCGTCAGCGTCGACCCGGCCACGCGCACCGTCCGTACGGTCACCACGGTGCACGGCTTCTGCCAGGACACCAAGCCGTTCACGGTGTACTCGACCACCACGTTCGACCAGCCCTTCACCGGGTACGGCACGTGGACGGGCAACACCCGCACGTCCGGGTCGACGGCCGCGTCCTCGACCCAGCGCACGGGCGCCTGGCTCCAGTTCGCCACCGACGCCGGCGCCGCGACCGTCCAGGCCGCGACGTCGCTCAGCTACGTCGACGCCGCCGGCGCCGACGCGAACCTCGCCGCCGAGGTGGGCACGCCGACGTCGGGCACGTTCGACACGGTGCGCGCGCAGGCGCAGGCCACCTGGGCGGCGCAGCTCGGCAAGGTCGAGGTGACGCAGGGCGTCACCAACGCCCCGACGGCGGCCGCCCGCACCGAGCAGCTGCGCACCTTCTACTCGGCGCTCTACCGCACGTTCCTCGCCCCGAACGTCGGATCCGACACCGACGGCCGCTACACCGGCTGGGACGGCGCCGTGCACACGGCCGTCGAGGGCGGCAAGCCCTTCACCTACTACCAGAACTTCTCGCTGTGGGACACGTACCGCAGCCAGGAGCAGGTGCTCGGGCTGCTCGAGCCCGCCAAGGCGTCCGACATGGCGTACTCCGTGGTGCTCGAGGGCGAGCAGGGCGGCTGGGCGCCGCGCTGGAGCTACGGCCCGGTCGAGACCAACATCATGACGGGCGACCCGGTCACCCCGTACCTGGTCTCCGCGTGGAGCGAGGGCCTGCTCACGGGGTCGCGCGCCGCCGAGGCGTACGCCGTCCTCAAGCAGGACGCCGACGGCGTGCCGCCCGCGAGCTCCCCCGCGAACGGCCGCATGGGCAACCCGACGTACATCGCCGACGGGTTCGTGCCGCAGGACCCGGCCGGCGCGCACAAGGCCGGCGACTACGACATCGACCACGGCGGCTCCGCGACGCTCGAGTACGCGCTCGCCGACGGCGCCCTGTCCACGATGGCGGCCGGGCTGGGCCACACGGCGGACGCCCAGCGGTACGCCGTCCGGTCGCAGAGCTACCGCTCGATCTGGGACTCGGCGACGGGCATCTTCCGCGCGCGCACGCCCGACGGCCAGTGGGTGCCGGCCGGCACCGCGGCCGCCGACTCCGGGTTCCACGAGGGCACGGCCTGGCAGTACCAGTGGCTGGTCCAGCAGGACGTCCCGGGCCTGATCGGGCTCATGGGCGGCGACGCGGCGACCAACGCCCGCCTCGACGACTTCTTCGGCTACGACACGCTGCTCAGCGACCCCGCGGGCACCGTCGCGAACGTGTGGGCCTCGAACCCGTACAACTACTACGACTTCCACACGTACAACCCGAACAACGAGCCCGACCTCACCTCGCCGTACGTCTACCTGTGGACGGGCCAGCCGTGGAAGACGGCCGACGTCGTGCGCTCCGCGCTGACGCTCTTCACCGACGGGCCCACTGGCGTGACCGGCAACGACGACCTCGGCGAGATGTCCTCGTGGGCCGTCGCCAGCTCGATCGGCATCTTCCCGATCATGCCCGGCTCGGACGTCTGGGGCCTGACCACGCCGGCGTTCGACGCCGTGCGCCTCGCGCTCGACCCGGCCACCCACGCCGGGCACGACTCCGTCACCCTCACCGCGCCGGGCGTCGGCGCCGGCTCCCGGTACGTCACGCGCGTGCAGGTGGGCGGCAAGGCCAGCGACCGCGCCTACCTCACCGGACCCGAGCTCACCTCGGCCGGCACGGTGGCCTACAGCGTCGGCGCCGAGCACTCCGACTGGGCCACCGCAGCCGCCTCCCGGCCCGGGTCGATGGTCACGGCCGCACCGGCTGCGCGCCTCACGGCGAGCGCGAGCCCGGCCGCCGTCGTCGTCAAGGCCGGCGAGCACACCGCGAGCAAGCTCGCCGTGGTCGCCACCGGGCCGGCCACGCTGCGCGGCATCGTCCAGGTCGACGCTCCCGCCGGGATCCACGTGGACCTCGACAAGCACTGGTCCACCGCCGCCTCCGGCGGGGCGAGCCAGGTCGACCTCCCCGCGACGGTCTCCGTGGACGCCGGCACCGCGCCCGGCTCGTACACGGCGCACCTCACGGTCAAGGGGAACGTCGGCATCGACGCGCGGGTCGCCGACATCACCGTGGTGGTGCCGCAGGACTCGTGGCTCGCGGCGGTCCCGGCCGACCAGGGCGGGTTCGACAACAAGGCGATCGGCGACCGGGACCGCCCCGGCTCGGCCGCCTTCGACGCGGCCGACGAGTACTTCCTGCGGGACACGATGGCGTCGTCGGGCATGGCCCCGGGCGTCTCGTACGCCGCGCCGACCGACGCGTCGCTGCACTACGTGCTGCACGACGCCGGGGCCGGCTCGGCCAACGACGCCTTCGACAACATCGTGGGCCACGGCCAGACCACGGACGTCTCGGTGGGCCTCGCAGGCGCCACCAAGGTCGCGTTCGTGGGCGCGCTCAACAACGGCCCCGTCCCGGCCCAGACCGTCACGCTCACCTACGCGGACGACTCCACGCAGCAGCTCTCGGTCACCCTCACCGACTGGTGCTCGGGCAGCGCGGCCGCGGGCAGCGGCGACGTCCAGGCGGGCAAGGCCGGCCAGCGCTGGGCGGGCGGCGTCCAGGGCATCGGCTGCGGGCTGTGGGCCACGCCGTCGTACGCGCTGACGCCGGGCGTGGCGCTGAGGTCGATCACGTGGCCGGACAACGCGAAGTTCCACGTGTTCGCCATCGCCTCCGACGCGAAGGCTACCGCCGTCACTGCGACGTCGGCCGCCCGGGTCACCGGCACGGCCACGCCGGGTGCGACGCTCACCGCCGTCGACCCGACGTGGGCCGTCGACGGCGTCACCGCCGGCTACCAGTGGAGCGTGGACGGCCAGAACGTCGCGGGCGCCACATCGGCGACGTACGACGTGCCGGCCACGGACGCGGGGCACGTGGTCGCGGTGACGGTGACGGGTTCGAAGAGCGGCTACGTGCCGGGTTCGGCGACGTCGGCGGGGGTGAAGGTGGTGCCGGTCGGCTGACGGCGGGCTCACCTGATCGGGACGTGGGTTCGGGATCGGGACGTGCAGCGCATCGCACGTCCCGATC
>WRHK01000057.1 GCA_009783295.1 Promicromonosporaceae bacterium
GTGTCCAGGTCGGCGACCGCGCAGAGGGCAGCGTCGGCGCGGAGGTACTTGGTGGCGGGGAGGTGCGCGGCTTTCCCGGCAACGTTGCCGTCGGTGTTTGTGCTGCCCGAAGCTGCAACGTCTATCTCGTCTGTGGCGTCACTGCTGTTTGACGTGATTGTTGGGCCGCCGGGTGTGTCGCCAGATGGTGCAAGTCCAAGGGCGATCGCCCCAGAGACGATGACAGCAACAAGGGCCGTCTCCATCTGCTACTTCTCCTTGGCGACGCCGACGATCACCCATGTGCCATCGCGCCGCGCAACTTCAACGCGCCGCGTGTACTGCTCGCGTTCTGAACTGAAGACAACCTTGCCGTCGGGCGCGCTCACCTTCGATGGCGGGTCGGTGACCTCGATGTCGACTGGCCAGATGCCGGTCGTTGGGTCCTGGACGTACGTGTGCAGCACAGCTGCAGTCGTGCTTCCGCCGTTCCACACGTACTTGGACTCGCGGATCTCCTTCGCCTGCTTGCTCCGCGCGGCGCAGTAGTCGCACTCCGCGTGCGACATCGCCTCCCACTCGGCGGTGTCCCCGCTCGCCTGCATGTAGGAGTCGAGCTCCAGGAAGTACACGGCCGCCGCCTGCGCCCCCACGGCACCGTCGTCGTCCATCGAGGCAGGCCGGGCCGGCTTGACCACGACCCGCGAAGCAGCCGGCGAGGGCGTAGGCGAGCCAGCCCCGCTCGGCCCCACCGACGAGGCCCCGTGCGAGGCGCCCGGCCCCGCGGCACCGTCGTCGGCCGCACACCCTGCCGCCGCGAGCAGGGCGCCCACCGCGACAACCACGACGGCGGCCCTGCGAGAGATCTTGCGTGTCATCGGGCACCCCCTTGTCCAGACGCGCAGCGCACAAGATAACGGGACGACCGGCGATCTGCTAAACGCCTGTGGACAACCTTGACGCCGAGGCGACCGCGGACCGTTCTGACGCGGTGTGTTCATCCAGTGTTCCCGGCCGGTTCACTACCGCAGGCACCCGCGGGTGAAACATTGCGCCGTCCCATGTCACACCGCTTTTCTTGGAGGAATCACATGCGCTCCCGCATGCGCAGGACCCCTCTGATCGTCGCCGGCGTCGCTGCCGTGACGGTCCTCGGCGCCGGCGTCGCCGTCGCTCAGAACATCGGCAACGGCTGGCCCTACGACAACACGAGCTCGAGCTCGGACGCTCACGGCCGCACGTACACGCTCGCCGCCGTCGGCGACATCGCGTGCGAGCCCAACGACGAGGACAACGCGAGCACCCCCGCCTCGCTCAAGTGCGGCAGCCCGAGCCTGGGCGGCTACGACGCCGAGTACGCCACGGCCCAGCAGGCCGACGCGATGCACCCGGACGCCGTCGCGCTGCTCGGCGACGAGCAGTACGAGGTGGGCAAGCTGAGCGACTTCGAGGGCTCGTTCGAGCAGGCCTGGGGTGGCCTGAAGTTCCTCGAGAAGCCGGCCCCGGGCAACCACGAGTACTACTCGTACGTGAAGAAGGGCGACAACGAGCCCGGCCAGAACGGCGTCGGCTACTTCGGCTACTTCAACGGCCACGACCAGGCGGGCACGCCCAACGCGTCCGGCCAGGCCGGTCAGGACACCGACCAGAACCAGGGCTGGTACTCGTACAACCTGGGCAACTGGCACATCATCTCGCTGAACGTGGAGTGCAACTCGGACGCGTTCGACAACGACTGCTCGACGACGGACGGCGGCGTGCTTGCCCAGGAGACCGCCTGGCTGGCCGCCGACCTCAAGGCGAACAACGAGCCCTGCACGGTGGCCTACTGGCACCAGCCCACGTTCAGCTCGACGAACGCCGGCACCGCGACGACCCCGGCGTCGGCCCCCGGCGTGGACAGCCAGGAGGGCGGGGTGGCCGACGCGTGGTGGAAGCTGCTCTACGCCAACAAGGCGACGCTGATCCTCAACGGCCACGAGCACGCCTACGCGCGCACGGTGCCCATGGACCCGTCCGGCAAGGCGGACCCGAAGCACGGCATCCCCGAGTTCATCATCGGGACCGGCGGTGAGGCCCTCGACGCGACGGCGACCAACGTCGACGGCTCGTACGCGAACCCGAACGTGGTCACGGCCTACGACAAGGGCTACGGCGTGATGAACTTCCAGCTGAAGCCCAACGGGTACACGTACTCGTTCAAGCCGGCGCTGGCGGGGGCGTCGTCGGACGCCTCGGCGATGTCGTACTCGGACTCCGGTTCGGGCACCTGCCAGGGCTGAGCGGGGCACGGTAGACCCTCTCTGTGAGTCCCGTCACGCGGAATCTCACGATGCGGGAGGTTTTCACCCAAGTGCGTCTCAGCGTTGCCTTTCCGTGACGCCCTCTGCTTGGTTGGAGATGCCCGCAGTTACCGACGAGAGGAGCTCAGCGTGCTCACCGTGACCGACAACGCGCGAGCGGCAGTCGAGGACCTGGCTCAGCAGGCCGGCGTTCCCACCGAGGGTGGTCTCCGGATCGCCCAGTCAGCCGGTCAGCCCGGCAACTTCGAGCTGGCGCTTGTCCCGGCTCCGCAGCCCGACGACCAGGTGGTCGACGAGTCGGGCGCCACGCACGTGTTCGTCGAGAAGGAGGCCGCGCCCGCTCTGGACGCCCTCACGCTCGACACCGACCCTGCCGCGCAGGGTCCCGGCTTCGTCCTCACGCCGCAGGCCTGAGGTGTGACGTACGACGGCGGCCGTCGCCCTCCGGGGTGGCGGCCGCCGTTCGTCGTCGGGGCCGACGCCGCCTGACGGGCGGCCCCATCTTCACCCGGGCCGGCCGGGGGCGTTGAGGCACACTTCGACCATGGGCACCGGGATCGAGGACGTCGCGCGCGCCGCGGGCGTCTCGACGGCCACGGTGTCGCGCGCGCTGCGCGGCCTGCCGACGGTCCGGGAGGAGACCCGGGCCCGCGTGCTCCGTGCCGCGGCGGCGCTCAACTATGTCCCGAGCCCGTCCGCCGTCTCGCTGGCGAGCGGTCGCACGCGGACGGTCGGGCTGCTCACGCCGTCGATCGCGCGCTGGTTCCACGCCCACGTGATCGAGGGCGCGGAGCGCACGCTGCGCGCCGCCGGGTTCGACGTGCTGTTGTACGCGCTCGAGGCCGACGCCTCGATGACGCGCGCCGCGATCGACCCGGGCGTGCTGCGCCGCCGCGTCGACGCCCTGCTGGTGGTGGGCATGCCCGTGACGGACGCCGAGCTCGAGTCGCTCAGCGAGCTCTGCGTGCCGATGGTGTTCATCGGGGCCGGGCCGCCCGGGCGGGCGCGCGTGCACATGGACGACGCCGTGGGGTCGGCCGCCGTCGTCGGAGAGCTGGTCGCCCTCGGCCACCGGCACATCGGGCAGGTGCAGGGCGCCCCGGCGCGGAACGTGACGTGGTCGCCGGCGGTGGAGCGGGCCCGCGGCGCGGCGGAGCGGCTCGGCGCCGCGGGCCTGCCGGACGACCCCGCCCTCGTCGAGGCCGCGGACTTCACCACGGCGGGCGGCCGTGCCGCGGCGGCGCGCCTGCTGGACCGCGCACCGCAGGTCACGGCCGTCTACGCGCACTCGGACGAGATGGCGTTCGGCGTGCTCGAGGAGCTGGGCGCCCGGGGCCTGCGCGTCCCGGAGGACGTGTCGGTGGTCGGAATCGACGGCCACGACCTCGGCGGGCTTCTGGGCCTCGCCACCATGGCCCAGGACGCCACGGGTCAGGGCGCCGTGGGCGCGACGCTGATCCTCTCGGCTCTCGCCGGCGAGCCGGCCGGCCCGGGCGTCGTCTTCCCGGCGACGTGGACGCCGCGCCGGTCGATCGCGGCACCGCGCGCCTAGCTCAGACCCGTAAAAGCCCAGGTCAGGGCTGTCAGGACTATCAGGGGTCTTGCATTGGTAACATGTAAACGCTTACATTTCTCGGGTTCACGTCGACGAAGACTGATGAGGGGACCTGAGGACAGTGAAGACTTCCAGGACACAGCGTGTGAGCATGCTGGCCGCCGGGGGCGTCGCGGCGGCGCTCGCTCTGGCCGGGTGCGCCGGCGACAACCTCGGCGGTGGGCCCGCCGCGGGCGCCGCGAAGGACTCCGCCTGTGCCGCGTACGCGAAGTACGGGACGTTCGACGGCGCGAAGGTCACGATCTCGTCGACCATCACCGACCAGGAGGCCGACCAGCTCGACGCCTCGTGGGCCGACTTCGAGAAGTGCACCGGCATCACCATCGAGCACAACGGATCCAACGACTTCGAGTCGCAGATCTTCGTGCAGGTCGAGGGCGGCAACGCCCCTGACCTCGCGATCTTCCCGCAACCCGGCCTGCTCGCCCGGATGCAGGCGGAGGGCCACCTGGTGCCGGCCGGCGCCGCGGCCACCACGGCGGCGAAGGCCAACTACAGCGACGACTGGCTGAAGTACGGCACCATCGGCGGCCAGCTCTACGGGTTCCCGATCATGGGCTCGGTCAAGTCGTTCGTCTGGTACTCGCCCAAGGCCTTCAAGCAGGCCGGCTACCAGGTGCCGAAGACGTGGGACGAGCTCACCGCCCTCACCGACAAGATCTCCGCCGACAAGGGCAGCAGCTCGGTCAAGCCGTGGTGCGCCGGCATCGAGTCCGGCGGCGCCACTGGGTGGCCCGCCACCGACTGGCTCGAGGACATGGTGCTCCGCACCGCCGGCCCCGACGTCTACGACCAGTGGGTCCAGCACAAGATCCCGTTCGACGACCCCCGGATCGTCACCGCTCTCGACCGCGCGGGCTCCATCCTCCAGGACCCGAAGCGCGTCAACGGCGGCATCGGCGACCCGCGCTCCGTCGCGACGACGCCGTGGGCCGACGCCGGCCTCCAGGTGCTGCAGAACACCTGCTACCTGTTCCGCGGCGCCTCGTTCTTCGAGGCGCAGCTTCCCGAGGGCACCAAGGTGGGCCCGGACGGCGACATCTACGCCTTCTACCTGCCGGCCGACACCGCCGACCAGAAGCCGCTGCTCGTGGGCGGCGACTATGTCGCGGCCTTCAACGACCACAAGGCGACGCAGGCCGTCCAGGCCTACCTGGCCTCGCCCGAGTGGGCCAACAGCCGCGTGAAGATCGGCGGCGTCGTCAGCCCGAACAAGGGCGTCGATCCGAAGAACGCGTCGTCTGACGTGCTGCGCCTGACGCTCCAGCTCATGCAGGACAAGTCGGCCGTGGCCCGGTTCGACGGCTCCGACATGATGCCGTCCGAGGTGGGCGCCGGGTCGTTCTGGACCGCGATGACCGACTGGACCGACGGCAAGCAGAGCTCGAAGGCCGCGCTCGCGACCGTCGAGAAGTCCTGGCCCAAGCACTGACCCGCGCGGGGGCGGGCGGCCGGCGCCGCCCGCCCCTCCCGACCTGAAGGAGGTGCCATGGGCTTCCTCTTGTACTCGAAGAACGGCCAGCTGGCGCTCGCGGTCCTCGCGTTCGCCGCCGTCGTCGGCCTGCTGCTGCTCGTCGCACGGCTCGCCGACCGCGGGTCGCAGCGTGGGCGCACCGGCGTGATGGTCGCCGTGTTCGGCGGCCCGGCGTTGCTGCTGCTCGCCGTGGGCCTCGTGTACCCGGCACTGCGCACGATGTGGATGTCGGTGATGGACGGCAACAGCACGTCCTTCGTCGGCTGGTCGAACTACGCGCAGGTGCTGACCGACCCCGCCGGGGCCGTGTCGCTGCGCAACACGCTGCTGTGGGTGGTGCTCACGCCCCTGCTCGCGACCGGGATGGGGCTCGTCTACGCGATCCTCGTCGACCGGTCGCGGTTCGAGGCCGTCGCCAAGTCGCTGCTCTTCCTGCCCCGCGCGATCTCGTTCGTGGGCGCCGGCATCATCTGGCGGTTCGTCTACGACTACAAGGGCGCCGCCCAGCAGCAGACCGGCCTGCTCAACGCCACCATCGTGGCGCTCGGCGGGCAGCCGCAGCGGTTCCTGCAGGACGCTCCGCTCAACACGCTGTTCCTCATCGTCGTGCTCGTCTGGCTCGAGTCCGGCTTCGCCATGGTGGTGCTGTCCGCAGCGATCAAGGCCGTGCCGGCCGAGATCGTCGAGGCGGCCCGGCTCGACGGCGCCAACGCGTGGCAGATGTTCTGGCGGGTCACCGTGCCGAGCATCCGCGCGTCGCTCGTCGTCGTGCTCACCACCATCTCCATCGCCACGCTGAAGATCTTCGACATCACGCGCACCATGACGGGCGCCAAGTTCGACACCCAGGTGCTGGCCAACCAGATGTACGACTGGTCGTTCGTGTTCGGCGACAACGGCATCGGGTCGGCCACCGCGGTGATCATCTTCGTGCTGGTCATCCCGCTCGTGATCTACAACGTGCGGCAGATGGCCGCCGGCAAGGCGGTGCGCTGATGAGTGCCACGATCACCACGGCGGCGCCGCGCGCCGTCCCGACGCGGGCCCCGGCGCCCCGGCGCTCGGCCGCAGCCGGCGTCCGCCGCCTGGTGGGCAACCGGATCGGGTCCGCCGTCGCGATCGTCATCGCCGTCATGTGGACCCTGCCGACGCTCGGGCTGTTCGTCTCGTCGCTGCGGCCCGAGGCCGACATCCGGTCGAGCGGCTGGTGGCACGCCTTCGCCCACCCGGCGTTCACGCTCGACAACTACCAGCGCGTGCTGGGCGGGTCGCCGTCGGACAACATGGCGGTCTACTTCCAGAACTCCGTCGTCATCGCCATCCCGGCGACCCTCATCCCGCTGACGCTCGCGATCATGGCGTCCTACGCCTTCTCCGTGCTGCAGTGGAAGGGCCGCGACGCGGTGTTCGTGGGCGTGTTCGCGCTCCAGGTGGTGCCCTTGCAGATGGCGCTCATCCCGCTGCTGCGCATCTTCTCGGGCAGCGGCGTGGCCGCCACCTTCCCGTTCCTGCCGCTGTGGGTGGCGCACTCCGTGTTCGCGCTGCCTCTCGCCGTGTTCCTGCTGCACAACTTCATGGCCGAGGTGCCGCGCGAGCTCGTCGAGGCCGCGCAGATCGACGGCGCCGGGCACGTGCAGGTGTTCCTGCGCGTGATGCTGCCGCTCATGCGGCCCGCGATCGCGAGCTTCGCGATCTTCCAGTTCCTCTGGGTGTGGAACGACCTGCTGGTGGGCCTCACGTTCTCCGGCGGGTCCAAGACGGTCCAACCGCTGACGGCGGCTCTCGCTGCGCTGGCGGGCGACCGTGGGCAGGAGTGGCACCTGCTCACGGCGGGCGCATTCGTCTCGATCGTGGTGCCGCTGATCGTGTTCTTCGCGCTGCAGCGCTACTTCGTGCGGGGTCTGATGGCGGGTTCGGTGAAGGGCTGAGGCCGACGGGAGCGATCAGGTCGGCGGTCGGGGATCACTTCGGCGGGTTGGGGCCGCCGACCTGATCCCTGACCGCCGACCCGACCCGCAGGCCCGTCTCGAACCCGTCGATGCTGCGCAGGTTCTTCTCCTCGTGGTACCGGGCCAGGCCCTCCGGGCCCTTCTTCTCCGCCCACGACGCCATCAGCGGCCGTTCGCCCGTGTACTCCATGAACGGCACGCCGTACCCGCACGACGTCTGGACCAGGTCGACGGCGACGTCGTACACCTGGCGCGCACCGAGCATCGGCGGGAAGAGTGCCTCGAGCTCGGCGTACTCGGGCTCGTCGGGCTGGATCTCCGTGGCCGTGCCATAGAGCCGCAGGATCAGCGGCTCGCGCACGAACGAGCAGAACATGATCGTCATGCGGTTCACCTCGCGCAGGTGCGCGGCGGTCTCGTTGCCGCTGCCCGTGCCGTTGAGCCACACCACGCGGTTCGGGCCGAGCACCCGCAGAGAGTCCTGGCCCTTGGGGGAGACGTTGACGCGGCCGTCGCGCGCCGCCGTCCCGACGAAGAACATGTGCTGGGCGGCGATGAACGCGGCCAGCCGGTCGGTGATCTGCTCGTACTGCTGCGCCATGCCCCCAGCCTTCCCGCGCGAGCCGGGCCCCGGCAAGGGTTATCCAGCCACCGGACCGACGATCCACGTCGCACCGAGCGCCAGCGCGCCCACCGTGACCAGCAGGAACACGAACACCCAGAACAGCCCGGGCAGCCCGGTGAGCCGCGCGAGCTGGTCGGCGTCGGACTGGCGTGCCTGACGGCGGAACCGCTGCGACTGCAGCTCGAGCACGGGCCGCACGGCCCCGAGCAGCAGGAACCACGTCACGGCGTACGCGACCACGGACTGCACGGCCTCGCTGAGGAACCACGACACGCACACGAGCGCCACGCCCGCGACCAGCACCGACCACAGCCCGAACAGGTTGCGCACCTTGAGCAGCAGCAGAGCCAGCAGCACCACGAGCAGCCACAGCAGCCCGACGGCGTAGCCCTCCTTGAGCAGCCACGCCGCGCCCAGCCCCACGAGCCCGGGGCCCACGTAGCCGGCGAACGTGGTCGCGACCATGCCGAAGCCGCGCGGCTTGCCCGCGGAGATGGTGAGGCCGGACGTGTCGGAGTGCAGGCGGATGGCATCGAGCCGCCGGCCCGTGAGCGTCGCGACGAGCGCGTGCGCGCCCTCATGGGCGATCGTCACCACGTGCCGCGCCACGTGCCACACGGGCCGCACCAGCACGACGGCCAGGGCGATGAGACCCGCGGCGATCACCCACGTCTGCGACGGCGCGGGCACCGGGGTGGTGGCCGCGGTCCAGATCTGGGAGATGACGTCGCCGACGGAGGAGAGGCTCACGGGCGCCATGCAACCACAGCCGCCAGTTCCGCCGCCGTGCGACACTGGAGGGTGGGCGCCCAGACCACGCGGCGCCCTCGTCGTGGTGATCGCCCCCGGTTCGGGTGCGGCGGCCCACGCCCCCGAAAGGCATCATGAACTTCTCCGACCTCGGTCTGCCCACCGCCGTCGTGTCCTCGCTCGCGGAGCGCGGCATCACGGCCCCGTTCCCCATCCAGGCGGCGTCGCTGCCCGACTCGCTCGCCGGCAAGGACGTGCTGGGCCGCGGCCGCACGGGCTCCGGCAAGACGATCGCGTTCGCGCTGCCCGTCGTCACGCGCCTGGCCGGCGGACGCCGCGCGCCGCGCCGCCCGCGCGCGCTGATCCTCGCGCCGACGCGCGAGCTCGCGCTGCAGATCGACGCGACGACGGCGCCGCTCGCTGCGACGCTCGGCCTGCGCACCACCACGGTGTTCGGCGGCGTCGCCCAGTCGCGTCAGGTGGCCGCGCTCGACGCCGGCGTCGACATCCTGGTCGCCTGCCCCGGGCGCCTCGAGGACCTGCTCAACCAGAAGCTGCTCACGCTCGACGGCATCGAGATCACGGTGCTCGACGAGGCCGACCACATGGCCGACCTCGGGTTCCTGCCCGTGGTGCGCCGCCTGCTCGACCGCACGCCGAAGGGCGGCCAGCGCCTGCTGTTCTCCGCCACGCTCGACAACGGCGTCGACGTGCTGGTGAGCCGCTACCTGGACCGGCCCGTGACGCACTCGGTGGACGAGGCCGCCGCGCCGCCGCCCCAGATGACGCACCACGTGCTCGAGGTCGCCGACGCCGCGGCCAAGCGCGACGTGGTCCACCAGCTGGCCGCCGGCACCGGCCGCCGCGTGCTGTTCACGCGCACCAAGCACCACGCCAAGAAGCTCGCCAAGCAGCTGACCACCGCGGGCGTGCCCGCCGTCGACCTGCACGGCAACCTGGGCCAGGGCGCACGCGAGCGCAACCTCGCCGCGTTCACGTCGGGCGAGGTCAAGGTGCTGGTCGCCACCGACATCGCCGCGCGCGGCATCCACGTCGACGACGTCGAGCTCGTGGTGCACGTGGACCCGCCGGCCGAGCACAAGGCGTACCTGCACCGCTCGGGCCGGACGGCGCGCGCGGGCTCGGGCGGCGACGTCGTGACGATCATGCTGCCCGAGCAGCGCAAGGACGTGGCCGACCTGACCCGCAAGGCCGGGATCAAGGCGACGCCCCGGCCGGTGCAGCCGGGCGACGCGACCGTGACCGCTCTCGTGGGGGAGGTCGCGGCCCCGGTCATCACGCCGGAGATCCGCCAGCGCCAGGCGCAGGCCGAGGCGACCCGCACGCAGCAGGCGCGCGCCGCGGCCGGCCGCGGTCAGCAGCAGCGGACCCGCAAGCCGGTGCCCGGGCAGCCCGTCGACGAGCGCCCGGCCCGTGCCGCGCAGCCCAGCGGCCGTGGCGCGCAGCCCGCCGCCCGCCCCACGTCGGGTCCCCGCGAGCAGCCGCGACAGGAGCGGAACCAGGCTCCCGCCGGCGACCCCGCGCGCCGCAGCTCGCGCAACCGGCGCCGCGGGAACACCTCGGGTGGCCGCCGGGTTTCCGGTGGCGGAGGTGCCAGATGAGCAACCAGTACGAGGTGACCAAGACCGACCAGCAGTGGAAGGCCGAGCTCGACCCGAACGAGTTCGCCGTGCTGCGCCAGGCCGCCACCGAGCGCGCGTGGACGGGTGAGCTGCTCGACGAGAAGCGCGTCGGGGTCTACCGGTGTCGGGCGTGCGGCAACGAGCTGTTCCGCTCGGAGACCAAGTTCGACTCCCACTGCGGCTGGCCCAGCTTCTACAGCCCGCTCGCGGGCGACCGGGTCGAGCTGCTGGAGGACCGTACCCACGGCATGGTCCGCACCGAGGTGCGCTGCGCACGCTGTGGCAGCCACCTGGGCCACGTGTTCGGCGACGCCCCGCAGACCCCGACGGGCGACCGTTACTGCATGAACTCGATCAGTCTGACGTTCGAGCAGGCGTGACGCCGGCGGTCGACGCGGTCCAGCGGACCCAGTCGTCGGAGTAGCGGCGCAGCAGGACGGCGAGGGTCGCCACGTCCTTCTCGTCCCACTCGGCGAGCGCGTGCGTCAGCGCGTTGCGGCGCCCGGCGTTGGCGGCGGCGAAGCGCTCCTGCCCGTCGGCCGTCAGCGTGATGAGCTGGCCGCGCGTGTCGTCCGGGTCCACCTCGCGGCGGATCAGGCCCAGGTCGGCCAGGCGCGCGAGCTGCCGGGACACGGTGGCCCGCCCGACGCCGAAGTGCGCGGCGAGGTCGGAACCCCGGGTGCCGGGGTAGTGGTGGATGTGCGCGAGCAGCGGGTAGGCGCTGCCGTCGAGCTCCGGGTGCACCCGCAGCGCGGTCTGCGCCGAGGTCGAGGCCGCGCGCCGGACGAGGACGCGCAGCTCGCGTTCGAGGGCACCGTAGGGGTCGCTCGTCGCGTCGGGCACCTGGGTTGCTTCGGTCATGCGCTCATCATGGCGCTCGACCAGGCCAGTCGGCAGCAAGCGCGGCCAAAGTACGACGACGGCGAGACGCCCCGTGGTGGGGCGCCTCGCCGTCGTCGTACGCGCGGAGGCTGTGCGGCGTCAGCCGCGGCGCTCGGCGGCGAGCTCCTCGCCCACCGTGTCGGCCTCGGCGGCGACCGCGACCTGGGCCCGCTCGACCGTCGACTGCTCCTCGAGCACCAGCTCGATGCCGGAGCGCTTGCCCAGCGGGATCTCCTTGATGAAGATCGTCGCGACCAGGGCGATCACGGCCATCGGCACGGCGATCAGGAAGATCTCCGAGATGCCGTCGGCGTACGCGTTCTCGAAGATCGCGCGGATCGGCCCGGGCAGGGTGGACAGGTCCGGGACGGCGCTGGAGCCGCCCGCCAGCTGGTCGGCCGGCACCCCGAGGTGCGTCAGGCCGCTGACGACGTCGTCCTTCACGCGGGCCGCGAGCACGGCGCCGAGGGCCGAGACGCCGATGGCGCCACCGAGCGAGCGGAAGAACGCGACCGTCGCCGTACCGGTACCCATCTCCTTGACGTGCAGGGTGTTCTGCACGGCGAGGACCAGGTTCTGCATGAGGGCACCGACCGAGAGGCCCAGGCCGAACAGGTAGATGCCGATGAGCACGAAGCTCGTGTGGGCGTCGATGGTGCTCATGCCGAGCAGCGAGCCGATGAGGACGACGCCGCCGCCCACCATGATCGCCTTGTAGCGGCCGGTGCGGGAGATGATCTGGCCGAGCACCACGCCGGCGAGCATCGTGCCGACGACCATCGGGATGGTCAGCAGGCTGGACTGGGTCGGCGTCTTGCCGCGGGAGAGCTGCAGGTACTGCGACAGGAACACCGCGGTGCCGTACATGGCCACGCCGACCGAGATCGACGCGACGACCGCGAGCACGAACGTGCGGTTGGCGAACAGGTGCATCGGGATGATCGGCTCGTCCACGAGGCGCTCGACCAGCACGGCGGCCACGAGGCAGCCGACGGCGACGACGACCATGACGGCCGTCTGCCACGAGCCCCACGCGAACTTGTTGCCCGCGAAGGTGACCCACAGCAGCAGCAGGGCGACGCCGACGGAGATGAGCGAGGCGCCCCAGTAGTCGATGCGCGCGACCTTCTTGGGCCGGGCGGGCAGGTGCAGCGTGTTCTGCAGCACGAGGATCGCGAGGACGGCGAACGGGACGCCGATGAAGAAGTTCCAGCGCCAGCCGAGGCTCGAGTCGGTGATCAGGCCGCCGAGCAGCGGGCCGCCCACCTGGGAGACCGCCATGACGCCACCCATGATGCCCATGTACCGGCCGCGCTCACGCGGCGAGACGATGTCGGCGACGAGCACCGTGGCGAGGGCGGTCAGACCGCCGGCGCCCAGGCCCTGGACGGCGCGGCACGCGATGAGCATGCCGATGTTCTGCGAGAAGCCGGCCGCCGCGGCGGACAGCACGGTGATCACGAGGGCGAGCTGCACCAGGAGCTTGCGGTTGAACAGGTCGGCGAACTTGCCCCACAGCGGCGTGGACACCGTCGTGGTGAGCAGCGTGGCCGTCGTGACCCAGGTGTAGGAGCTCTGCGAGCCGCCGAGCGCCGCGACGATGCGCGGCATCGACGAGGAGGTGATCGTCGACGCGAGGAGCGCGACGAACATGCCCAGGATGATCCCGGAGAGAGCCTCGAGGGTCTCCCGCCGGGACATCGCCGGCTTCACGGCCGGGTCGGACACGGTGGTCGATGACATCAGTTGCTGCCTTCTTCGTTAAGGGGTTCGTGTACGGGGAAGTGACCGTCGTGCAGGGTGGTGATCGCCTCGGCGACCCGCCGGACCTGGCTCGCCGCCTCGCCGAGCTCCTCGGCCGACCAGCCCACGAACACCTGGTCGAGCAGCTCGGCGAACCGTGCGGTCATCTCGTCGATGAGGGCGCGGCCCTTGTCGCTCAGCTCGAGCACCCGCACGCGCCGGTCGTCGTCGTCGACCTCACGGCGCACGTACCCGGCGTCGACGAGGTGGCTGATCTGCCGGCTGGCGACGGAGACGTCGACGCGCAGCTTGGCTGCGACGTCGGCGACCTGTGTGGGGCCGCACAGCGAGAGCAGGCGGATGACGCCGAGGTTGGCGCGGGGGATCTCGAAGTGCCTCGCCAGGACGGCACCCGCTTCGCGCTGTGCGCGGACCAGCTCATCCATGGCGGAGTAGAGGTCGAGGGCGGGGGTCGTGGGCTGGGCGACGGCCGGAGACGTGCGTGGGATCACGATCACTCCTTGGTTGCTGCATGCAACTGTACGACTGGTGCTTGCAACAAGCAACTATGAAACTGACACTGTGTCGAGACAGACACGGGCGGCACACTGGTGCCATGTCTGACGCCCGTTTCCGCCGTCCCGCACGCCTCGACCCCCGCGACGCGGAGGAGCTCGTGGGCGCGAGCGACCCGGCCCTGCGCGACGAGATCGCGCACACCACGGCCCGCGCCGTCGTCCACAAGGCGCGCGCCGCCGAGGACCCGGCCCTCGTGGACCGGCTGGTGCACCTGGTGGAGACGGAGGGCCTCGACGCCGTCGCCGCGATGTGGGCCGACGCCATGCCCGTGACCCTGCCCGGGGCCCTGTGGCGCCTGTACGTGCTGCGCGAGTGGGTGCGCCGCGACCCGCAGACCGTCGGCCTGCGCTACCGGCTCGGCGTCGGCAAGGCTCCCGTGCACGAGGCCGTCGCCGGTGTCGCTGACGCGCCGCAGCCGGCCGACCTCCGGGCGCTCGCCGACGCCGTGCTGTCGGGTGTCTTTGCGGGCGACCTCGCCGTCGCGCTCGAGCGCGCCGCATCCTTCTGCCGCATCCTCGCCACGGGTGCCGCGTTCGACGCCGACGCCCGCGAGGCCGCCGACCCGCAGGGCGCCGACCGCATGACCCGGGGGGCGTCGGGCCTGCTCAGGACGGCCGAGGAGCTCGAGGAGTCGGCGGCGCGATGGCGCGCCGGAACCTTGGACTAGACTGTCCCGCGCGACGCCGGACCGCGGCAGCCCCGGGCTCCATCTTCAGCCGCTACGAGCGGCCACGCGCCGAGAGGCGCTCCCGGTCCGGCGTCGTACTTACGACCACTCATCGAACTTATGTGGTCCCGCGGGTCTCGCGCCGATTACCCTTGATGCGCACCACCT
Organism: Promicromonosporaceae bacterium; assembly: GCA_009783295.1. Taxonomy (GTDB): domain Bacteria; phylum Actinomycetota; class Actinomycetes; order Actinomycetales; family Cellulomonadaceae; genus Xylanimonas. Next base: position 14,378 of record WRHK01000057.1, read on the forward strand.
GACGACCGCCCCAGGGAGAACCGCGTGCGCCTGCGTCTGATCCCGCACGACACCACCTACTTCGACCTCCTCACTGCCCTCGCAGGGCACGTGGTCGCGGGATCCGGGCTCCTCGCCGAGCTCCTGGGTGCCGACAAGACCGGCCGGGCGGACATCGCCGAGCGGTTCGCCGAGGCCGAGCACGACGCCGACGACGTCGCCCACACCATCACCAAGCGCCTCAGCCAGACTTTCATCACCCCGTTCGACCGCGACGACATCTACGCGCTCGCCAACGCCCTCGACGACGTCATGGACTTCATGGAAGAAGCCTGCGACCTCATCGTCCTGTACAAGGTCGAGGAGCTGCCCGCGGGCGTGGCCGACGTGGTCCAGGTGCTGCAGCGCTGCGCCGAGCTGACCGCCGAGGCGATGCCGCGCCTGCGCACCACGGAGAAGCTGCACGACTTCTGGGTCGAGATCCACCGCCTGGAGAACCAGGGCGACAAGCTGCACCGCACGCTCGTGGCCGAGCTGTTCGAGGACACCACCGACGCGATCACCCTCATGAAGCTCAAGGAGATCGTGGACGTGCTCGAGCACGCGTGCGACGGGTTCGAGCACGTCGCGAACCTGGTCGAGACGATCGCGCTCAAGGAGTCCTGAGCGTGGAGACGTTCCTCGTCGTGCTCGTGGTGGCGGTCGCGCTCGGGTTCGACTTCACCAACGGGTTCCACGACGCCTCGAACGCCATCGCGACGTCGGTGTCCACGCGCGCGCTGACGCCGCGCGTCGCGCTGGCGCTGGCCGCCGTCATGAACTTCGTGGGCGCGCTGCTGGGCACCGAGGTCGCGCAGACCATCGCCCGCTCGATCATCGACTTCGGGCACGTCGGCCACACCCTGGAGCTCACCGTGGTGCTGTGCGCCCTGGTGGGTGCCATCGCGTGGAACCTGGTGACGTGGTGGTTCGGGCTGCCGTCATCGTCGACGCACGCGCTGGTCGGAGGGCTGATCGGGGCCGGGTTCGCGGGCGGGCTCCCGGTGCTCTGGGACGGCGTCGTCGACAACGTCATCGTGCCCATGCTCGTCTCGCCCGTGCTCGGGTTCGTGCTCGCCTTCGCGCTCATGGTGGGCATCCTGTGGCTGGTGCGCCGCGCCAGCCCGGCGCGGGTGCACCGCCGGTTCCGCATCGCGCAGACGGCGTCGGCGTCGGCGATGGCGCTCGGGCACGGCCTGCAGGACGCGCAGAAGACCATGGGCGTCATCTACCTCGCCCTGCTGATGGTGGGATGGGCCGACCCCGCCCAGGGCATCCCGCTCTGGGTCAAGCTCACCGCGGCCGCGTCGATCTCGTTCGGCACGTATTCCGGCGGGTGGCGCATCATGCGCACGCTGGGGCGCCGCATCATCGAGCTCGACCCCGCGCGCGGGTTCGTCGCCGAGACCGTGTCGGCCATCGTGCTCTACGTCAACGCGATGGTGCTGCACGCCCCCGTCTCCACCACGCACACCATCACCGCGGCCATCGTGGGCGCCGGGTCCACGCGCCGGATCTCGGCGGTGCGCTGGGGCGTGGCCAAGAACATCGGCCTCGCCTGGCTTCTGACCATCCCTGGTGCGGCGGTGGTCAGCGGCGTCCTGGCGTGGGTGCTGAAGACCGTCTGACGCCGCTCAGCTGAGCGGCGGCACCACGTGCTCCGCGGCGACGACGCGCGGGCCCTTGGGCGTGCGCGCCACGTGCGCCACGAGCAGCTCCCCGGGCTCCAGGAACGGGTCGCCCGACGGCAGCGCGTCGGCGACCGAACGCCGCGAGTGCTGGCCCAGCACGTCCAGCACCGTCGGCAGCACCGGCCGGTGCGTGCACAGCACGGTCGACGACGACGACTCCAGCAGCGACCGCACGGTCGCCGCGACGCGGCCCGGAGAGCGCTCGTGGTCGGCCTCGGTGAGGTGGTCGCTGTACCAGGGGCGCAGGCGCGTGGCCTGCACGTACGGCGCGACCGTCGACGAGCACCGCTCCCAGCGCGAGCTGACCACCCGCGTGACCCCGTAGGAGGCCAGCACCGGCACCAGAGCGGCGGCGTGCGCGTGGCCGATGGGCGTCAGCGGTCGCGTCTCCTCGTCGCCCGGCCACGTCGCGCGGGCCACGGCCCGCCCGTGCCGCGCGATGACGACGACGTGCGTCGCGAGCCGGCCCTGCGCGAACTCCTCGACCAGCGCGGCCAGGGGCTTGCGGTCGGTGCGGCGCGTCAGGCGCTTGGCCGCCTCGTCGGCGTCCAGCCAGCGCACCCGGTCGATCTCGGTGGGCGACGCCGGCACCACCGGCGGCCGGGCGGTGAGCGCGGCGAAGTCGTCCACGGTGCGCGCCCGCCGGGCGGCCCAGTACGTGACCGTCTTCCAGCGGCCGTCCGGCATGCGGTAGCGCATGCTCGGCAGCGGCACGCCCAGCACGACGGCCTTCGACGTCTCCTCCGCGACCTCGCGCGCACCCGCGGCCTGGTGCGACTCGCCGGGCTCGAGCTTGCCCTTGGGCCACGACCAGTCGTCGTAGCGGGGCCGGTGGATCAGCTGGACCTGGAGCTTGCCCTCGCGGACGCGCCACACCAGACCGCCCGCGGTGCGGACGGCCGGGACGCGCGCCGTCACCGGACCGGCTCCCTCCGTCGGCGGTGCCGCCGTACCAGCACCGCCTGCAGGTCGGCGAGCGGCCTGCCCTCGGCGTCCTTGTGGTGCCGGGTCCAGGTGCCGTCGGGGCCCAGGTGCCACGACGACGTCGTGTCGGCGCCGGACACCTCGAGCAGGTCGAGGAGCTCGGCGACGTGGCCCTCGTCGGTGATGCGCACCAGCGCCTCGACGCGGCGGTCCAGGTTCCGGTGCATCAGGTCGGCCGACCCGATGAAGACCTCCGGCCCCGCCTCCGGGCCCTCGCCGATGGCCGGGCCCTGCGAGTTGGCGAACGCGAAGATGCGCGAGTGCTCCAGGAACCGGCCCAGGATCGAGCGGACGCGGATGTTCTCGCTGAGGCCGGGCACGCCGGGGCGCAGCGCGCAGATGCCGCGCACCACGAGGTCCACCTGCACGCCGGCCTGCGACGCCCGGTACAGCGCGTCGATCGTGGCCTCGTCCACGGCGGAGTTGACCTTGATCTTGACCCAGGCCTCCTTGCCCTGGCGGGCGGCCTCGGCCTCACGCTCGATGCGCTCGATGAGGCCGGCGCGCACGCTGCGGGGCGCCACCAGCAGGCGGTGGAACCGCGACTGCGGCGCGTAGCCGGAGAGCTGGTTGAACAGGCGCGTCAGGTCCTGGCCCACGTCCGGGTCACAGGTCAGCAGGCCGTGGTCGGTGTAGAGGCGCGCCGTCTTCGGGTGGTAGTTGCCCGTGCCGACGTGGCAGTAGCGGCGCAGGCCGTCGGACTCCTGCCGCACCACCAGGCTCAGCTTCGCGTGCGTCTTGAGGCCCACGATGCCGTAGACCACGTGGACGCCCGCCTCCTCGAGCTTGCGCGCCCAGGAGATGTTGGCCTGCTCGTCGAACCGCGCCTTGATCTCCACCAGGGCCAGCACCTGCTTGCCGGCGTCGGCGGCGTCGATGAGGGCGTCCACGATGGGGGAGTCGCCCGACGTGCGGTACAGCGTCTGCTTGATCGCCAGCACCTTGGGGTCGGCCGCGGCCTGCTCCAGGAACGTCTGCACCGACGTCGAGAACGAGTCGTACGGGTGGTGCAGCAGCACGTCGCGGCGCTTGATCGCCTCGAACACGTTGGTCGGGTTCGCGGACTCGACCTCCGCCAGCTGGCGGTGCGTCGTCGGCACGTGCGACGGGTAGTGCAGCGACGGCCGCTCGACGTCGGCGATGATGTTGAGGCCCGTGAGGTCCAGCGGGGCGGGCAGCTGGTACACCTCCTCCTCGCTCACGCCGAGCTCGCGGATCAGCAGCTCGCGGATGCGGGGGCTGATGCCCTCCGCCAGCTCCAGGCGCACGGGCGGGCCGAACCGGCGGCGCAGCAGCTCCTTCTCCATCGCCTTGAGGAGGTTCTCGGCGTCGTCCTCCTCGACGTCGATGTCCTCGTTGCGCGTGACACGGAAGGTGTGGGACTCCACCACCTCCATGCCCGGGAACAGGTGGTCGAGGTGCTGCGCGATCAGCTCCTCCAGCGGCACGAACGACGTCGGGCGCTGCGCGGCACCGCCGGACGACGGGTCGCTGGGGCGGCCGCGCTCGTCCACCGCGATGAAGCGGGGCAGCAGCGGCGGCACCTTGACGCGGGCGAAGTGCTCCTTGTCGGTGAGCGGGTTGCGCACCAGCACGGCGAGGTTCAGCGACAGGCCCGAGATGTACGGGAACGGGTGCGCCGGGTCCACGGCGAGCGGTGTGAGCACCGGGAAGATCTGCTTGCGGAAGAACTTGTGCAGGCGGTCCTGCTCGCGCGTCTCGAGGTCGTCCCAGTGGACGATCGTGATGCCCTCGGCGGCCAGCGCCGGCTGCACGTCCTGCGCGAACACCTTCGCGTGCCGGGCCATGAGCGAGTGGGCGGCCTTGCCGATGCCGTCGAGCACCTCGAGCGGCGACTGGCCCGACGCCGCCGTGACGGCGATGCCGATGGCGATGCGGCGCTTGAGGCCGGCCACGCGGACCATGAAGAACTCGTCCAGGTTCGAGGCGAAGATCGCCAGGAACCGCAGGCGCTCCAGGAGCGGCAGGTCGGTGTCCTCGGCCAGCTCGAGCACGCGCTCGTTGAAGGCCAGCCAGCTCAGCTCGCGGTCCGCGAAGCGGTCCTCGGGCAGGGGCGTCAGGCCGGTGCCGTTCTCGCCCAGGCCGTCGCTGCCCGGCTCCTCGGCGATGTGCTCGGCGATGTGTGCGGCCAGGTCGGGGTCGATCAGGTGCACGAAGCGCCCTCGCTCGTCACGGGCACGCAGCTCCGGGGTGTCCATGGGCTAGATGATCGCACCGTTCGCTGGTGCGTACTGCACGTCGACCGCCTCTCGGGCGAACCCTGTCCGCTCGTACACGGCGAGCGCGGCCGTGTTGTCGCCGTCGACGTACAGCACCGCCCGGCGCGCCCGCCCGGCCAGGTGGGCCAGGCCCGCGTCCGTGAGCAGAAGTCCCAGCCCGCGGCCCTGGAAGGCCGGGTCGACGCCGACCGCATAGATCTCGCCGTCGTCGCCCTCGACCTTGGTCCAGATCGACCCGGCGAGCGTGCCGTCGTGGGACTCGAGCAGCAGGAACCCGGCGGCGTCGAACCACGGCTCGGCCATGCGCTGGCGCAGGTCGTCGACCGTGAGGCGGCCCTGCTCGGGGTGCGTCGCGAACGCCCGAGCGTTGAGCGCCACCCACGCGGCGTCGTCCTGGCCAGGGACGAAGGCGCGGACGGCGAAGCCCTCGAGAGGCGCGGGGGGTGTGGTGGCCTCGAGCGCCTTCGCCATGAACAGCAGCTCGCGCACCACGGCGTACCCGGCGCTCGCGGCGAACGCCCGCGCCGGGGGCAGGTCGCCGTGGGCCCACACGCGCAGCTCCTTGCCGCGCTGCCCGGCCGTGCCGCCGAACTGAGGGAGCGTGGCGTCCCGCTCGGCGGTGCGCAGCAGCAGCCGCCCGACGCCGCCGCGCCGGTGCTCGGGGTGCACGACGAGCTCGGCGCTCGCCTCCGCGCCGCCCCGGTCGACCTGCACGTACCCGAGCACGGTCCCCGCCTTGTCGCGCGCGAGGGCGTGCGTGAGCCAGCCTTCGTCGGCGCCGAGGCGCAGCAGCGGCTGCTCGGAGAGGGGCGCGACGCCGTCGGCGGCGTGTGCTGCCTCGGCAAGCTCCCGCACGGCGTCGACGTCTGCGGGGCTGAGAGGACCGATCTGCAAAGGAGCGGGCATGCGCACGCCCCCATCATGGCCGAGAGAGAGCCCGAGCCGGCGAGATAGAGCGTGCGGGCTCTATCTCGCCGGCTCGGGCTCTATCTCGCGGTCAGTCCTCGGCCGACTTGCCCGCCGCGAGGCCCGCGCTGATCAGCTCCATCACCGACGAGTCCGCCAGCGTGGTGGCGTCGCCCACCGTGCGGTTCTCGGCGACGTCGCGGAGCAGGCGGCGCATGATCTTGCCGGACCGCGTCTTGGGCAGCTCCGGCACCACGAGGATGCGCTTGGGCTTGGCGATCGGGCCGATCTCCTTGGCCACGTGGTTGCGCAGCTCGGTCTGCACCTCGGCGGCGCCCTCGGGCGTCGCGGCCCGGTCGGCGTGCTCGCCGCGCAGGATCACGAAGGCGACGACGGCCTGGCCGGTCATGTCGTCGGCGGCGCCGACCACGGCGGCCTCGGCCACGATGTCGTTCGACACGAGCGCCGACTCGATCTCCGTGGTGGACAGCCGGTGCCCGGAGACGTTCATGACGTCGTCGACCCGGCCCAGCAGCCAGATGTCGCCGTCCTCGTCACGCTTGGCGCCGTCGCCCGCGAAGTACAGGCCGCGGAACCGGGACCAGTAGGTGTCCTCGTAGCGCTGCCGGTCGCCCCAGATGCCGCGCAGCATGGACGGCCACGGCTCGGTGAGCACCAGGTACCCGCCGCCGCCGTTGCCGACGGAGTGGGCCTCGTCGTCGACGACGTCGGCGCTGATGCCCGGCAGCGGCACCTGGGCGGAGCCCGGCTTGGTGGCCGTGACGCCCGGCAGCGGGCTGATCATGATGCCGCCGGTCTCGGTCTGCCACCACGTGTCGACGATGGGGGCCGTGTCGCCGCCGATGACGCGGCGGTACCACATCCACGCCTCCGGGTTGATGGGCTCGCCCACCGAGCCGAGCAGGCGCAGCGAGGACAGGTCGAACGACGACGGGATGTCCTCGCCCCACTTCATGCATGTGCGGATGGCGGTCGGCGCCGTGTAGAGGATCGAGACGCCGTACTTCTCGACGAGCTCCCACCAGCGGCCGCGGTGCGGGGTGTCGGGCGTGCCCTCGTAGATGACCTGGGTGGCGCCGTTGGCGAGCGGTCCGTAGACGACGTACGAGTGGCCCGTGATCCAGCCGATGTCGGCGGTGCACCAGTAGACGTCGTCGTCCTTGAGGTCGAAGACGTACTTGTGGGTGTAGGCCGCCTGGGTGAGGTACCCGCCCGTGGTGTGCAGGATGCCCTTGGGCTTCCCGGTGGTGCCGGACGTGTAGAGGATGAAGAGCGGGTGCTCGGCGTCGACCCACACGGGTTCGTGGAACGTGTCGGCGGACTCGAGGGCGTCGTGCCACCAGATGTCGCGGCCCTCGGTCCAGGCGGTGTCCTGACCGGTGCGGCGCACCACGAGCACGTGCTTGACGGTGTCGGTGCCCTCGCCGGCCAGGGCCTCGTCGACCGCCGGCTTGAGCGCCGACGGCGCCCCGCGCCGGTACCCGCCGTCGGCGGTGATGACCAGGGTGGCCTCGGCGTCGGCGATGCGGGACCGCAGCGCGTCGGCGGAGAACCCGCCGAAGACGACGGAGTGCGCCGCGCCGATCCGGGCGCAGGCCAGCATCGAGACCACGGACTCGACGAGCATCGGCAGGTAGATGACGACGCGGTCGCCCTTCTTGACGCCGAGCGCGGCGAGCGCGTTGGCCGCGCGCGCGACCTCGCGCTGCAGGTCGGCGTAGGTGACGGTGCGGGTGTCGCCCGGCTCGCCCTCGAAGTGCAGCGCGACGCGGTCGCCCCGCCCGGCCTCGACGTGCCGGTCGACGGCGTTGTAGGCGGCGTTGAGGGTGCCGTCGGCGAACCAGCGGGCGACGGGGGCGTCGGACCAGTCGAGCGTCTGCGTGAACGGGGTGCGCCAGGAGACCAGCTCGCGGGCCTGCGTGGCCCAGAACTCGAGGCGGTCGGCGGCGGCCTGGTCGTAGAGCTCCGCCTGTGCGTTGGCCTGCGCGGCGAACGCCGGCGCGGGCGCGAACGAGCGTGTCTCGTGGAGCAGGTTCTCGAGGCCGGCGGCCTCGGGCGTGGGCGTGGTCAACGGAGATCCTCCAGCGTCGTTGCGGGGCGGCGTCGCTCCGTCGCGGTGCCGCGGTCGTGAGTGTAGACCCGGCAAGTGACACGTATCACCGACGGAGATCACACCCCGGGGTCGGGATCTGCGGTCCTGTCAGGTCCTTAGTCTGGGACCGTGAGCCTGCTGTTCGAACCCCTGCGCCTGCGCGACCTGTCCGTGACCAACCGTGCCTGGCTGGCGCCCATGTGCCAGTACTCCGCCGGGTCCGACGGCGTCCCCGGCGACTGGCACCTGGCCCACCTCGGGTCGTTCGCCGTCGGCGGGTTCGGCCTGCTGCTCACCGAGGCGACCGCCGTGGTGCCCGCGGGGCGCATCTCCCCGCAGGACGTCGGCATCTGGAACGACGAGCAGGTGGCGGCCTGGCGCCGCATCACCGCGTTCGTGCACGAGCAGGGCGCCGCCATCGGCACGCAGCTGGCGCACGCGGGGCGCAAGGCGTCCGTGTTCCGGCCGTGGTCGACGGTGCAGGGTTCGGTCCCGGCCGCCGAGGGCGGCTGGACCACGCTCGGCCCCACCGACGTCCCGTTCCCCGGCTACGCCGCCCCGGCGGCGATGACGACGGAGCAGGTCGCGGCCGTGCCCGGCCAGTTCGCCACCGCGGCCCGCCGCGCGCACGCCGCCGGGTTCGACGTCGTCGAGCTGCACGCCGCGCACGGCTACCTGCTGCACCAGTTCCTGTCGCCGCTCACCAACACGCGCACCGACGCGTACGGCGGCACGCCGGCCAACCGGGCCCGGCTGCTGGTCGAGACGGCCGACGCCGTGCGCGCCGTCTGGCCCGACGGCAAGCCGCTGCTGGTGCGCGTCTCCGCGACCGACTGGGCGCCGGGCGGGCTCGAGCCGGCCGACGTGGCCGTCGTCGTCAAGGAGCTGGCCGCCCACGGCGTCGACCTGGTCGACGTGTCCACGGGCGGCCTGGTGCCCGCGCAGGTTCCCGTCGCCGCCGGCTACCAGGTGCCGCACGCCCGCACGATCCGCGAGGCGTCGGGCACGGCGGCCGCCGCCGTGGGGCTCATCACGTCGGCCGAGCAGGCCGAGCAGGTGCTGCGCGACGGCGCCGCCGACGCGATCCTGCTGGGGCGCCAGGCGCTGCGCGACCCGCACTGGCCGCTGCGCGCCGCGCGCGAGCTGGGCGACGCCGTGGCCTGGCCGCCGCAGTACCAGCGCGCCGCCTGGCGGTAGGTGGGGGCTTCCCCGGACGCGGTTGCGGCACCCGGGAGTCGTTGTCGACCGGGTGCCGCGTTCGCCGGGGGCACGGATAGCAGGCGCCTCGTCCTGCTCCGTCACGGGACCTTGCCCGCCGGAGCGTCCTCGTGGGGGACTTCCTTTGGCGTGGGTTCCGTGCCCTACCGGGGTGTTGCTGTCCCTCAATCAGACCTCCTGGAAGGCCGATTGGCAACAGGGTGGCACCCGTTGATCGGGGCCTGCGGCGCCGCTCGGCTCAGCGCTTGCGGAGCGCCCGCCACACCACCAGGGCGATCGCCGCGGCCGCGAGCGTGGCCATCAGGGCGACCACCGGCTTCGGGGGCCGGAGCGCCGTGCGCAGCGCCACCGGGCGCGAGAACGTCAGCGCGCCCCAGCCGCGCTCGGCGGCCAGCCGGCGCAGCGTCCGGTCGGGGTTGACCACGAAGCCGTGGCCGACGGCGTCGAGCATGGGCGCGTCGGTGATCGAGTCGGTGTAGGAGTACGACCGCTCGAGGTCGTAGTCGTTCTGCTCCGCGAGCTCGCGGATGGCGAGCGCCTTGTTGTCGCCGTAGGCGTAGAAGTCCATCTCGCCCGTGTAGCGGCCGTCCTCGACGCGCATGCGGGTGGCGACGACGTGGTCGGCGCCCAGCACGGCGGCGATGGGCTCCACGAGCTCGGCTCCCGAGGCGGACACGATGACGACGTCGTGCCCCAGCTCGTGGTGCTCGGCGATGAGCGCGACGGCCTCGGCGTACACGTACGGGTCGATGACGTCGTGGACCGTCTCGGAGACGATCTGCCGGACCTTCTCCACGTCCCAGCCCGCCGCGAGGTCGGAGAGGTGCTTGCGCATGCGCTCGGTCTGGTCGGCGTCGGCGCTGCCGACGACGAACAGGAAGTGCGCGTACGCCGAGCGGAGCACGTCGGTGCGGCTGACCAGGCCGCCCTCGTAGAAGGGGCGGGAGAGGGCCGCCGACGCGCTCGTGGCGATGATCGTCTTGTCGAGGTCGAAGAAGGCTGCGACTCGGCTCACGAGGGCGAGCCTATCGGGGGCGCTCTCCGCTCGGCTCCAGGTTTCTGTGCAGAACTCTTGTGCACGGATTGTGTGCACAGTTATCGTGCACCCATGCCCTCTCACGTCGAGCTCACCGCAGAGTCCGTCAAGGTGCTCGCCCACCCGCTACGTTCGCGCCTGCTCAGCGCCCTGCGCCGCGGCGGCCCGGCGTCCGCCACGGCCCTCGCCAACGAGCTGCACACCAACTCCGGCGCGACGTCGTACCACCTGCGGCGGCTCGAGGCCGTGGGCCTCGTGGCCGACACCGGCCAGGGGCGCGGCAAGGAGCGGCTCTGGGCCGCCAGCACCGACAGCCACGGCTGGCGCAACAGCGCGTTCGCCGACGACGAGGACGCCCGCACCGCGATGGGCTGGCTGGTACGCGACTACGCCCGCAGCCTCGAGTCGAGGTTCTCCAGGTGGCTCGACGTCGCCGACACGTGGCCGGCCGCCTGGCAGGACGCCCTCGGGTACACCGACGCCTGGGTCGAGGTGACGCCCGAGCAGCTCACCGCACTCAAGGACGAGATCGAGCAGGTGCTGCTGAGGTTCCGCACCGCCGGGAGCGGGGACCCGCGGGCCCGCCGCGTCGACCTGTACCAGGTGTCCATCCCACTGGACCTCGACCTCGAGCCGCCGGAGCAGGCCTGATGTCCCCCGAGGCCGCCCGCCGGGTCTTCCTGCTGCTCACGGTCACGCGGTGGTTCCCCGTGGGGCTCGTGGTCAGCGTCACCACCCTGCTGCCGATCGAGCGCGGGCTCTCGGTGGGGCAGACGCTGAGCCTCGCATCCGTCGGCGGCGTGGTGGTGTTCCTGCTCGAGCTGCCGACGTCGGGCACCGCCGACGCGCTGGGGCGCAAGCCCGTGCTGGTGCTGGCCGCCGCCGCGCAGGTGGTGGGGGCGGGGCTGTTCTCGCTCGCGCACACCTTCGCCGCGTTCGCCGTGTCGGGGCTGGTCATGGGCATCTTCCGGGCGCTGGACTCCGGGCCGCTCGAGTCCTGGTTCGTCGACCTGGTGCACCGCACGCACCCGGGCGCCGACGTCGACCGGACGCTCTCGAAGCAGTCCGCGGTGCTCGGCGTGTCGATCGCGCTCGGGGCGCTCGTCTCGGGCGGGCTCGTGTGGTGGCACCCGGTGCGGGCGTGGTCGGCGCTGACGCTGCCCTACGTCGTCTACACGGGGCTCGCGGTGGTGCACCTGGTGGTGCTCGCGACCGTGCTGCGCGAGCCGAGGACCGTCCCCGGGGCGCGCGGGCTGGAGCGGGCGGTCGCCTCGGCGCGGCAGGCGCCCGGCGTCGTGGTGGACGGGCTGCGGCTGGTGCGTGGCAACCGGGTGCTGCGCACGCTGATCCTGGTCGAGGTGCCGTGGTCGGTGGCGATGGTGGTGTTCGAGTCGCTCATGCCCGTGCGGCTCGGCGAGGTGCTCGCGAGCGACTCGCGGGCCGGCGCCCTCATGGGGCCCGTCGCGGCGGCCGGCTGGGCCGTGTTCGCCGGCGGGGCGGGGCTCGCGGGGCTCGCGTCGCGGCGGTTCGGGGTGGCGCGGACGGCGCTCGCGGCGCGCGTGCTCAACGGGCTCGGGGCGGTGTGGATGGGGCTGACGCTCGGCCCCGCCGCGCTGGTCGCCGCGTACCTGGTGACGTACGGGCTGCACGGCTCCGGCGGGCCCGTCTACAACACGCTGCTGCACCGCGAGGCGCACGCCCGCAACCGCACGACGGTGCTCTCGATCGCGTCGATGCTGGGGTTCGCGGCCTTCGCCGTGGGCTCGCCCGTGCTCGGGTGGACCGCCCAGGGGATCTCGACGCCCGTCGCGATGGTGATCGGGGGCGCGTTCTCCGTGCTGGGGGCCGTCTGCTTCGTGCCGGCGCTGCGCAAGGAGAGGCAGATGCGGGCCGACGGCGAGGTCGTCGCGAGCGTGTAGGGCTCGGGGACCCTGCGGGACCCTTCCTGGGCGTTTGCTTGTGCACAGGTCACTTTGGGGGCCTGCTCAGAGGTCCGGGCCCGCCCCCAGGGTGGGCGCATGCAGAAGACACCGTTGGTCGCCGTGATCGGCGCGTGCGGCGGGGCGGGGGCGTCCGCCGTCGCCGCCGCGCTCGCCCTCAGGGCCGCTGTGACCGCCTACGGCGCGTGTACCGTCGGATAAGACGGCGCATGCGCCGTCGCCTTCGAGCGTTAGGGCCGCTCCGCCGTCCTCATCTGCCAGCCCCTGCATCCCTGTCAGCAGCACATTATGAAAAAACACGGTGCCGCTTTGAATGTGCAGGTCAGACAGGGTGTTGCCATTGCCAATGATGGTTAACTGCCCCGAGAGCGCGATGGCGTCGTCCGGGTCGCAGGCGATGATATAGGGAACTTCGCCCGGCATGACGGGTAAAGTGATCGTGTCTGCGCCCGATTCTATCTGTGCTTTCAGCCATGCCCA
>WRHK01000058.1 GCA_009783295.1 Promicromonosporaceae bacterium
GCAAGCCTGACCAGGCGCGCCACCCGGTAGCGGTGCGGCGCATAGGGGGCCAGCAGCCGCAGCATCCCGGCGTCGTCGGTGCGCTCGCGTGCCAGCGCCCAGCCCACGGCACCGGGCAGGTTGAAGTCGCCGACCGACACCGCGTCGGCGTCGCCGAACGCGCGCTGGGCCACCTCGGCCGACGTCCACACGCCCACGCCCGGCACGGCCTCGAGCCGCGCCCGGGCGGCGGCCCCGTCCAGGAGCGCTGCCTCTTCGAGCCGTGACGCGACGCGCGCGCAGGCCGTCACGGTGCGCGCCCTGGCGGGGTCGACGCCGGCCCGGTGCCAGTCCCACACGGGCACGGCGGCCCACTCGCGCGCCGACGGCACCACCATGAGACCCGCCGGGGCCGGCCCCGGGGCCGGGGAACCGTGCTGCTCCACGAGCCGCCGCCACGCGAGGTGCGCCATCTCCGACTGCACCCGCTGCTCGAGCACCGCGGGCACCAGCGAGGCCATCACCAGCCCGGTGCGGGGGATGCGCAGCCCGGCGGCTCGCTTGGCGGCGTCGCGCAGCTGCGGGGGCGGGGTGAAGCCGGTGGCGTCGTCGTCCTCGCCCAGCAGCGCGGGCAGGGACGCCGCGGCCTCGCGAGCCCCGTCGCCCCACAGCCGCACGACGGCGGCGTGCGGGCCGGCCTGCACGATGCGGTAGGTGACAGGGCCGGTGACCTGCAGGGACGTGATCCACAGGGCGCCGTCCGGGGTGCGCCGGACGGTCGGGTCCCACGCGCCGTGGCGCAGCGTCGCGAGCGTCAGCGCGACGTCGAGCGGACGCGGCGACTCGTGCCTGACCTCGTGCGTGACGCCTCCCTCAGTCGAAGAGGGTGCCGTGCTCCCACAGCGGCGCGGCCACGGCCGGCTCGGGGGTGCGGCGCGCGGCGGCGACGGGCGTGCGGGCGGCGTCCGCGGGGGCGGCGAGCTCGTCGACGTCGGTCAGCAGCACGCTGCCGACGGCGCCGCGGCCGGCCGCCCAGTCCTGGGCGGCGAGGCCGGCGAGCTCGTCGGCGCGCTCGTTGAACGGGTTGCCCACGTGCCCGCGCACCCACCGGAACCGCACCGGGCCCTCGCGGCCCGAGATCGCGGCGTCGATGGCCTGGACCAGCGCGAGGTTCTTGACCGGGCCGCCGGACGCCGTCCGCCAGGCCTTGCGCTTCCAGCCCTCGAGCCACTCGGACGAGCAGCGGATGGCGTACTGGGAGTCGGACTCGATGAGGAGGGGCTCGGCCCCCGGGTGCGCCTCGACGGCGCGGAGGACGGCGGTCAGCTCCGCGATCTGGTTGGTGCCCGAGGCGGCGCCGCCGGAGTCGAACCGACCGCCCTCATGGTCGATCCAGGCCCAGCCGATCGCGCCCCCGGGGTTGCGGAGGCACGAGCCGTCGGTGCTGACGATGATCACGCCCGAGATTCTGCCCCGAGCCACCGACAGCGTCGAGCACGGGGCGCACCGAGCCTGGCGCGCGGGCGGGGGAACGGCGGATCAGGCCAGGCGAAACCTCGCCGGGCGCTCCGCCCCGCACAATCGACCCATGACCTCCCCCACGCCTGCCGAGCGCTCGGCCGGTCAGCACCCCTCCCGTCCGCGCACCGCGGCCGACGTGCGCCGCTGGCGCCGCTACCTGGCCGACGAGCGCGCCGAGGCCGCCGTCTACCGGGACCTCGCGAGCCGCCGCACGGGCGAGGAGCGCGACATCCTTCTGGCCCTCGCCGCGGCCGAGGGTCGCCACGAGAAGCACTGGCTCGACCTGCTGGGCGACGACGCCGGCCGCGCGCTGCGCGGCGACGTGCGGACGCGGATGCTCGGCTGGCTGGCGCGGCGGTTCGGCGGGGTGTTCGTGCTGGCGCTCGCGCAGCGCGCGGAGGCCCGCACGGCGTACCACGAGGAGGCCGACGCCACCCCGACCATGGCCGCCGACGAGCAGATCCACGAGGAGGTGGTGCGCGGCCTCGCGACGCGCGGCCGCAACCGCCTGTCGGGCACCTTCCGCGCCGCCGTGTTCGGCGCGAACGACGGCCTCGTCTCCAACCTCGCGCTGGTGCTCGGCATCGGCGCGTCGGGCGCGTCGCAGCACACCGTGCTGCTGACCGGCCTGGCCGGCCTGCTCGCGGGCGCCCTGTCGATGGGTGCCGGCGAGTTCATCTCCATCCGCTCGCAGCGCGAGCTGCTCGAGGCGTCCACCCCCGCGCCCTCCGCGGCCGGAGCGCTGCCGCACCTCGACGTCGACGCCAACGAGCTCGCGCTCGTCTACCGCGCCCGCGGCATGGCCGCCGCCGACGCCCAGGTCCACGCCGACCAGGTGCTCTCCCGCCTCGCGGCCGCCGGGACGACGTCGGGCACCGGCGCCGTCCCCGTGATCCCGACCGAGGCCGACCTGCACGCCGCGCAGGACGTCGAGGCCGCCGCCGGCGTCGCCACCGACGACGACGACCTCGAGACCCACGGCACCGCCTGGGGCGCGGCGATCTCGAGCTTCTGCTTCTTCGCCTCGGGCGCCGTGGTGCCCGTGCTGCCGTACATCTTCGGGGTGCAGGGGCTCGCGGCCGTGGTGATTTCTTCGACGCTCGTCGGCGTCGCGCTCCTGGCGACCGGCGCGGTCACCGGCCTGCTGTCCGGGACGTCTCCGCTGACCAGGGCCCTGCGCCAGCTCGCGATCGGCTTCGGGGCCGCCGCCGTGACCTACGTGCTGGGCCTGCTCTTCGGGGCCACCGCGTCCTAAAGGGGCGTCGGCAGGGGTTGCGCGACCGCGTCTCATCGCGGACTCTGGGTCCTCGAGCCTCGCGTGGGGAGCACTCCCCGGGGCTCCCAGGGGACGTTTCGAGCAGGGGGACAACGACGATGACGCCGAGCGGTGACGCGCGCTCTCCGGAGGCCTCACGCCTCCGGCGCGTCGCGCTGCGCGCCGCCGGGATCGCCGCGGGAGCCCTCGTGGCCGCCGGGTTCGGCGTGGCCCTCGCCTCGTCCGCCTCGGCGGACACCGGGCTCGGGGGGTTGCTCGCTCCCGTGACGCAGGCGGTGGCCGTGCCGGCCGCGCCGGTGACGGGTGCTGTGGCGAACGTGGCGGCTCCCGTGACGAAGGCGGCGGCTCAGGTGGCTGCGCCCGTCGTGAAGCCTGTGGCTGCGGCCGTCGCGCCTGCGGTGCAGTCGGTCGCGCCGGTCGTGAAGCCCGTAGCGGCGGCCGTCGCCTCTGTGGCGGCACCGGTGGTGCAGGCCGCTGCGCCGGTGACCCAGGTGGTCGCGCAGGTCGCGGCGCCCGTGACGACGCCCGTGGCGGCGGTCGTCGAGCCCGTGGCCGGCGCCGTCGCGCAGGTCGCCCAGCCCGTTCTCGACGTCGCTGCCCCCGTCGTGGCGGCCGCGGCGCCCGTGGTGCAGGCGGTGACGCCGGTCGTCCAGGCGGCCGCCCCTGTGCTCCAGGCGGCCGCCCCGGTGCTCGACGCCGGGGCGCCGGTGCTCGGTGCGGTGGGCGACGTCGTCGCTCCCGTGGGCGACTCGCTGGCGCCGGTGACCGACCCCGTCGTGGGCGTGGTCGCGCCGGTCACCGGGCCGGTGGTCGAGGCCGTCGCGCCGCAGGGGAGCGACGGGTCCGGTGTGCCGGGCGTCACGGGTGGTGGCGGTCTCGGTGTCGCTCCTGCGGGGGCTTCCGCCGTCAGTCTCCCCGGCGCGCTGCCGGCTGCTTTCGACGCGGCGGGTCTCGCCGCTCCGGCCGCCGCTGGCCCGACAGGGAGCTCCGTGTCCGTGCCCGCCGTCGGGCGGTCGGACGCCGTTGTCGCCGCCGCCCTCGGTTCCGCGTCGCCTGCCGCCGGGGAGAGCTCTGTGCCGCTCGGCCAGGCGCCCGCCGTGCCGGCGCCCGCGGCGCCCGCCTCGCCGTCGTCCGCCTCCGCCGGCTCGTCCGCGTCCGCGGGCCGTGGCTCCGGCGGCGGCAGCACGTCCCTGGCCGCCCTGGCCACGGTCGAGCGTGCCCATGCAGCGTCCTTCCTGGTCGCGTCGGCGACCTCGGTCGAGCGTCACTCCTCGACCTTCTTCGACGTCCCTGTCTCTCCTGCCTGACGTGGCCGCGTCGCGCCTCTGAGCGCGGCAACGCCACCGTCGGCGCCCGTCGGCGGTGTCTTCATCACCGTCAGGAGAGACCCATGAACACCTACGTCAGGCGCGCACTTCGGACAGTGCTCGTCGCCGGCGGCCTTCTCGTCGCCGGAGTCATCGGAGCAAGCGCAGCATCGGCCGCCACGAGCGACCCCCTCGTCGGCGTCACCGCGGACAGCAGCACCGCCGCCGTCGACGTCAACCTCGGCACGGTCGCCTCCGTGCTCCCCGACGTGACGGCGACCGTGTCGACGGCGACCCCGGCGTCGGCCCCGGCCGGCGACCCGGTGGCGACGGTCGCCGTCGCGCCCGTGACCGCGACCGTGTCGACGGACCCGGCCCCGGCGACGACGACGGCGGCGGACCCGGTCGCCACCGTCGCGGTGGCGCCGGTGACCGCGACCGTGTCGACCGACCCGGCCCCGGCGGCGTCGGCCGCGGACCCCGTGGCGACCGTCTCGACCCCGGCCGTGACCGCGACCGTGTCGACGGACCCGGCCCCGGCGACGACGACGGCGGACCCGGTCGCCGCCGTCGCGGTGGCGCCGGTGACCGCGACCGTTGCGACGGACCCCGTGACGGCGACGGTCGGGACCGGTGCAGCCGCTCCCGTCGCGACCGACACGACCCTCGCGACGGTCTCGACGCCCGTAGCGACGGCGACGGTCGGCACCGACCCGGCCCCGACGTCGGCCACCGACCAGGCCCTGGCCACGGTCGACGTGCCCCCGCTGACCGCCACGGTCTCGACCGACCCGCTCGCCGCGACCGTCACGACGGCCCCGGCGACGGCAGACGTGACCATTGACCCGCTCGCGGCGACGGTCGCCGTCCCGCCGGTGACCGTCGCGCTCGACACCACGCTCGGCGCCCCCAGCTCCGCCCCGGCGGCCAACGGAGTGCTCGGCACCGTGGCGGACACGGCCGGCGACCTGCTCGCCGTCGACGTCCCGGCGGTCGTGAACGACGTCCTCGGCGAGGACGGCCTGGTCGACACGCTGGTCGACGCACCCGCCGCCGGAACCGGCGGCGCGGGCGACCCCGGCACCACCACGGGCACCACCACGGGCTCCGGCCCGGGTTCAGGCACGAGCACTGGCACGGGCACCACCGGCACCGGCACCGGCACCGGCACCGGATCGACCGCCACCGGCACCACCGGCACCGGCGCCACCGACCCGACCACCCCCACCTCCGCCACCACCGGCGGCTCGGGCGGCGGCATCGCGACGTCGGCCGTCGGCGCCGTGACCCTCCCGGCTGACCTCCTCGACCCGCCGGCGGACCCCGCCCGGGCGACCGCCAAGGAGACCACCACCGCCGACCCGGCCACCGCCGTCGTGCACGCGGCCGCGGTGCTGGCCCACACGGGCGCGGACGACTCCGCGCTCCTTCTGCTGGCCGTGGCCCTCATGGGGCTCGGCCTGTTCCTCATCGGCGCTCGTCGCCGGTGGGGGCGAGTCGCGGTCGTGGCCGCGACGTCCGACCCCGCGCGACGGGCGGCCTGACGGCGTCCGGCGGGGTCGCGGTCGACTGACCGCGCAGCTCGTCCGACCGCCGGGCCAGGTGCCCGGTGTCGGCGGGGGCGGTGCCGGTGCGAGCGGGGGCTCGCGCCGGCACCGCCGAGACTCGGTCTCGGCAGGGCGCAGGGGGCTCGGCCGGGGCACCACGAAAGCGTTGTGGGTCCCTGGGACTCCGCTTATCAGCGCGATAAGGCGGAGTCCCAGGGACCCACAACGGGAGAGGCGGGGCGCCTAGATCACCAGACCCAGCAGCATCACGACGCCGCCGGCCACCACCGAGAGCACGGTCTCCATCAACGACCAGGTCTTGAACGTCTGGCCCACGGTCATGCCGAAGTACTCCTTGACCAGCCAGAACCCGGCGTCGTTGACGTGGGACAGGAACACGGAGCCCGCGCCGACGGCGAGCACCAGCAGGGCCGCCTGCGTCGGGTCGAGGCCGGCGGCGATGGGCGCCATGATGCCCGCGGCGGTGATGGTGGCGACGGTCGCCGACCCGGTCGCGACGCGGATGAACACGGCGACGAGCCAGCCCGCGAGCAGCGGGTCGAGGTGCGCCGAGGTGATGCCGTTGGCGATCACGCCGCCGACGCCGGAGTCGACGAGCGTCTGCTTGAAGCCGCCGCCGGCGCCGACGATCAGCAGGATTCCGGCGATGGGCAGGAAGGAGGACCCGACCAGGTCCTGCAGCTGCGCCCGCGTGCGCCCGACGGCGAGCCCGAACGCGAACAGGGCGACGAGCGAGGTGAGCAGCAGCGCCACGAGGGGCTCGCCGAGGAACTCGAACACGCTCCCGATGCCGCTGGTCTGCGTCTTGGTCACGTCGAACACGGCGCGGATCAGCATGAGCACCACGGGCATGAGCACCACGCCGATCGACACCCCGAACGAGGGCCGCTTGCGGTCGGTGTCGGTGGTCTCGGCGACGCCGAGCACATGCGTGGGCGGCGCGAGCGGCACCCAGCGCACCAGGATCCGGGCGAGCACGGGGCCGGCGATGATGACCGTCGGGATCGCGACGAGCAGGCCGAGGCCCAGCGTGATGCCCAGGTCGGCGTGCAGGCCGGCGATGGCCAGCAGCGGCCCGGGGTGCGGGGGGATCAGGCCGTGCAGGGCGGACAGGCCGGCGAGCGCCGGGATGCCGACCAGCAGCGGGTTCACCTTGGCGCGGCGGGCCACGATCATCACCACGGGGATCAGCAGCACGACGCCGACCTCGAAGAACAGCGGGATGCCGATGATGAACGCGGCGACGGCCATCGCCCACGGCACCCGCTGCGCGGGCGTCTTGGCGAGGATCGTGTCGACGATCTGGTCGGCCCCGCCGGCGTCGATGAGCAGCTTGCCGATGATGGCGCCGAGGGCGATGAGCACGCCCGTGCTGCCGACGGTGGACCCGAGCCCGGCCGTGAACGAGTCGAACAGCTTGACGACGCCGATGCCCGCGACCGCGGCGAGGACGCCCGAGCCGATGATCAGGGCCAGGAACGGGTGAATCTTGGCCCACGTGATGAGCAGCACGATGGTCGCGATGCCGACGACGGCCGCGACGATGAGCTGCCAGGTGGGCGCGGCGGGCGCGGTGGTGTCCGCGAGGTGGAGGCCGCCGGTGACGGCCGAGGCGAGGGTGAGCATCAGTGCGTCCCTTCGTCGATGAGGTGGATGAGGATCTGGTCGACGATCTGCTCCGGCCGGCCGGCGACGTCGACGTCGAACCCGGCCTCGTCGTCGGCCAGGGGTTCGAGGGTGGCGAGCTGGGACTCGAGCATGGCGGGCTTCATGAAGTGCCCGGCACGGCTCTGGATCCGCTCGGTGAGGAGCTCGCGCGAGCCCGTGAGGTGCACGAACCTCACGGGGCCGGCCTCGCGCAGCAGGTCGCGGTACGAGCGCTTGAGGGCGCTGCACGGGATGACGGCGGAGTTCCCCGCGGTGCGCTGGGCGGCGAGCCAGTCGCGGATGGAGGCGAGCCAGGGCCCGCGGTCCTCGTCGGTGAGGGGGTGGCCCGCCGCCATCTTGGCGACGTTGGCGGGGGAGTGGAAGTCGTCGCCCTCGGCGAACGACGCGCCCAGGCGGCCGGCGAGCAGCGCAGCGACGGTGGTCTTGCCGGACCCGGCGACGCCCATGACGACGATCAACGGTGATTCGTGGTGAGGCACCGCACCATCCTCCACGATTGGTAGCACCATTGCCAAACGCCCAGTGCCAGGCCGGTGCGGGCACTTACTCTGGGACCGTGCCAGCGACCGTCCTCCACGCGAACGTCCTCGACGCCCTCGGGCGCCGCATCACCGGTGGCGGGCTGCGCGAGGGGTCCGTGCTCACGCTGGAGGCGATCGGCACGGAGTTCGGCGTCTCGCGCACGGTCGCGCGCGAGGCGATGCGCATGCTCGAGGGGTTCGGGCTGGTGCGCTCGCGCCGCCGCGTGGGGCTCGTCGTGCTCGGCATCCACGAGTGGCAGGTGCTGAGCCCCACCGTGATCGGCTGGCGCCTGGAGGGCGACGGCCGCCGCGACCAGCTCCGCACGCTCACCGAGCTGCGCCGCGCCGTCGAGCCGTTCGCCGCCGCCGGGGCCGCCCGGAACGCCACGCCCGAGGTGCGGGCCGAGCTCATCCTCATCGCCGACCGGCTGCGCGCCCTCGGCGAGGCGGGCGAGGCCGACCACGAGGAGTTCCTCGCCCTCGACGTGCGCCTGCACGCGCTGCTGCTCGGCTCCAGCGGGAACGAGCTGTTCGGCTCGCTGTCCGACGTCGTCGCCGCCGTGCTCTCCGGGCGCACCGCCCTGGGCCTCATGCCCACGGTGCCCGCCCCGGAGTCCCTCGACGGGCACCAGGCCGTCGCGCGCGCGGTCGCCGCCGGCGACGCGGAGGGGGCCCAGGCCGCGATGGCGGCCATCCTCGGCGAGGTCCACCACGCGCTCGTCGACGACGACGCCCGGTAGCCCCGGGCTACCATCGTCGCGCCATGCCACGCCTGCTCGCCGACCTGACCCCCCTGCGCGTCTCCCCGGAGTTCCGCCGCCTGTTCTGGGGCCTCGGCATCTCGAACCTCGGGTCCCAGCTCACCGTCGTCGCCGTCGGGCTGCAGATCTACGGCCTGACCGGGTCCACGCTCGCCGTCGGGACGCTGGGGATCTTCGCCCTCGTCCCCCTCGTGGCGCTCGGCCTGTACGGCGGGGCGCTCGTCGACCGGCACGACCGCCGCAAGGTCGCACTGCTCTCGTCGGTGGTGCTGTGGGCGGTCACCATCGCCATCGCGCTGCAGGCGTGGCTGCACGTCGAGTCGGTGAACCTCCTGTACGGGCTGGTGGCCGTGCAGTCGGCGGCCACCGCCATCAACAGCCCCGCGCGGACGGCGATCGTGCCGCGGCTGCTGCCGCTGCGGCTCATGCCCGCCGCCAACGCGCTCGACTCCCTGACGTTCAACATCGCGCTCACGTGCGGGCCGCTCGCCGGGGCCGGGCTGGTCGCCGCGGGCGGCTATGCCTGGGCGTACACGATCGACGCGCTCGCCTTCGCGGCCGCGCTGTGGGCCACGTGGCGGCTGCCTCAGCTGCCCCCGCTCGACGACGCCCCGCGGCGCGAGTCGGGACTGCGGTCCGTGCTCGACGGCCTGCGCTACCTGGGCACGCGGCCCAACCTGCGCACGTCGTTCGTCGCCGACCTCTGCGCCATGGTGCTCGCCTTCCCGCGCGTGCTGTGGCCCGCCGCCGGCCTCGTGTTCCTGGGCGGCGGGGCGGCCACCACCGGCATCCTGTCCGCGGCATTCGCCGTGGGGGGCATCCTCGCGACGCTGTTCTCCGGGCCGTTCGGGCACGTGCACCGGCACGGCCGCGCCGTGGTGTGGGCCGTCACCGGGTGGGCGTTGTCGGTCGCGCTCTTCGGGGCGGTGCTCGTGGGCGTCGGGCGCGGGCGGCCGTCGGGCGTGCTGGTGGGCGGGCTCGTGCTCGCGTGCCTCGCGCTGGTGCTTGCGGGTGGCACCGACGCCGTGTCCCAGATCTTCCGCAGCTCGATCCTGCAGAGCGCCGCGCCGGACCACCTGCGCGGACGGCTCCAGGGCGTGTTCGTGGTGGTCGTGGCGGGCGGGCCGCGCCTCGGCGACCTGTGGGTGGGCGCCCAGGCGAGCTGGTTCGGCGAGGGGTGGGCAGCCGTCGCGGGCGGGCTCGCGTGCCTCGTGGCGCTGTGGATCGTCGCGTGGCGCACGCCCCGCTTCTGGCGGTACGACGCCCGCAGCCCGGAGGCCTGAGCGCCGTCACCCGACGACGAGCGTGACCCCGTCCCGCGTCGCCTCGAGGCCGACGACGCCGAGCACGCGCCCGTCGGCGGTGCGGACGGTCAGCCGGTCGGCGTCGAGCGCCTGCGCGGTCGCGAGCTGGAGGCGCTGCGACGTCTCGCGCAGGCCCCAGGCGGGGCCCGCCGCGGGGGCCGAAGCGGGGGCCGCCGCAGAGGACGCCTCCACCGCCGCGCCGCCGGCCCGTGCCTCCAGCGCCGCCACGACGCGGTCGAGGAAGTCGTCGACCTGCTCGACGTCGTACCCCTCCTTGAACTTCACCGCCGCGAACCGCGAGCTGAGCACCTCGAGGGGCGTGAGCCGGCGCCCGGTGCCGTCGAGGCTGCGCGCGACCCGGTCGAGGAACGCGTCGACGTCCGGCTGGGCGTAGCCCTCGCGGAACTTGGTGACGGCGAACCGCTGCGCGCGGACGTCCGGGGCGGTCAGGCTGGCGGCGCTGCCGACGGGGCGCCGCGCGGCGCCCACGCCCTGCGGGAACAGGTCCATGAGGTCTTCCTCTCGGCGCCGGGGCGGCGCGTCGGGCCGAGCGTAGCCCGCTACTTGCGCCGCAGCGTGGGCAGCGCGACGAGCGCGAGCAGCAGGCACAGCCCGCCGGCCGCCATCGCGACCACGAACCCGGCGTGCGAGCCGGCCGCGTCGATCCGCGCCCCCGCGACCCACGACCCGAGCGACGACCCGGCGCCGATCGAGGTGCCCACCCAGGCGAGGCCCTCGGTGAGCCGGTGGGCGGGCACCAGCGCCTGCACCATCGCGTTGCCGTTGATGACGGTGGGCGCGATGGCGAACCCGGTCACGCACATGACCAGGGCGAGCACGGGCATCGACCCGGCGGTGAAGAAGAGGGACACGCCCGCGGCCAGCACGCCCGTGCCCACCACGAACCGCGTCGACAGCCGCGACGTCCAGTGCTTGGCGCCATAGGCGAGGCCCGCTACGAGCGACCCGAGCGCGAACGCCGCCAGCACGACGCCCGCCGCCCCGCGGTGCCCGTGCTCCGTGGAGAACGCGACGGTGGAGACGTCGACGGCGCCGAAGATGGTGCCCATCGCCAGGAAGACGAGCGCGATCGCCGGCATGCCGGGCACCAGGATCGCGGAGCGCGGTCCCGCCCCGAGCACCTCGCCGGGGGTGCCGTCGTCGTGCACACGGACCGGCGGCTCGGTGGCCCGCTGGACCAGGAACACGAGCCCGCCGACGCCGCCGGCGACGGCGGCGACCAGCAGCGCCGCCGACGGGATCACGGCCGTGGCCAGCACGGTCGCCATGACCGGTCCCACGATGTACACGAGCTCGTCGACGGACGACTCGAAGGAGAAGGCGGTGTGCAGCCGCCGCGGCTCCGCCAGGGTGTGCGTCCAGCGGGCGCGCACGTACGAGCCGTACGACCCCTGCGTGCCGCCGGCCAGCACGGCCAGCACCCACAGCACGGCCTCGGGCGCGCCCGCCATCGCGGCGCCGACCAGGCCGAACAGCCCCGCCGTCGTGAGCACCAGAAGCGGCAGCAGCACGCGGCGCTGCCCCACGCGGTCCACCACGCGAGCCACCTGCGGCGACGCGAGCGACTGCGCGATCACCAGCACCGCCGACACGCGGCCGGCCATGGCGTACGAGCCGGAGTACGCCTGGATCATCAGCACGGTGCCGATGCCCACCATCGACATGGGCAGCCGGGCCAGGCCGCCCGCGGCGGAGAAGGCGGCGGCCCCCGGCACGCGCAGCACGTCGAGGTAGGGGTTGGTGGGCACGGGCTGATTCTCGCAGGCGAACGGTGCCGCGGCCGGGCGCCCGGAGTGGCCTCGGGCACGTGCCAGCCCGCGAGCTCCCTCGCACACGAGGGAGCAGGACAGGTACGGTTCCGCCATGACGGAACCGACCACCCCCGCTCCGCCGGCGCCGGTGTGCATCGTCGTCAAGGTCCCCGAGCAGGCGCGCTACGAGGCCCACCACCCGGAGACCGACCGCGTGATGGGCTGGCTCAACTACCGCGTCGAGGGCGACGTCGTGGTGATCCCCTCGACGGTCACCGTGCCCGAGTTCCGCGGGCGCGGCGTCGCCGGGGCGCTCACGCGGCAGGTGCTCGAGGACGTCATGGACGAGGGCAAGCAGGTCGACGCGCTGTGCTGGTACGTCGCCGAGTTCATCGAGCGCAACCCGCGGTACTACTCCCTGCAGGTCTGACACGCCTGGTCGGCCGGTGGACCGACACCCCCCGGGCACGACACGATGAGGCCATGGCAGAGGCCCGACCGCACGTCACCGTCACCGACGACCCGTCCCAGTCCGCTTTCCTGGCCACGCTCGACGACGGCACCGTCGCCGGGTTCGCCGAGTACACGCGGCACCCCGACGCCGTCGTGTTCACCCACACCGAGGTGGCCCCCGCCTACGACGGGCAGGGGATCGGCGGCCAGCTCGCCGCCGGTGCGCTCGCGCTGGTCCGGGAGTCCGGCGACCTCGTGGTGCCGCTGTGCCCGTTCATCCGCGGGTACATGGCTCGGCACCCCGAGTACGACGCCCTGCTGCGCACCCGCACCGACTTCGGCACCCGGGTCGCCGGCCCCGGCACGGACCAGCCCGGCGCCGGCCAGCCCGAGGCGGAGTAGCCGATGCGCGTGGAGCACGCGGACGTCGTCGTCGTCGGCGGCGGGGCCGCAGGGCTGAGCGCGGCGCTCGCGGCCGTCGAGTCGTTCGCGGCCGCCGCGCGGGACGACGCCGTCGTCGCGCTCGTCTCGAAGGTCTACCCGATGCGCTCGCACACCGTGGCCGCGGAGGGCGGCGCGGCCGGCGTCGTGCCCGGGGGCGTCGACACCGCCGACCAGCACGTCGCCGACACGATGCGCGGCGGCGCCGGGCTCTCCCACGAGGACGCGGTGCGGTTCGTGGTCGACCGGGCGCCCGCCGAGCTGGCGCGGCTGGAGCGGCTCGGCATGCCGTGGTCGCGCGCCGAGGACGGCCGCCCGCAGGTGCGCCGCTTCGGCGGGATGACCAACCCGCGCACGTGGTTCGCCGCCGACAAGACCGGCTTCCACCTGCTCCACACCCTCTTCCAGACCTCGCTGCGCGAGACGTCGATCCACCGGCTCGACGAGCACGTCGCCCTCGACCTGCTGCTCGCCGACGACGGCGCCGCCCGCGGCGTCGTGCTGCACGACCAGCAGCGCGGCGAGGTCGTCGTGGTGCTCGCCCCCGCCGTCGTGCTCGCCACGGGCGGCTACGCCCGGGCGTGGGCCACGTCCACCAACGCCGGCATCGTCACCGGCGACGGCCTGTCGATGGCGCTGCGCGCGCGGCTGCCGCTGCGCGACCTCGAGATGGTCCAGGTGCACCCCACGTGCCTGCCCGGCAGCGGCATCCTCATCACCGAGGCCGCCCGCGGCGAGGGCGGCGTGCTGCTCGACGCCGCCGGCGAGCGGTACCTCGCGGACTACGGCCTGGGCCCCGTCACCCCGGTCGGCGCCCCCGAGGCGCGCCGCATGGAGCTCGGCCCGCGCGACCAGCTCTCGCAGGCCTTCTGGCACGCCGACCGCGACGGCCGCACCATCCCCACGCGCGACGGCGGCGTGGTGCACCTCGACCTGCGCCACCTCGGCAAGGCGTTCCTCGACGAGCGGCTGCCCCTCGTGGCGGGGCTGGCCCGCCGGTTCGCCGGCGTCGACCCGGTCACCGAGCCCATCCCCGTGCGCCCCGCCGCGCACTACACGATGGGCGGCATCGTGGCGACGCCGTCGGGCCAGGTGGTCGACGCCGCCGGGGAGCCGGTGCCCGGCCTGTTCGCCGCCGGCGAGTGCGCGTCGACCGGGCTGCACGGTGCCAACCGGCTGGGCTCCAACTCGCTGGTGGAGACGCTGGTGGGTGGCCGGGCCGCGGGTTCCCTCGCGGCGGACGCGCTCCGCCGGTCGAGCGCGTCGAGACCCACGGCACCCGACCTGGTGGACCAGGCCCGCGGCCTCGCCGACCGCTGGCTCGCGATGCGTGGCCGCGGCACCGAGCCGCCCGCGGCCATCCGCCGCGAGCTGGGTGCCGTGCTCGACGCCGAGGTGGGCATCTTCCGCGACGGCGACGGCCTGGCCCGTGCCGCCGCCACCCTCGACGACCTGCACGAGCGCTATCAGGACGTCCGCGTCGCCGACACCGCCGACGTCTTCAA
The DNA here is from genome assembly GCA_009783295.1 of Promicromonosporaceae bacterium. Lineage (GTDB taxonomy): Bacteria > Actinomycetota > Actinomycetes > Actinomycetales > Cellulomonadaceae > Xylanimonas. The sequence continues at coordinate 14,077 of WRHK01000058.1, forward strand.
CTCCGACTGGACGCAGGCGCTCGAGCTCGGGGCGATGCTCACCGTCGCGCGCGGCGTCGTCGCCGCGGCGGCCGCGCGCACCGAGTCCCGCGGCGCCCACCAGCGCCTCGACCACCCGCACACCGACGACGTCGCCCGGCACAGCCTCGTCACCACCGACGCCCGCGGCGCCGTGTCGGTGCGGCTGCGGCCCGTGCACGCCGCCGTCGCCAGAGCCCAGGGGGACGCATGACCGACCAGACCCTGCGCGTCACCGTGACCCGGCAGGAGCCGGGCCAGGCCCCGCGCGACGAGACCTTCGACGTCCCGTTCGACGACCGCACCTCCGTGCTCGACGCCCTCGACTGGATCAAGGACAACGCCGAGCCGTCCCTCACGTTCCGCTGGTCGTGCCGGTCGGGCGTGTGCGGGTCGTGCGGCGTGATGGTCAACGGGCGGCCCGTGCTGGGCTGCGAGACCGCGGTGGCCGGCTACCGCACGTCCGGCATCACGGTCGGCCCGATGGCCCACGCCGAGGTCCAGCGCGACCTCGTGGTCGACACCGACGCGTTCCTGGCCAAGCTCCGCGGGGTGAGCCCGTGGATGCTCCCCGTCCCAGGGGCCGATCCGCTCCCGGTGGTCGAGCCCGTCGAAACCACGGACCAGGACGCCCCCCGCACCCTCGACGTCCTCGCCGTCCACAGCCAGACCCCCGGTCAGGTCGAGGCCTACAAAGGCCTCTCCCAGTGCATCGACTGCATGCTCTGCTACGCCGCGTGCCCCGTGCTCGACGACGTCACCGGTTTCACCGGCCCCGCCGCCATCGCGACGGCCCGCCGCTGGGACCTCGACTCGCGCGACCAGGGCAACGAGACCCGCTTCTCGGCGCTCGCCGAGAACGAGGAGGGCATCTGGCCGTGCATCCAGGTCGGCGCGTGCACGCGCGCGTGCCCCAAGGACGTCGACCCCGCCCGCGCCATCCGCGACTACCAGCGCGAGGCGATGGGCTGAGCCGCGGCCGGGCCGGGGCCGGGGCCGGGCTCGATCGGAACGTGGGTCCAGGATCGAACCGTGCATCTGAGCGCACGCTCCGATCCAGAAACCACGTTCCGATCGGGGTGACGCCCGGCTACCGTGCTCGCATGACCCCTGCCGCGGCGCTGCTCGCCGCCTATGACGCCCAGCTCCGCGGCCTGGGCGAGACGCCCGGCGCGATCGCCGTCACCACGCTCGGCCCGCTCTTCGTCGCCACGTTCGCCGAGGGCCGCCGCTTCATCTCCTACCGCGCCCTGACGTCCGACGACGGCACCCCGCTCGACGCCGCGGGCGTGCACGCGCTGGTCGCCGCCGTCGCGCAGCACCTGCTCGACGACCCGGGCGCCACCGAGGCGGAGTGGAAGACGCGCGCGCACGACGTCGCCCCCGGCCTGGACGGGGCGCTGCGCGAGCACGGGTTCGAGCCGGAGCACACGGAGTCGATCATGATCGGCGAGGCCCAGGTGCTCGCCGACGCCGACACCCCCCTGCCCGACGGCGTCACGCTGCGCCGCATCACCTCGGAGGCGGACGTGCGGTCGATGGCGTCGGCGTCGTCCGACGCGTTCGGCGAGCCGCTCGACGACCGCTACGCCCAGGACCTGCTGCGCCGCCAGGAGCAGGACCCGGACATGGAGCTGTGGATCGCGGAGGCCGGCGGCGTCATCGTGACCACGGGCCGCCTCGAGCCGGTGGCGGGCACGGAGTTCGCGGGCATCTGGGGTGGCGCGACGCTGCCCGAGTGGCGCCACCGTGGCATCTACCGCGCCCTGACGGCGGTGCGGGCCCGCTCGGCGATCGCGGCGGGCAAGCGCTACCTGCAGAGCGACTCGACGGAGTACAGCCGCCCCATCCTGGAGCGGAACGGCTTCCAGAAGGTCTCGGAGACCACCCCGTACGTCTGGCACCGCTGACCGGCACCACCGGTGGTTGAGCCCGTCGAAACCCCTCCGACGGGCTCAACCGGCAGGCTCAGGCCAGCGCGTCCCCGACGACCTGCTTGGCCGCCTCCTGCACCTCGGCGAGGTGCTCGGGCGACACGAAGCTCTCCGCGTAGATCTTGTACACGTCCTCGGTCCCGGACGGCCGGGCGGCGAACCACGCGTCCGCCGTCGTCACCTTGAGGCCACCGATCTTGGCCCCGTTGCCGGGAGCCTCGGTGAGCTTGGCGGTGATGTCCTGCCCGGCGAGCGACGTCGACGTGACCTGCGACGGCGACAGCGCGGCGAGCCGGGCCTTCTCCTCGCGCGAGGCGACGGCGTCGACGCGGGCGTACCAGCTCTCCCCGTACCGCTCGACGAGCGACGCGTGGTGCTGCGACGGCGACCTGCCGGTGGTCGCGATGATCTCGGAGGCGAGCAGCGCGAGCAGGATGCCGTCCTTGTCGGTGGACCAGACGCGCCCGTCGCGGCGCAGGAACGACCCGCCGGCCGACTCCTCGCCGCCGAAGCCCACGGACCCGTTCAGCAGCCCGGGCACGAACCACTTGAACCCGACGGGCACCTCGACCACGCGGCGCCCCAGCCCGGTGCCCACCCGGTCGATGAGCGACGACGACACGAGCGTCTTGCCGATCGCGCAGTCGGCCGGCCAGCCGGGGCGCGCCCCGCCGTACAGGTACTCGATCGCGACGGCCAGGTAGTGGTTCGGGTTCATGAGCCCGGCGTCGGGCGTGACGATGCCGTGGCGGTCGGAGTCGGCGTCGTTCCCGGTGGCGACGTCGTACGGGGCGTGGCCGCCGGCCATGCGCTCACGCAGCGACGCCATCGCGTACGGGGAGGAGCAGTCCATGCGGATCTTGCCGTCCCAGTCGAGCGTCATGAACGCCCAGCGGGGGTCCACCTGCGGGTTCACCACGGTGAGGTCCAGGTGGTGGCGCTCGGCGATGGCGGCCCAGTACTCGACCGACGCGCCGCCCAGCGGGTCGGCGCCGATCCGCACCCCGGCGGAGCGGATCGCGTCGATGTCCAGCACGTTCGGCAGGTCGTCCACGTAGGTGGTCATGAAGTCGTGCGGGTGCGTGGTGTCGGCGCCGATGGCGTCCTCGATCGCGACGCGCTTCACCTGGCCGACCCCGGCACGGATGATCTCGTTGGCCCGGTTGGCGATCCACGACGTCGCGTCGCTGTCGGCGGGGCCGCCGTGCGGGGGGTTGTACTTGAAGCCGCCGTCGCGCGGCGGGTTGTGCGACGGCGTGACCACGATGCCGTCGGCGAGCCCCGACCCGGTGGTGCGCACCCCGCCCTCGGACACGGCGCCGTTGTGCACCAGGATCGAGTGCGAGACGGCGGGCGTGGGCGTGAACGAGTCGCGCGCGTCGATCATCACGGTGACGCCGGCGGCGGCGAGCACCTCGAGCGCGGACTGCCACGCGGGCAGGGACAGCGCGTGGGTGTCGCGGCCGATGAACAGCGGCCCGTCGGTGCCCTGGGAGGCGCGGTACTCGACGATCGCCTGCGTGATCGCCACGATGTGCGCCTCGTTGAAGGCGTGGTCGAGCGACGAACCGCGGTGTCCGGACGTCCCGAAGACGACCTGCTGCGCGGGGTCGTCGACGTCGGGCGTCAGGTCGTAGTAGGCGCCGACCAGCAGGTCGACGTCGATGAGGTCCTCGGGAAGGGCTACCTGGCCGGCGCGTGCGTGCATGAACCTGATCCTGCCAGCGCTCGGCGGCGTCGGCGCCCGCTGGTCGCGTTCACAGGTACTGCCCCGGCGAGGGCCGTCCGTCCTCTCCCGCGTGCTGCGCCTGCGGGCCGCCGGGGGCGCCCGGCATGCCCGCCGGAGGACCGCCGGGGAACGAGCCGGGCGGCAGCCCGCGGCGCATCTGGCTGAGCTGAGCCTGCGCCGCCATCTGCTGTGCCACGAGGGCGGTCTGGATGCCGTGGAACAGCCCCTCGAGCCAGCCGACCAGCTGCGCCTGCGCGATCCGCAGCTCGGCGTCCGACGGCGGCGTGCCGTCGTCCTTGAAGGGGAGCGTGATGCGGTGCAGCTCCTCGACCAGGTCGGGCGACAGGCCGTCCTCGAGCTCCTTGAGGGACCGCTCGTGGATCTCGGCGAGGCGGGTGCGGGCGGCGTCGTCGAGCGGGGCGTCGCGCACCTCGTCGAGCAGGCGCTTGATCATGCCGCCGATGCGCATGACCTTCGCGGGCTCCTCGATGCGCGAGACGTCCTCGTCGTCGGCCTGGTCCGCGGCCGCCGGGCCTTCCACCACCTCGTCCCCCTCCGGCGTCACGACGCGGTGCTGCTCCGGCTGCTCCTCGGGCTCCGTCATGCGTCCCATCCTTGCGCGGTCACGGGGGTCACGGCACCAGCAGCACCTTGCCGAACGCGGCGCCGTGCTCCATGAGCCGCAGCGCGTCGTCGGCGTCGGCCAGGGGCACGCGCGCGTGCACCACGGGGCGCAGCCGCCCGTCGGCCACCATCGGCCAGACGTGCTCGCGCACGGCGGCGAGGATCGCCGCCTTCTCCTCGGTGGTGCGGGAGCGCAGCATCGTGCCGGTCACGCTCGCGCGCTTGGCCATGAGCTCGCCGAGGTCCAGCTCGCCCCGGCGTCCCTGCTGCAGGCCGATCGAGACGAGCCGCCCGCCGTCGGCCAGCATCCGCACGTTGTCGCGCAGGGCGGGCCCGCCCAGCACGTCGAGGACGACGTCGACCCCGCGGCCGTCGGTCGCCTCGAGCACGGCGCGCACGACGTCCCCGTCGCGGTGGTCGATCACGTGGTCGGCCCCGAGCTCGCGCACCCGCGCGCACCGCTCGGGCCCGCCCGCGGTGGTGATGACGACGGCGCCCAGCGCCCGGGCGAGCTGCACGGCGACGACGCCGATGCCGCCGGACCCGCCCAGCACCAGCACCCGGTCCCCGGGCTGCAGGCGGGCGGTGTCCACGAGGTTGGTCCAGGCCGTGCACACGGCCTCGGGCAGGGCGCCCGCGTCCACGAGGTCGACGCCGTCGGGCGCGGGGAGGGTCTGTGCCGCGGGGACCGCGACGAGCTCGGCATACCCGCCCCCGCCGAGGAGCGCGACGACGGGGTCGCCCACCCGGAAGGCCGTGACCCCTCCACCTGCAGAGACGACCGTCCCCGCGACCTCGAGACCAGGCCAGGGCGGTGCGCCTGCCGGCGGTGGGTAGTGTCCGTCGCGTTGTAGCAGGTCAGCGCGGTTCACGCCAGCCGACGCCACCCGGATCAGTACCTCGTCGTTGTCCGGTTCGGGTGGGTTTGTGTCGATCAGGGCGAGTTTCCCTCCACTGGTTTGGGAGGCTATCGTGACGGCTCGCACACCTGGAGCCTACTCATGCGCGCCTGCGATCAGGGCGTTCGGCGCCAGAGGCGTGCAACGGACGACGCCGGCGGGCCAGCCGCTGGCGCAGAAGGAGAGGCCACATGCTCCGCAGGTTGGGCGTTCGCGGGAAGGTTCTTGCGACACTCGCCATGCCGATCTTGGTGCTCGCGCTCGCCGCGGGCTGGGTCTCGTGGACATCGCTGCAGTCGTCGACCGTCGCGCGTCAGACGTCGCAGCTCGTGGGCTCGCTCGCGGAGCAGGACTCCGCCGGGTCCGCGTTCGCCGCCGAGCGGTCCCTGAACATCGCCGCCTCGATGGGCGTGCCCGGGGCCGCCGACGGCCTCGCCGCCGCCGTCAAGCAGACGGACGCCGCGCTCGACGCGCGTGCCGCCGCGTTCGCGAAGGCGGACACCAGCGCCCTCGACCCGCGCGTGCGCGCCGCCGTCGCCAAGACGGTCGGCGACCGCGACCGCATCAACCAGCTCCAGCAGCAGGTCCTGGCCCGCACCATCTCCGAGCAGGAGGCCACGACGGCCTACTCGGGCTTCATCGAGGACGCGCTCGACGTCGTGCGCGAGCTCGCCGGCACCACCACCGACCGCGACCTGGCCGTGCGCCTGGAGGCGTACGTCCAGACGGACGAGGCGATGCTCTCGGTCGTGCTCGAGCGCCCGCTGGTCGGCGCGGTGCTCGTCGGTGCGGCCACGGGCCAGGTCAACCAGACGCTCGTGCTCCGCACGGCCTCGACGCTCGCGGACACCAACAAGCAGCTCGCGCAGGCGCAGCAGCAGCTGGACGCGCTGCCCGGTGCCCACCAGCTGCCGGCCCTCGACGGTCCCCTCGGCGACGTCCGCAACGCGCTGAGCCGCGGCGACTTCGGCGCCGTGGACCCCGCGGTCGCCGCCAAGTGGAACGACCTGACGCAGACCTGGGTCACCAGCGCGCAGCCCATCCGCGACTCCGTCCGCGACGAGATCCGCGACTACGCGGAGTCCGCCTCGACCACCGCCCGCAACACGGCGCTGCTGACCGCGGGCGTGGCCTTCGGCGTCCTGCTGATCTCGATCGTCATCGCGCTCCTCGTCTCGCGCCGCATCGTCGTGCCGCTGCGCCGCCTCACCGAGGCCACCGGTGAGATCCGCGACCGCCTGCCCCGCATGGTCGAGCAGATGGCCGTCCCCGGGCAGACGTCCACGGTCGACCTGTTCGAGATCCCCGTGGACTCGCGCGACGAGATCGGCCGCCTCGCCCAGTCCTTCAACGACGTCAACGCCACGACGGTCGCCGTCGCGCGCGAGCAGGCCGCGCTCCGCGGCTCGATCGCCGAGATGTTCGTCAACGTCGCCCGCCGTGACCAGGTGCTCCTCAACCGCCAGCTGGCGTTCCTCGACGACCTCGAGCGCTCCGAGGAGGACCCGTCGACCCTGTCGAACCTCTTCCGGCTCGACCACCTCGCCACGCGTATGCGCCGCAACGCCGAGTCCCTCCTGGTCCTCGCGGGCATCGACTCGGGCCGTCGCGTGCGCCAGCCCATGCCCGTCTCCGACGTCGTGCGCACGGCGTCGTCCGAGATCGAGCTGTACGACCGCGTCCGGCTGAACCTCGACGTCGACCCGCTGATGCTGGGCCACAACGCGCTGAACGCCGCCCACCTGGTCGCCGAGCTCCTCGAGAACGCCACGATGTTCTCCGAGCCGCACACGCCGGTCGAGGTCACGACGTCCCGCGACGCGCGCGGCGTGATCGTCACGGTGCGCGACCACGGCCTCGGCATGACGCCGGAGGAGCTCGCGGACGCGAACGAGAAGGTCGTCAGCCGCAGCGCGCAGGACGCCGTGGGCGCCCAGCGCCTGGGCCTCTACGTGGTCGGCCGCCTCGCCGACCGCCTCGGCGTCGCGGTGGTGTTCGCCCACGGGCCGGACGGCACGGGCACCGTGGTCACGGTCGTCTTCCCGGGCGCGCTGTTCCTGCCCGACGACGCCGTGCCGCTCCCGCAGCCGACGGACCCGCTGGAGGCGTCGACGCAGCGCGAGGCCGCGAGCCTCGGCCAGGCGGTCGCGCCGGCCACGGCGTTCGGCCAGGTCGCCAGCGCCGCCTTCGGCTCCCCGGCGGTCGAGCCGCACGCGGCCCTGGCACCGCACCCGGTGTCCGAGCCTGTCGCGACCTACCAGTCCACCCCGACGCCCCTGGTCGAGCCCGAGCCGCCCCTCGCGGTCCCGGTGGACCTCGGCGCACTGACGGACGGCACGACGCCCACGGGCATGCCGCGCCGCCGCACCGCGCGCCAGGAGCCGGAGCGTGCGGTCGAGGTCGTGCTGCCGCCGCTCGCGACCCCGGACATCGTCCCCGACCTGTCGGCCGACGAGTGGGCCCCGCCGCAGGGCATCGAGGCCGGCCACGCCACGCTCCCCAGCCGCTCGCGCGTCGAGGCGCCTGCCGCCCCGGCCGAGCCCGCGGAGGTCACGTCCCCGGTCCTCGCCGTCGAGCAGCGCACGGGCCTGTTCTCGAGCTTCCGCTCGCTGAGCGAGCTCGACCAGACGACGGCCACGGGCACGCTGCACCTCGGCGCGAGCGTCGAGGACCCGGCCGCGCTGCCGGCGCCGCTGCTCGACGCCCCGGCGCCGCAGACGGAGACGTACGTCCCGGTCTCGGAGAGCACCGCACAGCTGGTGCGGGTCGACCTGAACCCGCCGGTCGCGGCTCCCGTCGCCGACCCGGCGGCGTTCATGACGCCGCTCGCGCCGCCCGCCGTCCCGGAGCCCGCGTACACGCCCGCCCCGTTCGGCACCGCGCCGGTCACCCCGCCCGCGATCGCCGAGGTGCCCCTGGAGGCGCCGCCGGCCGCCGAGGCCGACGTCCCGGCGTTCGACGAGCTGATGGCCGACCTCCCGACGCGCCGCTCGACGCGCGAGCAGCACGCCCAGGCGGCTGCCGCCCGCAAGCGCGGCCTGTTCGGCCGCCGCCCGGAGGACGAGGCCTCGACCTCGGCCATCCCGGTGCAGCTCGCCGACGGCCCGGCCGCCGCGTCGTTCGTCGCCCCGGCCCCCGCCGCGCCGCTCCCGGCGTTCGACGGCCGCCCCGACTACGCGGTCCCGGCTCCCGCCGCGCCCGTGGCACCCGCTCCGGCTCCGGCCGCCCCGGCCCCTGCGCCGGCCGCCCCGGCGCCGATCGGCCTGCGCGTCAGCTCCGCGCTCCCGCTCCGCTCCACGGCACCGGACCCGCTGGGCGACCCGCTGGACCCGTACGCCATCCCCGACACCGTCGAGGCCCGCTCGGAGTGGATGGCCTCCGCCGTCCTCTACGAGGAGATGTCCTCGCTGCTGCGCCGCGGGGTCTTCGAGGAGAAGGGTGTGACCCCCACGCACGACGACGACACCTACCGCCCGACCTCGGCCGCGCCCGCGCAGCCCTCGGGTCTGGCCCGTCGGGGCACGGCGCCGACCGTGAACCCGGCGACCGACCGCTTCACCGCTCGCATCGAGCGGGACCCGGAGCAGCTGCGTTCCCGGCTGTCCGCGTTCCAGTCCGCGACCAGCCGTGGTCGGGTCGTGAGCAACGACGAAGGGCCCTCGACGTGGGCCCCCGCACCGTGAATGATGGCGACCGACCGGCGCCCTGACGAGGAGGAAGAGTGACCCTCAGCACCGAGGCCACCAACTTTGGATGGCTTCTCGACAACTTCGTGCGCACCGTGCCGGGCAGCCGTCACACGCTCGTGGTGTCGGCCGACGGCCTGCTCATGGCGATGTCCGACCAGCTCGACCGCGTGAGCGGCGACCAGCTGGCAGCCATCGTCTCGGGCATGTCGAGCCTGACCCGTGGCGCCTCGCGCCAGCTCCACGGCGGCAACGTGCGACAGGCCGTCGTCGAGATGGACAACGGCTTCCTGTTCCTGATGAACGTCTCGAACGGCTCGGTGCTCGCCGTCGTCGCCGAGGCGTCGTGCGACATCGGCCTGATCGGCTACGAGATGGCGCTGCTCGTCGCGCGGACGGAGCAGACGCTCACCCCGCAGCTGATCTCCGAGATGCGCGGGAACCTTCCCGTCGAGGGCGCGCAGCGCGTGTCCTCGGTGGGCTGAGGCGGCGACCATGCCCTACGGTCCCGGCGCACACTCGGCAGACACCTACGAGGCCGCCACGGTGCGGCCGTATGCCGTCACTGGCGGTCGCGTGCAGTCGGCGTTGTCGGACCTGCCCCTCGAGGCACTGGTCGAGGTGCTGCCGGGCGCCGTCACGAGCCACGGGCTGACGCCCGAGAAGCGCGCGATCATGCAGCACGCGGCGCACACCTACGTCTCGATCGCGGAGCTCTCGGCCCTGCTGCGCCTGCCTCTGGGCGTGGTGCGCATCCTCGTGGCCGACATGCAGGAGGAGGGGCACCTGACCGTGCACACCTCCACTCCGGTGAACGTCCACACCGGGCACGGCAGCGCCCAGACGGGTCTGTCCCTGAGCGTCTTGGAGAGTGTTCTCAATGGCATTTCCGCCCTCTGACCGCGCGAACGGCCAGGCGAGCGGCAGTCTCGCACCTTCGTGGGCGCCCGTCAGCGGCGGCGCCGTGAAGCCGGCGGCGGCCCCGTTCACGCCGCCCCCGGTGCCGGCCCCCGCGGTGCCCGCTGCCGCCCCCGCGGCCCCGGCTGCAGGCTCGGCCCCGGCCCGCGCGAGCGTGCTCGGCGGCGGCGGCTCGTTCGCCCCTGCCGCGCCGGCTCCGGCGGCCCCGCCCGCCGTGCCCGCGCCTCCGGCTCCGCCGGCCGGCACGGGGACGGCCCCGCTCCCGCAGCAGGCCGCGGCGGCTCCCGCCACGCCTGCGCGCGTCGCCCCGACGGTCGTCAAGATCGTGGTCGCGGGCGGCTTCGCCGTCGGCAAGACGACCTTCATCGGGTCGATCTCCGACGTCGAGCCCCTCAACACCGAGGCCGCGATGACGGAGCACTCCGTCGGCGTCGACGACGCGGGCGGCGTGACGGACCGCAAGACCACCACCACGGTGGCCATGGACTTCGGTCGCGTCTCTCTGCCGGGCAACCTGTGGCTGTACCTGTTCGGCACCCCTGGCCAGGACCGCTTCCTGTTCATGTGGGACGACCTGGTGCGCGGCGCGATCGGCGCCGTCGTGCTGGTCGACACCGACCGCCTCGAGCAGTGCTTCCCCGCGATCGACTACTTCGAGTCGCGGAACATCCCGTTCGTCGTCGGCGTCAACTGCTTCGACGGCGTGGCCAAGCACCGGCTGGAGGACGTGCGCGAGGCGCTGCAGATCCCTTCGCACGTGCCGATGCTGTACACGGACGCGCGGTCGCGGGCGGCCACCAAGCAGACGCTCATCTCCCTGGTCCAGCTCGCGATGCGCCAGCTGCGGGGCGCGGGCGCCTGACGGCCCACGCATAGACTGGGCGCCCGCACCCGGCGCGCCCGGGTCCAGGAGGGCTGACCGAGCGGCCGAAGGTGACGGTCTTGAAAACCGTTGTGCAGCAATGCACCGCGGGTTCGAATCCCGCGCCCTCCGCACCACGGGCCCGTCCACCGATCTCCGGTGGGCGGGCCCGCGCTCGTGCAACGCCTCCGGTTCGCAGCGGCGCAGTCTTCCGCGCGATCATGGGGGCTGTGACGACCCAGGACCCGCAGCACCCCGCCTCGGACGAGGTCGAGCTCGAGCCCGTGGAGCTGATCCGCAGGTCGGGCACGGTGCAGCGCGCCGGCCGTCTCGCCCTCGCGGCGGGGCATGGCAGCTACCGGGTCAAGTCGCACATGGAGCGCGTCGGCAAGGCCCTGGGCCTCGACGACGTCAAGGCCCACGTGGCGCTCACCGAGATCACCACGACGTCGGTGCGCGACCAGATCTTCCGCACCGAGGTGTCGGAGGTCCGCACCGTCGGCATCAACGCCGACCGCCTCGCCGAGCTCGAGAACTACATCGGCGACCTGCCGGAGCGCGAGGACGTCGAGCACATCGACGCCGAGCTCGACCGCATCGCGGCCAAGCCGCCGCTCTACCCGCCGTGGGCCAACGCCCTCTCGGCGGGCGTCGCCTGTGCGGCGTTCGCCTTCCTCAACAACGGCGGCCCCCTGGAGTGCTCGACGGTGCTGCTCGCCGCGACGGCGGGCCAGTACGTCCGACGCCGGCTCATCCACCGGGGTATCAACCAGTTCGGCGTCACGATGCTGGCCGCCGCGCTCGCCTGCCTGGTGTACCTGGGTGTCATCGCCCTCGTCGGCGCGGCCATCGGCCAGCCGGAGCGGCACGTCGCCGGCTACGTCTCGGCCGTCCTCTTCCTGGTCCCGGGCTTCCCGCTGGTCACGGGCGCGCTCGACCTCGCACGGCTCGACTTCTCGGCCGGGATCTCGCGGCTGACGTATGCCCTGATGGTCCTGTGCTCGGCTGCTCTGGCCCTGTGGGCGGTGTCGGCGGTGGTGGGCCTGGAGCCCGTCCCGACGACGGCCGCCGCGATCGAGCCGCTGCTGCGCTGGACCCTGTTGACGCTCGCGAGCTTCTTCGGCGTCCTCGGGTTCGCGCTGATGTTCAACAGCCCATGGCACATGGCGCTGGGCGCCGCGCTCGTCGGCATGGTCGCGAACGTGCTGCGGCTCGCCCTGGTGAACACCTGGGGGGTGGCGCCTCAGGCGGCGGCCGCCGGCGCAGCTCTCCTCGTCGGCCTCCTGGCACGGTGGATCGCGAGTCCCTTGCGGGTCCCGCGCCTGACGATCTCCGTCCCCGCCGTGGTGATCATGGTCCCTGGGGTGCTCGCGTACCGGGCCGTCTTCGAGTTCAACGCGGGCAACTCCGTCCAGGCGCTCGGCTTCACCGTCGACGCCGGCCTGGTGGTCATCGCGCTCGCGATCGGGCTCGCCGTCTCGCGCATGCTGACCGACCGCGAGTGGACGTTCGAGCAGGTCCGGGGCCTCTGAGCGCACCGTGCGTCGCAGAACGACGCCTCGTTGACGCAGTGTTTCTGCAGGTCAGAGGCCATCCAGGCCCGGTTGTGACCTAGGTCGCTGCACCTCGCTTTGACGCATCGCGCCGGGCATGGCTAATGTTCTCAACGTTCGCCCGGCAGGGAGGAACGGACACCGCGGATTCGCTGGTGGCCGGTCCCGGGGCGAGATTCCTGATTCTTCTTCTCGGGGGCGTTCTGCGCCTCCGGTCAGGACTGGTGCGCCCGCATCGAACTTCACGCCTCACGGCGAGCGAGTTTGACAGGGAGAAACGCACCGGGTAAGGTTGAAGGGTTGCCCCGGACGGGGCCGGCCGCGAAGAGCGGGGCGGTCTTGGATGGTGTGCGTCGGTTGTTTGAGAACTCAACAGTGCGTTTGATAGTCAATGCCAAATATATCCCTCGTCGGGACCGGCCGTTGGTTGGTTTCGTGAGGATTCCTTTGGACAGATGAGCAGTTCAGCTCGTCTGGCCAGTTTTCAAGCAAGCCGTATGGTTGTTAGCCCTTTGTGGGTTGGCGAGATACTTTTACGGAGAGTTTGATCCTGGCTCAGGACGAACGCTGGCGGCGTGCTTAACACATGCAAGTCGAACGGTGAAGCCCTTCGGGGTGGATCAGTGGCGAACGGGTG
>WRHK01000059.1 GCA_009783295.1 Promicromonosporaceae bacterium
ACCGAAACCCTATACGGCGACCTGGTCACCTGCATCGTGCGCGAAGGCGACGCGCTGGAGGCCGGACAGATACTGGGCGCCGTGAACGACAGCTTCTTCTTTGAGGCGCGGCGCGACGGGCGGGCCTTCAATCCCACCGGCATGATGCGTGCGGAATAGGCCAGCGTTTCCCGCCGGAGTCGGGGTGGGAAAACTTTCATGCCGTTTTGCGCCGGAAAGGGATGGAAACCGCCATGCGAGCGACGCTGTGGGCCGACACCGAGGTCAGAATCCACCCCGCCTTTCCGGTACTCTGCGCGGCCATGCTGCTCACCGCGCGGGGCACGCAGCTGGGCGCCATGCTGGCGGTGCTGCTGCTGCACGAGCTGGGGCATGTGCTGGCGGCGCTGGCGCTGGTGGTCGCCGTCCTGGCGACCTCGCGGCCGGCCGTCTCGGACCAGCCGTACTCCCCCGACTCGGTGGCGGCGAACGGGTCGCGCGCGCTCGCGCAGGTGCTCGCCCGCCAGGGCGTCGAGGTGCGGCACGTAACCACGGTGAGCGACGCCGTCCGCGCGGCCACACCCGGCACGACGCTGCTGGTCGCGCCCGCGCCGCTGCTCGGCGACGACCAGGCGGCCGCGCTCGCCCAGGTGCCCGCCGACCTGGTGCTCGCCCAGCCCGGCGCCACGCTGCTCGACAAGGCCACGGACGGGACGGTCGCGCTCGACGTGACCCCGTCCGGCGGGGTGCGCGACCCCCGGTGCGACGTCCCCGCCGCCCGGGCGGCCGGGGCCGTCACCCTGGACGCGACCCTCGCGGTGACGGGCCCTGCCGCCGTCGGGTGCTGGCCCGCCGGCGAGGGCGTGGCGCTCGCACAGGTGCGGTCCGGGGGGCGCACCGTCACCGCCGTCGGCGACCCCGCGTGGCTCGCGAACTCCAGCATCACCGAGCAGGGGAACGCGGCGCTCACGCTGCACCTGCTGGGCGGGCACGCGCGCCTGGTCTGGCTGACGCCCGACCCGCTCGACGCCTCCACGGGCGGCGGGGTGTCCACGGGCGGCTCCGTGCTGCCGCCGTGGGCGGGCGTCGTCGCGGCGTGGGCGGTGCTGTGCATCCTGGTCGCGGCGGTGTGGCGGGCGCGGCGGCTCGGGCCCGTGATGGCCGAGGAGCTGCCCGTCGTCGTGCCGGCCGCCGAGACCACGCGCGGGCGCGGGCGGCTGTACCGGCGCGCGCGGTCGCGCGGGCACGCCGCCGCCGCCCTGCGGGCCGCCGCCGCCGACCGGATGGCGGGCCGCCTGGGCGTGCCCCGCAACGCCGACGCGGCCACCCTCACGGACGCCGTCGTGCGCGCCACGGGGCGGCCCGGCGAGGACGTCGGCGCCCTGCTGTACGGACCACCCCCCGCCGACGACGCCGCGCTCGCCGCGCTGGCACGCCGGCTCGACGACCTGGAGAGCGAGGTTCACCGACAGTGACCGAACCCGAGAACGACGCCCGCAAGGCCCTCAACGCCGTCCGCGCCGAGGTGGGCAAGGCCGTCGTCGGGCAGGACGGCGCCGTGACCAGCCTGCTCATCGCGCTGCTGTGCTCCGGGCACGTGCTGCTCGAGGGCGTGCCCGGGGTGGCGAAGACGCTGCTGGTGCGGGCGCTGGCGGCGTCGCTGGACCTGCAGACCCGGCGCGTGCAGTTCACCCCGGACCTCATGCCGGGCGACGTCACGGGCTCGCTCGTGTACGACGCGCGCACCGCCGAGTTCTCGTTCCGCGAGGGCCCCGTGTTCACCAACCTGCTGCTCGCCGACGAGATCAACCGCACGCCCCCCAAGACGCAGGCGTCGCTGCTGGAGGCCATGGAAGAGCGGCAGGTGTCGGTCGACGGGTCGCCGCGCCTGCTGCCCGACCCCTTCCAGGTGATCGCGACCCAGAACCCCGTCGAGTACGAGGGCACGTACCCGCTGCCGGAGGCGCAGCTCGACCGGTTCCTGCTCAAGGTGGTGCTCACCGTGCCGCCGCGCGACCAGGAGATCGAGGTGCTGGCCCGGCACGCCGCCGGGTTCGACCCGCGCGACCTCGCCGCCGCCGGGGTGCGCGCCGTCGCCGGGCCGGCCGACCTGGCCGCCGCGCGCGCCGCCGTCCGCGACGTGACCGCCCAGCCCGAGGTGCTCGGCTACGCCGTCGACGTGTGCCGCGCCACCCGCCAGTCGCCGTCGCTCACGCTGGGCGTCTCGCCGCGCGGCGCGACCGCGCTGCTCGCCACGTCGCGCGCGTGGGCCTGGCTCAACGGCCGCAGCTACGTCACGCCCGACGACGTCAAGGCCCTCGCCCACCCCACCCTGCGGCACCGCGTGCAGCTGCGCCCCGAGGCCGAGCTCGAGGGCGTCACCGCCGAGTCGGTGCTGTCGGGCATCCTGGCCACCGTCCCGGTCCCCCGATGACCATCACCGGCCGGGCGCTCGCGCTCGCCCTCGCCGGGATCGTTCCGGTGCTGCTGTGGCCCACGCGGGGCACCGTCGTGACGTGGGGGCTGCTCGTGGTGCTCGTCTGCGTGGCGGACGCGCTGCTCGCGGCCTCGCCGCGGCGGGTCGCGCTGTCCCGGCGGGTGCCCGCCTCGGTGCGCCTCGGTGAGCCCGCGACCTCAGAGCTCACCGTGGTGAACTCCGCCGGCCGGAGGCTGCGCGCGCTGGTCCGCGACGCGTGGCCGCCGTCCGTCGCCGTCACGCCCGACGACGGCGCCGCCGCGGGGACCGCCGCCGTCGGGGCTGCCTCGGCGCGGACCGTGACCAGCGCCCGGCACCGCGTAGACCTACGCGCCGGCGACGCCACCCGCCTCGTGACGCCCCTGCGACCCACGCGTCGTGGGGACCGGGCCGCCGGGGCCGTGACCGTCCGGTCGTTCGGGCCGCTCGGGCTCGCCGCACGGCAGGCGTCGCTGCCCGTCCCGGCGCGTCTTCGTGTGCTGCCCGAGTTCGCCTCTCGCCGCCACCTGCCCTCCCGCCTCGCCCGCCTGCGCGAGCTCGACGGCCGCTCCGCCGTGCAGGTGCGCGGCGAGGGCACCGAGTTCGACTCCCTGCGCGAGTACGTGGTGGGCGACGACGTCCGCTCCATCGACTGGCGCGCCACCGCCCGGCGCGGCGACGTCGTGGTGCGCACGTGGCGGCCCGAGCGCGACCGGCGCGTGCTGGTGGTGCTCGACTCCGGGCGCACGTCCGCCACGCGGATCGGCACCGGCCTGGGCGGCACCGGCGCCCCGCGGCTGGACGCGTCGATCGAGGCCGCGCTGCTGCTCGCCGCGCTCGCCGACCGCGCCGGCGACCGGGTCCAGGTGCTCGCCTACGACCGCACCGTGCGCGCCCGCCTGGCCGGCGCGTCCGGGCCCCGCCTGCTGCCCGAGCTCGCCGAGGCGCTCGCCGGGGTCGAGCCGCAGCTCGTCGAGACGGACTGGCCCGGGCTGGTCGGGCAGGTGCGCGCCCACGTGCCCCAGCGGGCGCTCGTCGTGCTGCTCACCGCGCTCGACCCGGCCGCCGTCGAGACCGGGCTGCTCACCGTCGTCGACCAGCTCACCGGCACCCATCAGGTGGTGGTCGCGGGCGTCGCCGACGCGGAGGTCGCCGCCCTCGCGGCCGGGCGCGACGCCGGCACGGTCTACGACGCCGCCGCGGCAGCCCGGGGCGACCTCGAGCACGCCGCGGTCGCGGCGGTGCTGCGGCGCCACGGCGCCGAGGTGCTGGAGGCGCTCCCGGACGCGCTGCCGCCCGCGGTCGCGGACGCGTACCTGGCGCTGAAGGCGGCGGGGCGGCTGTAGGGGTTCCGCCGATCGGGACGTGCCTCGCGGATCGGAACGTGCGGCGCATCGCACGTTCCGATCCGGCGAGCACGTCCCGATCGGCGGGTACCGGGTCAGCCCGCCGTCGGCACGACGGCGCCCGCGCGCTCGACGTCCAGGTCGCCCGTCTCCCCCGCCCGCGCGGCCCGGCCGCCCGGGACGATCACGTACGTCCAGAACCCGGCGAGCGCCACGGTCCCGACGGCGATCTTGAGCCACCACGGCAGCCCGGAACCGGTGACGAACCCCTCGATGAGCCCAGAGACTGCGAGGGCGCCGACCAGCCCGACGGCGCAGGTCACCAGGGCCCGTCCCTCCTGGGCGAGCGCCACGGAGCGCTTGCGTGGGCCCGGGTCGACGATCGCCCAGAAGGTCTTGAGCCCGGCCGCCCCGGCCACGAACACGGAGGTCAGCTCGAGCTGCCCGTGCGGGGCGATCAGCGTGAGGAAGGTGCGGAGCTCGCCGTAGCTGGCCATCATGCCGCCGGCGGCGCCCACCTGGACGGCGTTCTGGAGCAGCACGAACGCCGGCCACACGCCCGTGATCCCGAACGCGACCGACTGGGCGGCGATCCAGGCGTTGTTGGTCCACACCATCGCCGCGAACGACGCCTGCGGGTGGTAGTACGCCGCGAACGCCTGGTGCACGTAGTGCTCGCGGGCCGCAGGCGTGCCCATGGCGGCGAGGGCGTCGGGGTCGGTGGCCACGTGCACGCCCGCGACGACGGCCACGACCAGGCTCACGACGACGACGCCGAGCGTCCACCACCGCACCCGGTACAGGGCGGCGGGCACGGTCGCGACGGCGAAGCGGACGACGTCGGACCACGCCGGGTCGTGCGCGCCGGCGATGCGGGTGCGGGCGCGCGTGAGCAGGTCGCTGAGCCGGGTGACCAGCACGGGGTCGGGTGCGGCGGAGCGGACGGTGGACAGGTGGGTGGCGACCTCCTGGTACAGCCGCACCAGCTCGTCGGCCTCGGCGCCGTCGAGCCGCCGGCGCCGCACCAGCGCGGCGAGGCGGTCCCACGCCGGGGTGTGCACGCTGGTGAAGGCGTCGAGGTCCACGGCGGCTACCCTGCCACAGGACGGCTGCGGCGAAGGAGGGCATGTGCACGACGGCATCCTCATCGGTGAGGGCGTTGTGCTCGACGCCCGCCCGGCGTCGTTCGTGACGCGCGCCCTGGGTGGGCTGCTGGACGCCGCGGTCACGGTGTTCCTGATGATCGGCGCGAGCCTGGCGCTCGGCGTGAGCCTCACGCAGGTGGGCGCGCAGTGGGCGCAGGCCGGGTTCCTGGCGCTCACCGTGCTGGTGCTGGTGGGCCTGCCGGTCACGGTCGAGACGCTGACGCGCGGCCGGTCGGTGGGCAAGCTCGCCACGGGCGTGCGGGTGGTGCGCGACGACGGCGGCCCCGTCCGGTTCCGGCACGCGCTGATCCGGGCACTGCTCGGCGTCGGGGAGCTGTGGATGACGTTCGGCGGCGTGGCCGTGGTGACGTCGCTCGCGAACGCGAAGGGCAAGCGCCTGGGCGACATGGTGGCGGGCACGTCGGTGATCCGCGTGCGCGGCGGCCGGGGCTGGCAGGTGCCGCTGTCGATGCCGCCCGAGCTGGCCGGCTGGGCCCGTACGGCCGACATGCGCCGCCTGCCCGACGGCCTGGCCCTGGCGGCGCGCCGCCTGATCGACCGGGCTCCCCGCCTGGCGCCGTCGTCGCGCGCGGCGCTGGCAGACGACCTGGCGGGCCGCGTGGAGCCGTACGTGGCGCCGAAGCCTCCGCCGGGAACCCCGGCGGAGGCGTTCCTGCACGCGGTGCTGCACGAGCGCCGGGACCGGGAGCTCGCCCGCGGGCTGCGCGAGCGCGACCGCGCGGCCGAGCAGTCCGCGGCGCTGCACCGCCTGCCCTACGCGGTGGCCGACCCTCGCCACTGACGCCTGTCCTCGAACCGCCCGAACAGGCGGACCAGGCCCACGAGGGCCAGCACGAAACCCCCGACCCAGACGGGCCGGCTGGCCCACCAGTCGGCGCTCCACGGCACGGGCAGCTTCTGGTGCAGCCCCAGCAGCACGACCCCGACGACGGCGAACATCGCGGTGAGATGCCACAGGTACACGGTCATGGACCGGCGGGCGAGCAGGTCGACCAGGGCGCGGCCGCGGCCCTGAGCCCACCGGACCACCGCCTCACGCACCAGCAGCACCACGGCCACCTGCGCGACCGACTGCGCCACGATGGGCGCGGTGGGCGGGGCGAGGTTGGAGATCGCGTCGCCGGGCATGCCGATCATGCTCAGCGGGTACGGGCCGAAGGTGACCAGCGCGACCATCCCCGCGATGCCCAGGACCGCGAGCCCCGCGAGCACGCCCCGGGACGGCAGCCGGTCGCGGCGCTCGGCGTACGCGATGCCGGCGAGGTAGGGCACGGCCCACACGAGCAGCACGTTCGCCCAGGCCGCGGCGTGGAGGCCGGCGTCGAACCGCAGCAGGTCGACGGCCAGCGGCGCGGCGACGGCCACCGCGAGCGCCGCCACGCCCCAGCGCCGCCAGGCCCGCACCAGCAGCGGCGTCAGGGCCACGAGCACCACCCACACCCCGAGGAACCACAGCAGCTGGGGCGCCATCCTGGCGAGCCGGAACACGGCCTGGCTGGGGACTCCCAGGGCGAGCAGCACGCCGATCGCCACCACCCACGCGCCGGCGAACGCCACGACGGGCCGGGCGACGCGGCGCAGGCGGGAGCCCAGCACGGGCAGCCAGCGCAGGCCGAGCACGCGCTCGTGCTGGTAGGCGGCCGAGGCCCCGGCGGCGAAGAACAGGAGCGGCAGCACCTGGAGCACCCAGGTGAGGATCCACGCCGACCCGTGCCCGAGCGCGTTGCCCACCCACAGGCGGTGCCCGTCGTAGGCGGCCTCCGGCATGAGCCAGTGGACGGACACGATGCCGAGGGTGGCGACGGCCCGGACGGCGTCGACGAACCGGTCGCGGCCCCGGGGGGCGGGGTGCGCGTGCGCTATCTCGCGGGCCCGCGCTCTATCTCGCGAGATAGTGCGCGGGGCAGAGCGCGGGCTGGCGGGGGTCAGGACGGTGGCCATCTCGGGGCTCCTCGGGCAGGGGGTCGGCTACCCCTCTACCCTCCTGGCCTGCGCTTTCGCGCGGCAGCCGGGGTTCCCCCGATCCTGCCCGGACCGGCCCCCGGAACCTTTCGGGGGCTGTCCCCCCGGTCAGGCCCCCAGGTACCTCAGCACCGCGAGCACGCGTCGGTGGTCGGCGGCGTCGGCCTCGAGGCCGAGCTTCGTGAAGATCGCGGCGACGTACTTCTCCACCGCCCCGTAGGACACGTAGAGGCGCTCGGCGATCGCGCCGTTGGAGCGGCCCTCGGCCATGAGGGCCAGCACCTCGCGCTCGCGCGGGGTCAGGCGGGCCAGGCCCGGGTCGCCGGCCGAGGTCACGCCCATGAGCTGGGTGACCACCTCGGGGTCGAGCACCGTCTGGCCCGCGGCGACGCGCGTCAGCCCGTCGAGGAAGTCGCCGACGTCGGCCACCCGGTCCTTGAGCAGGTAGCCGACACCCCCGGCGCCGCCCGCGAGCAGCTGGGACGCGTACCGCGTCTCGACGTACTGCGAGAACACGAGCACGGGCAGGCCGGGGTGGGCGGCCCGCAGCGCGGTGGCCGCGCGCATGCCCTCGTCGGTGAAGGTGGGCGGCATGCGGATGTCGGCGACCACCACGTCGGGGAGGCCGGCCGGGCCTGCGGCCCGCGCGGTCACCTCGGCGACGAGCTCGTCGCCGTCACCCACGGCGACGACCTCGTGCCCCCGCCGGGTCAGCAGGGCCACGAGGCCGTCGCGCAGGATCACGGAGTCCTCGGCGATGACGACCCGCAGGCCGTCGCTCATGGTCGCGTGGTGGTCGGCAGCGTCACGTCGACCACCGTAGGCCCCCCGGCCGGGCTGGTCAGGTGGAATGTGCCGTCGACCGTCGCGATCCGGTCCTGCAGGCCGGACAGCCCGGTCCGCTTGCCGTCCACGCCCCCGGGCACGACGACGGCGCCGCCGCGGCCGTCGTCGCGGATGCGCAGGTGCAGCGTGGCGCCGTCGGGGCGGTCGACCAGCACGTAGACACCGCTGGCGTGCGCGTGCTTGGCGGCGTTGGTGAGCAGCTCGGCCACCGTGTAGTACGCGATCGAGCGCACGGCGGGGGCGAGGTCGGAGTCGTCGAACGAGGCGTCGACCGTCACCGGCAGCGGGGCGCGCGCGGCGAGCGTCTCGAGCGCGACGGCGAGGCCGTCGTCGAGGGCCGGCGGGTGGATGCCGCGGGCGATCTCGCGCAGCTCGGTGAGCGCCTCCTTGGTGGAGGTGTGCGCGGTCTCCAGGAGCTCCGAGGCGAGGGCAGGGTCGCCGCCGTCGCGCAGGTGCTCGCGCGCCTCGCCGAGCTGCATGGCCACGGCCACCAGGCGCGCCTGGGTGCCGTCGTGCAGGTCGCGCTCGATGCGGCGCAGGCGGGCGTCGGCGTCCTCGACGGCCACGGCGCGGCTGGCCCGCAGCGCGGCCACGCGGATCGAGCCCGCCGTCGGGCCCAGCAGGCCGCGCACCAGCAGGCGGTGCAGCGTCGTGAGGCCCCGCGTGAGGAACGGCCAGACCAACAGGAACACCAGGCCGCCGAGGGCGACGAGCGCGATGCGCGGCGGCGTGTTCGCCACCCAGTACCAGCTGCCGGCCTGGATCGAGAAGCCGCGCTCGCGGGCCCCGCCCGGGAACCCCTGCAGGGGCAGCGACCACCACCACAGCCAGTAGGTGATCCCGCCCAGCCCCACGAACAGGAACACCGTCGAGACGACGAACGTGAAGATCGTCAGCGGGAACGTGACGAACAGGAACAGCAGCGCCCGCCACCCCGTGCCGTCGAACAGCATCGCGCCCAGCGAGCGCCAGAAGCCGCGCGGCCGCACGAACGCAGGCGGGGCGTCCACGTGGACGTCGAGCGCGGCGCGGGCCAGGCCCCGGTGGGCCGCGCCCCAGCCGCGCGCACCGATCACCAGCCCCGCGGCGACGAACAGGCCGACGACGGTGGCCAGGAACCCGGCGCCGAGCGACGGCACCAGCAGCACGTAGGCGAGCCCGAAGGGCGCGAGCAGCAGCGCTACCCACAGGTAGCCGTACTCGCGCCAGGTGCGGGCGGACAGGGGGTGAGGCACGGTCTTCATGAAACCAAGCCTGGCCGGGTACGCGCCCCCGCGACACGGGGACCTCCGCCGTCCTGGCGGAGGCTGTCCCCCGTGTCGGCGGTCACACGCGGGGTCTCGACGGGCTCGACCACGGGTGGTTGGCCCGTCGAGACCACCCGGGCCGTCAGTACCGGTAGTGCTCCGGCTTGTACGGGCCCTCCACCGGCACGCCGATGTACTCGGCCTGCTCCTTGGTGAGCTCGGTGAGGCGGACGCCGAGCGCGTCCAGGTGGGTGCGCGCGACCTTCTCGTCGAGCACCTTGGGCAGGCGGTAGACCTGGCGCTCGTAGGTGCGCTCGCCCTCAGGGCGGGCGGCGTCGACGAACAGCTCGATCTGCGCGATCGTCTGGTTCGAGAACGAGTTCGACATGACGAACGACGGGTGCCCGGTCGCGTTGCCCAGGTTGAGCAGGCGGCCCTCCGACAGCACGATGACGGACTTCCCGCTCGGGAGCGTCCACTCGTGCACCTGCGGCTTGATCTCGGTCTTCACGACGCCGGCGACCTCGGCCAGGCCGGCCATGTCGATCTCGTTGTCGAAGTGGCCGATGTTGCCCACGACGGCCTTGTCCTTCATCGCCAGGATGTGCTCGGCGAGGATGACGTCCTTGTTGCCGGTCGTCGTGATGAAGAAGTCGGCCTCGTCGAGCACGTCCTCGATGCGGGCCACCTGGAAGCCGTCCATGGCCGCCTGCAGCGCGCAGATCGGGTCCACCTCGGACACGATGACGCGCGCGCCCTGACCGCGGAACGCCTCCGCGGCGCCCTTGCCGACGTCGCCGTAGCCGGCCACGAACGCGACCTTGCCGCCGATGAGGATGTCGGTGGCACGGTTGATGCCGTCCGGCAGCGAGTGGCGGATGCCGTACTTGTTGTCGAACTTCGACTTGGTCACGGAGTCGTTGACGTTGATCGCCGGGAACAGCAGCTCCCCGGTCTCGGCGAGCTGGTACAGGCGGTGCACGCCCGTCGTCGTCTCCTCGGTGACGCCCTTGATGCCGGCCGCGACCTCGGTCCAGCGCAGCGGGTCGGCGGCCAGCGCGCGGCGCAGCACGTCGCGCACCACGTTCATCTCGTGCGTGTGGTCCGGCTCACCCGGCAGGGTGTTCGGCGGGACGACGCCGGCGCGCTCGTACTGCAGGCCCAGGTGCACCAGCATGGTGGCGTCGCCGCCGTCGTCGAGGATCATGTTCGGGCCCTCGTGGCCGCCGTCGGCGGCAGGCCACACGAGGATCTGCTCGGTGCAGTCCCAGTACTCCTCGAGGCTCTCGCCCTTCCACGCGAACACCGGGACGCCCTGCGGGTCCTCGGGGGTGCCGTGCGGCCCGACGACGATCGCCGCGGCGGCCTCGTCCTGCGTGGAGAAGATGTTGCACGACGCCCAGCGGACCTCGGCGCCCAGTGCCACGAGGGTCTCGATGAGCACCGCCGTCTGGACGGTCATGTGCAGCGAGCCGGCGACGCGGGCGCCCGACAGCGGCTTCGACTCGCCGTACTCGGCACGCAGGGCCATGAGGCCCGGCATCTCGTGCTCGGCGAGGCGGATCTGGTGGCGGCCGGACTCGGCCAGGGCGAGCGAGCGGACCTTGTAGCGGCCCGGGGCTTCGTCGAACGTGGACACGGAAGAACCTCCGATGGACAGGTGTCAGTGAGGGTGGCGCTGGGGGCTCCCGTGTGCGCTCGCGGCCCAGCCTATCCGCCCCCCGCGGGCGTCCTCCGTTTGACGTCGTTACCGAACCGTGACCTATGGTGGATCGAATGACCGACGCCGAGACACCCGACCGCAGCCCCGGACGGCTCCTGCTCCTGGACGGCCTTCGCTTCGTCGCCGCAGCCGCCGTGGTGGTCTACCACTTCACCGCGACGCCCACCGCGGGCACCTACTGGGAGGCTCGCCCGCCCGAGGCCTTCGCGGGCATCAACCCCGTCAGCCGCTACGGCTGGCTGGCCGTCGAGCTCTTCTTCATGCTCTCCGGGTTCGTGATCCTGATGTCCGCGCGGGGCCGCACGCTCGCCCAGTTCGTCGGGTCACGCGTCGGGCGGCTCTTCCCCGCGTACTGGGCCGCCGTCGCCGCGACGGCCGTGCTCCAGGTGCTGTGGTCGGGCGGGCGGCACCCGAGCCTGACCAGCACGCTGCTCAACCTCACGATGGCGCCCGACGTGTTCGGCGCCCAGCCCGTGCAGGTCGTGTTCTGGACCCTGCTCGTCGAGCTGAAGTTCTACGTGCTCGTGGGCGTGCTCGTGGCCCTGGGCGGGGTCACGCCCCGCCGGGCGCTCGCGCTCGCCGTCGGGTGGCCCCTCGTGGGCTGGGTCGCGCAGCTCGCCGGGTGGGACGCCGCCGCCAACCTCCTGGTCTCGCAGTACGCGCCGTACTTCGGCGTCGGCGTCGTGCTGTACGTGCTGCGCAGCCAGGGCGCCAGCCTGGGCCGGCTCGCCGCGCTCGCCGCGACCGCCGGCATGGGCCTGGTGCAGCTCGTGGACCGCACGCACCACGCCACCGAGCTCCAGGGCGTGCCCGTGGCCGTCGGCGTCACCGTCGCCGTCTGGGTCGCCTGCGGCGCCGCCGTCTGGTGGGCGTCGAGCCCGCGTGCCGCCGTGCGCAGCGGCCGGTTCGCGTCCGCGCTCGGCTGGGCGGGCGCGCTCAGCTACCCGCTGTACCTGGTGCACACCCAGTTCGGGTACGCCGTGATCGAGGCGCTCGCACCGCACGCGCCGCGCTGGCTCGCGCTCGCGGCCGCCGTCGGGACGAGCACGGCCGTCGCCCTCGCGATCCACCATGCCGTAGAGCGGCGGGCCAACAGGCCGCTGCGCAAGGCCGTGGAACGGGTGCTGACGCCGGCGGCGGCGACCTGAGGTCAGTGCGCGGGGGATGATGTGCCCTGATGCCTGACGCAACCAACCCCCCGCTCTTCCCGTTCCGGTCCGTGGTGCTGGGCGCGTTCGTGCCCGCGTTCCTGTTCGACGTCGGCGTCGGCGCGCTGCTGCCCGTCATCGCGCCCGCCTCGATCGGGCTCGGCTCCAGCCTCGCCGTCGCGGGCGTCGTCGCCGCGCTGCTGCCCATCGGCACCATCGCGGCCGACCTGCCCGCCGGAGCGCTCGCCGCCCGTGTGGGCGACCGGCTGGCGATGATCATCGCGGGCGTCGTCGGTGCCGTCGCCTACGCGTTGGCCGCTCTCGCCCAGAGCCTGTGGCTGCTCGCCGTCGCCGTGCTGGTGCTCGGGGCGGCCGAGGCCGTGTTCAACCTCGCGCGGCACTCGTACCTGACGGAGATCACGCCGCCGCTCAAGCGGGCGCGTGTGCTCTCGACGCTGGGCGGGGTGCACCGCATCGGGCAGTTCGTCGGGCCGTTCGTGGGCGCGTTCATCATCGCGCACGTGGGGCTCGGGGGTGCCTACTGGCTCGGGGCCGTCGTCGCCGTCGCAGCCACGGCCACCGTCGTCGTCGTGCGCGACGACGTCGACCACCACGCGGCGCACCCCGCGCCGACGGGGCCCCGCCCGACGGTGCTGGCCATCCTGCGCGAGCACCGGCAGCTGTTCCTCACGCTGGGCCTGGCCTGCCTGCTCGTGGGCGCCGTGCGCGGCGCCCGGCAGACCGTGATCCCGCTGTGGGGCGAGCACCTGGGCCTGCCGCCCGCCGTCACGTCGGTGATCTTCGGCGTCGCCGGCGGCGTCGACATGCTGCTGTTCTACCCGGCGGGCAAGGTCATGGACCGGATGGGCCGCAACTGGATCGCCATCCCGTCGATGCTGGTCATGGGCGTCGCGCTCGCGATGTTGCCGCTGACCCACGGCGTCGCGTCGCTCGCCGTCGTGTCGATGGTGCTCGGGTTCGGCAACGGCATCGGGTCGGGCATCCTCATGACGCTCGGCTCCGACGCCTCGCCCGCGCACGGGCGCGCCCAGTTCCTGGGGCTGTGGCGCGTGCTTCAGGACACGGGCTCGGCCGTCGGGCCGCTCGTCGTGTCGGCCGGGACGGCCCTCGGGTCGCTGGCCGCAGGCATCTGGGCCACCGCCGTGCTGGGCCCGACGGCGGCCGGCGCGCTCGCCCGGTGGGTGCCGCGGTGGACGGTGCACGCCAACCGCAGCACCCGCCGGGCGGCGGGGATCCGGGTCTAGCGCTCCCGCGCGTCCGACTCGAGCAGCACCGGGATCCCGTCGCGGACCGGGTACGCCAGCGGGCGCTCGGTGTCGGTGTTGTGCAGCTCCGGCTCGCCGCCGGGACCGACGCCGTCCACCAGCTCCGTGCCCGTCACCGGGCAGCGCAGGACGCTGCGGACCCACGGGTCCAGGTCGATGCTGCTCATGCAGGTTCCCCTCCGTCGGCGCGGACGAGCGTCAGCACGTCGTCGCGCAGCTTCTCCATGACATCTGCGTCGGCCGCCTCGACGTTCAGGCGAAGCAGCGGCTCGGTGTTCGACGCTCGGAGATTGAACCACCAGCGCGGCTGCGCGTCCCAGTGCGAGACGGTCGCGCCGTCGAGCTCGTCGAGCGTCGCGTCCGGGTAGGCCGCCAGGTACGCGTCGAGCACGCGCTCGCGCGCCGCCGCGACGTCGGGCACGCGCGAGTTGATCTCGCCCGAGGCGATGTACGGCTCGTACATCTCGCTGAGGGCCGACATCGGGTGCTGCTGCCCGCCGAGCGCGGCCAGCACGTGCATGGCCGCGAGCATCCCCGTGTCCGCGAACCAGAAGTCGCGGAAGTAGTAGTGCGCGGAGTGCTCGCCACCGAACACGGCCTGGTGCTCGGCCATCTGCGCCTTGATGAACGAGTGGCCCACGCGCGTGCGCACGGTGGTGGCGCCGGCGGCCCCGAGCAGCTCGGGCACGGCCCGCGAGGTGATCAGGTTGTGGATGATTGTCGCGCCGTGCCGGCCCTCGGCCTGCTCCTTCGCGAGCTCGCGAAGGCCCACCAGCGTGGTGATCGCCGACGGCGAGACGGCCTGCCCACGCTCGTCGACGACGAAGCAGCGGTCGGCGTCGCCGTCGAACGCGAGGCCGAGGTCGGCGCCGTGCTCGACGACGGCCTTCTGCAGGTCGACGAGGTTCTTCGGGTCGAGCGGGTTGGCCTCGTGGTGGGGGAACGAGCCGTCGAGCTCGAAGTACAGCGGGACGATCTCGAGCGGCAGCTCCGGCAGGCCGGCGCCGGTGCCGAGCACGGCCGGCACGGTGTGGCCGCCCATGCCGTTGCCCGCGTCGATGACCACCTTGAGCGGCCGGATCGACGAGAGGTCCACGAGCCCGCGCAGGAACGCCGAGTACTCGCCGAGCAGGTCGGTCTGGGCAACGGTGCCCGTCTCACCGGCAGTCTGGGGCAGCCCCTCGTCCAGGAACGTCTGCGCGAGCGACCGCACCTCAGCCAGGCCCGTGGCCTCGCCCACCGGACGCGCCCCCGCGCGGCACAGCTTGATGCCGTTGTAGATCGCAGGGTTGTGCGACGCCGTGAACATGGCGCCCGGCACGTTCCGCGCACCCGACGCGTAGTACAGCCCGTCGGTGGAGCACAGCCCGATGCGGACGACGTCGACGCCGGCCGCCGTCAGCCCGCGCGCGAACGCCTCGACGAGCTCAGGCCCGGACTCGCGCATGTCGTTGCCGATGACGACCGACGGGCGCACGCCCTCGGCCGCGTCCGGCAGCACGACGACGCGCGCGAAGGCCGCACCCACGGCCTCGGCGACGGCCGGGGAGAACGGGTCCGGGACCGTGCCGCGGACGTCGTAGGCCTTGATGATCGTGGAGAGGTCGACCGACACGCTGACAGCCTACGGGGCGACAACCAGCACCTCACGGAATCGGCCACCCAGGTTCCGCCCACCGGGCGTGTGCGACGCTTGACCCGCCATGAGCGTCTTCCTCCTGGACAACACGATCCAGCACTACGACTGGGGCTCCCCCACACGCCTGCACGAGCTGCTCGGCGACACGCCCGACGGGCGTCCCGCCGCAGAGCTCTGGCTCGGCGCGCACGCGAGCGCCCCGTCGCTCGCGCGCACGCCCGACGGCGACGCGACGCCCCTGGACGCCCTGGTCCGCAGCGCCCCAGAGGCGATGCTCGGCAAGCGCATCTCCGACGAGTACGGCCCTCGCCTGCCCTACCTGCTCAAGGTGCTCGCGGCGGAGCGCGCGCTCTCCCTCCAGGTGCACCCCAAGCCCCACCTGGCACGCGCGGGGTTCAACCGGGAGAACCGGCTCGGCGTGCCGCTCACGGCCCCGGAGCGTTCGTACCGGGACGACCAGCACAAGCCCGAGCTGCTCCTGGCGGTCACCCCGTTCGAGGCTCTCGCCGGGTTCCGCAACCCACGCACGGTCGTGGCGCTGCTCGCGGGTCTCGACGGCCCGCTGGTCGACGCCGTCCGCGAGGAGCTCGCCCGGGACCGCACCGCGCGCGGCATCCGGGCGGCGTTCGCCCGCCTGGTCGCCGCGCGCGGCGACGAGGCGTGCCCGGTGCACGTGGCCGAGACGGTCGCGTCCGTGCGGGCGCGCGTCGAGGCCGGGTCGGCCCACGCGGTCGACGACGCCGTCGTGCTGCGCCTGGCGCAGGAGCACCCTGGCGACCCCGGCGCGATCGCGTCGCTGCTCCTCAACCACGTCCGCCTCACGCCCGGCGAGGCCGTGTTCCTGCCGGCCGGCGAGGTCCACGCCTACCTGTCCGGCGTCGGGGTTGAGATCATGGCGTCGAGCGACAACGTGCTGCGGGCCGGCCTGACCACCAAGCACGTCGACGAGGAGGCGCTGCTCGAGGCGGCCTCGTTCGAGCCACGGCCCCCGTCCGCACCGCGGCGCCGCCGCACCGGGGCGCACGGACAATCCGTGACCTTCCGCCCGCCCGTGCGCGAGTTCGCGCTCACGGACGCCCTGGTCGACGAGGACGAGCCGCTCGCGCTCGCCGCGTCGGGGCCGCGGACCGTCTTCTGCCTGGACGGCGACGTCGTCCTCGCGGCGGGCGGCACGCGGACCTCGTTGCGCCGCGGGGGTTCCGCGTTCGTGCCTCACGACGCCGGAAAGCTCGTCGTCGAGGGCGCAGGGAGGGTCGTCTGCGCGTTCGTCCCGTGAGATCCCGGATCGCGACACGCGCGGAGCCGGCCGTTCCGAAGCAGGGTGGGCTTCGCTAACGTCGACCGGGGTCCGACGAATGCCTATGCCGAGGGGGGCCGGGTGGCCATCTACCCGAACGCGGTCGTCAAGATCGTCGGGCGGTTCACCGACGCCGCCCCGATGCGCAACCGCGTCAACTTCCACACCGCCGTCTCCGACGCGACGTCGTTGTTCTCGTACTTCAACGTGTATGGGAACCCGTGCTCACACTTCTACGTCGCCGAGGACGGCACCGTGGAGCAGTACATGGACACGGCCATCCGGTCCGAGGCCGACTACCAGGGCAACGACTCGACCATCTCGATCGAGTCGTGGGACGGGTACGGACGGGTCTGGACCTCGGGGGCCGTGCCTGGCTGGAACGCCGCCCAGCTGGCCTCGCTCAAGCGCCTGACCCTGTGGATCCTGCGGACCCACCGGTCGATCCCACCGAAGCTCGCCAAGGACTCCATCCCGGCCTGGTCGTCGTTCGGCCTGTCGTGGCACCGGCTGGGCATCGACCCGTGGCGCGTCGCGAGCGGTCTGCACTGGTCGACCGCGTACGGCAAGACGTGCCCTGGCGACGCCAAGATCGCCCAGGTCCCCCAGATCCTGCAGTACGTCAAGACCGACCACACACTCTCAGAGGAGCCACCCGACATGGTCATCATCCGACGCGCGTCCGACGGCGCCTCGTTCATCGTCATCGGCGGGAAGGGATCCCGCCTCATCAACACGGCCGACATGAACCAGTACATGGCGGCGGGCGCGCAGACCGTCAACCTGACCGACGCCGGCTACGCCCAGGCCCAGTCGCGCTATCTGTCATGACCTCCGTGGAGCTGCCGTCGCGCCGCACGTTCCTCGCTGCGGCCGGGGTGGCAGGCGTGGCCGTCGCCGGGCTCCCCGTCGGCGCACGGCCGGCGGTCGGGGCGACCGCCGCCCCGGCGGCCAGCCCCTCGGTGGCGGCGCGGCGCGCGCTCGCCTTCCTCTCCGCCGCAGTCGACGCCAGCCCGGCCGCCGCCGGGGCGCCGGCCCTGGCGCGCTCGTACGCAGACCAGCTCGGGCTGGGCGCCCTCGCCTTCGTCGCCGACTCCGCCGCCGCCGTGTGCGCGTGCCTCGCCGCCGCGCACGTCTCCCCCAGCGCTGCCACGACGGCGACACGGCTCGGCGACGCGCTGGTCGCGGTGTTGGAGGACGCCGGCGGCGGCGCGTTCGTGCGCCAGGCGTACGACGTCACGGACGGCACCTTGGCCCCGGCCACCGCACCGGGCCTCGACGCCGCACGCACCGGCGACGCGGCGCGGGTGGGGATAGCGCTGGCGCACCTCTCGGCTCGCACGGGATCGCCTGCGTACCTCGACGGGGCCCGGCGGCTGGGCCGCTGGGTCGCTGGACCCTCCGGGGCGGGGCGGACCAGCGTGGACGGCGCGGGCAGGCCGCTGGTCGGGGGTGAGACGGTCCAGGAGGTCGAAGCAGCTGCCCTCTTCGGGCTCCTGGCTTCGCTGGATCCCATGGGCGGCTGGCCGGCCGCCCGGGCGGCCGCGAGCGGTGCCGTCGAGAGCGCGACGCGCCCCCACGGGTTCCTCGGCGCCTCCCGCGATCAGGGCTCGCCAGACACGGTCGCCCCCGTCGACCAGTCCGCCCTGGCGTACCTCGTGCTCGGCGACAAGTACAGCGGCGGCGCCGACCGGTCGCTGGCCGTCGCGGCCGGCAGCGGAGCGCGAGGCCGCGCGACGCGCGTCAGCGCCAGCGCGCCGTCGAACGCCGCAGCCGTCTTCGCGGGGCCCGACCTCGCCGCTGTGGCGAGCATGCCCGGCATCGATGTCTACGAACCGGGGGTGTGGACCGAGGGCACGGCCCGCCTGGCCGTCTCGCTACGCGCCCGAGGCGGCACTGCGGGCGCGGCTGCCGCTGACCGGCTGCTCGCCGTCCTGCGATCCGCGCAAGCGCAGGCCGGCGCGGGGCAGACCCTCGGCGGCGCCGCCGTCCCCACGGGCTCCGGGATCGTCGCCGGCTGGACCGTCCCTGATCCGGACGCGGGCGTGGACGCGTTCGAGGTGGTGCACACGGGCGCGACGGCATGGTTCCTGCTCGCCCAGCTCGGCGCCAACCCCTACGCGCTGGGCGGTCTCGACCTCGCCGGCTGAGTCAGTCCTCCGCGCGCAGCACCCGCAGGTGCCCCCGCCGGGACGTCTCGACCGAGCCCTGCTCGGGCTGCACCGAGGGACGCACGCGCCCCGCCTCGCGCACGGCCTCGGCCAGGGCCGACAGGTCGTCGGGCGACGGGCCGGTGGGGATGAACTGCGGGGTGAGGCGCACGACCTCCCAGCCACGGGGAGCGGTGAGCCGCTCGGCGTGCTCCGCGCACAGGTCGTACGAGTGCGGTTCGGCGAGCTGCGCCAGGGGCCCCAGCACGGCCGTCGAGTCCGCGTACACATAGGTGAGCGTCGCGACGGCGGCACGCTGGCACGCCGTCCGTGAACACTGCCGGACCGATCTCACGAGGGGACCTTACGCCCGGCACGCGGCGCAGACGCCGCTCCACGCCGCGCCTCCCGTACTCTCGCTCTGTGGGACTCTTCGGCTCGCGCAGCTCGTCGCCTTCCCCGCGCCCGCACGGCCACTCGCGCCGGCTCCGCACCGGCGTGGGCCCGACCCCGGACCTCGAGGCGGAGGCAGCCCCCGCCGTCGTGGAGGGTGTGCTCCCGGTCCGGCGTCGCGACCGGCGCGGACGCGGCCCCCGCGGCCCGCTGATCCCGGCGACGCTCCCCGCCTTCCGCAGCCGGGCCGAGCAGTTCGACGACCTCGTGCTCGACGCCGTGGACGACCTCGAGCGCACGTGGGAGCGGCAGCTCTCGGGCACCGAGTTCGCGGTCGAGGACGTGCCGCCGTCCGACCCTGCACCCTGGGAGGACGGGGGCGTGCCGCTGGGCCGCTGCTTCCCGGCGGAGGCCGGGCAGCCGGCGCGCGTCGTCGTCTACCGGCGTCCCGTGGAGCTGCGGGCGGAGGACCCGGAGGACCTCGCCGACCTGGTGCACGACGTCGTCGTGGAGCAGGTCGCGCACCTGCTGGCGCGCACGCCGGAGGAGATCGACCCGCACTTCGAGGGCCGCTAGCGCCTCGCGTCCACCTCGCGCACCTGCACCGCGCCGGGGGCCGGCACGGAGGACGTCGGCGCGAGTGCCGCGACGAGGCGGTCCGCGGTGTGACCGTCCGACGCCGAGAGCTCGAGTGCCCACGCGACGCGCGCACCGTCGCCGGCGTCGACCGTCACGAAAGCGGGCGTCCCCTCGCCTGCGATCGACGCCACGGCAGTCCGCACCACGGACCCAGCCGGGATGGAGACGTCGCGGGACCCGAGCTTCGTGCCGTCCGCGCCGTAGGCGGTCAGGACAGCCGCGGCCTTCCCCTCGGGCTCGGTCGCGTCGCGGTCCTCCGGGACGCCGGTGAGCGACATGACGGCACCCACCGACGGCGGCACCGCCACCTGTGCCGCCGCACCTGGCTCGGGCAGCGGCTGCCCCGCGACCCATGCGACGTCCACGAGCGTGCCGGCCACGACGGCGTGGGGCGGCGTCGCGGCCTGGCGCGTGTACTGCGCGGCGGCCACGACGGGCACGTCGGCGTCGACCACGATGCCGTAGCCCCCGGCGGGCAGGCCGCCGAGCGGCAGGTCGGTGACGGTGCCGGGCGCGAGGTCGAGGCTGTCGGCGCCGCGCAGGAACACCCGCCCGGACGGCCCGTAGATGCGCACCCGGGCCGTGCCGCCGGCGGTGCCAGGGACGAGCAGGCGCAGCACGGGCGCGTTCGGGTCGTCGAGCGCCTCGCCGCCGGACATCACGCCGGGGATCGCGACGCTCGTGGACGGCCCCGCGCCGGGGCCCAGCAGGTCGACGCCGCGGGCCAGCAGGCCGTCGAGGCTCTGCACCTGGAGGTGGGCCGTGACGCGGCCGCCGGTGGACGCCACGTGGACGGCCACGCGGCGCTGGTCGGGCGCCACCGCCTCGAGGCGGGTGACCTTGGTCTGGCCCGGGCCGAGCACGAACGCGCCCTGGCTGCCGAGCGCCACCTGGCCCGACGGCCCGTAGACCGCGAGCGTCACGGTGGCCGGGCCCGCGCTCGGGTTCTGCACCGTCAGCAGGGCCGTCGAGCCCACCTCGGTGCTGCCGCCCACGATCCACTGCGAGATCGCGGGTGCGCTGCACGGCGTCGCCGCGAGGCCGCGCAGGTCGCCCGACGTCGTGACGGACGACGTCACACCGGCCGCACGGAACGCCTCGCCCGAGACCGGCTGGGTGGCGACCACGCCGCCCGCGTCCCCGGGGTCGGCGCTGAGGGTCGCCATGGCGCCGCCCTCGTGCAGCGGGGCGGCGGGGCCGCCGAGCGGCGTCCAGGCGGCACCGTGCCCGGCCTTGCCGAGCACGCCAGCCACGACGTGCGACGCCGTGCCGACGGGCGTCGCGGAGAACTGCGAGTCGCCGACGTCGGCGCCCTCGGGGAGCGTCGCCGCCGGCGCGCACACGAGCTGCGCCGGCGCCGGGGCCGCGTTCACCGCACGGGCGGGCTGGGCGAGCAGGGCGGGCCCGGGCTCGGCGACCGCGGTGGCCCACGGGCCGGCCAGGAGCGCGGCGGCAGCGACGGTGCCGACGGCCACCAGTCCCGTGGACGTCGCGCCGAGCACGCGCCAGAACGAGCGAGCCATGGTCACCTCCCCCGCCGGCGCCCGACGGGCAGCGCCAGCAGCACGTAGACGAGCAGGACGGCACCGGCGGCCCAGTACCAGGGCGTCAGGTGCGGGTCGTCGTGCTCGACGACGAGGTGGCCGCCCGTGGCGGGCACCGAGAACGCCTGGAGCCCGTTCGCCTCGACCACCGGCAGGCGCTCGCCGTCGAGCGTCGCGTGCCAGCCGCGGTCGGCGTTGGAGGCGAGCACCAGGGTGCGCTCCTGGTCAGGGGTCGCGGCGAGCGGCACGTCGGCGTGCACGTCGAGCCCGTTCGAGCGTAGCACCGCGAGCGTCTTGGGGCGGTGGTCGGCGGTCGGGGCGGCGTCGGTCAGGCGGGCCCAGCCGGGGGCGGGCTCGCCGTCGACGTGGACGCGCCACAGCAGCGTGCCCTCGCCCTCGGTGACACGCTCGAGGCCCGGCACCATGTCGAGCGTGGTGACGACATCGGGGTCGGCGCCCGGCGGCACCTGGACGGCGCCGATGCCGAGGTCGGCCAGGCGCTTCGCAAGCGCGGGCGCCTGGCCCACACCCAGGTCGGCCACGAGGGCGTCGAGCGTGCCGCGCCCGGGGCGGGCCGGGGCGTCGACGGTCCCGGCGTCGAGCGAGCGCACCACCACGGAGGAGTCCATGAGGGCGGTGCCGTCGGTGCGCATCAGCGCGTAGCCGAGCACGCCGTGGTCGTCGTGGGACAGCTCCAGCACGCGGGCGCCGCGCCCGCCGCTCTGCATCTGCCGCCCGACGGCGGGCACCACCGCGGTCGCGCTCGCGTGCAGGTCGCCGACGGCGTGCTGGTGCCCCACGCCCAGCGCCCAGGACGCTGCCCCGGCCCCGGGCAGCAGCACGAGCACCGCGACCGCGGCGACGGCGGTGCCGGACCTCAGGCGCGCCCACCCGCTCGGCTCGACGTCGGCCAGCACGTCGCGCGCCACCGGCGCACCGAGCAGAGCGGCGCTGCCCAGGCCCAGCAGCACGACGCTCGCCCCGGCCCCCGGCCAGGCGTGCAGCGCGACGGCGACCATCCCGGCCGCCAGGCCCGCGGCGGCCAGCACCCACGCTGTGCGCACCCCGCCGATCACGCGCGGGCGCGCCAGCGCGGCGAACGCGAGCAGCACCACGATCGCGCCGAAAATCCACGGGGCGACGCGCGCGAGCAGCTCGAGCCACGGGTGCGTGGAGGCCCCGGCGCCGAACCAGGCGGCGGGCACTGTCGGCTGGCCCAGCAGCAGCTGCCAGCCCGACGGCGCGTCCCCCGTCGAGACGAGCGCGCCCGGCTCGGCGAGCAGCAGCCGCCACCCGCCGTCGGACCACGTGCTCACCACGCGGGCCCAGAACGGGAACCCGAGCGCCACGGACGGGACCAGCGCGAGCAGCAGGTTGCGGCGGTCGCGGGCGGCGGCCACCAGGCCCACCAGCACCGCGACCACGGCGATCGGCAGCAGCACGGGGTCGCCGCTCACGGCGACCGCGAGCAGCAGGCCGGCCGCGCCGGTGGCGCCGAGCGAGCCGTGCCGGGCGCGGTCGCGGCGCCAGCGCTGCCGCAGCGCCGCCTCGGGGTCCTGGTTGGCGGACTCCGGGATGTCGACCTCGTCACGAGCCTGCGCGCCGACCGAGCGCACCAGCGCCAGGGCCGCCCACGGGAGCGCGAGGTGCGTCAGCAGCGACCCGAGCCTGCCCGTCTGCAGGGCGGCCAGGAACGCCGGCGACCCCGCCCACGCGAGCGCCGCGACCGTGCGCGCCCACACCGACCGGGTCAGCGCGCCCGCGCCGAACCACGCGCCGAGGGCCGCGAGCGGGAGCGCCCCGACCACCAGCAGGTTGACGGCGGTCTGCTGCGACCCGCCCGCCAGCCAGGACAGCACGGTGAGCGGCAGCAGCACGGGGTCGGCGGGCGCGGAGACGCCCAGACCGTCGGGCACCCAGCCGCCCGTCGCGGCGCGCCACAGGTCGCCCGCGGAGCCGGGCGCGGGCAGCAGCCCACCGCCCACGATGCGCCCGCCCTGCGCGAGCACGCCCTGCCAGGACCCGAACACCGCGACGGCGAGCCCGCCCGTGGCGAGCAGCGCGACGGTCAGCCCGGCGCGACGCCGGGCGGCGAGACGGCGCAGCTCGACCCGTTCGAGCTCGGTCGGGGCCCAGTGCGTGCGGCTCGCCTCGGCCCGTGACAGGCGCACGTCCCGGCGCTCCGTGTAGACCTGCCGCCAGCTCGCCAGCAGCGGGTGCACCACCCGGCGGGGCAGCGTGGACGCGCGGGCGAGCCGGCGCCGAGCACGCAGCAGCGGGCCGGGCCGCAGGGCGTTCCACAGCGCGGCGACGATCTCGTCGCGCGCCTGGCCCGGGTGCTTGAGCGCCACCCGGTACAGCGCGGCGACCGGCGCCCACAGCACCATCCCGAGGAGGGCCGGGACCAGCAACGCGGCGGGCACGTGGACCAGCCGGTGGTGCAGCTGGCTGCGGCGGCGCGCGCCGTACGACGCGTCCTCGTCCGGGGCTCGCCGGGCGCCGCCCCGCAGCCCCAGCAGCGAGGCCTGGGCGTGGTGCACCACGGCCTCGGGCACGACGACGACGCGGTGCCCCGCCCGTCGCGCACGCCGGCACAGGTCCAGCCCGTCGCCGAACGCGCCGTACTCGGGGTCCGTACCGCCCAGCTCGCGCCACACGCTCTCGCGCACCAGCGCGCCGGCGAGCCCGACCGCCAGCACGTCCTCGCGGGCGTCGTGCTGGCCCTGGTCGATCTCCGTGTCGTCGATGCCCGTCATGCGCCGGCCCAGCGGCGAGACGGTGTGCCCCACCTCGACCAGCAGCCCGCCGTCGGAGCCCAGGTCGAGCGGGGCGCCGTCGTCGGACACCGGCCAGCGGCGCTGCTTGCACCCGGCGATCGCCACGGCCTTGGTGTGCTCGACGGCGCGCAGCAGCCCGGCGAGGGCGTCGGGCTCGGGCGCCGAGTCGTCGTGCAGCAGCCACACCCAGCCGTCCGGGTGCGTGGCACGCGCGGCGAGGGCCGCGTCGACGGCCGCGCCGAACGTCCGCGCGCCCGCGGCGGGCACGAACGTGGCGCCGTCCAGCCGCAGCCCCAGTGTCGAACCGGTCGACCGGGGGGCGTCCACGTCCACGACGACGACGTCGTCGGGCAGGCGCTCCTGGCCGCGCAGGGCGGCGAGCGTGGTGGGCAGGAACGGGCTGCGGCCCCGCGTCACGACGACCGCCGTGACCGTGACCACCTGGGGCAACACCCCCGTGAGGGCGTGCACGACGTCGAGCGCGGCGGAGCCGGACGGGTTGCCATCGGGCTGCGGGCCACGGACCTGGGTGGTGTCGGGAGCAGTCATCGCCCCACGATCATGGGCCGGGAGCGGCGCAGATCCGGGCATTTGGCGCCCCGGGGTGTCGCCCCCTCTACGCTCTCCCCGTGCCCCCGAGCGTCTCGCGCCTGCGCGCGGTCCCGACCGCCGTCTGGCTCGTCGTCGTGCTGCAGCTGGGCGTGTGCCTGCTCCAGACGGCAGTGTTCCCGCCGGGCCGCTCGCCGGACGACGCGAAGGCCGTCGACCTGGTGGTCCAAGTGGCGGAGGGCACGGCGTGGCCGTGGCCGGCGCCGGGCACGCTGCCCGTGAGCACGGGCGTGCAGGCCGCGATGGAGCTGCCGCCGGACCGCCTCGCGGGGCCCGCGCACCTCGCGGACCGCACGTTCTTCCCGCGCGGCGAGCGCGCGTCGTGGGCGGCGCAAGGCGGCCTCTCCCCGTGGATCTGGGACGCCACGCGCTCCCCGCTCAACAACCAGCTGGTGCAGCACCCGCCGCTCTACTTCGTGGCGGGCGCCGCCGGCCTCCGTGGCAATCCCGCCTGGCCGCCCCTGCCGGTTCACCCCGGGGGGGTGGGGGTGGGCCGGGGAGCCGATCTTCTCCTCCATCCACATCCGGGCACCGCCGGCGCCACAGCAGAAGGACTTCTCCGAGTTGCGCGGCATCTCGACGTACTCGGCGCCCGGCAGGATCTCCAGGAGCTCGCGCGGCGGCGTGTAGACGCCGTTGTGCCGACCGAGGTAGCAGGGGTCGTGGTAGGTGATGGAGCGCTTGTGCGTGCCGGCGCCGGAGGTGATGCTGGCGAGGCGGGCGTTGGCGGGGTCGTAGGCGTAGGCGATGTCGTGCTCGTCGGCGCTTTGATGTTGCACTTTCAGGCCGGTGAAGCGGCCAGTGGTGGAGTCGTATTGGTTGGCGAGGACGCGATTGTCATACAGTGCGCCGAGGGTTTCGTTTTCGGGTTTTTGGTCGACGGGGCGGTAGGTGAAGGTACGCGTGCCGGTGGCGTCGGTGACGGTTGCGATGCGTCCGAGGCGGTCGTAGGTGTAAGCGAGGGTGGGGGTGCCGTCGCTGTAAGCGGCTTGGGTCAGCTCGCCGGTGTCGGTGTCGTAGGTGTAGTCGGTGGTG
>WRHK01000060.1 GCA_009783295.1 Promicromonosporaceae bacterium
GCGCGGCGGCGTCCCGGGCCCCCGGGGGCCCCTCCTCTGCGGGTTTGCCGCCCGCGCGCGCTTTCTCGCCCTTCCCGGCCTCGTGCATCGCCTGCTGGAACGCTTCAAGCACCTTGTTGATGTCGGCTTCTGTGGTCGTCTCGTCGCAGGCGATCTGTACGTGGTTCTCGTCTGGGGTGTACAGGTTGATGCCGAGGCGCGCTGCCTCGTCGAGCACTGTCTTCGCGGCGCCCGGGACCGCGGCGCGGACCGTGTCGAAGAAG
Organism: Promicromonosporaceae bacterium; assembly: GCA_009783295.1. Taxonomy (GTDB): domain Bacteria; phylum Actinomycetota; class Actinomycetes; order Actinomycetales; family Cellulomonadaceae; genus Xylanimonas. The sequence goes on from WRHK01000060.1 coordinate 264, forward strand.
GTGCCGTGCTCGACCCGGATGCCCGCCTCCGTCAGGGCCGTGGCCAGCGTCGTTGCGTGGGTGTGGACCCGGGTCGCGATCGCTCGGAGGCCGTCGGGGCCGTGGTGGACGGCGTACATCCCCGCGACGATCGCCAGGAGGGCCTGGGCCGTGCAGATGTTGCTCGTCGCCTTCTCGCGGCGGATGTGCTGCTCGCGCGTCGACAGGGCGAGGCGGTAGGCGGTGGCGCCGTCGGCGTCGACGGAAACGCCGACCAGGCGGCCCGGGAGCTGGCGCTCGAGGCCCTTGCGGACCGCGATGTAGGCGGCGTGCGGGCCGCCGAAGAACAGCGGGACACCCAGACGCTGGGCGGAGCCGACGGCGACGTCGGCCCCCAGCTCGCCGGGAGAGGCGAGCAGCGTGAGAGCCAACGGGTCCGTGGCCATCGTGACCAGGGCCTTGCGCTCCTTGGCCTCGGCGATCACGCCGCGCGCGTCGAGCACGCGGCCGCTGGCGCCCGTCTGCGCGACGACGACGCCCACGAGGTCGCCGTCGGGCAGTGCCTGACCTGCGGCGACGACGGCCGACAGGCCGGCGTCGAGGCCCGCGTCGAGCGAGGCGACCACCACGGGCAGGCCGATCGCGTCGGCGCGGCCCCGCGTGACGGCGAGCGTCTGGGGGAACAGGTCGGCGTCGAGCACGACGAACCCGTGGGCTGCCTTGGACGCGCGCCACATGAGGGCCACGGCCTCGGCGACGGCCGTGGCCTCGTCGAGCAGCGACGCGCCGGCGACCTCGAGGCCCGTGAGGTCCTCGACCACCTGCTGGAAGTTGAGCAGCGCCTCGAGGCGGCCCTGGCTGATCTCCGGCTGGTACGGCGTGTACGCCGTGTACCAGGCGGGGGACTCGAGCACGTTGCGGCGGACCACCGCGGGCGTGTGGGTGCCGTAGTAGCCCAGGCCGATCATCTGGCGCTTGACCTGGTTCTTCGCGGCGATGCGGCGCAGGTCCGCGAGCACCTCGGGCTCCGTGCGCGCGGCGGCCACGGCCAGCGGGCGGGACGTGCGGATCTTCGCCGGGACGGCGGCGTCGACCAGCGCATCGAGCGTCGGGTAGCCGAGCGCGTCGAGCATCGCGCGCACCTGGGGGCCGTCGTCGGCGGCACCGGGGCCGATGTGGCGGTCCGCGAAGAGGTCGGGGGAGGGGCTGGTCACGGGAGCTCCGAGGGTGAGGAAGGGGACTGCTGCGTCCCTCCCCGCTCTGTCATCGGACCTGAGAGTTTTGCCGTCCCCTCGAACGTGGGGCCGGCTTGCACCGTCGGTGGGCCGCCCGGAGGACGACCGCTTTCCAGAGTTGCCTCGTCGCGGCGGTACGGGTGCCTGAGAGATTCCCGGGGAGGGTTTGCTCCTTCGGCGCCGCAGCCGGCCCGAGGGCCGGCGGACGGGCTCTCCCGTCGCGATTCGATCGGCGTGTGTCGCGTGTTGCGCGGCCGATCCTACTCAGTCGTGGCGCCGGTGGGGACCGTGTCTCACGCGAGCTCGAGCCGCGCGGCGACCTCCATCATGACCTCGATGACCGCGCGGACCACGGGGCCGGGCTCGTGCCGGCTCGCGCGGTGCCGGATCACCAGCTGTCGCTCGCCGAGCCCGGGCAGGCGGATCACGCGCAGCTGGTCGTTCTGGGCCACCTGGTCGAGCGCGAGGGCGGGCAGCAGCGCGACGCCCTGACCTGCGGCGACGAGCGCCAGCGTGGTGTCGAAGTCGTAGGTGGAGTGTCGCGTGGCGATGGGCGTGCCGAGCGTCTTGGCCAGCCGCTGCAGTGCACGGTCCGACGCCGTCCCGGCCTCGGACGCGACGAACGTCAGGTTTGCGAGGTCGCCCAGGTGCTCGGGGGGAGTGGTGCCCGACGGGATCACCAGGCGCCACGGCTCGTCGAGCAGCGGCACGTCGCGCGAGCCCTTCGGGGCCGGGTTGGCCATCTCGGAGTCGCGCTCGAGCACCACCAGGTCGAGGTCGCCGGCCCGCAGCAGCCGCACGGACTCGGCGGGCTCGTGTTCGCGGACGTCGAGCACGACGCGCGGGAAGCGGTCGGCGAGCGGCGCGAGCGCCGGCGCGACGACGGCGCGGATCGCCGTCTGGAAGGCGCCGATGCCGACGCGGCCGGCCACGCCGTCGCCCAGTGCCGCGATGGCTTGGCGCGCCTCGACGAGCTCGGCCTCGATGCGCTCGGCCGCCTCGGCGAGCACCCGGCCGGCGGGCGTGAGCGTGACGCCGCGGGGCCCGCGGTCGAGCACAGGGTAGCCCTCCTCGGCCTCGAGCCGGGCGATCTGCTGGGACACGGCGGACGGCGTCACGTGCAGCAGGTCGGCGGCGGCGAGCACGCCACCTGCGCGGTGCACCGCGAGCAGGAAGGAGAGTCGTCGAGGGTCTGTGGGCATATAGCGATGCTATATGCCGGGTCCACGATCGTTCGATTGTGCTGAACGGTCCGGACAGGGAGACTGTCATCACGCGCCGCGGTCTACGGCGTGGGACCCCCTTCTCACCCCACTCGGGGCGCTTCGTCGCGCCCCCAGAACCGCCTTGGAGCCCCGGATGTCGATCGTCGCCCTGATCACCCTCTTCGGCTGGGTGGGCGCTGTCGCCGGCATCGTGGCCTACGGCATGGTGAGCAAGGGCCACTGGGGCCCGGGGTCGTTCGCGTTCCAGCTCACCAACCTGGGCGGGGCGGCCGCGATGTTCCTCGTCGCGATGGTCAACGGCGTGTGGCCCTCGGCCGCGGCGAACGTCGCGTGGATCGTCATCGGCGGGCACTCGACCCTGACGATCCTGCGCAAGCGGGCCCACGCGCGCGCCGAGAAAGCCACGAGCGCCGAGGCGCTCGACCTCGCCGCCTGAGGCGGCTCAGCCCTCGCGCCCCTCGCGGAGCTCGGCGGTGGCCCGGGCCCGGACGACGCCGGGCACCACAGCCCAGAGGCCCCCCAGCACCACCAGCGAGACGACGGCCGTCGTGACGCCTGCCGCGCGCCCGGCGACGACGTCGAACACGAGCCCGAGCACCCCGGTGACCAGCGCCGCGAGCAGCAGCAGGGTGGCGCGTGTGAGCCAGTCGCCGACGGTGACCATGCGCGCCTTGACCCGCCGGTGGAACAGCCCGCGGTGCAGAGCCACGGGCGCGACGGCGAGGCCGGTGGTGAGCGCGGCAAGCACGATGAGCACCAGGTAGAGCCCGCGCTGGAACCCCGTGAGCTGCGCGAACCGGGGCTGGAACGGCAGCGTGAGCAGGAACCCGGTCAGGATCTGCACGCCGGTCTGCATGACGCGCAGCTCCTGGAGCAGCTCGGTCCAGTTCCGGTCCGACCGCTCCTCGATGCTCTCGCTCCGGCCGACGCGGCCGGTGGTGCCGGGCTCCTCGTCCATGCCCCCGACGCTACGACTTCGCCTTGGCCTCGGGCACCAGGAAGATGTCGTTCGCGGCCGAGCGCAGCCAGTCCTGCTGCGCCGGGGTGAGCGCGGCGCTGCCGGCGGCCTTGGTGCCGGCGGCCTGGCCGGCGTCGGACGCGATGTAGTCCACGAACGCCTTCACGAACTGCCCCTGCTCGTGGTCCGTGTAGCGCGAGCAGACCAGCAGGTAGCTGACCAGCACCAGCGGGTAGGCGTTGGTGTTGGTGGTGGTGCGGTCGAGCCGGTAGGACATGTCGTCCTGGTAGCGGCTCTCGTCGCGCGGGGAGAGGCCCGCGGCGCCGGCGGCACCGGCCGCGCTGGACTTGACCCAGGTGCCGCCCACGTTGATGGCCGCGGTGCCCATGCCGCCGGCCTGGGAGGCGTCGACGTAGGCGACGGCCCCGGCGGTCGCCTTCACGACGTCGACGACGCCGCCCGTGCCCTCGCCGGAGAGCCCGTCGGCGAGCGGCCAGTCGGAGCTCGCGTCGAACTCCCACGCGTCGGGTGCGGTGGCGTGCAGCCAGTCGGTGAAGTTGTCGGTGGTGCCGGACGAGTCGGAGCGGTGCACCGGCGTCACGGGCAGGTCGGGAAGCTGGACGCCCGGGTTGTCCGCGGCGACCTCGGCGTCGTCCCAGGTGTGGATCTTGCCCGTGAACAGCCGGGCGATCGTGGCGGAGGACAGGTTGAGCGCCGCGACGCCCGGGACGTCGAACACCACCACGATGGGGCTGATGTACACCGGCAGGTCGATGGCGTTGCCGCCGTCGCACGCCTGGCCGGAGGCCTTCATCTCGTCGTCCGTGAGCGGCACGTCGGAGGCGCCGTAGGCGGTGGTGCCGGCGAGGAACTCCTCGCGGCCCTTGCCCGAGCCGGCCGGGTCGTACGTCACCGAGACGCCCGGGTTCGCGGCGGTGAAGCCCTCGATCCACGCACCCATCGCCTTCTGCTGCGACGACGCACCGGCAGCCTTGAAGGTGCCGGTGACCTGCGGGGCGGTGGAGGCGGCGGGGCTCGCGCCCCCGGTCGATCCGCAGGCCGCGAGCGGCAGGAGGGCGACCGCCGCGACGGCGGCGCGCACGAGGCGATTGCGCAGAGGACTCACGAGGCGCAGACGTTAGTGAAGCGCGGGGCACCGGGTCACGCCGGGACCCCTGTTCGTCCGCACAGTTCGCCGAGTGTTCGCCTGCCGTTCGCCTGTCGTTAGCCAGAACCCAGGTCGACGACGACCGCGAGGTGGTCGCTGATGCCCAGGTCGAGCGCACGGGCGGCGCCGTCGTCGGCCCCGCGGGCACCGTCAACCAGCACGTGGTCGAGGCGCAGCCACGGGCGGTGCCGGGGGAACGTCTCGACCCCCACGAGGTCCCGCCAGCCGGTGATCGCGGCCGGTTCGTCGGCGCGGATGTTGAGGTCTCCGAGCAGCACGAGCGGGCGCGGGGCGTCGGCGAGCAGCTCCACGAGGCGCCGCAGCTGCACCCGGTTCTGCTGCTTCCACGCCGACAGGTGGGTGGTCACGACGGTCAGGGGGCCGTCGGGCGTCTCGATGACGGCGGCGAGCGCCACGCGGGGCTCGTCCCCGCCGAGCTGCAGCCGCCCGAGCAGCCACGGCGAGCCCAGCGGCAGGCGGTACTGCCGCCAGGCGCGCACCGGGTAGCGGCTCAAGAGCGCGATCCCGTACGCCGGCACCCGGGCGACCTCGCGGCCCGTGGCGCGACGCCGGCTGCCCCACGTGCCGAGGTACGCGACGGCGGCCTTCCTCCCGCCGGGGGAGCGGAGCGCCCCGAGGGCGGCGCCCACCCGTGCGCCGCCCTTCGCCTTCGCGACGGGCTCGAGCGGGTTCGCCGCCCCCGGCTCGCGGCGCGGCTCCATGGTCCCCGCGACGCCTGCCACGAACCGGCCCGCTACCGCACCCATCGCCTCGCCCGCGACCCGCGCCTGGTCCGCGCCGTCGGACCGGGCCTGCCCGCGGTCCACCTCCTGGAGGGCCACCACGTCGGCGTCGAGCGACGCCACCGCGCGGGCGAGCATCGCGGTGTCGACCATGCCGTCGGGCCGCAGCCCGTGGCGCACGTTGAAGGTGGCCAGGCGCACGCCCATCGTCAGAGGCCGGCCTGCCACGCGGCGATCCGGTCGGCCGCACGGCTGACCGTGTCGGGCGACGCGGCGAACGACAGGCGTACCCACTCGTGCCCGCTGACGGCGTCGAAGTCGGTGCCGGGGGTGATCGCCACGTTCGCCTCCTCGAGCAGGCGCGCGCAGTAGGTCACCGAGTCGAGCCCCGTGCCGGCGACGTTCCCGTACAGGTAGAACGCGCCGTCGGCCGGTGCCACGGGGTACCAGCCCAGCTCCTGCGCGCGCTCCAGCAGCGCGGTGCGGGACTGCGCGTACCGCTCGACGTTCGCCGCCGCGGCCGCGTACCCCTCCGGGCTGAACGCCGCGACGCCCGCGTGCTGGGCGAGAGCGGGCGGCGAGAGCGCCACGTTGCCGGCCAGGGCGTCGACCGGCCCCACCAGCTCCTCGGGCAGCACCAGCCAGCCGAGCCGCCACCCCGTCATCGCCCAGTACTTCGAGAACGAGTTGACGACGACGGCACCCTGGTCGGCGTACACCGCGGCGGTCGCCTGCTGTACGTCGCCGCCGTAGGCGATGCCGTGGTAGATCTCGTCGCTGATCAGGCGCACGTCATGCTCCCCGCACCAGCGGGCCACGGCATCCAGCTCGGCCGGAGCGATCATCGTGCCCGTCGGGTTGGCCGGGCTCGCGACCACCACGCCGTCGAGCCCGCCGCCGTAGTACGCCTCCATGAGCTGGGAGACCGTCGGCTGGTAGCGGGTGTCGGGCCCGCAGTCGAGCTCGACCACCTCGCACCCCAGCGCCGCGAGGATGTTCTTGTACGCGGGGTACCCGGGGCGGGCCAGGGCCACGCGGTCGCCGACGTCGAACGCCGCGAGGAACGCGAGCACGAACCCGCCGCTCGACCCGGTGGTGACGGCGATCCGGGCGGGGTCGACGTCGACGTCGTACCAGCGGCGATAGTGCCCGGCGATCTCCTCGCGCAGCGCCGGGACGCCCATCGCCTCGGTGTAGCCGAGGTCGCCGGAGCGCAGCAGCTCGATGGCGCGGTCGCGCACGACGTCGGAGGCGCCGGTGGACGGCTCCCCTGCGCACAGGTTGAGCACGTCGTGGCCCAGCGCCCGGCGCCGGTTGGCGGCGGCGAGGATCTCCATGACGGCGAACGGCGGCACGTGCGAGCGGCGCGAGACCTTCATGAGGCCATCTTCGCCGAGCGGGCGCCCCGGCGCCGCGAGCCGTCCTCCGGGGGACGTAGCGTGGCACGGTGACCACCGCCGCCGACGTCGTCGCCGCCCTCCGCTCCGCCGTCCCCGCCGCCCCGCGGGACGTCACCGTCGACGCGTTCGTCGACGGCGACCCCGCCACCGAGGTGACCGGCGTCGCGGTGGTGATGACGGCGACGCTCGACGTGCTGCGGGCGGCCGTCGCGGCCGGCGCGAACCTGGTGGTCACGCACGAGCCGCTCTACTTCGCGCACGCCGACGACGCACGCGGCGACCTCGAGGCCGAGGCCGACCCGGTCTACGCGGCCAAGCGCGCCTACGTGCGGCAGCAGGGCCTGGTGGTGTGGCACCTGCACGACCAGTGGCACGACCTGCGCCCCGACGGCGTCGACGCCGCCACCGCCGCGGAGCTCGGCTGGGCCCTGGACCCCGGCGCCACGACGGGCATCAGCACCGCGACCATCGAGCCCACCACCCTCGGCGACCTGGCCCGGCACGTCGCCGGCACCCTCGGCGCCACCGCGCTGCGTTACGTCGGCGACCCGTCCGCCGTCGTGACGCGCGTCGGCCTGGACCTCGGGTTCCGCGGGTTCGCCCGCAACCGGGCGCTGCTGCGCCGGCCCGACGTCGACGTCGCGGTCGTGGGTGAGGCCCACGAGTGGGAGACGGGGGAGTACGCCGTCGACGCCGTCGCCCTGGGCGTCGCGAAGGGCCTGGTGGTGGTGGGGCACGTGCCGAGCGAGCAGGCCGGGTCGCGCGCCGTCGCCGCGTGGCTTCCGGGCGTCCTGGCGTCGGCCGGGCACGCGGTGCCGGTCACGTTCGTGCCGACGCCGGACACCTTCCGGACGCCCTGACCTGCCCGCGGGTAGCGTCGGCTCCGTGAGCGAGCCCGCGAGCGAGGGAGCCTGGGAGCCCGACGTCCTGCCCGGCTACGAGCGCCGCACGCTCCCGCTCGCCGACGACGACGAGGGCAAGGTGGTCGCCACGCTGGTGCGGCGCGCCGCGCCGGGCAACGACGCCGGCGTCGACCTGCTGTACGTGCACGGCTGGATCGACTACTTCTTCCAGACCCACGTCGCCGACTTCTGGGAGGCCCTGGGCGTCCGGTTCCACGCCCTGGACCTGCGCAAGTACGGGCGCAGCCTGCTGAAGCACCAGACGCCGGGCTACGTCGACGACCTGGCCACGTACGACGAGGAGATCGACGCCGCGCTCGCCCTCATGGGCCACGGCGGCTCGCCCGGCCGCCGGCTGCTGCTCATGGGCCACTCCACCGGCGGCCTCACGCTCGCCCTGTGGGCCGACCGCCACCCCGGCCGCGCGGACGGCCTGGTGCTCAACAGCCCCTGGCTCGAGTTCCAGACCCGCTACCTGGGGCGGCGCGTGCTCGAGGGCCCCGTCCGCGCGCAGGCCGCCGTCGCGCCGCGCTCGCACCTGATCAACGTGGACCAGGGCTTCTACGTGCGCTCCATCTCCGACCGGTACGACGGCGAGTGGGACGTGAACCCGGCCTGGCGCCCCGACGGCGGCTGGCGCGCCACGCCCGGCTGGCTCGCCGCGGTGTTCAGCGGGCACGAGCGGGTGGCCCAAGGGCTGCGCATCGGGGCCCCGATCCTGGTGCTCCTGTCCGAGCGCTCGGTGGTGCCGGTGCGCTGGAGCGACGAGATGATGCGCGCCGACACGGTGCTCGACGTGCCCGGGGTCGCCCGCCGCGTGCCGAACCTGGGCTCGGTGGTCACGCTGGTGCGGGTGGACGGGGCGCTGCACGACGTCACGCTGTCGACGGCTGCGGTGCGCGAGACGGTGTGGACGGAGCTCGCCCGCTGGTTCCACGGCTACGTCGCCCGGCCGGAGCCCCCGCGCCGACGCCGCTGGTGGTGGCCCTGGCTCAGGTGAGCGGCAGCGCCAGCTCCACCTCGCGGCCGATGGTGCCGTCGAACGCGTTGCCCGTCGCCCGGAAGCCCGCCTTCTCGTAGGCCGCCTGCGCCCGCCCGTTGTCCGCGTGCACGTACAGCCGCGCGCGGGTCGCGCCCCGGTCGCGCGCCCAGTCGGCCACGGCGCCGAGCGCGCGCTGCACCAGGCCCTGGCCGCGGTGGGCAGGGTGCAGCCAGACGCCCACCACGTGCACCTGCCGCTCGGTGACGTCGCGCCCCTCGAAGTCGGAGGCGCCGGCCTGCTCGAGCAGCCCGGTCACGGACCCGACCCAGCGGCCGTCGTCGGACTCGTCGACCACCACGAACTGGGCGGCCGACCCGCCCTCGGCGGCGCCCATCGTCCGCTGCTGCCAGAAGGCGTCCTCGCGGGCGGCCTCCTCGGCGTGGCTCGTGAGGAACGCCAGGTGCGCCACCGGGTCCTGGAGGGCCTGGAGCCGCAGGTCACGCACGGCTTCCCACTCGGAGGCGAGCACGCGCCGCACGGTGTACGTCATCCGAGCATCCTGGCAGAAGAGGTCAGCGCGGGTGGTGGGGGTCAGGCGGCGAGCCGCTCCCGGACGTACTCGACGATGCCCGGGGTGGCCGCCTCGATCTCGCGCAGGCACACCTCGAAGTCCTCCATGCCGCCGTACCAGGGGTCCTCGACGTCGAGCAGGTGCTCGCCCTGGCCCTCGCGCAGCACGGGCGCCTCCGGGTCGAACGACCGGAACATGCGGATCTCCGCGCCCTCGCCGTCGGCGCGGACCAGGCGGCGCAGGGCGCGGGCGTGGTGGGCCGTCATCGCCAGCACCAGGTCGTGCCCGGCGACGTCGGCCGTCGTCACGCGGCGGGCCCGGTGGGAGTCGCCGGCGGGGTAGCCGTGGCGGGACAGCACGCTGCGCGCCCTCCGGTCCACAGGGTTGCCCTGCTCCTCGCCGCTCACCCCGGTGGAGTCGACGACGACGTCCGCGTCGAGGCCGTTCGCGGCGAACGCCTCGCGCAGCACGATCTCCGCCATGGGCGACCGGCAGATGTTGCCCGTGCACACCGTCATCACTCGGAACGTCTTGCTCATGGCGGCATCGTCTCCCGGAACGCGTCCGGGTGTGGTGCCCGCGGCGCGCGACGTGAACCTGCTCGGCCTACCGTGAACTCATGGCGCGCCGAGGGGGCGACATCGTCGCGGTGACGGGCGCGAGCGGAAAGCTCGGCGCCAGCCTCGCGCTGCGCCTGGCCGCGGAGGGTGCACAGCAGCGCCTCATCGTCCGCGACCTGGGCCGCGTCCCCCGCCTCTCGACGGGGGTGGTGCTGCCCGACGCCGACGTCGCGGTGGTCGACTCCTACGCCGACGGCGACGCGATGCGGCGGGCCCTGGAGGGCGTCAGGACGCTGTTCCTGGTGAGCGGCCGCGAGGCCAAGGACCGCGTGGACCAGCACCGCTCCGCCGTCGACGCGGCCGTGGCTGCCGGCGTCGAGCGGGTCGTCTACACGTCGTTCGTGGGCGCGGCGCCGGACGCCGTCTTCACGCTCGCCCGCGACCACTGGGCCACGGAGGAGCATCTGCGCAGGTCACGGTTGCGTTGTACGTTTCTGCGAGACAACCTGTACCACCATGCGCTGACCACGTTCGTGCAGGAGGACGGCGTCATCCGCGGGCCGGCCGGCGACGGCCGCGTCGCGTCGGTGTCCCACGACGACGTCGCCGACGTCGCCACGGCGGTGCTGCTCGACGAGCGGGAGGGCGTGCACGACGGCCGCATCTACGAGCTCACCGGGCCCGAGGCGATCACCCTGACCCAGGCCGCCGCGACGCTGGCCGAGCTCACCGGCCGCCCGATCCGCTACGAGACCCAGACCGAGGAGGAGGCCTACGCGTCGCGTGCGGGCTCCGACGTCGAGCGCGACGTGGTCCAGGGGTGGGTCACGTCGTACCAGGCCATCGCTGCGGGCACCTTCGAGCGGGTCTCCGGCGACGTCGCACGTCTGGTGGGCCGCCCGGCGCGCAGCTTCGCCGACTGGCTCGACGACTTCCCGGACCAGTGGAGCCACCTGCTCTCCTGACGGCGAAAACCGTGGACCTCCCGAGCCTCCAGGCGTAGCGTCGCCGGTACATCAGAAGGGAGGTGATCCGAGCAGATGAAGTCTCTTCGGACCGATGAGGTGGTCGCGCGCTAGCGCGTCCTTTGTCTTGGGACATGGTGGCGACTACAACGTGACCACCGGAGCCCGCGGGTGCCGCACCCTCGTCCAGTGCGGCAGGAGATCCTCCAGCCCGCGGGCTCTTCCCTGCCTCGCTACGGTGCTCTGGTGGCCACGACCCGCACCCCGGAACGCCTGATGTTCTTCACCGACGGCGTCACCGCCATCGCCGTGACGCTGCTGATCCTGCCGCTGGTCGACGTCGTCACCTCCTCGAAGGAGCAGGGGCTGACGGCGCCCCAGATGATCACCCACCACTCGGCGCAGATCTGGACGTTCCTGCTGAGCTTCGTGGTGATCGCCCGGTTCTGGATGGTGCACCACCGACTTTTCGAGCACGTCCGCTCGATCAGCACCCCGCTCGTGGTGCTCAACCTGGCCTGGCTGCTCATGGTGGTGGTGCTGCCGTTCCCCACCGAGGTGACCGGCGTCTACGAGACCAGCCGCTTCACCAGCGGCCTGTACGTCGGGGCGATCCTGCTGCTGGCGCTGCTCCAGACGGCGATGGTGGTGCTGATCCACCGCACGCCCGCGCTCGCCGAGCCGGACCAGCCCGTGCCGACCTCGCAGGTCGCGAGCGCGGTGATCATGACGGGGCTGTTCACGATCGCGTTCCTGCTGGCGGTGCTGGTGCCCGCGGCGGGCTTCTACTCGCTGTTCGTGGCGTTCCTGGCCCCGGTGGTCTCCCGCGTCCGGGCCCGCTGGGGGCTGTTCGTCTAAACTAACCTAGGTTAGGTTGGACCTGTGTACGTGGACATCCTGATCCTGAGCCACCTGCGCACGGCCCCGGTGCACGGCTACGAGCTCAAGCGCAAGGTCGCCGCGACGACGACGTTCGCGCTCAACAACAACACGCTCTACCCCGCGCTGCGGCGCTTCGAGGACCAGGGCGCCGTCCGCAAGACGGCCGTCCAGCAGGAGGGCCGCCCCGCCCGGCACGTGTACGACCTCACCGACCTGGGCGACGAGCTGCTGCACGACATGCTCGCCGACCTGCCCCCCGACCTCGCCGGCGTCGAGGAGGAGTTCCTCACCCGCCTGGGCATGTTCGACGACCTGGAACCTGCCGAACGTCAGGCGGTGCTCGCGAGCCGGGACGCCGCGCTGGCCGCCCGCATCGAGCACCTCGAGGGCCTCGAGGCGCGCGCCGAGGCCAGCGCGCACAACCGGGAGTGGGGCGCGCGGGTCAGCGCCGAGCTCCTCGCCAGGGCCCGGCGCGAGCGCGCCTGGCTCGACGAGCTGTCGCGGGCGGCCGGAGGGTCCTGATGTCCGCGGAGGTGCCGGTGCGCACCGGGGGCCTGGCCCAGCTCGGGCTCATGATCGGGCCGCTGCTGACCATGGTCGACTCGAGCATCGTCAACGTCGCGGTCGCCGACATCGGCCGTCAGCTGCATGCAGGCCTGGACAGCGTCGAGTGGGTGGTCAGCGGCTACCTGCTCGCCCTGGCGGCGGGGCTGGCGGCGTCGGCGTTCCTGGCGCGGCGCCTCGGCACGCTGCGGGTGTACCGGGCCAGCCTGGTCGCGTTCGTGGTCGCGTCGGCGGCGTGCGCTGCCGCGCCGACGGCGGGCCTGCTCATCGCCGCCCGCGCGGTGCAGGGGCTGGTGGGCGCCCCCCTGGTCCCGCTCGCGATGACGCTGCTGCTGGGTCGGCAGGGGAGCGGGCGCCGCATCCCCGTCGCTGCGGGCCTGCTGTTCTTCCTGGCCCCGGCGCTCGGGCCCACGCTGGGCGGGCTGCTCATCGCCGCGGGCGGGTGGCCCTGGATCTTCCTGGTCAACGTGCCCGTCGGGCTCGCCGGCCTGGTCGGGTTGCGGCGCGTGCCCGCGGCTCTGGCTCCCGGCGCGGACCCTGCCGCCCGCGCCGACCCCGTCGGGCTGGGGCTGCTCGCCGTCGGACTGACGCTCGCCCTGTACGGCGCGAGCCGCGGCTCCGTCGTCGGCTGGCACAGCACGCCGGTGGTGACCACGCTCGGCACGGGCGCGGTGCTGCTCGCGGGGTACGTGGCGTGGGCCGCACGGCGCGACCAGCCGGCCGTCGACCTGACCCTGGTGCGGCACCGGCAGTCGGCGCTCGCCCTGGGTCTCAGCGTGGCGTCGGCCGTGATCGCGTACGCCGCCGTGTTCCTGGTGCCCGTGTTCACGCAGACGGTGCAGCACCACAGCGCGCTCGCGACGGGCGTCGCCCTGCTGCCGCAGGGGATCATCACCGGCCTCGGCACCGCGCTGGGGCAGCGCCTCGCGGCGCGGATCACGGTGCGCACGCTCGTGTGCGCCGGGTTCGTGGTGCTGGCGGGCACGAGCGCGGGCCTGCTGCTGCTCACCGCCACCACGCCGCTGTGGGTCACGGCGCTGCTGCTGTCCGGGCGGGCCGTGGCGATCGGGTTCGGCATCACGCCGCTGCTGTTCGCGATGCTCGAGCCCCTCGCCGACGAGCAGCTGCCCGACGGCAACACCCTGTTCAACATCGCGCAGCGCCTCGGCGGGTCGCTCGGCGTGAGCCTGCTCGCCTCGCTGTTCGCTGCCCGTGCCGTGGTCGCCGGGCCCGTCGGCAGCTTCCACGAGGTGGGCGTGGTGCTGGTCGCGCTGTCGCTCGGGGCGGCGCTGCTGTCCACCGGGTTGCGGCGCATCCGGCAGCCCGCGGCGTCCTGACCTGCGGGATCCTCCACAAGAAAGCGCTTCCGGACCGCTTCGCCGCGCCGCTACGCTCGCGCCCGGCGGGTGCGGCACCGACGGGGTGTGCCGCAGGCCGGGGCAGCGCGCCGGAGCCGCCTGGGGACACGACAGCTCCAAGGAAGGAGCCGGGTTGCAGCACACGGCAGGAAAGGTCGACTGTTCACCCGCCGACGTCGGCTACGACGAGCACCGCGTCGAGGCCTTGCACCGGCACTTCGACCGCCTCATGGACGAGAACAAGATCCAGGGCGCGTCGTACTGCATCTCCCGCGGCGGGCAGGTGTTCCTGCACGGCGCCGTCGGAGCGCGTTCCGTCCCCGACGACGGGGCCTCCATGCGGCCCGACGACATCCAGTTCGTGGCGTCGATGACCAAGGTGTTCACGGCCACGGCGATCATGCAGCTGGTCGAGGACGGGCTGGTGCGGCTGAACCAGGCCGTGGGCGAGATCCTGCCGCAGTTCAGCACGCCGCCGTTCGACAAGATCAACCTCTTCCACCTGCTCACGCACACGTCCGGCATGCACGGCGACTACGGCACCCTGCCCAACAAGTACGACCTCACCTACTGGGGTGCGGTGGGCGGCGCCTTCCAGCTGCACGACGCCACGTCCGAGGAGCCGTTCGACCCGATCTCCGCGGCGCTCGCCCTGGGCGTGCGCGACGAGCCCGACAAGCAGTGGATCTACTCCACCTTCGGGTACGTGGTGCTCGGCTGGGTCATCGAGAAGGTCACCGGCCGGTCGGCGCACGCCGTCATCGAGGACCGGATCGCCGCGCCCCTGGGCCTGGTGGACACGTTCTTCATGCCCCCGGCCGACAAGCTGGACCGGTACATGGTCACGCCGTGGTTCGCCGACCGGATCGAGAAGGCCCGTCGCGGCGAGGACATCTTCTGGGGCCTGCCCGGCACCGGTGGGGGCATGAGCTCCACGCCGTACGACCTCAACCGGCTCGGGAACGCGTTCCTGAACCACGGCGAGCTCGACGGCGCCCGGATCCTGGGCCGCATGGCGGTCGAGCAGATGACGACGCCGGCGTCGTCCCTGCCCAGCTACTGCTGGGGCGCGGGCGGCCAGCTGCGGCGCTACGGCATCGGGTTCGACAAGGCCGACCGGGTGGAGTTCACGTACTCCGACAGCACCTACTGCCACGAGGGCGCCGGCTACGTGCAGCTCATCGTGGACCCCCGGGAGCAGCTCGTCTCCTCGGTCTTCATCCCGTTCACCGAGCGGAACGTCTTCCACCCGGAGGCGCTGTACGGGACGCAGAACGTCATCTGGTCGGGCCTGACGTGACGGCGCTGCCGCTGGTGCGGCAGTGGGAGGTCATGCGGGCCGTCTCCGTGGTGACCTACAAGGAGTGGGCGGCGTACCGCACCCACTCGCTGGTGTCGGTGTTCGTGGGGCCCGTGTACTTCGTCGTCCAGTACTTCATCTGGACGGCCGTGTACGGCGGCGCCGGCACGCTGCACGGGCTCGAGCTCACGCAGATGATCCGGTACTTCGGCGCCGCGACGCTCATCGGCTACCTGACGATGGACTTCGCCGACTGGAACCTGTCGATGCTGGTGCGCACCGGCCGGTACCTGACGTTCGCGCTGCGGCCGCTGCACCACCGGTTCTTCGCGCTGTCCCAGAAGGTGGGGCACCGGGCGCTCGGGTTCCTGTTCGAGTTCCTGCCCTGCCTGCTGATCTTCGTGCTGCTGTTCCGCGTGGACATGCGGCCCGCGAGCGCCGGCTGGCTGCTCGTGACGGTGGCGCTGGCCTTCCTCATGGGGTTCTACGTCCGGTACTGCCTGGGGCTGGCGTCGTTCTGGCTCGTCGACGCGCGTGGCCTGCAGGGGGTGGTCGCCATCCTGAGCGGGCTGTTCTCCGGGACGCTGATCCCGCTGGTGTTCTTCCCGCACTGGCTGCAGGTGCTGCAGTTCTTCCTGCCGTTCCAGTACATGCTGTACGTGCCGGCGATGGTGTTCACGGGGTCGTACAGCCTCG
The DNA here is from genome assembly GCA_009783295.1 of Promicromonosporaceae bacterium. Classification (GTDB taxonomy): domain Bacteria; phylum Actinomycetota; class Actinomycetes; order Actinomycetales; family Cellulomonadaceae; genus Xylanimonas. The sequence goes on from WRHK01000060.1 coordinate 15,753, forward strand.
GGAGCACGCACCTGTCCATCCCGCAGGTCGTGGGCTGCCAGGCGGCCGCCGTCGTGGTGATGTTCCTGCTCAGCGAGGTGCTGTACCGGGCGGCGACCCGGCGGTTCACGGACTCGGGCAGCTGATGGACGCGGTCGCCGTGCGGCGCTACCTCGCCGCCTACCGGGTCTGCCTGCGCATCGCGGTGCGCCAGGCCACGACGTACCGGGCCAGCTTCCTGCTGTCGAGCGTCATCACTCTCGTCGGGAACCTCGCGTTCCCTCTGGTCACGGTGCTGATCTACGGGTCGGGCGCCGGGTTTCCCGGCTGGACGGCCGACGAGGTGCTGCTGATCCAGTCCGTGTTCACTCTGTCGGCGGGCCTGTCGGGCCTGGTGCTCGGCGGCGTGGTGTTCGTGACGATGGACCGGGTCCGCGAGGGCACGCTCGAGATCGTCCTGCTCAAGCCGGTCCGGCCATTGCCCTTCATCGTGCTGACCACCCTGCAGCCCGAGAGCGCTGGCGTCGCCCTCGGCGGCGCGGTGCTCCTGGGCTGGGCCGCGTCGCGGTCGGTGCACGCCGTCTCCGTGACCGGCGTGCTGAGCTTCGTCGGGCTGTTCCTCGCGGGGCTGTGCGTCATGGCCGGGATGTCCCTGGTCATGGCGGCGACGTCGTTCCGGTGGGTGGGGAACTCGCGCCTGCCGGAGATCGCCGACAGCACGCGGACCTTCGGGCGCTACCCGCTCGCGATCTTCCCCCGGGCGGTGCAGAGCGTCGTGACGTTCGTCGTGCCGGTGGGGATGGTGGGGTTCTTCCCCGCCTCGGCGCTGCTGGGGCGCAGCGTCCCCGGCATGTGGCCGGCCGCCGCGACGTGCGTGGCCTTCCTGGGCTTCGGCGTCTGGCTCTATCACCACCAGATTCGGCACTACCAAGGCGTGGGCGGTTGACCATGGGATCTGCGGTCGAGGTCGAGAACCTCTCCAAGACGTACGTGACGTACAAGCGCAAGGGGCTGTTCCGGCGTGAGCCCACCACGGTGACGGCCGTCGACGACGTCAGCCTCACGATCGAGGCCGGCGAGATCTGCGGCGTGCTCGGCCCGAACGGCGCCGGCAAGTCGACGACGATCAAGATGCTGTGCGGCGCCCTGATCCCGACGTCGGGCACGGTGCGGGTGCTCGGCTACGAGCCCTTCCGTGAGCGCCGCCGCTACGTCCGCGAGATCGGCGCCGTGTTCGGCCAGAAGTCGCAGCTCGTCTGGGACATCCCGCCGGTGGACAGCTTCCTCATGAACAAGGCGATCTACGGCGTCCCCGACGTGCAGTACCGCGAGACGCTCGACGAGCTCGTGTCGCTGCTCGACGTCGCGGACAAGATCGAGGTGCCGACGCGCGTGCTCTCGCTGGGCGAGCGCATGAAGTGCGAGTTCATCATGGCGATGCTGCACCGGCCCCAGGTCGTGTTCCTGGACGAGCCGACCATCGGCCTCGACACCATCGCCAAGGCGGGCATCCGGGAGTTCGTGCGGGGGATGCAGCAGCGGGGGACGACGTTCCTGCTGACCACCCACGACCTCGAGGACGTCGAGCGGCTCGCCGAGCACGTGGTGATCATCGGCGGCGGCACCAAGGTGTTCGACGGGTCGCTGCAGGACCTCAAGCGCAGCCTGGGGGAGACGAAGATCGTGGAGCTGACGCTCGCGCACCCGGCGAGCGATGCGGACCTCGAGGGGCTGTCGGTGGTGGGGCGGCGCTCGGACCTCGAGCTGACGATCGAGGTCGACATGGCACTCATGGGGCCCGCGGAGCTGTTCGCGACCCTGTCGCGGAGCCTGGAGATCACGGACATCTCCATCCGGGAGCTGCCGATGGAGCGGGTGATCACGGAGATCTACACGTCGAGCAGGCGGTGAGCCCCGGCTCACCCGGCGCTGCATCGGGACGTGGCTTCGAGATCCGAACGTGCATTGCACCGCACGTTCCGATCTCGAAGCCACGTCCCGATCGGTCATACAGTCGCCGCTGTGACCCACCCCGCTCAGCAACAGCGACAGGCTCGTGGCATGAGGACGCTCGTCACGGGCGGCACCCGCGGGATCGGCGCCGCCATCGCGCAGCGGCTCGCCGCGGCCGGCCACGACCTCGTGCTCGGCTACCGCGCAGACGACGGGGCCGCGCAGGCGACCGCCGCGGCCGTCCGCGCCACGGGGGTGCGATGCGACCTCGTCGCGGTCGACCTCGCCGAGCCGCGCGGGGTCGACGCCCTGTTCGAGGCGGCAGGCCGCCCGCTCACCGGCGTCGTCAACAACGCCGGCTGGGCCGGCCCGATCGGACCGCTCGCGGAGTGTCCGCCCGACGTCGTGCGCCGCGTCGTCGAGGTGAACCTCCTCGCACCGCTGCTGGTCGCCCGGGCCGCGATGCGCGTCCTCGGCCGCTCGCACGGCGGCGACGGCGGCGTGCTGGTCAACATCAGCTCCGGCGCCGCCACGATCGGCTCGCCGGGGGAGTACGTCCACTACGCCGCAGCCAAGGCCGGCGTGGACACACTCACGCTCGGCCTCGGCAAGGAGGCGGGGCCCGACGGCGTCCGCGTCGTCGGCGTCGCGCCCGGTGCCATCCGGACCCGGATGCACGCCGACTCCGGCGACGCCGACCGGCTCGACCGGATCGGGAGCGCCGTGCCGGCCGGCCGGGCGGGCGAGCCCGACGAGGTCGCGGCCACCGTCGCCTGGCTGATGAGTGCGGAGGCGTCGTACGTGACGGCCACGACGGTGCGGGTCGCGGGCGGCAGGTGAGGCCGGGCACTACCTGACGTCGAGCACGTCGCCGTCCAGGATCGAGTGGTCGTTGGTCAGGGACATGGTCTCGCCGACCAGGGGGAAGCCCGCGGCGGCCTGGGCGGCAGCCTCCATGGCCTCGGCCGACTCCCAGCGCCAGATGTCCAGGTAGGAGCCGTCGCTCTGGCGGATCAGCGTGGCCTCGGTGAACGCCGGGTTCGCCGACCGGATGCCCTGGATCAGGGTCGTCCTGCGCTCGAGCAGCTGCGCGAGCTTGCCGGTCTCGACGGTGTAGTGGTGGGTGCGGACGACTGCTGCAGACCGGCTCCGCTCAGCCGGCTGCGCCCGGCCGGCTGAGCGGACGGCGGAACGCCGCAAGTCCCGTCCATTCGTCCAGCCGCCATGTCACACCGGCCGGTGCTCATGCGTCTGAGGTGGCGACGAACGACGCTCACCTCGGGACGGAGCAACCTCATGCGGCGCATCACGCTCTTCGGGGCCAACGGCCCCACCGGACGTCTGCTCACGGGTCAGGCGCTCGCCGCCGGGCACCGGGTCACCGCCGTGACGCGGCATCCGGCCGCATTCCCGCTGCGCCACGAGCGTCTCGACGTCGCCGCCGCGGACGTGCTCGATGCGGCGGCCGTCGACGCGGTCGTCGAAGGTCGGGACGCCGTGCTGTCGGCCCTCGGCGTCCCCGCCGGGCGGGCAGCGATCAGTACCTACTCGCGCGGGACGGCCAACATCGTCGCCGCGATGGATCGGCACCGGGTGCGGCGGCTCGTCGTCGTCAGCTCGAGCGGTGTCGACCCGCGGCCGTACCCCGGTGCGGGGTGGGTGTTCAACCGGCTGCTGCTGCCCTATGTGACGCGCGTGCTCGGCAGGACGATGTACGACGACATGCGGCGCATGGAGGCGCTGGTCCGGGCCGGCGATCTCGACTGGACGATCGTGCGGCCGAGCGCGCTGTACCACTCGCCGTCGGTGAGCGACTACACCGTGGTGAAGGGTCACGCCGATGCGAGGTTCACCGCCCGCGTGGATCTGGCCGCGAGCATGCTGGCCCTCCTGGACGACGACCGGTACCTGCGCACCACCGTCAGCGTCGTGACGACCTTCGACAACCCGACGGTGCTGCAGTGGGCCCGAGGCGAGGCCTCCGGGCACCGCTGAGGTTCGGCATGGAAGACGCGTCGCAGCGCCCCTCGGAATGCAGAAAGTCCCGGCCAGGATCACCTGACCGGGACTTTCTTACCTGCTCACGTGCGCGAGGGGGGAGTTGAACCCCCACGCCCTTTCGGGCACACGGACCTGAACCGTGCGCGTCTGCCTATTCCGCCACTCGCGCGTGCCGGAGAACCGTAACACGATGTTGCCCGCGCTCCGAATCCCCGTCCACGACACCGTCGGGGAGCGCCACGCGCGACCTCGGGGCGCCGATTTCCCCCGACCGTCCGCCAGTCGTTCACAGGTTTGCCGGTCAGAGCCCTGTGCCGCTGCCTACGATCTAGGTAGTCTGCCCGCGGACTGCGTCGGGCACACGAGAGAGGGGAGGTGGCATGGGCGTCCTGGATCGCTTCGAGAGAGGCGTCGAGCGTGCGATGAACAACGCGTTCGCCAAGATCGGCCGGAGCGAGGTGAAGCCGGTGGACCTGGCGAGCCGCCTGCGTCGTGAGCTGGACGACCGCGCCGCCGTCATGGGCCGCGACCGCACCGTCGCGCCGAACGACTTCACCATCGAGCTCGCACCCGACGACTTCTCGCAGATCGAGGCCTGGGGGGCGGAGACCCTCGCGGACGAGCTCGCCACCAACCTCACGGAGTACGCCGCGAGCCAGCACTACGCGTTCGTCGGCCCCGTCTCCGTGTCCTTCGAGGAGCACGAGGACCTCGCGGCCGGCCGCTTCGAGGTGCGCTCCGCGAGCGTGCGCGGCGCCGTCGCGCCCGCCACCACCGCGGCCCCGAGCACGCGCCACCCGCTCATCGACATCGACGGCCAGCGCTACCTGCTGACCGGCCCCGTCACCGTGATCGGCCGCGACGCCGACGCCGACATCGTGGTGGACGACCCGGGCGTGTCCCGCCGTCACCTGGAGATCCGCGTGACGCCCGACGGCGTCGTGGCCACGGACCTCGGCTCCACGAACGGCCTCTACGTCGAGGGCCACCAGGTCCCGGCTGCCACACTTCTCGACGGCAACACCCTGACCATCGGCCGCACCCGGATCATGTTCTGGTCGGGTTCTGCGGCGACCGAGAACGAGGACTGGTGATCAGCCCGACATGAGTGAGCTGACGTTCACCCTGCTGCGGCTGGGCTACCTGGTGCTGCTCTGGGTGTTCGTGCTCACCGCGATCGGCGTGCTGCGCCGTGACCTGTCGACACGCGCCGGCGGCGGTGCGAAGGAGCGACGTCGTCATCGCGACGCCGAGCGGGCCGCTGCCGCGCCCGTGCCCGCTGCCGCCCCCGCGAGCGCGCCGACCCCGGTCGCCGCGCCGCAGAGCGCCCCGCGGGGCGCGACCGGCCCGACCCGACTGGTGGTCGTCGCCGGCCCGCTGCAGGGCACGTCGCTGCCGCTGACCAACTCGTCGATCCTCATCGGCCGGTCGCCGGGCTCCACCCTGGTGCTCGACGACGACTACTCGTCGTCGCGGCACGCGCGGATCTTCCCGCAGGGCGGCCAGTGGTTCCTCGAGGACCTCGGCTCCACCAACGGCACGTTCGTGAACGACCAGCGCGTGACCGGCGTCGTGCCGCTGCCCCCGGGTGTGGGCGTGCAGATCGGCCGCTCCGTCGTCGAGCTGCAGGGATGACGCGCTCGTGACCATCTCCCTGCGCTACGCCGCGCGGTCCGACGTCGGGCTCGTGCGGTCCAACAACCAGGACTCCGCCTACGCCGGGCCGAACCTCCTGGTGGTGGCCGACGGCATGGGCGGGCACGCCGGTGGCGACGTCGCCTCGCGCGTCGCGATCGCCGCGCTGCGCCCCCTGGACACCGACGAGCACACCCCGGACACAGCCCTCGCGGACCTCGAGGCCGCCGTCGAGACGGCGCGCCTGGGCCTGGTGCACGCGAGCGCCGCCCACCCCGACCTGTCCGGCATGGGCACCACGGTGACGGCTCTGCTGCGCACCCGGTCGACGCTGGTCATGGCGCACATGGGCGACTCGCGCGCGTACCTGCTGCGCGACGGCGCGCTCACGCAGGTCACGGTGGACCACACGTTCGTGCAGCATCTGGTGGACACGGGCCGCATCTCGCCCGACGAGGCGGAGCACCACCCGCAGCGCAACGTCGTGATGCGGGTGCTGAGCGACTTCGACCTGGACCTGCACCCCGACATGTCGATCCGCGAGGCGAAGGCTGGCGACCGCTGGCTGCTGTGCTCCGACGGCCTGTCCGGGTTCGTGCACATCGACCTGATGGGCGAGATCCTCAGCGAGGCCGACGACCCGGGCGAGGCGGCCGACCTGCTGCTGCTCGCCGCGATGCGCGGCGGCAGCACCGACAACATCACCGTGGTGGTCGCGGACGTCGTCGACGACGACGAGGTCACGGCCGCCGCGGCGGTCGCGGACACGACGGACCCCGGCCTGCCCGAGGGGGCGAGCTCCGGCATCGGCGGCATCCAGGTGGTAGGCGCGGCCGAGGCCGCAGGCCCCATCCCGGGCTGGGACGACGACGACGCGACGGACGAGGCCGACCCCGAGCCGGCCCGGGAGGGGGAGGCCGACGCGCTGGCCGCGTCCGAGGCCGCGTCCGAGGCCGGAGCCGACGCGTCCGACGACGACCCCGACGACGCCGACGCCCGTCCGGCCCCGCGCCGCCACCCGGTCATCACCACGCTCGTGACGCTCGTGATCCTCGCCGTCGTCGCCCTGGGCGGCTGGGGCGGCTACAAGTGGACGCAGCAGCAGTACTACGTGGGCGTCTCGGAGGGCCAGATCGCGGTGTTCCGCGGCATCCCGGCGTCGGTGGGGCCGATCTCGCTGTCGACGCCGATCGAGCTGACGGGCACGCACCTGAGCGACCTGCCGGCGTTCTTCACGCAGCGGCTCGACGGCACCATCCGGGCGTCGTCGCTCGACGACGCACGCACGCGCGCGGCCCGCCTGATCGACCAGGCGCTGCCCGACCCGACGCCGAGCCCGTCGCCCAGCCCGAAGGCCTCGCCGTCGCCGAGCCCGCACCCCAGCCCTGACGCCTCGCCCACCGCGACCACGGAGCCCGCCAGATGAGCGCGCCCGTGCAGACGCTGAACCCGGACCGGGTCGAGGGCGCCACGCGCCGCCCGATGCGGCTGGCGGAGCTGTGGCTGCTGGTCCTGGCGGTCGCGGCCGGCATCGGCGCGTTCGCGCTGGTGGGCCTGGCCCTCCACGACTCCCTGCCGCACCACTTCTGGTTCGAGTCGCTGTCCCTCGCCGCGCTCGCCCTCGTGGCGCACGTCGTGGTGCGGATCAAGGCGCCCTACGCCGACCAGACGATCCTGCCCGCCGTGGTGCTGCTCAACGGCGTGGGCCTGGCGATGATCCTGCGCATCCAGGAGTCGGGGACGCGCGGCGCCGCGGGGGCCGACGTCGTGCGGAACACCCAGTGGTCGGCGCTCGGCGTGGTGCTGGCGTGCCTGGTGATCTGGTTCCTCAAGGACCACCGCAGCCTGCGCAAGCTCACCTACACCGCGATGATCGCGAGCCTCGTGCTGCTGGCGCTGCCGCTGCTGCCGGGCATCGGCCGCAGCATCAACGGCGCGCGCATCTGGATCCACCTGGGCGCGTTCTCGGTGCAGCCGGCCGAGTTCGCCAAGATCACGCTGGTCATCTTCTTCGCGGGCTATCTGGTGACCAACAGGGACACCCTTGCCCTCGCGGGGCCGAAGGTGCTGGGCCTTCAGCTGCCGCGCATCCGCGACCTCGGGCCGATCATCCTGGTGTGGGCGGCCTCGCTCGCCGTCCTGGTGCTGCAGAGCGACCTCGGCACGTCCCTGCTGCTCTTCGGCATCTTCGTCGCGATGCTCTACCTGGCCACGCAGCGGTTCAGCTGGGTGCTCATCGGCCTGGTGCTGTTCGCCGGCGGCGCCTGGGTGGCGTCGCAGATGTTCGCGCACGTGGGCTGGCGCGTGAACGCGTGGCTCAACGCGTTCGACCCGGCCGTATTCAACGCGCGCGGGGGCTCCGGCCAGCTGGTCGGCGGCCTGTTCGGCATGGCGAACGGCGGCCTGTTCGGCACGGGCTGGGGCCAGGGCTTCCCGTACCTGGTGCCGTTCTCGTTCTCCGACTTCATCTACACGTCGCTGGCGGAGGAGCTCGGCCTCACCGGCATGCTCGCGATCCTCACGGTGTACCTGGTGTTCGTGGAGCGCGGCCTGCGCACCGCGCTGACGGTGCGCGACGGGTTCGGCAAGCTCCTGGCCGGCGGCCTGGCGTTCCTCATCGCGTTGCAGGTCTTCGTGATCGTGGGCGGCGTGACCAGGCTGCTCCCGCTCACCGGTGTCACCGTGCCCTTCATGGCCCAGGGCGGTACCTCCATGTTGGCGAGTTGGCTGCTGATCGCGCTGTTGCTACGGATCTCTGACGCCGCACGCCGCCCCTCTTATGATCCCGGAATTGCCCAAATCGCAGCCACTCCGGTTGCCGAGCATGTGATACCTGGGCGCGATAACACCGGCGTCATCGTCATCCCTGGTGAAAATGGTCTCAATAGCCACGACGGCGAACCTCTTACCGACCCAGGGGATACATCCACTACTGACGTATTGGCGCCCGTTCCGAGCGGAGTTGGCCAATGAACCGCCCGCTGCGCCGATTGTCGCTAATTGTGATGGTGATGTTCCTGGCGATTATGGCCTCAACTACGTATGTGCAATTCGTCGCGGCTGGGACTTTGAATAACGACTCCCGAAATTCCAGAGCCCTCTTCCGGGAATATGGCCGGAACCGGGGTCCCATCATCGCCAATAACGGGTTGGTATTGGTGGAGTCAGTGCCCGTTGATTCCCCCTTCCGCTATTTGCGGGTGTATTCGCAGGGCAATGCCGAGGCGGCCGCCATGTACGCGCCGGTCACGGGGTTCCTCTCCATCGCCAATGGCGCCACTGGAATCGAGCGGGCGGAAAACGAGTTCCTCAACGGAACGGCCCCGGCGTTGTGGGTGACGCGGCTGCGCGATATCTTCACCGGTTACGCCACTCAGGGGGCGTCGGTTGAGGTGACCATCAGCCCCGCCCTGCAGGAAGCGGCATGGAACGCGCTCGGTAACCAGCGGGGTGCGGTGGTGGCGCTCGACCCCAGAACTGGGGCAATTCTGGCCATGGTTTCCAAGCCATCATTTGATCCCAATTACCTTGCCGTCCACTCCACGGCCCAAGCCTCAAACCGCTTCCAGGATCTTGCGGCTGATGACACGGATCCCCTGATCAACCGGACCATTGGTGCGTTGTATCCCCCCGGGTCTACCTTCAAACTAATCCCCGCGGCAGCGGCCTTGGAAAGCAACCAGGTACTTCCCAACCAAATGATTCCCGCCCCAGTGACTTATCGCCTGCCCGGAACCACTCACGA
>WRHK01000061.1 GCA_009783295.1 Promicromonosporaceae bacterium
GACAGATGTTACTAAAACCTGCTGCTTACAGTACGTGAATTCAGGCTTGCGTCGCGATGTAGATGAAATCTGTGCTCTTCTGCGGTGTTACGCAGCGTAGAGTGGTGATAAATTACCTACGTTTCGGGTCAATCTATCGGCCTCGTTTCAAATGTCAAGAAATCCAATGAGCTCTTTGGAATTCTCGACCCTTGGAGATGGGACCGATAGGTTGACCCGAAACGTCGGTCATGAATTATCACTCTACGCTGCATAACACCCCAGAAAAGTACATATAGCATCCTCTACATACTGGTTTCCACTCGTGATTGTATTCAGAAAGTATAAATATATTATATTTTAGTCACACATTTATCGCGCTTTTGTTTCAGTCCGTACGTGGCCGTGGTTCATTCTGACATTCAGAGTCATCATTTTATCTGACAACTGCCGTATGTCAATTTCCGCTGCTACTTCGCTGCGCGTGTGGGCGGCCGCGTGGATGGTTCACCTTGATACGGTACATAAGCCGAGAGGGAGTGCAGCCGAGATTTTTCAGACAAAATGATTATCTACATTGTCAAATTTGTCTTCAGAAACCACAATTAGTTTCACAATTCCCCGCCCCCCCCCCCAAGCCCAACCCGGAAAAAAAAAAAAGGCGCTTTTTTTTTGGCTCCCGAAACAAACCGCGCGGGGGAGGGGGGGCGGCCCCCGCTCTCCCCGGGGGGGGCCGGGGCTCTATCTCGCGGTCGTTCGTTCTAGCTCGCGGGAGCGAGGCCGGGCCGGCTCAGGCCAGGCCGACGTCCTCCAGCGAGAACAGCGGGTGGTAAGGGACGCCCAGGGCCTCGATCTTCTCGCCGGCGCCGGTGGCGCGGTCCACGATCGTCGCCACCGCGACCACCTCGGCACCCGCCGCGCGGCACGCCTCGATCGCCGCGATGGGCGAGCCGCCGGTGGTGGTGGTGTCCTCGACGACGACGACGCGGCGGCCCGCGATGTCCGGGCCCTCGATCTGCCGCTGCATGCCGTGCGCCTTGGCCTCTTTGCGCACCACGAACGCGTCGAGGTCCTGCCCGCGCGACGCGGCGGCGTGCAGCAGCGCGTCGGCGATCGGGTCGGCGCCCAGCGTGAGCCCGCCGACGGCGTCGACGTCCGCCGTGCCGAAGCCGAGCTCCTCCAGGTGGTCGAGCATGACGTGGCCGACGAGCGGGGCCGCCCGGTGGTGCAGCGTGATGCGGCGCAGGTCGACGTAGTAGTCGGCCTCCTTGCCGGACGACAGCGTCACCTTGCCGTGGACGATGGCGAGCTCCTTGATGAGCTCGAGGAGCTGCTCGCGGGGGGTCGGGGAGAAGTCAGCGTGGGTCACGCGACAAGGGTACGGGCGGCGCGGGTGATGATGGGCGTGTGAGCATCACCGACAACGCCGTGTACGTGGACGGCCTGCGCGCGAGCAACCCGCCCAGCCTGGACCTGACGCTCGAGACGATGCAGGAGTGCGACGGCATCGGCTGGATCGACATGCTGAAGCCGTCGCCGGAGGAGATCCGCGAGGTCGCCGAGGAGCTCGGCCTGCACGAGCTCGCCGTCGACGACGCCGTCAACGCCCACCAGCGCAGCAAGCTCGAGCGGTACGACGACGTGCTGTTCCTGGTGACCCACCCGGCGCGCTACCTCGACGGTCCGGAGCAGGTGGAGTTCAGCGAGCTGCACGTGTTCGTGGGGCCGACGTTCGTGGTGTCGGTGCGGCGGTCGGAGTTCCCGCACGTCAGCCCGGTGCGGCACGACCTCGAGTCGCGGCCCGACCGGCTCCGCCTCGGGCCGCTCGCCATCCTGCACGCCCTGCTCGACCGCGTGGTCGACGAGTACGCGCCCGTCGTCGCCGGGCTCGAGAACGACATCGACGAGATCGAGAACCAGTTGTTCAGCCGCGACCCGCAGGTGTCGCGGCGCATCTACGAGCTCGCGCGCGAGGTCATGACGTTCCAGCGCGCCACCCGCCCGCTGGTGCAGATCCTCCGCTCGCTCGAGACGGGCTCCATGCTGCGTGCCTCGGCCGGGACGGGCGCCCCGCTCGAGGCCTCCGAGCTCGACGTCGAGCTGCAGCGCGCGTTCCGCGACGTGCTCGACCACGCCATCCGCTACGCCGACCGGGCCGACGAGTTCCGCGCCATCCTCGACAACGCGCTCAGCGTCCACGCCACCCTGGTGGCGCAGGAGCAGAACGAGGAGATGCGGCACATGACCGAGGCGTCGCTCAAGCAGGCCGAGGCGGCGAAGAAGATCTCCTCGTGGGCGGCCATCTTCTTCGCGCCCACGCTCGTCGCCGGGATCTACGGCATGAACTTCCACAACATGCCCGAGCTGTCGTGGCCGTGGGGCTACCCGTTCGCGCTCGGGCTGATGGTGGTGGCGGGGTTCGTGCTCTACCGGGTCTTCAAGCACGTCGACTGGTTGTAGCTCAGCGGTACTTGCCGAAGGCGCGGATCGCGCCGCGCGGGGCCACGCGCAGGAACGCCGACGCCGCCTTGTACCGCAGCGACGGCGTCGACAGCACGACGCCGCGGCGCACGTCCGCGAGCGCGTCGGCGACGACGCGGGGCGCCTCGAGCCACGCGATCTCCGGCAGCCCGGACATGTCCGCGTGGGCGCGCGCGTGGAACTCGGTGTGCGTGAGCCCGGGGGCCACCACGGTGGCCGTGACGCCGCTGCCCCGCAGCTCGGAGGCGAGGCCCTCCGTGAACGAGCGGACCCACGCCTTGTGTGCGGCGTACGTGCCGCTGGCGGTGAGGGCGGCGACCGAGCCGACGTTGAGGATGGCGCCGCGCCCGCGGTGCGTCATCTGCCCGACGGCGGCGCGGCTGAGCACCAGCACGGCCCGCACCATGAGGTCGAGGCCGGTGAGCTCGAGGTCGAGGTCGCCGTCGATGAACCGCTGGCTCATGCCGAACCCGGCGTTGTTGACCAGCAGGCCGACGGGGCGGCGCTTGTCGTCGTCGTCCTCGCCGTCGACGCGCAGGCGCTCGGCGACGCGCTCGACGTCGTCGTCCACGGACAGGTCGGCGGCGATGACCTCGACGTCGACGCCGGCGGCCGCGTGGATCTGCCGGGCCACCTCCTCCAGCCGGGCCTCGTCGCGGGCGACGAGCACCAGGTGGTGGCGGGCCGTGGCGAGCTGCCACGCGAACTCCAGTCCGAGGCCGGCGGTGGCGCCGGTGACGAGCGCGGTTCCCATGGGCCCCACCCTAGGCGGCCTCCCCCGGGTTCAGCGCACCAGGACCGGCGTCGCCGCCTGGAGGGCGCGCGTGTACTCGTGCTGCGGGTCGGCCCAGACCTGCTCGGTCGGGCCCTGCTCCACGATCTCGCCGGCGCGCATCACGGCGACGCGGTCGCACAGGTGCCGCACGACGGCGAGGTCGTGGGAGACGAGCACCAGGGTGAGGCCGCGCTCGTCGGCGAGCCGGGCCAGCAGGTCGAGCACCTGGGCCCGGACGGAGACGTCGAGCGCGCTGACGGGCTCGTCGGCCACGAGCACCTTCGGCCGGCACACCAGGGCGCGCGCGATCGAGATGCGCTGCCGCTGCCCCCCGCTGAACTGGTGCGGGTACCGCTCCAGGGTGTCGCCGTACAGGCCGACGTCGGCCACGATCTGCCGCACCAGCTCCCGGCGCCCGGCGCGCGTGGCGGCCTCGGGCAGGTCGCGGCGGTTCGCAGGGTTGAGCAGGGGCTCGGCCACGATGTCGGCGACGGTCATGCGCGGGTCGAGCGAGCCCATCGGGTCCTGGAAGACCATCTGCAGGTCGGAGCGAACCCGGGCGACGTCGCGCGCCCGCGCCACCCCGCGGGGCCCTGCGAGCGTCACGCCGGCCACCTCGACGGTGCCCGACGTCGGCGCGTCGAGCCCGGCGAGCAGGCGGAGCGCCGTCGTCTTGCCGGACCCGGACTCCCCGACGAGCCCGAACCGCTCCCCGGGCTGGACGTCGAGAGAGACACCGCGGAGCGCGGGCACGGGGGTACGCCCGCGCCGGTAGGTCTTGACGACGTCGTCGAGCCGGATCGCGGGTCCGGTCGGTGGTTCGGGATCAGGTCGGTGGGCCGGGGGCGCCGACTCGATCCCCGGGCGCCGACCTGACGACGTGCCCGAACCCGGCGCCCGCCGCGCCGTCAGCTCCGACGCCGCGAGCAGGCTCGCCGTGTACTCGTGCGCGGGCTTCGCGAACACCTGCGCCACCGGACCCTGCTCCACCAGGGCGCCGTCCTTCATCACCAGCACCCGGGAGCACACCTGCGACACCACCGCGAGGTCGTGAGTGATGAACAGCAGCCCCGTGCCGCGGCGCTCCACCAGCCGCGCGATGAGCGCGAGCACCTGGGCCTGCACGGTGACGTCGAGGGCCGTGGTCGGCTCGTCGGCGACGAGCAGCCCCGGGTCGTTGGCCAGCGCCATCGCGATCATGACGCGCTGCCGCTGCCCGCCCGAGAGCTGGTGCGGGTACGCGCGCGCGGCCGCCGCCGGGTCCGGCAGGCCCACCTCCGCGAGCAGCCCGACCGCCCGCTCGCGGGCCGCGCGCCGGTGCACGCCGCGGTCGTGGAGAGTCACCACCTCGGACACCTGGCGGCCCACGCGGACCAGCGGGTCGAGCGCCGTCATCGGCTCCTGGAACACCATCGACAGCAGCGACCCGCGCAGCGGCGCGAGCCTGCGGTCGGAGCGCGCGAGCAGGTCGCGCTCCCCCGCGACGTCGACCGTGCCGGTCGCGGCGAGGTTGTCGGGCAGCAGGCCCAGCACCGCGAGCGCCGTGAGCGACTTGCCGGACCCGGACTCGCCGATGAGCCCGACGCGCTCGCCGGCCTCGACGGTGAACGAGACGCCCTCGACGAGGGTGCGGTGGCGGGTGCCGACGGCGAGGTCGTCGACGCGCAGCGCGGGGTCCATCAGCGCACCCCCTTGAGCCGCGGGTCCAGCACGTCGCGCAGGCCGTCGCCCAGCAGGTTGAACCCCAGCACCGCCACCGCGATCGCGATGCCGGGGGCGAGGGCGAGGTTGTCGTGCACGCCCAGGAACTGCTGCGAGTCCTGGAGCATGCGCCCCCACGACGGCGTGGGCGGCGCCGTCCCCAGGCCGAGGAACGAGAGCGCCGCCTCGGCCAGCACCGCCAGCCCGTACGTGACCGAGCACTGCACCACGACGATGCCGGCGATGTTGGGCAGCACGTGCCGCCACGCGATCGCCCACGCGCTCCGGTTCGCCGCGCGGGCCGCCAGGACGTAGTCGGTGCGCATCACCTGGAGGGTCGCGGAGCGCGCCACGCGGGCGAACGCGGGGATGGCGCCGATGCCGAGCGCGACCATCGCCGTCGTCGTGCCGGTGCCGAACGCGGCGCCCAGGATGAGCGCGAGCAGCAGGCCGGGGAACGCGAGCAGCACGTCGGCGCCGCGCATCAGCACCGCCCCGGGCACGCCGCCGCGCATCCCGGCGACGATGCCCACGGGCACGCCGACGACGGCCGAGATGCCGACCGCGACCACGCCGACGTACAGCGTGATGCGCGACCCGGCCATGACCTGCGAGAGCACGTCGCGCCCCAGGCGGTCCGTGCCGAACCAGTGCGTGGCGCTGGGGCCCTGGAGCCGGATCGCAGGGACCGCCCGCACGGGGTCGAACGGCGTCCACACGAGCGACACCAACGCCATCGCCACCACCAGGCCCACCAGCACCGCCCCGACCACCAGCTGCGGGTGCACGCCGGGGCGGCGCTGCGGCTCGACGGCGGCGGCGTCGGACGGTGGGGCGGCGCCGAGGGACGTCATCGGGCCACCACCCGCAGGCGCGGGTCCAGCACCGTGTACAGCAGGTCGACCACGAAGTTGATGACGACGACGAGCGCCACCAGCACCACCACGATCGACTGGACGGCCTGCAGGTCGCGTTGCTGCACGGCGTCGACGAGCAGGGACCCGAGCCCCGGCACCACGAACACCCGCTCGACCACCACAGCGCCGATCAGCATCGCCGCGAGCTGCACTCCCACGACGGTGACGACGGGAACCCCGGCGTTGCGCAGCCCGTGACGCACCAGCGCGCCCGCCCGGGTGCGGCCGGCGGCGCGGGCGGTGCGCAGGAAGTCCTCGCGCATCACCTCGAGCACCGCGGAGCGCACGTAGCGCGTGATGATCGCGGCCTGCACCGTGCCGAGCGCCACGGACGGCAGGATCACGTGCCGCCAGAAGTCCGCCGGGTTGGTGGCGGGCGGCGTCCAGCCACCGGCGGGGAGCCAGCCCAGGTGCACCGCGACCAGGGACACCAGCAGCACGCCCACCAGGAAGTTCGGGATCGCGACCCCCACCTGCGAGGCGCCCGCGATGACCGTCCCCCACGCCGACCGGTGCGTCACCGCGGCGAGCGTGCCCAGCGGCACCGCCACCACCAGGGCCAGCAGCATGCCCAGGCCCACGATGATGAGCGTGACCTGCACGCGGTCGAGGATCAGCGGCGTCAGCGCTCGGCCCGTGACGAACGACGTGCCGAAGTCGCCGCGCAGCAGCCCGCCCATCCACGAGCCGTACTGCGCGATCAGCGGCCGGTCCGTGCCGTGCTGCGCCCGCCACTGCGCGAGCGCCTGCGGGGTCGCGTTGACGCCCAGTGCGACGACGGCCGAGTCGCCGGGCAGCACGCGCAGCACCACGAAGACGAGAGCGCTGGCCAGGGCGAGCGTCGCCACGAGCTGACCCGCCAGCCACCCGACCTGTCGCTTCACGGGGTCCATCCTGTGGTGGGCGGGTGAGGTTGTCGAAACGGTCGTGGTCCCGACGGGCTCAGCCACCGGAGCTGGTGGAGGCCCAGCGCAACGCCGTGAGGTCCATCGACTCGGTGACCGCGTTGGCCTGGATCCCGTCCAGCCCCTTGTCGGCCACGATGAGCGTCGGCGCGAGATAGAGCACGATCCCGCCGGCGTCGTCGACGATCATCCGCACCACCTGCTTCATGCCGGCCACGTACTGCTCGGACGTGCCGGCGTCGGCGGCTGCGGCGAGCGGGGCGATCTTCGAGTCGTCGTAGCCCAGGTAGTAGTCGCGGTGGAACACGGTGAGCAGGTCGTGCGCCTCGGAGTGCTGGATCACCGACATCTGGAAGTCGTGCCGCGTGAACACCTTGTCGAGCCAGACGGCGGGGAACTCGTCGGTGGTGATCGTGGCGGTGACGCCGACGTCGGCGAGCTGGGACACGATGAGCTCGGCCGCCGTCGTCGCGTAGGCCAGGTTGGGCACGTCGAACGTGACGTGCAGGTGCTGCTGCCCGGCCTCCTTGAGCAGGGCCCGCGCGCGGGCGGGGTCGAACGGGAAGACGCCGGTGAGGTCCTCGTAGAATGGGTCCTGGGGCGTGACCATGGCGGCGACCAGCGTGCCGAAGCCCGCCGATGCGGTGTCCATGACGGCCTTGCGGTCGATGGCGTAGGCGAAGGCCCGGCGCACGCGGACGTCGTCGAACGGCGGCACCCGGTTGTTGAACGACAGCAGCACCTCGCCCGTCGACGTGCCCTCCACCACCTGGAGGCGCGGGTCCTTCTGGAGCTGGCGCACCTGGTCGCCGGTCGCGGAGTTGAACAGCATGTCGACGTCGCCCGCGCGCAGCGCATTGACGGCCGCGGTGGGGTCGGTGAGGTAGCGGACGGTGACCGTGCGCAGGGGCGCGGGGCCGCCCCACCAGTCGTTGCGGCCCGTCAGCACGATGCGGTCGCCCGGCCGCACCGACGTCACGACGTAGGGGCCCGTGCCGACGGCCTGGGTCTTGAGGTCGAAGTCGATCTTCGCCGGGAAGATCGCGCCCACCGACGTCCCCAGGTTGTACAGCCAGGAGTTCGACGGCCGCGAGAGCGTCACCAGCACGGTGTGCGCGTCGACCTTCTCGGTCCGCTCGACGACGTCCATCTTCCCCTTGATGGCGTTGACCCACGCCGTGCGCACCCGGTCGAACGAGGCGACGACGTCGTCCGCCGTGAACGGGCGGCCGTCCGAGAACGTGACGCCCTGACGCAGGTGGAACGTGTACTGCGTGCGGTCGGCCGACACGTCCCAGCGCGTGGCGAGCATCGGCACGACCTTGCCGTCCTGGTCGATCTTGACCAGCGTCTCGTACACGTTGTTCATGAGGAGCTGCGGGATGGCGGCGCCCGACGTCGTCGTGAAGTCCAGGTTGACCGGCTCGGCGGCGACGGCGATCGTCACCTCGCGCCCCTCGCCGCCCGGGTACTGCTGGGCGGTGCTGCCGGCGGTGCAGGCGGCGAGCATCGTCACCGCGAGCGCGATGACGGCCGCCGTCGTACGGCGCAGCGTGGGGCGTGCCATGCGCCCGACGATAGGGCGTCCCACCTGGTCCTCCTCGTAAGGTGGCCGCGTGCGCCTCGCCACCTGGAACGTCAACTCCGTCCGTGCCCGTGCCGACCGCGTCGTCGCCTTCCTGGAACGGACCGGCACCGACGTGCTGGCGATCCAGGAGACCAAGTGCCGCGACGACCAGTTCCCGTACCTCACGTTCGAGGCGGCCGGGTACGACGTCGCGCACGTCGGCTTCTCCCAGTGGAACGGCGTCGCGGTGATCTCGCGCGTCGGGATCGACGACGTCGAGGCGAAGTTCGCCGGCCAGCCCGGCTTCGCCAAGGGCACGGCGGCCGACGACGACCCCGACCCGGTGCACGAGGCCCGCGCCCTCGGGGCGACCTGCGGCGGCGTGCGCGTCTGGTCGCTGTACGTGCCGAACGGGCGGGCCGTCGACGACCCGCACTACCGGTACAAGCTCGCCTGGCTGGAGGCGCTGCGGACCGCGTCCGCCGGCTGGCTCGCCGACGACCCCACCGCCCAGGTGGCCATGGTGGGCGACTGGAACGTGATCCCGCTCGACACCGACGTCTACGACATCGCCGACTTCGCGGGCGCCACGCACGTCACGCCGCCCGAGCGGGAGGCGTTCGAGGCGTTCGGCGGGGCGGGGTTCCGTGAGGTGTCGCGCGAGCACCTGCCCGCGGAGCGGACGTACACGTACTGGGACTACAAGCAGCTCGCGTTCCCGAAGAACAAGGGCATGCGGATCGACTTCACGTGGGCGTCGCCGGCACTGGCGGACCGCGTGACGGCGGTCGCGATCGACCGCGAAGAACGCAAGGGGAAGGGCGCCAGCGACCACGTGCCGGTGATCCTGGACCTGGCGGACTGAGTGCGGGCCGGTCGTCGGTGCGCGAGCTAGCGCTCCGGGGCGCGAGTGAGCACCGATGCCCGCGAGATAGAGCCCGGGCCTGCGAGATAGAGCCGGCGGCCGCGAGTTAGCACCCTCGGGCGCGAGTTAGCGCCATTGCCCGCGAGATAGAGCGCGAGCCCGCGAGATAGAGCCCACGGCCGCGCTATCTCGCGGCGAACGGCTCTATCTCGCGCAAGCCAGCTCTATCTCGCGCGCCACCGCGCCACCGCGCCACCGCGCTAACTCGCGGCCCGGGGCTCTATCTCGCGGTGGCTAAGGTGACAGCCATGAAGGCTGCCCGGTTGCACGGTGTCGGGGATCTGCGCGTCGACGACGAGGCGCCGCCCAGCGCCCGGGCGGGCGAGGTCATGGTCAGAGTCACCGCCGTCGGGCTGTGCGGGTCGGACCTGCACTGGTTCACCGAGGGCGGCATCGGCGACGCGACGCTGACCCGGCCGCTGGTGCTGGGTCACGAGCTCGGCGGCACCATCGCCGAGGGCCCGCGCGCGGGCCAGCGCGTGGCCGTCGACCCGGCCGTGCCGTGCGGCACCTGCGAGCTGTGCGTCGAGGGCCACCCGAACCTGTGCCCGCAGGTGCGGTTCGCGGGGCACGGCGCCACCGACGGCGGCCTGCGCGAGCTCGTCGCCTGGCCGGAGCACCGTGTCCACGCCGTGCCCGACAGCCTCTCCGACGCCGACGTCGCGATGCTCGAGCCGCTCGGCGTCGCGATCCACGCCGTCGACCTGTCCCACCCGCACGTGGGCGGCACGGTCGTGGTGGTGGGCTGCGGACCGATCGGGCTGTGCGCCCTCCAGGTGGCGCGTGCCGCCGGGGCCACGCGGGCCGTCGCCGTCGAGCCGCTCGCGCACCGGCGCGAGGCCGCCGCCCGCTGGGCCGACGTCGTGCTCGACCCGCGCGCCGACGGCTTCGAGGCGGAGCTGCGCGACGCCGTCGGGCCGCTCGGGGCGCACACCGTCATCGAGTGCGCGGGCAACGACGACGCCGTCGCGATCTCCGTCGAGGCCGCCCGCCCGGGCGCCACCGTGGTGCTGGCCGGCATCCCCGACGACGACCACACCGCCTTCCCCGCCGCGCACGCCCGCCGCAAGGGCCTCACGTTCCGCATGGTGCGGCGCATGAAGGACGTCTACCCGCGTGCGATCGCGCTGGTCGCGGGCGGGCACGTGGACGTCCGCTCGCTGGTCACGCACACGTTCGCGCTCGACGACGCCGCGAAGGCCTTCGAGGTCGCCACCGCCCGGGAGGGCCTCAAGGTCGTGGTCGCCCCGTGACGGCGGGATCGCTCGTCGTCGCCGTCGACTGCTCGACGACGGCCGCCAAGGCGGTCGTCACGGACGCCGCGGGCGCCGTGCTCGCCTCCGGGGCCTCTCGCCTCACCACCTCGACCCCCAGGGCGGGCTTCCACGAGCAGGACGCCGAGACGTGGTTCACGGCCACCGTCGCCGCGGTGCGGGACGCGGTCGGGGCCCTCGCGCGGGAGGACCGCGACCGCGTCGCGGCGATGGCGGTCACGCACCAGCGCGAGTCGTTCGTGCTGCTCGACGACGACGGCGCCCCGCTGCGCCCGGCGATCCTGTGGGTGGACTCGCGCGCCTCGGAGCAGATCGCGCGCGTCGGGTCGCGGCCCCTCCCGGACGGCCGGTCGGTGCAGGCGACGTCAGGCAAGCCGCCGGACACGACGCCCGCGATCTACAAGCTCGCCTGGCTGGCCGACCACGAGCCCGACGTCGTCGCGCGCTCCGCCCACGTCGCGGACGTGCAGGCATACCTGGCGCTGCGCCTGACGGGCCGCCTGGCGACGAGCACCGCGAGCGCCGACACGCTGGGCCTGCTGGACCTGAGCCGCCTGGAGTGGTCCGAGGCCCTGGTGGAGGTCGCGGGCCTCTCCGAGCGTAGGGATCGGTCACGTTCTGGGCCCGACTCCGTGACCGATCCCTACGGTCGTCTGCCCCAACTGGTCCCCGGCGGGGGCCTCATCGGCGAGCTCCTTCCCGACGTCGCCTCGCTTCTCGCGTTGCCACGGGCCATCCCCCTCGTCGCCGGGATCGGGGACGGGCAGTCGGCCGGGCTCGCGCTCGGCGTCGAGGAGCCCGGGGTCGCCTACCTCAACCTCGGCACGTCGATGGTGTGCGGCGTCGAGACGACGTCGTACCAGGTCAGCCCTGCCTTCCGCACGCTCGCGGGGACCCGGCCGGGCACCTACGTGCTGGAGACGGTGCTCAACGCCGCCGCCTACGTCGCCGACTGGGCTGCCCGGTTCGCGGGCTCCGACGTCGGCGCGATGGAGGCCGCCGCGGCCACGGTGCCGCCTGGGGCCGAGGGGCTGCTGGTGCTCCCCTACTGGAACGCCGCGCAGACCCCGCACTGGGACCCGCTCGCGCGGGGTGCCGTCGTCGGCTGGCACGGGCGGCACACGCCGGCGCACCTGTACCGGGCCGTGCTGGAGGGCGTGGCGTTCGAGCTGCGGCTGCAGCTCGAGGCCCTGGAGGACGCGACGGGGACGGCGGTGCGGCAGCTGCGCGCCGTCGGCGGCGGCGCCCGGTCCGTGCTGTGGGCGCAGGTGGTCGCCGACGTCACCGGCCGTACCGTGCGGGTCTGCTCCGACGGCGAGGTGAGCGCGGCGGGAGCGGCCGTCCAGGCGCACGCGTTCCTGGGCCAGAAGACGGGCACGAGCCGCTTCGTCACAGAGGGCCACGACGTGCCCCCGGCCGCGGCGGGCATGGCGGCCTACGACCGCCTGTACCCGGCGTACCGGACCCTGTACCCGGCGCTCCGCAACACGTTCGCGCTCCTCGCCACCCCGCCGCAGCCCGCGCCGCCGCAGCCCGCCCCGCCCGTTGTGGGTCCCTGAGACTCCGGTCAAGAGGCCCCACAACCGGAGTCCCAGGGACCCACAACGGGAGGACGCACGAGCGCCCGCGGTCGCTTCACTCGACCGCGGGCGCTCTACGCCGCCTCACCAGGTAGCGGCGATCACCCTGCCTTGGCGACGACGACCAGGGGCTGGGTGGACGGCGCCGAGGTCACAGCGCCGTTGGCTTGCGCGAGCGACGCGACCACGGACCCGTACGTCCCGGCGGGCAGCGTGGGCGAGATCGTCGCCGTCGCCGACCACCGGGAGCCGTTGCGCGTCACCTGGGCGGTGCCCAGCACGGTGGTGCCGCTCGTGAACGTCACGGTCCCGGAGGTCACCCCGGTGACGTAGGCGGTCACGGTGACGGGCGCGGCGTTGCCAGCGGCGTGCTTGGCCGTCGAGAACGCCGGCACGCCGACCGCGACGCCCGGCCCGGTGACGGTGATCGTCACGGCGTGGCTGGTGCTCGCCGCGTACTGGTCGTCACCGGGGTAGGTGGCGGTCAGGGTGTGCGTGCCCGGGGTGAGGGTGTCGAGCACGAGCTGGCCGCCCTCGGCCGGGACGGTGCCGAGCGACGTGGTGCCGTCGAACACCTCGACGGCGCCGGTGGCACCCGGGGTCACGGCGACGCGCACCGTCACCGGGTCGTCGGCCGCGACGTTGCGCGGCGACGCGGTGAGCGTGAGCACCGACGGCAGCTTCGGCGTCACGACGCCGACCGATGCCGTCGACCAGGCGCCCGAGGTGCCACCCACGGCCGTGACCGGGTAGGACCCGTCGGCGACCCCGGCGGGCACGGTCACGTAGGCGGTGAACCGGCCCTTGGCGTCCGTCGTGACGGCGGACGTCGGGGCGACCGTGGCGGCCGAGGACACGCTCAGCGTGACCGTGACCGGCTCGTGCGGGGCGAACCCGTCACCCTTCACGCGCACCTGCGTGCCGGGTGCCACCTGGTCGGCGGGCTTGAGGTCGAGCGTCGGGTGGTACCGCTCGTCGACCACGACGGACGTGGTGGTGGTGACGCTCTTCTCGCCGTCGTCGACCGTCACGTGCACCGTGTAGGTGCCGGCCGCGGCGTAGGAGTGCGTGCCCGGGACGGTGCCGTCGGCGGCCACGTTGACCGGCTGGACCGGCGTCTGGTCGCCCCAGCTCACCGTCGCCGTCTGGGCGTCGGCGTAGCCGCCGGTGACCGTGGCGAGCGGTGCGGTGAAGGGCTCCCGGGCGAACTGGTTCGCGACGGCGGTGCCGGTGGCCGCGAGCGGCGCGTGCGCGGTGCGCGTGCCGTTGGTGGCGATGGCGAACACGTGGATGACGCCCTGGTTGACCGCGTTGGTCTGGTTGGGCAGCGTCAGCGAGACGAGCGTCTTGCCGGCCGGCAGGTCCACCGGGGCGGTGGAGAAGATGGCCGCCGTGAGGCCGTCGGCGCCGCTGGTGCCCGCGAGGCGCCGGGTGGTCTTGCCCACCACGATGTCCCCGTACTGCGGGCTGCCGGCGGACCCGACCCAGTCGCCGTAGCTGATGGCGATGGACTGGGTGCTGCCGTCCGAGAACGTCAGCGTGCCGGTGGTCTGCTGCGCCTTCTCGTTGGCCGTGCCGATGACGGACAGCTTCGTGGCACCGGCACCCGCGTCGACGCGGATGCGCTGGCCGCGGGCCACCGCGTTGTCCGGCTTGCCGGGGTCGGTGGCCTGCACCGCGAAGGTGAGGTCGGTGCCCGGGACGCTCACGGTGGTGCCGCCCACGAACCCGCTCGCCGCGAGCGACGCCTGGTCGTACGCGTACCCGAGCCCGTCGCAGTCCGCGCCGGTGCCCGGCAGGGTGATGCACGAGCTGTTGAACGCCGCGGTCAGCGAGTCGTCACGCGACACGTCGACCGTGACGACGTCGGTGGCGTGCAGGTCGCCCTGCTGCACCGTGACCCGGGCCGTGTAGAACCCGGCGGCGTCGAACGCGTGCGGCAGGCCGATCTGCAGCGCGCCGAGCGGCGACCGCGTGACCGTGGCCTTCTGCGGGCCGTTGCCGTCGAGGAAGTCGACGGTCGCGGCGAAGTCCGCCGGGTCCGTGGACGTGCCGCCGGTGACGGTGGCGTAGCTGCCGATGACCTGCTGGCCCACCCTCGTGGCCAGCTTCTGGGCCGGGTAGAGCTTGAAGTCGCTCGACTGCTGGGTGGTGTCGGCGAGCAGCTCGACCTCGGCGACCGTGGGGGCGGCGCCGTCGGACGTCGCCGTGATCGCCAGGCGGTACTGCGAGAACAGCGCCGGCTTGGCCACCTGGAACGGCCGCGTCTGGGTCGCCCAGGCGAACTTCTGACCTGCCCTTTCGTCGAGCGGCGTCCAGCTCTGGCCGTCGTCGGAGCCCTCCAGGCGCCACGACGTGGGCGTGCTGCCCGTGGCGCCGTTGGTGATCGTGTAGCTCGCGACGGCGGTGGGGCCGCTGGCGGAGGTCCACGTGACGGTCGGCGTGGTCGACGTGAAGGTCACGGCCGACCGCGAGTTGTCGTCGACGATGGCGGCCGGCGCGGTGCCGTCCGACGTCGTGACGTTGCCGAACGTGGGCTTGGTCGCGTCGACGGCGGGGGTGCGGACGCCCTGGTCGGACGTGCGCTGGCCCCACGACGTCGGCGTCGTGCTCATGCCGAACGTCAGCGTGCCGCCGTGGGTGAGCTTCGACTCGTCGATGCTCGCCGACGTGACCGGCTGGCCGTCGAGCGACACCGAGCCGACGTAGACGTGCGAGGAGTCGTTGCCCGGCGCCTTGATGGTCAGGTCGCCGCCCTTGAGGTGCACGGTCGCCTCGTCGTACAGCGGCGAGCCGATCGTGTACTGCCCGGAGCCGAGGGCCAGCGGGTAGAACCCGAGGGACGAGAACACGTACCACGACGACATCTCGCCGTTGTCCTCGTCGCCGGGGTAGCCCTGGCCGATCTCGGAGCCGACGAACAGGCGCTGCAGGATCTCCCGCACCTTCGCCTGCGTCTCGCTGGGCTTGCCGGCCGCCGCGTACAGGTACGGGATGTGGTGGCTGACCTGGTTGCTCATGCCGAGCTGGCCCATGCGCACGTCACGGGCCTCGGTGGCCTCGTGGATGCCGTAGGTGCCCTTCTCCGGGGTGGCGAAGAACGTGTCCAGCTTGTCGAGCAGGCCCTGCGTGCCGCCGTACAGCGCGGCGAGCCCGTCGATGTCGTACGGCGCGTGGAACGCGAAGTTCCACCCGTCGGTCTCGGTGTAGTCGCCGCCCCACTGGGTGGGGTCGTAGCTGGCGGCGTCCTTGGCGAACGCGCCCGACGGCGTGCGGCCCTGGAAGAAGGCCACGGCCGGGTCGAACATGTTGACGTAGTCCTCGGCGCGCTTGGTGAGGTACGTCGCCTCGTCCTTCAGGCCGGCGACGCGGTCGGCCGGCGTGGCCGGGTCGGCGGCGAGCTTGGCCGCCATCTTGCCGATCGCGTAGTCGTTGACGTAGCCCTCGAGGCCCCAGGAGACCGACTCGCCCGTCGCGTTGGACGTGTAGCCGAGGAACTCGGAGGTGTCGAGGCCCTTGCGCCCGACGGCGTTCGACGTCGGCAGCACGGTCGCGTTCTTCAGCGCGGCGTCGTACGCCTCGAGCGCGAGGCTCGTGGGGATGGCGCCCGACAGGTACGCCTCCGCGAACGAGGCGTCGGAGCTGGTGCCGGTCATGAGGTCGGCGTAGCCCGGCGAGGACCAGCGGGCGATCCACCCGCCGTCGCGGTACTGCTGCACGAACCCGTCGACCAGCTGCGTCGCGACGTCCGGGTAGAGGAACGAGTACAGCGGCCAGACGGTCCGGTACGTGTCCCAGAAGCCGTTGTTCACGAAGATCTTGCCCGGGACCACCGTGGCGTTCGTGGCCGTGTCGGTGGCGGTGCCGGACTTGTTCGCGACCGGGCTGGCGTACTGCCAGGCCGGGGTCGCGGCGGTGCCCGTGTTCTCCGACTGCGAGTTCGGGTAGAGGTTCAGGCGGTACAGGTCGCTGTACAGGTTGACCTGCTGGGCCTGGGTGGCGTGCGGCACGTCGATGACGCCCAGGCGCGCGTTCCAGGCGTCCTGCGCGGCGCCCCGCACCTGGTCGAACGACTTGCCCGTGACCTCGAGGTCGAGGTTGTGGTGGGCCTGGTCGAGCGAGATGAACGACGTCGCCACGCGCAGCGTGACGGTCTTGGCCGACGACGTGTCGAAGGTCGCGTAGCGGGCCGTCGCGCGGCCGGCGGCGGTGCCGACGGCCGTCGGGGCGGCGTCGAACTCGCCGTAGACGAACATGCGGCTGTTGCCGGCGGACAGGCCCGAGCCGCCCTCGACCCAGCCGGTGACGGTGCCGTCGGCACCGACCGTGAGCTTCGAGGAGTCCTGGACCTGGTCGACGATGACGCTGCCCTGCGACGCGGAGCCGGGGAACGTGAACGTGTAGACGCCCGCGTGGTCCGACGGCGTGACGGCGGCCTGGATCCCGTCGGTGAACTTCACCGAGTACAGGTCGGGCTGCGCCACCTCGTCGGCGTGGCTGAACTCGAGCTGGCGGGCGGTGAGGCCGGCGTCGACCGTGCCGGTCTGCAGGGACGGCATCACCGCGAGCTGTGCGCGGTCGCCCATCCACGGGCTCGGCTCGTGGGAGATGCCGATGGCCTGGAGCGTGGGCAGGTTGTTCGCGTCGTTGGCGGCGGCGTACTGGTACAGCCAGTCGCGCGAGCCCGCGTTCGTCATCGGGACGAAGAAGTTGAAGCCGTTGGGGACGGCCGTCGCGGGGATGTTGTTGCCGCGCGAGAAGCTGCTGCTCGCGTTGGTGCCGCGGCGCGTGTCGACGAAGTGGGTGCGCGACGAGGCGTCGATCGGGGTGGCGTGCTGGATCGCGACGTCGTCGAGCCAGCCCGAGAACGTGGTCGACGCCGAGCCGCCCGGGTTGTCGTACGTGACCAGGATCTTGCTGATGCGGCGGCCGGCCAGCGAGCTCAGGTCGATGCGCACGGCGTTCCACTGCGAGGCGTACAGCGCCTTCGCGGTGCCCTGCGCCTTGGCGCTGATGCCGAACCCGTACTGGTCCGTCAGGCCGGCGTGCGTCGACAGGAGCGTGCCGTCGTCGAGCAGCAGGTCCACGGCCACGTAGGTGGCCGGGTACTGGAGGTTGCCGCCCTGCATGACGGGGAAGATCTTGTAGGCGAGCTCGCTGTCCGCGCCGATCGGCACGTCGAGGTCCTGGTAGAGCACGTCGCTGGACGACGCCTCGCCGTCGGCGATGTGGGCGCCGGACAGGAACAGGGCGCTGGCGCCCGTGAAGCCGACGGACGACTTCACGTCGGGGCCGGAGACGGGTCCGGCACCGAGCACGGCCTTCATGGGGCTCGGGGCGGCCGGCGAGGAGGTGCCGTCCTGGATGTCGAGGTCGGCGAGCTGGAGGATCCCGTCGCCGCTGTTCTGCGAGACGTTGAGGCGGTAGTAGGTGTACGCGCCGGGCGTCGCCACCGTGTAGGTGTTGGTGACGAAGCGGTCGGAGAAGGTCTGGCCTGCGCGGCTGTCCAGGTCGGTCCACTGGGTCCCGTCGTTGGAACCCTGGAACACCCAGGCCTTGGGGTCGCGGCCGGGCGAGTCGTTCGCCGAGGTCAGCGTGTAGACCGCGACCGTCTGCGGCGAGTCCAGCTGGTACTGCACCCAGCCCGTGCTCGCGAAGGCCAGCCACTTGGTCGAGGAGTCGCCGTCGGCCGCGTTCGCCGCGCCCTCGTTGGGCAGGTTCTCGGCGGATGCCGTCACGGACGCGACGTGCGCCAGCAGGCTGCCGGCGGCGAACTTGGCGCCCGTGAGGTTCTGCGGCGTGCCGTACGCCGTGCTGAGCAGGGGCTGCGGGTCGGACTTCTCGAAGGACGACGCGAAGGTGCCGCCGTCGGCCGCCGACGCGCTCGGCGCGGTCACCCCTGCAAGGGTACCGGCCAGCGCGACGGCGAGGCCGGTCGCGACGAGCTGCGCGGGGAGTCGTCTCCGCCTTCGGGTCACCACAACGCTCACATCAGGCATCTGGGCTCTCGTCTTCCTTGACTGGGCACGCGGGGTGGGCATGCAAGACAGCGCTGTCATGCGTGACCGTAAGCGGCGCCGGGGTCGGCGTCAAGAGATGACAGGTGGTCTCGACGGGCTCGACCACCGAAGGTGGTGGTCGAGCCCGTCGAGACCCCGGGGACTACGCCGTCGTCAGCGTGAGGCCCTCCGTCGCGAGGTCGTCCGGCCGGTCGACGACGACGGTCGCCCCGTCCGGGACCTCGCCCGCGAGCAGGCGGCGCGCCAGCCGGTCGCCGATCTCCCGCTGCACCAGGCGGCGCAGCGGCCGCGCCCCGTACGCGGGGTCGAAGCCCTCCAGGGCGAGCCACTCGCGGGCGGCCGGGGTGACCTCGAGCGTGATCCGCCGGTCGGCGAGCCGCGCCCCGAACGCCCTGACCTGCAGGTCCACGATCCGCCCCAGCTCGTCGAGCGACAGCGGGTCGAACAGCACCACGTCGTCGAGCCGGTTGAGGAACTCCGGCTTGAACGACGCCCGCACGGTCGCCATGACGGCGTCGTGCTTGGCCTCGTCGCTCAGCGCGGGGTCCACCAGGAACTGCGAGCCGAGGTTGGAGGTCAGCACCAGGATCACGTTGCGGAAGTCGACCGTGCGGCCCTGGCCGTCGGTGAGGCGGCCGTCGTCCAGCACCTGCAGCAGGATGTCGAACACCTCGGGGTGCGCCTTCTCGACCTCGTCGAGCAGCACCACGGAGTACGGACGGCGGCGCACGGCCTCCGTGAGCTGGCCGCCCTCCTCGTACCCGACGTACCCCGGAGGGGCGCCGACCAGGCGCGCGACCGAGTGCTTCTCCGAGTACTCCGACATGTCGATGCGCACGATGGCGCGCTCGTCGTCGAACAGGAAGTCCGCGAGCGCCTTCGCCAGCTCCGTCTTGCCGACACCGGTGGGGCCCAGGAACAGGAACGAGCCGGTGGGGCGGTCGGGGTCGGCGACGCCGGCGCGGGCCCGGCGGACGGCGTCGGACACCGCCGACACGGCCGCGGACTGCCCGATGAGGCGGGCGCCGATCACGGACTCCATCGAGAGCAGCTTCTCGGACTCGCCCTGCAGCAGGCGGCCCGCGGGGATGCCGGTCCAGGCGGCGACCACCTCGGCGATCTCGTCGGCGCCGACCTTGTCGGCGATCATCGGGGCCTGCTCGGGGGTGTCGTCGTCGGGCGTGCTCTCGGCGCGCTCGGCGGCCGCCAGCTCCTTCTCCACGGCCGGGATGTCGCCGTACTGGATGCGGGCGGCGGCCTCGAGCTCGCCGTCGCGCAGCCGGCGCTCGGCCTCGACGCGCAGCTCGTCGAGGCGGGCGCGCAGGTCGCCCACCCGGTTGTGGCCCGCCTTCTCGGCCTCCCACCGGGCGGTGAGCCCGGCGAGGGCCTCGCGCTTGTCGGCGAGCTCGGCGCGCAGGCGCGACAGGCGCTCGAGCGAGGCGGCGTCCGTGGACTCGGAGAGCACCACCTCCTCCATCTCCAGGCGCGTGACGGCGCGCTGCAGCTCGTCGATCTCGATGGGGGAGGAGTCGAGCTCCATGCGCAGGCGCGAGGCGGCCTCGTCGACCAGATCGATGGCCTTGTCGGGCAGCTGGCGGCCGCTGATGTAGCGGTCGCTGAGCGTGGCGGCGGCCACGAGCGCGGAGTCGGCGATGGTGACCTTGTGGTGCGCCTCGTACCGCTCCTTGAGGCCGCGCAGGATCGCGACGGTGTCCTCGACGGACGGCTCGCCCACGAACACCTGCTGGAAGCGGCGCTCCAGGGCGGGGTCCTTCTCGATGTGCTCGCGGTACTCGTCGAGCGTGGTGGCGCCCACCATGCGCAGCTCGCCGCGCGCGAGCATCGGCTTGAGCATGTTGCCGGCGTCCATGGCGCCGTCGCCGCCGGCGCCCGCGCCGACCACGGTGTGCAGCTCGTCGATGAAGGTGACCACGTCGCCGTCGGACGACTGGATCTCCTCCAGCACGGCCTTGAGGCGCTCCTCGAACTCGCCGCGGTACTTGGCGCCGGCCACCATGCTCGCGAGGTCCAGCGAGACGAGCCGCTTGCCGCGCAGCGAGTCGGGCACGTCGCCCGCGACGATGCGCTGCGCGAGCCCCTCGACGACGGCCGTCTTGCCGACGCCGGGCTCGCCGATGAGCACGGGGTTGTTCTTGGTGCGGCGCGACAGCACCTGCACCACGCGGCGGATCTCGGAGTCGCGGCCGATCACCGGGTCGAGCTTGCCGTCGCGGGCGCGCTGGGTCAGGTCGGTGCCGTACTGCTCCAGGGCCTTGTAGGTGCCCTCGGGGTGGGGGCTCGTGACGCGCGAGGAGCCCCGGACGGCGGGCAGCGCGGCCCGCAGCGCGTCGGCGGTGGCGCCCGCGCTGGTCAGGGCCTGCGCCGCGGACGACGACCCGGCCGCGATGCCGATGAGCAGGTGCTCGGTGGAGACGTACTCGTCCCCGAGCGCCTCGGCCTCCTTCTGGGCGGCCGTCAGCACGGCGGTGGTGGCGCGCGAGGCGGAGGGCTGCGCCGTCGTCGTGCCGCTGACCTGCGGCAGCGCGACGAGGGCGGCCCGCACGTGGCGGCCGATCTCCTGCGTGCTCGCGCCGACGGCGTCGAGCAGCCCGACGGCGACGCCGCCCTGCTGCGCGAGCAGCGCGGCGAGCAGGTGGGCGGGCTCGAGCTGGGGGTTGCCGGCCGCGGACGCCGACTGGGCGGCGTCGCCGACGGCCTGCTGCGACATGGTGGTGAGCTTGATGTCCATAGGTGCTCCGAGGTGGGCGACAGGGGTCTGATCAGGGAACCCGTGCAAAGTTGAGTCTATTCCGCTCAACTTTGTGCGTCACCCGCGGGCCGTGGCCCCGCAACTCACCCGCGGACGCGCCGTCCTGACGCACCGGCGCCTGGCACCATGAACGCATGCAGAGCAGCGACTGGCACGAGGACGTGCTCGGCGAGGACTTCGAGCAGCGCACCCTCGCCCTCCCCGGCGACGCCGAGGCGACGCTGGTGCGCTACGTGCCGTCGCTGTCCGGGAAGGTCGCCGTGCTGTACGTGCACGGGTTCGTCGACTACTTCTTCCACCCCCACGTCGCCCGCGCGCTCGCCGACGCCGGGTACGCGTTCTACGCCGTCGACCTGCGCGGGTTCGGGCGGTCGCTCGCCGCGCACACGGCGGCGGGCCGCGACCCCAACATCGCCGCCGACCTCGCCCTGCACGCGCAGGACCTCGACGCCGCGGCGACTGCCGTCCGGGACGCCGGGCACCAGAAGCTCGTGCTGCTGGGGCACTCGATGGGCGGCCTGGTCGCCACGCTGTGGGCCGCCGGGCGCCCCGGCCGCGCCGACGCCCTGGTGCTCAACTCCCCCTGGTTCGACCTCAACGAGGGCTGGCTGCTGCGCGGGCCCGTGTCGCAGGCGCTGCGCGTGGTGGGGCGCGTGGCACCGCGGCTCCCCGTCGGCGGCGTGCAGGACTACTACGGCCGGGCGCTGCACTCCGCGAGCGGCGGCGAGTGGGACTTCGACACCGCCTGGAAGCCGCACACCGGCTTCCGCGCGCGGGCCGGCTGGGTGCGCACCGTGCGGGCCGGGCAGCGCCGGCTCAACGCGGGCGCGCTCGACGTCGGCGTGCCCACCCTGGTGCTCGCCTCGACCCGCACCGGTCCGCACAAGAAGGCACACTCCGAGGTGCTCACCACGGACTCGGTGCTGTCCGTGGAGCAGATCCGGGCGGGCGCCGCCCGGATCGGCTCCGACGTGACGTTCCAGCAGATCGAGGGCGGCGCCCACGACCTGGCGCTGTCGCCGTCACCGGCGCGCGAGGAGTACCTGCGCACCGTGCTGGCGTGGCTCGAGGAGCGGATGCCCGCCGGCGCCGCGTAGGCGTCAGCGGAACAGCAGCGCCGCCCTGTAGAACGGCTCGCCCCACGCCGCGATGCGGTCGAGGGTCTCGAGCGGCAGGGGCAGGTCGGCGGCGTCGAGCCACGACTCGCCCAGGTGCGCGTCGGTCCACGGGTCGTGCAGCACGACGACGTCGCCGCGCGCCGCGTGCACCGTGACCCAGTGCGGGTACGGCTCGGCGAGCAGCGGGTGCTGGTCGATGAGCACCACGGCCGTGCCGCCCGCGGCGACGTGGGCGACGACCTCGCCGATCGCGAACTCGCGCGTCTCGACCTCGAGCCCTGCGGCCAGCGCGCGGTCGCGGAAGCCGCGCTGGATCAGCGACCGGGTGTCGCGGTCCCAGGCGGCGGTGACGCCCTCGAGCAGGATCGGGTCGGGCGTCGAGATGAGCACGCGGGGGCGGTGGCCGCGCGCGGCGGCGGCGACGGCCAGCCCGAACGGGTCCACGCCGTCGAACATGGTGACCTCGCGGTACAGCTCGAGCTCCTGCTCCCGGGCGGGCAGGGCGGGCTCCCCCGCGGCGGCGAGCGCCGTCGCGAGC
This sequence comes from Promicromonosporaceae bacterium, assembly GCA_009783295.1. Classification (GTDB taxonomy): domain Bacteria; phylum Actinomycetota; class Actinomycetes; order Actinomycetales; family Cellulomonadaceae; genus Xylanimonas. Next base: position 22,551 of record WRHK01000061.1, read on the forward strand.
GCGACGGGGCCGCTGGTGAGCTCCGTCGTCTGGCGGTAGTACGGCACGTGCGCGGGCGCGGGGGCGCCGTCGAGCCACCGGACCAGGCCGGCGGGGACGCCGTGGGGCTCCGCCGGGACCGGGCCGCCGCACACGGGCGCCGCCACCGGGACGAACCCGGCCACGCGCGCCGCACCGACCAGCAGGTCGGGCGCGGAGACAGACCGCGGGTCCACCTCGGCCTTGACCACCACGGCACCCCCGGCGCGCGCGTGCTCGACGACCGCGCCCAGCAGCTCCGTGGCCGCGGTCGGGTCGGCGAGCCACCAGCCGGCGATCTTCTCGTACGCCGACGCGGGGCGGTGCACCGTGAGCGCGACGCCGCGCGCCCGGCCGCCGGCCCGCACCACGTGGAGCGTGCGCACCTGGAAGTCGCCGGCCAGGTCCCAGCGCTGCGCGAGCGCCGAAGGCACCCCGAGCGGCACCGCCAGGCGCGCGACCCCGCCCGCGACGGCGATGGACTCGGCCACCAGGGCTTCCTTGCGGGCGGGCACGGCGTGCGCCGTCCGACGGGTCTCCATGAGAGTCATGCGCGGGCCTTTCCAGCGTCGTGGGGCCGACGGCACGGGGCCGCCGTGGTGCTCTTCACCGCCGGGCGCCGAGGACGTCTTCGACGACCGTGCGCTCGACCTCGACCGCTGGCTCTCGCCGCCCGAGGGCGCCCGAGGCTCTCGCAGGGTAGGCACCGAATTCGCGGCCCGGTGCCCGAGACCTCGAAAGTATCGGATGGCGGGCACCGTGCCACGCCTCGCTGAACGAGCCCTGGCCGGGCGATGAACACTTTGTGCCGCCGCGTCCGATTCCCGCTAGCCCTGAGGGGGTGCGGTCGGGGAGGATCGTTCCCATGAGCCCCGACTTCGCCGAGAGGTACCGCGCGATCGCCGCTCGGGACGCCCGGTTCGACGGGCAGTTCTTCACGGCGGTGCGCACCACCCACATCTACTGCCGCCCGTCGTGCCCCGCCCGCACGCCACGGCCCGAGAACGTGACCTTCTACCTGACCTCGGCCGCCGCGCACGAGGCCGGCTACCGCGCGTGCAAGCGCTGCCTGCCCGAGGCCGCCCCCGGCACGCCCGAGTGGAACCTGCGCCGCGACCTGGCCGGGCGCGCGATGCGCCTGGTGACGGACGGCGTCGTCGACCGCGAGGGCGTGGGCGGGCTGGCCGCGCGGCTCGGGTACACGCCCCGCCACGTGCACCGGCTGCTCACCGCCGAGCTGGGCGCCGGGCCCCTCGCGCTCGCCCGCGCGCAGCGCGCCCAGACGGCGCGCGCCCTGCTCGTGGGCACCGACCTGCGCCTCGCGGACGTGGCGTTCGCCGCGGGGTTCGGCTCGATCCGCCAGTTCAACGACACGTTCCTCGCCGTGTTCGACGCGACGCCCACGGCCGTGCGTGCCGCCGCCGGGCGGGTCGGCGCCGCGGCCTCGGGCCCCGGCGACCGGGTGCGCCTGTCGCTCCAGCTGCCCGTCCGGCAGCCGTTCGACGCGCCGGGCATCTTCCGGTTCCTCGCCGTGCGCGCGGTCGCGGGCGTCGAGGCGTCGTCGTCGGGACCCGACGGGACGCTGCGCCACGCCCGGACGCTGCTGCTGCCCCACGGCCCCGCGGCTCTCGAGCTGACGGCCGTGCCGCACACCTCCCCCGGCGGCTGGACCCTCACGCTCGGCGTCGAGCTCACGTCGCTGGCCGACGTCGCGACCGCCGTGGCGCGCGCCCGCCGGCTGCTCGACCTCGACGCCGACCCCGTGGCCGTCGACGACGCCCTGGCCGCAGACCCGGCGCTCGCGTCCCTGGTCGCGGCGACGCCCGGCATCCGCGTGCCCGGGGCCGTCGACCCGCACGAGCTCGTGGTGCGCGCGATCGTGGGCCAGCAGATCTCCGTCGCCGCCGCCGCCGGCCACCTGGGTCGGCTCGCGGCCGCGCTCGGCGCACCGTACGAGTCGGCGTTCGAGGGGCTGACCCGGCTGTTCCCCACCGCCGCCGCGGTCGCCGCCAGCGTGCCCGTGGCCCTGCCCGGGACGCCCGGCGCCTCCGACCCGGCCCGGCCGCTGCGGCTGCCGGCGCGGGGCGTGGCCGCCGCCGTCGGCGCCGCCCGGGCGCCCGCCTCGGGGGACCCCGCCGTCGCCGGC
>WRHK01000062.1 GCA_009783295.1 Promicromonosporaceae bacterium
TGTGATCTACCAGGTGGGGGCCCTGAGGGCCCTCGCCGCGGCCGAGGGAACCACCGTCACGTATGTGAAGCCGCACGGCGCGCTCTACAACACGGCCCAGGTGGACGACCGGGTGGCCGACGACGTCGCCGCCGCCGTGGCCGCCGTCGACCCGACGCTCGTGATGCTGGGGCTGCCCGGGTCGCGAGCCCTCGCGGCCGCGGCGTCGGCGGGGCTGGCCACGGCCGCGGAGGCGTTCGCCGACCGCGCCTACACCCCCGCCGGCACCCTCGTGCCGCGCAGCGAGCCGGGCTCCGTGCTGCACGACCCCGAGGTCGTCGCCGCGCGGATGGTGCGGCTCGTGGTCGACGGCGTGGTCGAGGCGGTGGACGGCTCCTTGGTGAAAGTCGCGGCGGACTCGATCTGCGTGCACGGCGACTCCCCCGGCGCGGTCGGCGTGGCGCGCCGCCTGCGCGAGCAGCTGACGGCCGCGGGCGTGACAGTGCGCCCGCTCGCCCGGCCAGGCGAGCGCTGAGCGTGCGGGTGCTCGCCGCCGGCGACGCCGCGGTGCTCGCCGAGCTGCGTGACCTCGCGGAGGCGTCCGCGCTGCTGGCGTCGCTCGTCGCCGACCCGGTCGAGGGCACCGGCGAGCCCGTGCCCGGCGCCCGCACGGTGCTGGTGCCGTTCCTGCCCCACCGCACCAGCGCGACCGCCACCGCGGCGGCGGTGCGGGCGCGCTCGCTGGCGGCCGTTGCTGCCACCGGGGCGCGGCTCGTCGAGATCCCCGTGGTGTACGACGGCGAGGACCTCGAGGCTCTGGCCGGTGCTCTCGGCTGGTCGCCGCGGGAGCTGGTGCGAAGGCACGGCGAGGCCCGGTGGCGCGTCGGGTTCATGGGCTTCGCCCCCGGCTTCGCGTCCCTGACCTGCGCGGACGCCGCCTGGCCCGACGTGCCGCGCCGCGCGACGCCCCGCACGCGCGTGCCCGCCGGGGCCGTCGCCCTGGCCGGCCCGTACGCCGGCGTGTACCCGCGGTCGAGCCCGGGCGGGTGGCAGCTGGTGGGCCGCACGGACGCCCCCGTCTGGGACGTGAACCGCGAGCCGCCCGCGCTGTGGACGCCGGGCGACGACGTCCGGTTCCGGCAGGTGGCGGCGTCGGCGGTCGAGGTCGGGCGCGTCGCGGCGCCGCACCGCAGCGATCGCCCTCATCCAGGGCACCGCGCGCTCGACGTCGTCGCGCCGGGCGCCCAGGCCGTCGTCGAGGACCTCGGGCGTGGTGGGGTGGCGCACCTCGGCGTCGGCGCGTCGGGGGCCGCGGACCGGCGCAGCCTGCGGGCCGCGAACCGCGCGGTCGGGAACGACGCGGGGGCTGCCGCCGTCGAGACGGAGGGCGGGCTGCACGTCCGGGCGAGCGGGCACCTGGTCGTGGCCCTGGCAGGCGCCCCGGCGCCGGCCGAGATCCGCCGGTCCGGGGCCGCCGAGCCGGCCGAGGCCCCGTTCGCCGCCCCGTTCGCGCTGCGCGACCGCGACGAGCTGCTGCTCGGCGCTCCCCCGCGCGGCCGCCGCACGTACCTCGCCGTGCGCGGCGGCCTCGACGCCGCGGTCACCCTCGGCAGCCGCTCGACCGACACGCTCGGTCACGTCGGCCCGCCACGCCTCGCCGCGGGCGCCAGGCTGCCGGTCGGTACGGCACCGATCGCCGCCGTCGAGACCAGCGACGCCGGCGCCCCCGACCCGACGAGCCTCCCCGCCCCGGGCGAGACCGCCACGCTCCGCGTCGTCGCCGGCCCGCACGACGACTGGTTCGACGACGGCGTCGCCGCGCTCACGGGACAGGTGTGGGAGGTGACCTCGCTGGCCGACCGCGTCGGGGTGAGGCTGGCGGGCGAGGCCCTGCGTCGCACCGCCGCGCACGCCGACGCCGAGCTGCCCAGCGAGGGCATGGTCACCGGGGCGGTCCAGGTGCCGCCGAACGGCCAGCCGATCCTCTTCCTGCCCGACCACCCCGTGACGGGCGGCTACCCGCCGGTCGCCGTGGTCATCGAGGCGGACCTGCCGCTGCTGGGCCAGCTCCCCGCCGGGGCGAGGGTGAGGTTCGAGGTTTTCCACAGCCACCGACGGCACCCGGCCGAATCACCTTGCCGCTCTTGCGAGAATGGGAGGTCGTGAGCACCGCAAGCCCCGCCCCCCAGCCCGCCCCGTCGTCCGACGACGGCGACGCGCGGCGTCGTGGCGGGCGTCGCGGGCGCGGCACCCCACGCGGCGAGGCCGACGCCCGCCGCCAGCCCGGGAACCGCGGCGAGAGGGGCGAGCGCCGCCAGCAGGGTCCCCGCCGAGTCTCCCGCGCCCACCTCGACAAGCTCGCCGACGCGCGCGCCGCCGTCGTCGTCCCGCCGATCACCTACCCGGAGCAGCTGCCGGTCAGCGCGCGGCGCGACGACATCGCCGCCGCGATCCGGGACCACCAGGTGGTCGTGGTGGCCGGCGAGACCGGCTCGGGCAAGACGACCCAGCTGCCCAAGATCCTGCTGGACCTGGGCCGCGGGCGGGCGGGCCAGATCGGGCACACGCAGCCCCGCCGCATCGCGGCCCGCAGCGTCGCGGAGCGCATCGCCGAGGAGCTCGGCACGACCCTCGGCGAGATCGCCGGCTACCAGGTGCGGTTCACCGACCAGTCGAGCGAGCGCACGCTCGTCAAGGTCATGACGGACGGCATCCTGCTCGCGCAGATCCAGCGCGACCCGGACCTGCTGGCCTACGACACGATCGTGATCGACGAGGCGCACGAGCGGTCCCTCAACATCGACTTCCTGCTGGGCTACCTGTCGCGGCTGCTGCCGCGCCGCCCGGACCTCAAGGTGGTCATCACCTCCGCGACGATCGACTCCGAGCGGTTCGCCGCGCACTTCTCGCCGTCGCACCTGGCCGAGCTGGGCGGGGCACCCGACGCGGTCGTGGAGGTGCTGCCGAAGGCGGCTCCCGTCGTCGAGGTGTCGGGGCGCACGTACCCCGTCGAGATCCGGTACCGGCCGCTGAGCCCGGACGTCGACCCCGCCTCGGGCCTCCAGAAGGCCAAGGGCGAGGAGAAGGACCTGGTCACGGGCATCGTCGAGGCCTGCGACGAGCTCATGCGGTGCGGCCCGGGCGACATCCTCGTGTTCCTCTCCGGCGAGCGGGAGATCCACGACGCCCTCGACGGCCTCGAGGGGCACCTGGGCTCCCGCGTCACCGACCCGAAGCACCCGCAGCACGTCGAGATCCTGCCGCTGTACTCGCGCCTCTCGGCCGCCGAGCAGCACCGCGTGTTCGCCTCCCACCCCGGGCGCCGCATCGTGCTGTCGACCAACGTCGCCGAGACGTCGCTGACCGTGCCAGGAATCCACTACGTGGTCGACACCGGCCTGGCGCGCATCTCGCGCTACTCCAAGGCCACCAAGGTGCAGCGGCTGCCCATCGAGGCGATCTCGCAGGCCAGCGCCAACCAGCGCTCCGGGCGCTCCGGCCGCGTTGCCGACGGCGTCGCGATCCGCCTCTACTCCGAGGAGGACTTCGAGGCGCGGCCCGAGTACACCGAGCCCGAGATCCTGCGCACGTCCCTCGCCTCCGTGCTGCTCCAGATGATCGCCGTGGGCGTGGTCGAGAGCCCCGACGCGATGGCCCGCTTCCCGTTCGTCGAGCCCCCCGACACGCGCGCGGTGCGCGACGGCGTCACGCTGCTGCGCGAGCTCGGGGCCCTGGAGACGACGGTCACCGAGGCCGAGGGCTCGACCACCACCCGCCTCACCGCCGTCGGACGGCAGCTCGCCCAGCTGCCCATGGACCCGCGGCTGGCCCGCATGATCGTGGAGGGCGCCCGCCTGGGCGTCGCACGCGAGGTGGCCGTGATCGCCGCCGCGCTCTCCGTGCAGGACCCGCGCGAGCGCCCCGCCGAGGTGCGCGAGCGCGCCGACCAGCTCCACGCCCGGTTCGTGGACCCGACGTCGGACTTCCTGTCGTACCTCAACCTCTGGGAGTACCTGCGCGAGCAGCAGCGCGAGCTCAGCGGGTCCGCGTTCCGCCGCCTGTGCAAGGCCGAGCACCTCAACTTCCTGCGCGTGCGCGAGTGGCAGGACGTCGTCACACAGCTGCGGCAGATGTCGAACGACCTGGGCATCGACCTGTCGACGCGACGCTCGGCCCGCCCCGTGGCCGAGCCCGTCGAGACCACCGGGGGGAACCCCGTCGCCGGCGAGTGGCGCCGCGTCTGGGACGGCGACACCGTCCACCGCGCCCTCCTCTCGGGCCTGCTCTCGCAGGTCGGCATGCAGGACACGGGCGAGATCAAGGCGTCCTCCGTCGCCCACCTCAAGGGCGAGGCGCGCGCCCGCGCCCTGCGCCAGCAGGCCAAGCGCGCCCGCAACGAGTACCTGGGCGCCCGCGGGGCGCGGTTCGCGATCTTCCCCGGATCGCCGCTCAGCAAGAAGCCGCCCGTGTGGGTCATGGCGGGCGAGCTGGTCGAGACGTCCCGCCTGTGGGCCCGCGACGTCGCGCGCATCCAGCCCGAGTGGGTCGAGGCGCTGGCCGGCGACCTCGCCCGGCGCACGTACTCCGACCCGCACTGGTCCACCAAGCAGGGCGCCGCGATGGCCACCGAGAAGGTGCTGCTCTACGGCGTGCCGGTCGTCACGGACCGCCCGGTGCTGTTCGCCAAGGTCGACGCCGAGGCCGCCCGCGAGATGTTCGTGCGCCACGCCCTGGTGCAGGGCGAGTGGACCACGCACCACAAGTTCTTCGCCGAGAACCGCAAGACCCTCGAGGAGGCCGAACAGGTCGAGGCGCGTTCCCGCCGGCGCGGCCTGGTCGCGTCCGAGGACGACCTGTTCGCCTTCTACGACGAGCGCGTCCCCGCGTCCGTGGTCAGCGCCCGGCACTTCGACCAGTGGTGGTCGCGGACCCGCCGTCAGACGCCCGACCTGCTGACGTTCCGCCTCGAGGACCTCGTGGACGTCGAGGCCGTGGACCCCGCCCAGTTCCCGTCCACGTGGACGCAGGGCGAGGTCACGCTGCCGCTCACCTACCAGTTCCGCCCCGGCCAGGACGCCGACGGCGTCACGGTGCACGTGCCGCTCTCGGTGCTGCCGCGGCTGGCGCCGGCGGGTTTCGACTGGATGGTGCCGGGGCTGCTCGAGGAGCTGTGCGTCGCCACGATCCGTTCGCTGCCCAAGCCGGTGCGCGTGCAGCTGGTCCCGGCGCCCGACGTCGGCGCCGCCGTCGCCGCCTGGCTCCGCACCCACACACCCACGTGGGAGGACATGACCCGCGCGGGCGACATGGCCGAGCCGTTCTCCGTGGCGTTCACCCGCGCGGTGCGCGCGCTGCGCGACGTGCTGGTGCCCGACGACGCCTGGGACCCCGAGCGGGTCGAGCGGCTGCCCGCGCACCTGCGGGTCACGTTCCGCGTGACGGACGGGCGGGCGGCGGCCGGCGAGTCGAAGGACCTGCTGACGCTGCAGCGCAGCCTCGCCCCGAAGGCGGAGGCGGCGGTGCGCGCGGCGGTGAAGGGCGCCGTGGCGGTGGCGCTGGAGGAGGCGCGGAAGCGCACGCCGCGCTCCCCGGTGGTCGAACCCGTCGAGTCCACGACGTCGCCGTCAGGTGCTCCAGGTCTCGACAGGCTCGACCACCGAGGAGGCGCCGTCGCCGAGCGCACCGCGCTCACCACCTGGCCCGACGGCCTCCCCGACGGCCGCCTGCCCGACGTCGTCTCCACCGACCTGGGCGGCGGGGTCGTCGTGCGCGGCTACCCGGCCCTCGTCGAGGAGCCGGGCCCCAGGCACGAGCCGACGGTCGCGCTGCGCATCCTCGCCGACGTGACCGAGCGCCCCGCCGCCCACGCGCGCGGCGTGCGCCGGCTGCTGCTGACCGAGAACCGCCTGGCGGCCGGCCGCATCACGTCGCGCTGGACGGGCAAGCAGGCGCTCACGCTGGCCGCGAGCCCGTACCGGAACACGGACGCGCTCGCCGAAGACCTCCAGCTCGCCGCGGTCGTCGCCCTGACCAGCGACGACGCCGACCTCGCCCCCGGCACGCCCGCCGGTCCGGTGGCCGTACGGATCGACAGTTCCGACCTGTACAAGGACGCGAGCGCCCACCTGCGCCGCCACCTGGAGGACGAGACCTACCGGGTGGCGGGCCACGTCGTCGCCGCCCTGACGGCCTGGCGCACGCTCGAGGGCGAGGTCCGCGCGACGTCGTCGCTGGCACTGCTCAACACGCTCCAGGACATCCGCGAGCACGCGGCCACGCTGATCCACGACGGGTTCGTGAGCGCGACCCCGCCCCGGCACCTGCCGCACCTGGTGCGCTACCTGCGCGCGGCGTCGTACCGGCTCGAGAAGGCCCAGTCGAGCCCGCACCGCGACGCCGAGCTCGCGTGGAAGATCCACGACGTGGAGGAGGCGTACGCCAAGGCGCGCGCCGCCTACGCGGCGGGCCCCGCCGACCCGGCCCGGGCGGCCGAGCTGGCGGAGGTCCGCTGGCAGATCGAGGAGCTGCGCGTCAGCCTGTTCGCACAGCAGCTCGGCACGGACGGCCCGGTCAGCGAGAAGCGCATCCGCAAGGTGCTCACGCCGACAGGCTGGTGACGGGCTCGGGCGCCGGTCGCTCGGGCGCCGGTCGCTCGAGCGCCCGCCGTTCGAGCACCGACACCAGGAAGTCCGCCGCGCGGTCGAGGGCGGCGTCCGCCTCGTCGAGCGCGCCGAACGCGTTCTGGAACACGTGCGGCACGTCGGGCGTGACCTCGAGCCGCACGTCGACGTCGGCCGCGGCCGCCGCGGCGGCGAGCCGCACCGAGTCGCCGAGCAGCACCTCGTGCGACCCGGCCTGGACCAGCAGGGGCGGCAGACCCGTGAGGTCGGCGAGCGCCGGGCTGGCCAGCGGCTGCGCGGGGTCGGCGCCGTCGAGGTAGTGGCCGGCGTACCAGGCCATGGCCGCGCGGCTGAAGAGCGGGTCGATCCCGTGCTTGGTCTCGAAGGTCGGGCTGGTCAGGGTCAGGTCGGCCCAGGCGGAGAAGACCACCGCCCCCGCGGGCAGCGGCAGCCCGGCGTCGCGCGCGGCGAGCATGAGTGCGACCGCGAGGCCGCCGCCCGCGGAGTCGCCGGCGAGGACGACGGACTCGGCGGGCGTGCCGTCGTCGAGCAGCCCGCGGTAGAACGCGAGCGCGTCGTCCACCGGGGCGGGGAACCGGTGCTCAGGGGCGCGCCGGTACTCGACGGCGACGGGGGCGAGCCCGGTGCGCCGGGCGAGCGCGACGGCGAGCCGCGCTCCCGACCGCGGCGACCCGACCACGTACCCGCCGCCGAAGAAGTAGACGAGGGTCCCGGGCCGGGTGGCGCCGGGGACGTCGAGCCGGAGCGCCGGGACGCCGCCGACCCGCACGTCGTGGCCGGTCACGTCGTCGGGCAGGGGCGGGGTGAGCCGCTCCTCGAAGTCGGCGCGGTGCGTGCCGGGCGTCATGGACGTGTCGAACGGGGACGTGCGCATGGCGGCGTCGAGCGCGTCACGCTGCTGCTTGCTCATGGTGGCTCCCTGGGTGTGCGACGATGCGATTGCATCACCAAGAACTAGATCACCAGGAATCTTATTTCCGGGAAGGTATCCGTGGTCGAACCGACCGACTTCTTCATCGACCTGGTCCGCGCCGAGACCCGCCTCTACAACCTCGTGGACGCGCGCGTCCGGGCGGCGCACGGCGGGCTGAGCGTCGGGCAGGTCGAGCTGCTGGGCATCATCCGCGAGACGCCGAGCTGCCGCGTGGCCGACATCGTCGACGCCGTCGACATCACCGTGGGCGCAGCGAGCAAGGCCGTCGACCGCCTCGAGGCCGCCGGCCTGTGCGAGCGCCACGCCAACCCGAGCGACCGCCGCTCCTCCGTCCTCGAGCTGACCCCGGCGGGCGAGGCGGCCCACGACGCCGGCAGCCCCACGCTCGCCGAGGCCGTCGGCGACCTGACGCGCGACGTCGTCCCCGCCGAGGACCTTGCGCAGGCAGCGCGGACGCTGGCGGCGCTGCGGGCCGCGCTCGAGCAGGTCGCCCGCGCCTAGTGCCCGGCAGACGTCGTAGCGTCGAGCCGTGCGGATCACCACGGAGCTCGGGGACATCACGCGCGTCGACGTCGACGCCATCGTCAACGCCGCCAACTCGTCGCTGCTGGGCGGCGGCGGGGTGGACGGCGCCATCCATGCCGCGGCGGGCCCGCGCCTGCTCGAGGCGTGCCGCGAGCTGCGGCGCACCACGTACCCGGGCGGCCTGCCGGTCGGCGACGCGGTGGCGACGCCCGGCTTCGACCTCCCGGCCCGCTGGGTGGTCCACACCGTGGGCCCCAACCGCAACGCGGGCCAGACGGACCCCGCGCTGCTCGCGGCCTGCTTCACGCACAGCCTCGACGCGGCCGCGGCGGTCGGCGCCCGCACGGTCGCGTTCCCGGCGGTCGGGGCGGGCGTCTACGGCTGGTCGCCGCACGACGCCGCGGCGGCCGCCGTCGGGGCCGTCCGGGCTTGGTCAGGCGACGTCGAGCACATCCGTTTCGTCCTGTTCAGCGAGCCCCTGCTCGCGGCGTTCGACGCCGCGCTCGGGGCGACGGCCTGATGCACGACGACGAGGTCGAGGTCACCGCCGACGACGTCCGCCGCCTGCTGGCCGCCCAGCTCCCCCACCTGGCGGGCCGCGCGATCACCCCGGTGCCCGAGGCCGGCACCGACCACCGCCTGTTCCTGCTGGGCGACCCCGCAGCGGGAGCCCTGCTGGCCCGGATGCCGCGCATCGCCTGGGCCGCCGAGCAGGCGGCGAGCGACGCCCGCTGGCTCCCCCTGCTCGCCCCGCACCTGCCGCTCACCGTCCCCGCGCCCGTCGCCGTCGGGGAACCAGACGGTCGGTACCCGTTCCCGTGGTCGGTGGTCCCCTGGGTTCCCGGCCGCGCGGTGGGCGACCCGTGGGCCGGCGAGCCGCTGGGCTTCGACGCGGACGAAGGCGCGCGGGCGCTCGGCGACCTCGTGCGGGCGCTGCGCTCCGTGGACCCGGACGGCGGCCCGCGCAAGCAGGGCACGGCGCGCGGCGTGCCGCTGGAGCGCCTGGACCCGGCGGTCCGCGAGGCGCTCGCCGCGATCGCGTCGTCCGACTCGGGTCGCGGTATCGGCCCCCGGAGGCCGGACAGCGCACCGGAGGTCGACGTCGACGCCACGACCGCCGCCTGGGGACGAGCGCTGGCGGCCCCGCCGTCGTCGGTCCCGGCGTGGATCCACGGCGACCTGCTGCCAGGCAACCTGCTCGCGCACGACGGCCGCCTGACCGCCGTCATCGACTGGGGCGCGCTCGGCGTCGGCGACCTCGCCGTCGACCTGTGCCCCGCGTGGTGGCTGTTCGACGGCGCGGCCCGCGCGACGTTCCTGCACGAGGCCACGAAGGGCCTGCCCGACGGCGTCGCCGCGGCCGCCGTCGAACGCGCACTCGGCTGGCTGATCGTGCAGGCGGCGATCGCGATCCCGTACTACGACACCCGCTGGCCGGAGTTCGCGGCGGCCTCCCGCCGCCGGATCCGCGCGCTGCTCGCCGACCCGGCCCTCACCCCTTGACCGCCCCGCCCAGCCCCACCCCGCTGAGGAACAGCCGCTGGAACAGCAGGAACATGACGATCGGGATGAGCGTCGCGATCGCGAGCGCCGCCAGGAACACGCCCTGGTCGGTGGTGCCGGCGATGGACGGCAGCCGCACGGACAGCGGCTGGATGGAGGGGTCGCGCAGCACCAGCAGCGGCCAGAGGAAGTCCTTCCAGCTCGCGATGACGGCGAACACGGACACGACGCCGAGGATCGGCCGCGACATGGGCAGCACCACCGACCAGAACAGCCGGTAGGGCCCGGCGCCGTCCACGCGCGCGGCCTCGAACACCTCCCGTGGCAGCGAGTCGAAGAAACGCCGCACCAGCAGCACGTTGAACGCCGACGCCCCCGCCGGGAGCCACACGGCCCAGAACGAGTTGATGAGCGACGTCCGCAGCAGCGGCGGGTGGAGGACCGTCAGGTAGAGGGGCACCAGCAGCACCACGGTCGGGATGAACATGGTGGCGAGCACGAGCGCCTCGACCACCTTCCCGTACGCGGGCCGCAGCACGGACAGCACGTACCCGCCGGTGGTGGCCACGAGCAGCTGGGAGGCCCATGACCCGGCGGCCACCCACACCGTGTTGAGGAAGTAGTGCGAGATCTGCACGTCGTTCCACGCCTGGTCGAGGTTCGACCAGGCGATGCCGTGCGGGAACACGGCCATGGGCGTGCGCAGGATGTCCTGCGTGGGCGTGACCGCGAACTTCGCGAGCAGCAGCAGCGGCCCCAGCCCCACCACCACGAGCAGCACCAGCAGCACGACGTGCGCGCTGCCCAGCCCCCAGCGCACGCCGGGCCGGCGCCAGTCGGAGGCGGAGACGGCGGTGCGGTCGGCGGTCTGCGCGATGGCGGCCATCACTGGCTCCAGCTCTTGGTGAGTCGGAAGTACAGCAGGGAGAACAGCGCGAGCACCACGGCGAGCATGAGCGACAGCGCCGTCGCCGCGCCGTAGTTGCCGCCCAACGAGTTCTGGAACGCGTACCGGTAGATCAGCAGCAGCACGGTGACGGTCGCGTTGGCAGGCCCGCCGCCGGTGAACAGGTAGGGCTCGAGGAACACCTGGGCGGTGGCGATGATCTGCAGGATCAGGGTGATGAACAGGACGCCGCGCAGCTGCGGCATCGTCACGTGCCACACCTTGCGCCAGATGCCGGCGCCGTCCACCTCGGCGGCGTCGTACAGCTCGGGCGGCACGGACAGCAGCGCGGCGAGATAGATGATGACGGTGCCGCCGGCCCCGGACCAGGTGGCGGCCAGCACCAGCGACGGCATGGCCCACGTCTGGTCCTGCAGCCAGGGGAACGGCCCCAGCCCCACCCAGCCGAGGATCGTGTTGAACACACCCGTCGGCGAGGCGTCGTAGAACACCCGCCACAGCAGCACGGACACGACGGGCGGCACCACGACGGGCAGGTAGGCGAGCGCCGAGTAGAGCCCCTTGGCGCGCCGCACCTCGCTCATCACGACGGCGGCGACCAGCGGGACGGGGTACCCGATGATCAGCGCGAGCAGCGCGAACCACAGCGTGTTGCGCACGGCCGTACCCAACAGAGGGTCGTGCAGCACGAACACGAAGTTGTGCCACCCCACCCACCGGGGCGGCGCGGCGAGGTTGGTCTTCTGGAAGCTCATGACCACCGACCGCACGATCGGGTACCAGGAGAAGACCCCGAAGATCACGAGCGTCGGCAGCAGGAACACGAGATGATGCGGCCCCCCGCGCCGCACCCACGTCACCAGGGCGGTGGCGGGGGTGCGGCGCGGTCGGTCGGTGCGGGTGCCCGGCGGCGCCGTCACCGGCGCGGCGAGCACGTCGTTCCTGGTCATGTCAGTCCTGGTCGAGCAGGTTCTGCGCCTGGGTGTTGGCGTCCTTGAGGAGCTTCTCGATGTCGGCGTTCTTGTTGGTCAGCACGGCCTGGACCACGGGGTCCATGAGCGCGTAGATCTCCTGAGTGTGGCGCGACGGCTCGCCCACCAGCGGGAGCTCGAACATCGTGTCGGTGTAGCTCTTCATGTGGTCGAGCGGCACGTTGATGTACTGCTTGATCCACTCCTGGTTCTGCTCGTACTGGGCCTTGTCGAACATGGGCAGCACGGGGGTGCCGACGGGCTGCTTGTCCTTGACGAGCGTCTGGGCGTCCGCGACGGCGCGGTCCTTGTCCACGAGCTTGCCCGTGTAGAAGAAGTCGATCCACTTGATGGCGGCGTTCTTGACCGCCGTCGACACGCCCGCCGGGACGGCGGCCAGGGTGCCACCGGTGAGCACGCCGGCGTCGGAGCCCTCGAGCGGCAGCGCGGCGAGGCCGTAGATGGCCGGGTCGAGCCCGTTGGACTGGATCATCGAGGTGTAGACGTCGGAGCCCGACGTGTACATGGCGACCTTGCCCGACGCGAACGCCTGGTTCATGGTGCCCCAGTCGAGCAGGTAGTTGGACCCGAGCGAGTTGTCGTTCCAGCGCATCTTCTGCAGCCACTGGAGGGCCTCGACGGTGGCCGGGTCGTCGAGCGTGGACGTCGCCTTGCCGTCCTTGGAGACCTCCTGGATGCGCCCGCCGCGCGCGTACGTCTGGACGGTGAGCTGCCACCCGCCCGTGCCGTTCTGCGACATCTGCATGTAGCCCGCCACGCCCGGGTTGGCGTCGGCGATCTTCTTCGCGTCCTGGGCCACCTGGTCCCACGTCGTCGGCGGCTTGTCGGGGTCGAGGCCGGCCGACTCGAACAGCTTGCGGTTGTAGTGCAGCCCGACGCCGTACACGTTCTTGGCCGGGATGGCGTACACCTTGCCGTCGCTGCCCTTGCCCGAGTCGAGGATCGCGGGGTTGAACTTCCCGGCGTACGGCAGGGTGTGGAACTGCTTGTCCATGTTCGCCAGCTGGCCGTTGGCGATGAGGGTCTTGGCGTCGGTGAACGGGATCTCGAAGACGTCGGGCAGGGTGCCGCCGGCGAGCTGGGCGGCGAACGTCGGCGCCTGCCACTCGTACTCGACGGGCTTGATGGTGATGTTCGGGTTGGCGGCCTCGAACTGCTTGACCTGCGCGTTGAACGCGTCGATCGCGGCCTGCTCCGAGCCCGGCAGCAGCGACACGACGCTCAGCGTCACCTTGCCGTCCGAGCTCGCGCCCGTGCTCGCGTTGCCGCCCGACGAGCAGGCGGTCAGGCTCAGCGCCATGGCCCCGGCAAGGCCGAAGGCCGCAGCGCGGTAGGTGGACTTCATCGTCTCTCCTCGGTGGATGGGTGGGGCGGGGTGCGTCAGGAACGGGTCCAGACGGCGGTGTCGGTCGGCACCGTGTGGTCGTCGGTGAGCGGGCCGCTGGCGAGGAGCACCTCGCCGTCGGGCAGCGGGACGGGCGCAGCGCCGAGGTTCACGAGGCACGTGAGCCCGGCGCCGCGGCGGAAGGCGACGACGTCGGCGGGGGCGTCGTCGAGCCAGGTCAGCTCGCCGTCGGCGAGCTCGGGGAGGTCGCGCCGCAGGCGCAGCAGGTCGCGGTAGAGGCGCAGCATCGACGCCGGGTCGGCCTCCTGGGCGTCGACGGCGAGGTCGCGCCAGGCCGCCGGCTGGGGGAGCCAGGGTGCGGCGGCGCCGTCGGGCCCGAAGCCGAACGACGACCCCGCGCGCGTCCACGGGATCGGCACGCGGCACCCGTCGCGCCCGGGGTCGACGCCGCCGGAGCGGAAGTGCATCGGGTCCTCGATGACGCCGCGCGGCAGGTCCTCGACCTCGGGCAGGCCCAGCTCGTCGCCCTGGTAGACGTAGAGCGCGCCGGGCAGCGCGGCGACGAGCAGGGCGGCCGCCCGGGCCCGCCGCGTGCCGAGCGCGAGGTCGGTGGGCACCCCGAACCGCTTGCGGGCGAACGCGAAGCTCGAGTCGGCGCGGCCGTACCGCGTCACGGGCCGGGTCACGTCGTGGTTGGACAGCACCCAGGTCGGCGTCGCGCCGACGGGGGCGTGCGCGGCGAGGGTCGTCGCGATGGACTCGCGCAGGTCGGCGGGATCCCACGGGCGGGCCATGAAGTCGAAGTTGAAGGCCGTGTGCATCTCGTCCGGGCGCAGGAACCGCGTGAACCGCTCGACGTCGGGCAGCCACACCTCGCCCACCAGCACGCGCGGGTCGGCGTAGGAGTCGGCGATCGCGCGCCAGGAGCGGTAGACGTCGTGCAGCTCGTCGCGGTCGACGTGGGGGTGCTCGCCGGGACCGGGGCGCTGCGGCACCTCGGGCAGCGCCGGGTCCTTGAACAGCAGCGCGGCCGAGTCGATGCGGATGCCGGCCGCGCCGCGGTCGAACCAGAACCGCAGGATCTCCTCGTGCTCGCGGCGCACGTCGGGGTGGTCCCAGTTGAGGTCGGGCTGCTCCGCGGAGAACAGGTGCAGGTACCACTCCCCCGGCGTGCCGTCCGGGTCGGTGGTGCGCGTCCACGTGGAGCCCTGGAAGTCGGAGACCCAACGAGTGGGCATCTCGGCCCCGCCCGGCCCCTTGCCGGGGTGGAACCAGAACCGGGCCCGCTCGGGCGACCCGGGCCGCGCGGCGAGCGCCGCCCGGAACCAGGGGTGCTGCTCGGAGACGTGGTTGGGCACCACGTCGACGATCGTGCGGATGCCGCGCGCGAGCGCCTCGCGGATGAACGCCTCGGCCTCCTCCAGGGTGCCGAACCGCGGGTCGATGGCGCGGTAGTCGGCGACGTCGTAGCCGCCGTCGGCCAGCGGCGACACGTACCAGGGGGTGAACCACACGGCGTCGACGCCGAGCCGCTCCAGGTAGGGCAACCGGGCGCGGGCGCCGGCCAGGTCCCCGGTGCCGTCGCCGTTCCCGTCGGCGAAGCTGCGCGGGTAGACCTGGTAGATCACCGCGTGGCGCCACCACTCCGTGGCGTGCCTCGCGTCGGTGCTCTGCACGCTCGCGCGCACCGGGGTAGACGTCGTCGTCATGCAGCCGAGCGTAAGCATGCAACAACAGTCACGCAAGAACCCGACAGTCCCCGTGACCGTTTTGACATCTACGGCACGACGGCGGCTCCCGGGTGCGCAACCGGCGCAAGGCCGGACGGCGCGACCGTCGTCGACCCCCGCACCACCAGCTCCGGCTCGAACAGCAGCTCCTCGTGGGGCACGTCCTCGCCGGCCACGAGCGCGGCGAGGAGGTCGACGGCCGCCCGGCCCATGGGCTCGATCGGCTGCCGCACCGTGGTGAGCGCGGGGTCGGTGAGGTTCATCAGGGCGGAGTCGTCGAAGCCCACCACGGACAGGTCGCGCGGGACGGACAGCCCCGCCCGCCGCGCGGCCCGCACCGCTCCGAGCGCCAGCGGGTCGGACGCGCTCACGATCGCCGTGACGCCGGCGTCGAGCAGGCGGTTCGCGCTCGCCTGGCCCGCCTCGAGCGAGTACTGCGAGTGCACCACCAGGGCGTCGTCGAGCGGGGTGCCGCGCTGCGCGAACCAGGCGCGCGCGGCGGCGAGCTTGCGCTCGGACGGCACGTGGTCGCCCGGGCCCAGGAGCAGGCCCACGCGCGAGTGCCCCAGCGAGGCGAGATGCCCCAGCGCCAGGTGGACCGCGACCATGTCGTCGCAGCTCACCCGGGGAAAGTCGAGCTGCTCGATCGCGCCGTTGATGAGCACCACGGGCAGGCCGCGCTCCCGCAGCAGGCGGTAGTGGGCGTGGTCCTTGCCGCGCTCCGCGTAGAACCCGCCGGCGAAGATGACGCCCGAGACCTGCTGGGCCAGCAGCAGGTCCACGTACTCGGCCTCGGAGACCCCGCCCGCGCTGCGCGTGCACAGCACGGGCGTGTACCCCTGCTGGGCCAGCGCGCCGCCCACCACCTCGGCGAACGCCGGAAAGATCGGGTTGACCAGCTCGGGGAGCACCAGGCCCACCAGGCGGCCGCGCTCGCCGCGCAGCTTGACGGGGCGCTCGTAGCCCATGACGTCGAGCGCCGTGAGCACGGCGGCGCGCGTGCTCTCACTGACGCCGGGCTTGCCGTTGAGCACCCGGCTCACCGTGGCCTCGCTGACCCCGACCTTCTTGGCAACCTCGGCAAGACGTCTCGACATGCGGGTGACTGTAGTCCCCGAACCGCAAGAACTGTGCAACGTGATGCAAGGGCTTGCGTGATCTGGGCCACATCGCCCTGAGCCCGCGGTGGTGACGTCGCCACCCGACCCCGGGGGACAACCGGGGTCGGATCGGGGGCACACCCGATAGCCCGACGCCGCCGCACGGGGCAGCCTTGAGGCATGGACACGCAGACTCCCCAGCCCCCGTACACCCAGCCCCAGCAGCAGTGGACGCCGCCGGCCCCGCGCCCGCAGCGCCCCTTCTACCGCCCGTCGAACGGCCGGATGCTCGGCGGCGTGTGCGCCGCCGTCGCCGACTACTTCGGGTGGGACCGCACGGTCGTCCGCCTGCTCACCGCCGTCTCCGTGGTGCTGCCCGGCCCGCAGGTGCTCGCCTACGTCATCGCGTGGGCGCTCATCCCCAGCGAGGAGCGCTACTGGGAGCGCCAGGCCGCGTCCACGCAGTGGGCGCCGCCGCAGCAGCCGCCGGAGGCGTGAGCGGGGCAGCTGGCGTTGTGGCGCTGGAGCGCGCTCTGTCCGGCCTGGCCGCGCTCTAGCTCGCGAGCCGGAGCCCTATCTCGCGAGCGGGAGCTCTATCTCGCGAGCTAGAGCGCCCGCCCGCGAGATAGAGCGCACTGGCGCGAGTTAGAGCGGCAGGGCGCCATTTAGAGCGGCCTCACCCAGTCCGCGCGCTGAGCTCCTCGGCGGTCCACGCGACCGGCCAGCCGTCCTCGGTCCACGCCAGCCGGCGGACGGCGAGCCGGAAGGCGCCGCCCCGCGTCGCGTCGTAGTAGTGGAATGCAAGGTAGCCGTTCGAGTACGACTGCCCGCCCGGGCCCACCATGTCCCCCTGAGACATGAGGACCACGCGTCCGCCGTCGCGCGCGAGGTCCCGGCCCTGGTCGTCGAGGTACGGCCCGGCGATCGACCTCGAGCGGCCGACGGCGATGTTGTACGTCGAGTCGGTGCCGCGGCAGCACAGGTCGCGCGAGACGAACAGGTAGTACCAGCCGCCATGCGCCACCAGGTACGGCGCCTCGATCGCGTCGGGCGGCCCCGTGCGGCGTGCGACGGTCACCGGCTCGGCGTCGGGGTGTGCCGGCTTGCCGTCCGGCCACGCGAGCTCGACGAGCTGCACGCCGCCCCAGAACGATCCGAACGCCATCCACGGCGTCCCGTCCCGGTCGATGATGACGCCGGGGTCGATGGCGTTGAAGTCGTCCTCGCCCGGCGTGGACCGGATCACCTCGCCCCTGTCGACCCAGTGGTAGGCGGGGTCGTCCGGGTCGAGCGTCGTGTTGGTCATGAGCCCGATGGCGGACGTGTTGGAGCCGAACGTCGACGCCGCGTAGTAGAGGTACCAGGTGCCGTCGTGCTGCACGACGTCGGGGGCCCAGAAGTTCTGCACACCCTTGACCTCGTCGTACACCCACGTGGGCCGGGTCTTCGCGTCCCACACGGTGCCGAGGTTCTCCCAGGTCCGGCCGCCGTCCGTGGACCGGCGCACCTGCGGCGCACCGAACCCGACGTGCACGTCGCCCGTCGAGAAGACGTACCAGGGCTGGCCAGGGTCGCCGACGACGAGGGCCGGGTCGTGGGTGTGGAGGTCGCCGGAGAGGTCGAGCGCGGTCGCCGCCACGGCGGGTTCGGCGGTCGCCCACCGGACGCCGACGACGGCGAGAGCGGCGACCACCAGCAGGGCCACGGCCGACACCGCGACGGGGACCCGTCGTGGGCGGGACGGTCCTTCGAGCAACGCTGCTGGGTGAACCACGGCGCGATAGTACATCGTTGTAGAGCCGCCCCGACCATCCGTTCCTAAGATGAGTTCCGTGCCCGTCGAGATCCCTCCGACGTACCTGGCGATGCCGCGATGGTGGTCCGCGACGCCCGAGGACCGGGCGTGGCTCGCGGCGCTCCCCGGCCTGGTCGACGCGTGGTGCGAGCGCTGGTCGGTGACGGTCGACGGGCCGGTCGCCCACGGCGCGCACGCGGTGGTGGTGCCGGTCCGCGCGGGTTCCGACGCCGCCGCGCTGCGCCTTGCCCCTCCGTCGCACGGCGTCGGACCGCTCGCCTCCGCGCTGAAGTTCTGGCAGGGGCACGGCGTGGTCGGCCTGTTCCGGTCCGACGTCGCGGGTGGCGTGCTGCTGCTGGAAAGGCTCGGGCCCGAGACGCTCGCGGGAGAGCCGCTCGGGGTCGCGACGGCGGAGATCGGGCAGGTGGTGCGCCGCCTGTCGGTCCCGGTCCCGCCCGACGTCGGGCTCCCGCACACCCCCGACGTGGTCCGCGCGCGGACCCCCGAGCTGCGCGAGGCGTGGACCCGCCTGGGTCGGCCCTTCCCCGAGCGCCACCTCGCCGCGGCCGAGGCCGCCGCCGATGTGATCCTGGCCGGCAGCCGCCCCGCGGTCGCGGTGAACGGCGACCTCCATGACGACCAGGTGCTGCGCGCCGCGGACGGCGGCTGGCGCGTGGTCGACCCGGTGCTCCTGGTGGGCGACCGCGAGCGCACGCTCGTCGACGTGCTGTGGCGCCGCGTCGACCACGTGCGCGACACCCAGATCCCGTCCTGGTTCGCCGCGCTCGTCGACGCCGCGGGCCTCGACCCCGGGCTCGCGCCGGTCTGGGCGCGGTGGCGGGTGACCGACTACTGGCTCTGGGGCCTGGACCACGGGCTCACCGAGGACCCGGAACGCTGCGGTCGCCTGGCGGAGGCGTTGCCTCGCTGAGGCTGTCCCCACGTCCGGTGAGGACGTCGTCGTGCACAGACTGCGCACCCGGCCGTCCGCGCGTCGGTGCCACGGTGCACCCTGGGTGCATGACGACGGCGACCATCACCGCCCGCTGCTTCGGCGACGGCGACCCCCTCTACGAGGCGTACCACGACACCGAGTGGGGCGTGCCCGTGCACGGCGAGGCACCTCTCCTGGAGCGCATCGCCCTCGAGGGCTTCCAGTCGGGCCTCTCGTGGATCACGGTGCTGCGCAAGCGCGACGCCTTCCGGGAGGTGTTCCACGGCTTCGAGCCTGCGGCGGTGGCGGGCATGGAGGAGGACGACGTCGAGCGGCTACTCGCCGACGCCCGGATCATCCGCAACCGGCAGAAGATCGAGGCGACCATCGGCAACGCCCGGGCGGTGCTTGCGCTGCACGAGTCGGGGCAGACGCTCGACGAGCTGTTCTGGTCGTTCGCTCCCCCGCCCCGCCCGGCGCCGCTCGTGTCGTTCGAGGGGATGATGTCCACGTCCCCGGAGTCGGTCGCGATGGCGAAGACGCTCAAGAAGCTGGGCTTCCGGTTCTTCGGCCCGACCACCGCGTACGCGGCGATGCAGGCCTGCGGCCTGGTCGACGACCATCTCGCAAGCTGCCCGGTGGTGCTGGCCCGGGGTTCGTTGACCGGGTGAAGTGTTCAGGGTCCGGGAGCATGATGCGAGGCATGAAGCTCGGAGCACACCTGATGCGATTCGACTCCGTCGAGCCCTCCGCACTGCGCACGGAGCTCGCGGACACCGCCGCGTACGCCGAGGAGGCCGGGCTCGCCTGGATCTCCGTCATGGACCACTACTGGCAGATGATGCGCGCCGGCTTCCCGGCGTCCGACCCGATGCTCGAGGCGTACACGACGCTCGGCTACCTGGCCGGCCGCACGGAGACCGTGCAGCTCGGCGCTCTCGTCACCGGGGTCACCTACCGCTACCCCGGCCTGCTCGCCAAGATCGTCGCCACGCTCGACGTGCTCTCCGGCGGGCGGGCCACGCTCGGCATCGGCGCCGCCTGGTACGAGGAGGAGCACGCCGGCCTCGGCGTCCCCTACCCGGCCCTCAAGACGCGGTTCGAGATGCTCGAGGAGGCCGTCAAGATCGCACGCCAGATGTACTCCGACGACGACGGCCCGTTCGACGGCAAGCACTTCCAGCTGGCCGAGACCCTCAACAGCCCCCAGCCCCTGAGCAAGCCGGAGATCATGATCGGCGGGTCGGGCGAGAAGAAGACGCTTCGCCTGGTCGCCCAGTACGCCGACGCCTGCAACCTGTTCGCCTCCACCAGCGACGACCTGCGGCACAAGCTCGACATCCTGCGCGCCCACTGCGACGACGTCGGCCGCGACTTCTCCACGATCCGGATCACCACGTTGCACGGCAGCGAGAAGCTGATCGCGGGCGACGTCGCCGGGTTCGTCGAGGAGCTCCGGCCCCTCGCGGAGCAGGGCGTCGACACCGTGATCCTCCGGCCGCCGGCCACGTCGCTCGCCGCGTGGATGCGCGACGCCGTCACCCCCGCGGTCGCGCCCGTCTCGGAGCTCTAGCCCGCCACCCCGTGCCCCGCGGCGGGCGAGCAGCCCGCCGCGGTGCCAGGGTTGGGGCGTGGACGGAGAGGTCAGCGACTCGGGGCGCGCCCACCTGGCCGCCGTCGTCGAGGATCGGCTCGTCGCGGCGGCCGGCGTGGTGCTGCGCCGCGGGTTCGGCTGGCTTCCCCGCGTCGAGCCGTACACCGGGTACGGCACGCCCCGGCGCGTGCGCGTCCTCGGCCGCGTGCTGATCTCGCCGCGCCACCTCAGCCGCGGCAGGCCGCGGCCGGTCCAGCGCGGGTTCCGCAGCTTCCTCGCCGTCCCGGCACCTGGCGAGCGGGTGGTGGTCACGGTGGGCGAGGCCGTCGTCGAGGCGATCGCCGACCGGGCCGGGTACATCGACGTCGAGGTGGACCTGCCGCCCGACGCGCCCCTGCGCACCGGCTGGCAGCGCGCCACCCTGCGCACCACCGGCGAGGCGGCGGCCCAGATGCACGCCGGGATGGTGGTGATCGGCGACGAGGTGCGCCTCGGCGTGGTCAGCGACATCGACGACACCGCCATGGTGACCTCGGTCCCCCGCCTGTTCGTCGCCCTGTGGAACATGCTGTGGGTCCGCACGGCCGCCCGCCTCGCGGTGCGCGGTATGGCCACGCTCTACGCGCGCATCGTCGAGGCCAACCCGGACGCGCCGTTCATCTACCTGTCCGCCGGGGCGTGGAACACCGCCCGCACGCTGCGCCGGTTCCTGGCCCGCCACGGGTACCCGCCCGGCCCGCTGCTGCTCACCGACTTCGGCCCCACGCGCACCGGCTGGTTCCGCTCCGGGCGCGAGCACAAGACGACGTCTCTCGAACGCCTGATCGCCACGTTCCCGCAGGTCAGATGGGTGCTCATGGGCGACGACGGCCAGCACGACCCTGAGATCTACGACGAGGCCAGCCGAGCCCACCCCGGCGTCGTCGCCGCCATCGGCATCCGCACGCTCAGCCGTGCGGAGAAGGTGATCGCGACGGCGTCGGCCGGTCCGGTCCGGGGCCCGTCCCCGGACGACGGCGGCCCGGGCGTCCCGATGGTCATCGGCCGCGACGGCGATGCCCTGGCGGCGGGCCTGGAAGAGGTCCCGGGCCTGCTGTCCCCGAGAAGCGACTAACTGACCGCCAACGGCGCTATCTCGAGCCCGCCGGCTCTATCTCGAGCCCGCGGGCTCTATCTCGCGAGATAGAGCGTGGCCGCGCGAGATAGAGCAAGTGCGCGCGAGATACAGCGAACAGGCACCAGATAGATCCAGCCCGCGCCAGCGAGCCCGCCCGTCCTACCGCTCCGCCAGCTCCTGGCCGCTCATCGCGTGGATCGATGCCATGACCTGGTCCGTCAGCTCTCGCCGGGCCTGCGCCGGGCGCACGCCCGCCGTGATCTGGCGGGACGGGTCGATCGGCGCGCCGAACCGGATCTGCACGCCGCGGTACGGGCGCGGGAACCGCTTGCCGACGGGCTGCACCTTGTCGGTGCCGATCACGGCGACGGGGATCACGGGTGCGTGGCCGGCCAGAGCGAGCCACGCGACGCCGGTGTGCCCGGGGTGGAGCTTGCCGTCGCGTGAGCGGGTGCCCTCGGGGTAGATCCCGAACGCGCCACCGCGCTGCAGCACCGCGAGGGCGTCCTCGAGGGAGCGCTGGCCGGCGCGCGGGTCCTCGCGGTCCACGGGGATGTTGCCCATCGTGGTGAAGAACCACCGCGACAGGCGCCCCTTGAGGCCGCGGCCCGTGAAGTACTCGGCCTTGGCGATGAACGTGACGTGCCGCGGCACCATCAGCGGGATCATCAGCGAGTCGATGAACGACAGGTGGTTGCTGGCCAGGATGACCGGCCCGCGCCGCGGCACGTTGTGCAGCCCCACCGCCTGCGGACGCAGCGTCACGTACGCCACGAGGGCCAGGATCAGGCGGAGAAAGCGATAGGTCACCCGTTCATTGTGCCCGCCCGGTGCGTCGTCCCGCGCCACACGGGCGCGCGGGACGCGCCTCAGGCGGCGGTCACCAGGTAGTCGTCGGTGGCGTCGTCCCAGGTCAGGACGACGGCGCCCGCGGCCTCCGCGGCGCGGCAGAACTGCAGGAACCCGCGGAACCCGAGGGCCTTCTCCGAGAAGTCCGGGCGCCGCTTGCGCAGGCGGTTCTTGAGCCCTGAGAGCGGCACGGGCGCGCCCACCTCCTGGACGACGTCGCGCACCAGGGCGAAGTTCTCGTCGCTGGTGCCCTGCTTCGGGAGAGACACCTCGGGGTCGCCCGTGGTGCCGTCGGTGAGCTCGACGAACTCGCGGTCGGCGAGGAAGCGCAGGAACTCGGTGAAGGTGCGGAACCCGTAGTCGGCCTCGGAGAACGTGGGGTCCTTGCGCAGCAGGGTGCGCTTGAGCGCGGACGCGGTGACGGGCCCGCTGGTCGACGCGGCGAGGTCGGCGAGCGTCTGGGCCACCTGAACCTCCATCGAGGGCGCCTCGACCGCCTCGGCAGCGTCGACGGCGGGCTCGACGGCGACGACCTCCTCCTCCACGACGGGCTCCAGAGGCGCGACGGCCTCCTCCGGCGCGGGCGCCGGCGTCGCGGTGGCGGCGGGCTTGCGGCGGCTGCGCGAGCGTCCCGTCGACGCCGCCGGGGCCTCGGCGGGAGCCGGCGCCTCGCCCGGCGTGGTCGCGAGCGCCTCCGCGACCGCCTCGGCCTGCGCCTCACGGCATACGCCCGAAAGCTCGTTCCCCGTCGTGACGAGCAGCGTCTTCACGCCGAGCGGCCCCGTCGCCTCGATGGATTCCGCGACGGTTTCGGCGAAGGCGCTCGCGTTCCCGCGCCGGACGATGCCGCCCTTGAGGGCGCTTCGGCGCGATTCGTCCCGCGAGCCGATTCCGCACGCCGCCAAGGGGAGCCCGCATTCCGCCTGCGCATCGGCGATCTCAACCAAATCCTTGCCGTACCAGCCCCAGAATTCGTAGCCGTCGAAGCCGGCATCCTTCGCCGCTTGAATCCGCTTCGCGAACGGCAGTTCCGCGAACATCATCTCGATGCATGAGGATAGCTTCATCGTATCGACCTCCCCGCGGCGCGCGCGCCGCGCGACTTCCCGAGGGCATTGTAGCACGTTTGACAGGGGTTCCGCAAGTTGGTAGAATCGTCCGAACGACGCGGGGAGGCGACGATGAAGCCATTCATGGACGAGGATTTCCTGCTCACCACGGACAGCGCGGCGCGGTTGTACCGAGATTTCGCGGAGCCCATGCCGATCTACGATTACCACAACCACTTGAGCGCGGGGGAGATCTTCCGAAATCACCGGTACGAGAACGTCGGCCGGCTGATGTTGGGCGGGGATCACTACAAATGGAGGCTCATGCTCGCGGACGGCGCGGACGACGGGCTCATCTACCGCCCGACGGACGATTTCGCCGCGTTCCGGGCGTACGCCGCCGCGCTTTCGCGCGCGCCCGGGAACCCGCTGTACCACTGGACGCATTTAGAGTTGAAACGCGCGTTCGGGATCGACGAGGTTCTCAACGAGCGGAGCGCGCCCTCGGTTTGGGAGCGCGCGAACGAAGCGCTCGCGAAAGACGAATACCGCTGCCGGGGGCTTATCGAGCGGTTCGGCGTGAGGGTGCTTTGCACGACGGACGATCCGGTCGACGACCTCGACGCGCACCGCGCGTTGGCCGCCGAGGACGGGTTTGCCCCGAAAGTATTGCCGACCTTCCGCCCGGACCGCGCGCTCGGGATCGAAAAGCCC
>WRHK01000063.1 GCA_009783295.1 Promicromonosporaceae bacterium
GGGGGGGGGGGGGGGGGGGCGGGGGTGGCGGGCGGGGCGGGGCGGGGGGGTGTGGAGGTCGACGTCGAGCTCGCGGGCGGTGGCGGTGGGGGCGCCCCACGCCGGGCCGCGCGACACCACGGTGCCGGTTCGCCAGGTGATCACGCACCGCAGGCTAGCGGCAGTTATGCCGCAAGTGCTGGTGACGGGCTCCTCGTGGGCGATCGCGTGAAGGTGTTCGCCATCGGGTACGGACACCTCGGGTGGGCTCGCGTGCTGGACACGCCGATGGGCGGGTTCGCGTTCGTGCAGTACGAGGACACGTGGCAGCGCGGGGCGATCGCGTACCAGAACGTCGCGGACGTTGACCGGGTCGTGGACTACGTCCTGGCATGAGCGGATTCACCCGATCGCCCGGCGTGTCGCCTTGACTGAAACGTGCACAATCCGTGGCCGGGGGGTGTGACAACGGTGGACGGCGGGTGTACGTGGGGTGAGGGTCTGGCGGGCTTCCGTGTCGCCCTGCGCGGCATGGGGCGCAGCGCGGCAACGGTGCGCACCTACACGCAAGCGGTGCAGCGCCTCGAGGTGTGGGCGGTCGAGCGTGAGCTTGGCCCGTGCGACGTCGGCCCGGCCCACCTGCTCGCGTTCCTCGGCCACCGGGCCGACTGGTCAGCAGGCACCCTGCGGGTCACCCGGGCAGGCATCGCGGCGTTCTACCGGTGGGCGGTGCTCGCCGGGCACCTGTGCGTGTCCCCAGCCCTCAACCTGCCCACCATGCCCACGCCAGCGCCCGCGCCGCACCCAACCCCGCGCCTTGCCTACGAGTCCGCCCTGCGGGCCGGGGACGGCCGCGAGCGCCTCATGGTGCGCCTGGCACTCGAGGTGGGCCTGCGGCGGGCCGAGGTGGCGCAGGTGCGCCCGCGGCGTGACGTCGTGGGCGAGCCGGGAGACCGGTGGCTGATCGTGCACGGCAAGGGAGCCAAGGAACGTCAGGTGCCGTTGCCGGACGACCTCGCCGCGGCGATGCTCGTCACGGCCGGGTCCGGGTGGTTGTTCCCCGGGCGCACGGGTGGGCACCTGTCCCCGGGGACCGTGGGAGCGATCGTGTCGGCGCTGCTGCCCGAGGGGACGGCGATGCATGCGCTGCGGCACAGGTTCGCGACGGACGCCTACGAGGCATTCGGTGGGGACGTGTTCGCGGTGCAGCAGCTCCTCGGGCACGCCTCGAGCACGACGACGGAGCGGTACGTGCGGGTGCCCTCGCAGCGGTTGCGCGCTGCGATGCAGGCCGGGCGCGCGCTACGGTCTGCGTCATGAGCCTGCGCGTGAACCTGGTGATCCTCGGCGCCGTTGTCGTGGCGGTCGCCGTCGGTCTGCTGCTCGGTGTGCGCGCGATCCGTGGCGACGAGCTCGAGCATCGCTGCGATGACCGGGCCGTCGCGGCGGGGTTCGTGGGGCCGGCCTACTCGGCCGCGGTACGGTCCTGCGTCGCGGTGGGCGACTGACCCATCTGCCGGCGTGCCCAGGCGACGATGTCGAGGACGTCTGCCTCGTGCTCGTCGAGGCGGCGCGAGGTCGCCCTCGACTCGGCTGCGGACGCCTGACCCCATGCGACGGCCGCGCGGGTGGTGGCGAGGACGACGTCGAGCTGCTCGCGCAGGTTCGGGAACTCGGCGTCCTGGTGGCTGTTCTCGGTCTGCTCGCGGGCGACCTTGACGTCCCGGTGAATCCGTCGGAGCCACGGCGCGCCGATGAGCGCCACGAGCACGGTGCTCGTGGCGCTCACCAGGGACACGACGATGACGTCGCTCACGGGGTGTCGGCGGGCCTGTTCGGGACGGCCCAGGTGATGCCGCCGGCCGCCGCGGCGCCGACGATGACGGCAGCAGCGACGGCGACCCACTCGACCGCGGTCACGCGGCCGTCCCCGAGGGCGGTGGACAGCGACCCGAGGCCGGCCAGCAGGCCGGAGGTGATACCGGCCGCCCACGCCTTGTGCGTGGTCACTTGAGGAACCGGCCCTGCGCCTCGGCGTACCCGGCGTCAGACAGGTTGACGGTCTCCACGCCGGCGCCCGAGTAGGCGGCGAGGTCGGTGCCGTTGAGGATGCGTGCGCCGACACCGCCGGACACGTAGAAGGATGCGCCGTCCGACGCACGACGGATGATCACGGGGGCCTCCTGCTGGTGGTGGGCCGGCGCCGGGGTCGGTGCCGGGGGTGAGGTCAGGCGGGCAGCGAGTGCTGCCACCTGTGCCGGGGTGCCGACGAGCTCGTAGTGCATCTCATCGACGGGGCCGACGGTGTAGTCGCCGCCCCAGCGCACGACGCCGTCGAGCGACCGGACGATCGCGCGGATCGTCGCGGCCTGTGCCGGGGTGAACGTGCCGCGAGCGCCACGCGGGTGGCGGGGTGCGTTGAAGTCGACGGCGGTGCCGCTCGCGTGGTTGCTGCGGGTGGTGGAGCTGCCGCGGATGTTGCGGTCGTTCCACCCCCATGAGGTCGCCGGGTCGATGTGCTCGACCTCGGCGTCGATGCGCCGCGCGAGGTAGTCGAAGACGGCCGCCACGGGGCCGGGCAGGACGCGCCCGGTGATCCATGCCAGGCGGCCCGCTGGCGCGGTCGTGAGGACCGGCCAGCCGTTCTGTGAGGCGATCACGCGGCGGCCTCCACGAGGGTGAACCACCCGGCGAGGACGGTTCCGGTGCCGGTGCCGACGGGTCGGGTGCCGGACAGGGACAGGGTGTGCGTGCCGGCGGGGATCGTGACGACGTTTACGACGGTGACGGTGACCTGACCGGCGCCGCCGGCAGCGGGCACGGTGACGACCGCGGTGGCGACCTGCGTCGAGTCGACGAACAGGCCGACGGCGATCTGGTCGCCGGCGACAGTCGAGGAGCAGCGCCCGGACATCGTGACCCTGACCCTCGAGGGCAGGGCCGCGGACCCGAGGGTCGCCGTCCATGTACCGGTCGTGATGCCCGAGGAGTTGGACGCGAGGGTGTTGGCGACGAGGATGCCGCCGGCCTCGAGCGCGTCGACGCGGGTGTCAAGGGCGGTGTCGGCAGCCTCGGCGGCGTCGAGGGCAGCGCGCACCCCGGCGAGGGGCTGGTTGAACAGGTCGGCCGCGGTCGCCCCGGTGGACGTCGGGGTGAAGTTGGGGACGAGAGACGAGTACGTCATGCGAGGTTCTCCCGGGTCGTGGCGGTGACGGTGTTGGCCGCGAGGTCGAGGTCGACGCGCGAGACGATCGCGACGTCGGGGTCGCCGCCGGTCGGGCGGGTCACGGACACGTCCCACCCGGGCTCGGGCAGCGTGACGAGCTGCGGGTGCAGCGCGCCGCGCGTGTCCCAGACACGGCCGCGGGACTGCGACCTCTTGACGATCTGCGCCGCCGCGCCGGCGCGCGGCATGGGCCTGCGCACCACGGACGAGTACGTCGACGTCGGTGTCGTAACGGCGCTGTAGGCGTCGTAGGCGACCAGATCCACGCCGGCGGCGTTGCGCCACTCGTAGCGAATGACAGCCGAGTCGAACCATGCGGCGGTGCTGGTGCGCTCGCGCATGCCGGTCATCGTGGCCGGCGTGGCGGCGACGTCAGACGCGGCGAGCACGTCGGGGTGCGGCTGACGGCGCGAGTCGACGACGACCCACCGGCGGCCGGTGACGGCCACCCGGGCGCCGCAGGCGTCGAGGATCGGCCCGATGACGTCCCACACCGACTGCCCCGGCGTCCACGCCAGCGTCTCGGACGAGGCGGCCTCCCCGAGGGCCGACAGGATCGTGGCGTCGTTGAGCTGCGTGGGGTCGATGACGAGCTGCGCGCCGATCTGTGCGAGGAGCGCTGCGATGACGGATACGTTCGACCCGGCGGGCAGCACGCGAGGGTTCCCGGACACACGGGCCGAGCGCTGCGCCCGCGCCTCGTCGGATGCGACGGAGTAGGTCACCTCGCCGGCCTCGTAGTCGATGGTGCGGTCGAGGATGACGAGCGCGTAGGACTTGCCGAACGGGGCCGTGCCGGTCTCCCCGGGCAGCGTGGTGACGTCCGCGAGGGTGTCGAGGGTGGACAGCGGACCGCCACCAATGGCGGCTTGGTAGCCGGCCATGGTGGCGCCGACGAGCGCGTCGAGGTCGCCCATGGTGACCCCGGTGGTGGGGATCGTGCGCACCATGACGAGGCACTCGGGCAGCGTCAGCGCGTCGACGGCGAGGTCGCGGTCGACGTCCAGTGCTGCGGCGAGGCTGCCGGTGATGTACGGCACCGCGGCCTCGTCGAGCGTGAGCGTCCCCGCGGTCAGCGCCAGGGACGAGGCGTTGACGGTCGCGGTGTGGACGGGCTTCACCAGGGCGGTCACGGGGTCACCTCCACGACGTCGGCGCCCACGCGCCACGTCAGAGCCGAGGTCATGGACACGGTCACGGTCGAGTCCGGGGCGAGCACCCCGGCGAACGTCCATGAGGCGTCGGCGGTGCGCGTCAGCGTCCACACGACGTCGCCCTCGAGGAGCTGCTGCGCCGCGAGCGCCGTCGCACGGTCGGCGGCGACCAGGACGAGGGAACCGGTGGTGTCGGCCTCGGCCGGTCGCAGGGACAGCACGACGGACCCGTCGAGGTTGACGTGCCGCAGGTGGCGGGCGCGGCGGGTGCGGGTGGAGTCGATGGTGAGGTCGGTCAGGGTGACGGTCGTAGTGCCGTCGGTGAGGGTCACGGCCATGCCGTCTGGCCTCCCGTGGTCGACCGGGCGACGCCGGTGGCGGTGTTGTACGTGATGGTCGCGTAGTGCGTGCCGGAGGTGATCGCGGCGAGGCGCCGCTCGACGTCCTCGAGGCCGAACGCGGTGACCTTGACGTCGACGGTCTGCGAGCTGTTGCCCGCGATGCGGGCAAGCGCGTCCCCGACGGCGGTGGTCTCCTGCTGCGCCTCGGCCATGCCGGCCGACCAGGTGCCGGTGTACTTGGTGATCACGCCGGTCTGGTTGTCCAGGGACTTGGTCAGGCCCTCGACCTGCGCCTGCTTGGCCTCGACGGAGACGCCCAGGCCCTCAACCGATGCCTGGATGTCGGCCACCTTGCGGTTGTGGGCCTCCTCGAGCGCGGTCTGCGACTTGGTGTCGCCGGCCATGGCGGCGTACACGGTCGCGACGTCGACCCCGAGGGCCTTGGCCGCGCCGGCGACGTCGGAGTAGGACTCCTTTTGCGTGATCGCGGTCAGCTGCTGCTCGTAGAACGCCTGCTTGGCTGCGGCCGACACGTCGGCCCACGCGGTGACGCCCTCGGCGCGCATGACGTCGAACATGCCCGAGGCAGCCTGGTTGATCTCCTCCTTGCGCTCGGCCAGATGCTGCTTGTACGAGGAGACGAGGGAGGTGACCAGGCCCAGGCCGACGGCCGCGCCGACGCCCACGGGGCCGATGTTGGCGAGAATCTCCTGCCCGAGGTCACCGACGTCGGACGCCTGCCCGGAGAACGAGGCGGCGAACTCGCGGCCGGAGTCGCCGCCCTCCTCCTTGAGCCGCTCGCGCAGGTTGCCGGCGCCGTGCGTGGCCTTGTCGACGTCGATGTCGATGTCGATTGGGTCGTCGGCCTCCCGGCGGACGTCCTTGATGGAGTCGCGGATCTTGTCGAGCTCGGTCGGTCCGCGCCGGCCGATGTCCCGCAGCGAGTCGAGGAGCTCGCCGCGCACGGTGGTGCCGGCCTCCTCGAGGGACCGCTCGATGTGGTCGGCCGCGGTCTGGTAGTCGACGCCCATGTCCCGGGCGGTGTCCTTGACCAGGCGGGCGAGGTTGGAGAACTCGGTGCGGGTCGTGCGGGTGTCGGTGTCGACCTTGATGCCGAGCCGCATGTCCTGCGCCACGGTCACTCCTCCCCGGTCACGAGCTCGTGCATGGTCCGCACGACGGTCTGGTAATAGGCGGCGAAGATGCGCCGCATGGCTGCCCGACCGGCCGGGTAGAGGACACGGCCGGTCGGGACGCGGTCGGGCAGGCCCCGCAGGGCACGCCGGCGCATGCGGTAGCCGGTCCCGCGCGGGGACCGGCCGAGCTGCTCGACGAACCGGGCGCGCCCGGACGGGGAGACACCAAACTCGACGGCCTGCCACGCCGGGCCGGGCCGGCGCGGCGACGTCGCGCCCATGATGGTCGTCGACGTCGCCGTCGCCTTATGCGAGGCCCCGGCGAGGAACGCCCGGTCCTGCCGCGTGCGGGCATGCTCGAGCGCGCTCGCCGGCGTCCAAACCTGCCCGACGATCGGGGGCACGTAGCGGCCCAGCGCGGCCCGCAGGTGCGTCTCGATGCCGGACAGCTGGTCGGCGCGGGCGGCAAACTCTTCCATGCCGCGCACGGACAGGCGCCCGGTCACGGCCCGACGACGGCCCAGGTCGGGGTGCCGACGATGGGCAGCGACCCGGAGGACTGCGCCACGCCGCGCGCGCCGCCGGCGGCGAACGGGCGCACCCGCACGGTGCCGCTGATGGGGTCGGCCCCGGTCGACAGGGTGAGCGTGAACGGGACGAGCTGCCCGGCCTGGTCGAACAGGTAGCGGGTCAGGCCGCCGGCGTCGGAGTCCTGCACGTGGTTGATGTCGAGCACCCACGTGACGTCGTCGACGGACGAGCCGTCGATGAGGTCGACGGACGAGAACGACGGGGTGATCGCGCCGGACACGACCGCGGCCTCGTAGTTGTCGGTGCCGAGCGTGAGCGTCGCGTCACGCATGCGGACCAGGTTGGTCAGGGGTACGGCGGTCACGGTGTCTCCTCGGTGTCGTCGGTGATGGTGCCCTCGGTGGTCACGGTGATACGCCACCCGCGCCACGTGTCGGCGTAGACGCCGGCCTCGGCCTTGCCGACGTCCCAGGAGGACGACGCGAGGGCGGTGCGTGCCTCGACAAGCGCGGTGTAGCCGGCGGTCGCACCGCCGACGTAGTCCTCGAGGCGCGGCGTCAGGACCCACACGTAGGCGGTGATCGTGTAGATGGGCGACGTCGTGCCGACCAGGTCGAGCGGGTCCTCGTCGACAGGCGCGATGACGGCCGTCTTGGTGACGACGTCGGGCGCGTCGCCCAGGACGAGCGACCAGCCGGGCAGCAGGGTCGCGAGCTCGTCGCGCAGGGCGACCTCGGGCGGTGTCATGCGAACGTCGGCTTTCGGCGCTTGGGCACGAGGAGCTGCTGCACGGTCCAGTCCATCGGGAACACGGTGACCCCGAGGGCCTCGGCGCCGGCCTGGTTGTCCCGCGTGGAGCGCATGGCACGCCACACCGCGCGGGCCTGCGACACCTGCGCGAGCTGCCACCTCGAGGGGACCGGGTCAGGGTCGGTGTCGACGTCGGACTCGTCGAGGTAGGCGACACACTGGTCGTGGGCCGCCTCGAGCACCGCCGTGAGGACGTCGTCGTCGAGCGCGTCGGCGTCCGGCCACAGCCCGTAGGCGAGGCCGGCCGTGACCCACCCGACGACGACGTCCGCTGCGAGCACTACTCGGCCCCCGCCTCGTCGTCGTGCTCGTCCTGCTGCGCCTGCTCGGCGGCGGCGATGAGCGCGTCAGCGAGCGCCGACACGCCAGTCGTCGGGTACTGCTCCTCGAACGAGGGGCCAGCCTTGGTGGTAGCCATGGCGGTCAGCTCGTCGGGGAGGCGAGGACGAACGCACGCGCGTCGTTCGTGAACGCCTTGTAGTAGCCGAACGCGCCGACCTGCGAGGCGCCGGTCGCGAGCTGGATGGAGTTGGAGCGGACCACGCGCGGGCCGTAGAGGGTCTGCGACTCGCGCGAGCCGACGAGCACCTTGCCGAGCGAGGACGCCACGAGGGAGGCCGAGCTCGACGGGATGATGCGGAAGCCGCCGCCCTGCTCGCCGTTGCCGGACACGTTGCCGCCGGACGGGTCGAGGCCGAGCATCGTGTTGATGTAGGCGAGCGCCGACTGCTGCTCAGTCATGAGCAGGCCCCTCCACAGCGAGGAGTGCACGACGGCGAAGGTCGGCGTCGCGTAGTCCTGCATCTGCTCGATGCCGGCGATGAGCAGCTTGATGAGCCGCTTGCCGAGGTCGGTGTCGGCCGTCGTGGTGAGCGGGTCGGTGTAGGCGGTGTAGTGCCCGGACGTGAGCATGTTCGCCAGGGCTGCGGCGTCGATCTTGCGCGCGATGTCGTTGGTGACCTCGCGGTAGAAGCCGGACCAGAACGAGGCGAACTGCGTCTGACCGAAGTGGTCGAACGCGATGTCGTACTCGTTCGCGCCGGCGACACGGTCGGCAGTCCAGTTGACGGCCTTGGTCGACACCTCGGTCGAGTTGACCTGCGTGGTGCCGTCGTAGCCGGCCCACGCGGCGACGGTCGGGGTCTTGCCGGCGTTGAACTGCCAGCCGACACCGTTGATGGAGTCGAGCGGCCCCGAGGTGTACAGCGGCGTGAACTTGTCGACGTAGGTGCGCTGCGCCCAGACCTCGTCGATCCAGTTCGGCGCGCCGGACGGGGTGAGGTCCGTCGCCGTGGCGGAGTCGAGCGCCGCCAGGACGGTCATGTCGGCGGCGTTCCCGCCGCGCCCACCGAACGCCGCGGCGAGCTGCTGGAAGTGCCGCTGTGCGGCGCTGCCGGCCGCGCGGCGCTGCCGGCGGTTGAGCGTCCCGGACGGGGCGCGGGCCGCGGTGACGGTGCCCTCGGGCGCCGCCTCCTCGGTGTCGTCGACCTCGGTGTCGGGCGCCTCGGCGTCCTCGACGACCTGGTCGTCCTCGAGCGGCTCGGGCACGGTGCCCTCCTCCTGGTTGGTGGTCTCCTCGCCGGCGTCTGCCGCGAGGACGGTTGCGGACGGGAACGCGCCCTGCGGGACGAGCGCCGCGCCGACGAGGTTGCCGGCCACGAGCTGCCCGTCGACGATGCGCCCGCCGGTGACCTCGACGGACAGGGAGCGGCGGGCGCCGGTGGCGACGTCCTCGAGCGCGGCGTCCCCGCCGGGGGTGCGTGCGACGGTGAACGATGCGGTGATGCCGGACGGTGTCTCGACCAGCGCAGTCGCGTGCCCGATCGGGCGCGGCGCGGCGAGGTCGTGCAGGTCGTGGAAGACGACGGCGATCGGGTCGCTCGGGATGGTGACGGCACCGGCCTGCACGGTCATCGCGCCGACGTTGGTGCGTCCGACCTCGCCGTAGGGCAGCAGCATGCCGGTGATCGTGCGCGTCTCGGCGGACGCGGTGACGGTCCCGGACAGGACGAGGAGGTCGACCACGTCAGTCACCCGCCGCAGGGTTGGCGGTGCCAGGCTCGGGACCGGACAGCCAGGTGATGTCGAAGTCGATGCGCGTGCCGGCCGGGGTGACGTCGTCGAGCGAGAGGCGCGCGGCGATCGGCGCGGCCCAGTAGACGAGGCTGATGTCGACGAGCTCGGCGCGCGCGTCACCCTTGACGGAGTAGGTCAGGGACGCGGTCGCGGGCGAGCCGTCGAGGACGGCCACGGGGAGGTTCGTGTAGTTCGCCCAGTCGATGCGCTCGGCGTTGCGGCCCTCGACGAATAGGTCAGCAGGGGAGTCGGCGCCGGGGGTGTCCAGCTCCCACCCGAACGGCAGGGACGCGGTGCCGCCCTGGCGGCGGGCGACGTCCCAGTCGTTCGCGAGCTCCTTGCGCTCGTCGCTCGTCAGCGGCGAGTCAACGGTCTGCCGCAGCGCCATGAGCGGCACGGGGGTGCGCACCCGCGAGGACCATGCGCGCTTGAGTCCCAGGGAGGCGCGCACGTCGCCGGCGGCGATGTCGAGGAGGCCCTCTTGCGGTCCCTCGAAGTAGAGCACCTCGTCCGCGCGGGCCGGCGCACCCTGCACGATGATCTCGAGGTCGTCCGTGAGCTCCCACTCGTCCCACGGGATGCGCAGCGCGTCGACGATCTGCCCGGACGAGTCACGCTGCGTCGCCCACAGCGAGGTGCCGTAGAACAGCAGGTCGTCCAGCGTCCACAGCATGCGCACCTGCGGGGACTGCCCGGTGTCGGTGCGGGACAGCCAGGCCGGCTGCGCCGGGTCCTCGAGCGCGCCGGTGTACTGCTTGAGCGGGAACCGGGACAGGGTGCCGGCGATGAGCGCCCGGGACTTGACGACGCCGGGCACCCGCATAGCGAGGTCGCGGGTCACGGGGATGACGTCCTCGTTCAGCCCGAACACGTCCGCCAGGACGATGCCGGCAAGGCTCGAGGACGACCCACCGAACGGGGAGGCGAGCGCGGCGTTCTGCCAGGGCGGGGCGGCGGCCCCGCGGGCGCCATCGCCGCGGCCCAGGCTCACGGCCCAGCGCATCCGATCCAGCAGCCCCATAGGAAGAATCTATAGCACAGGTGTTCGACTAGCGTCCTGCCCATGGGCAAGCGTGTCGTTCGTCCGACTCACCTATCCCGGCTGCCTCGCGCGGTCGACGTCGACGTCGCACGGGTCGGGGCGAAGATGCTCGGCCTTGACCTGAAGCCGCAGGGCGAGACCCTGGCACGGCTGCTCGAGGCGCGCGGGCGAGACGGCCTGTACCTGTACCCGGAGACGGTCGTTGAGATGCCGCGCCGGTCGACGAAGACGACGGCGATCCTCGACACGGTCCTCGGCCGCGCGCAGACCAGGCCGGGGTATCGCTGCGTGTACACGGCGCAGTCCGGGACGATCGCGTCGCGCGTCCTGATCGAGCACGCCAAGCTGCTGATCAACAACGGCCTGGCCGTCGAGTCGCCGGCCAAGCGGCAGCACCCGGACAAGATCGTGTTCTACGCCAACGGGGGCCGCGAGCGCCTCGAGTGGCCGCGCCTGACGGGCGACGGCCGCATCGTGGTGACGGCGAAGCAGCTCGAGGACGGCCTCGTCGACCCGGGCCGGTGCGTCACGGTCGAGGACCTCGACGCGCTCGAGGACGACGAGCGCCCGCAGGTGCGCCAGTCGGCGGTGTGGGCGGTGCCGCCGGACGCCGGCGCGGTGCGCTCACAGGCGTCGGACGACATTGTGA
This sequence comes from Promicromonosporaceae bacterium, assembly GCA_009783295.1. Lineage (GTDB taxonomy): Bacteria > Actinomycetota > Actinomycetes > Actinomycetales > Cellulomonadaceae > Xylanimonas. The sequence continues at coordinate 10,945 of WRHK01000063.1, forward strand.
TCGACGAGGCGGGCGAGCTCGAGGGGCAGCGCGGGGTCGACCTGCTCGACGGGGTGCTGCCGCTGATGGACACGCGCCCGCTCGGGCAGCTCGTGGTCGCGGGCACGCCGGGCCTGGTGCGGGCCGGAATGTTCTGGGGCCTGCTTGAGGAGGGACGTGCGGGCGGGCGGCACGCGCCGGGCATCCTCGACTACGCCGCGCGGGACTCGGACGACCCGACGGACCGGGCGGTGTGGAGGCGCGTGCACCCGGGCCTTGCGTCGGGCCTGACCACCATGGCGGTCCTCGAGCGGCGCTACCACCGACTCGGGCCGGTGAAGTTCGCGCGCGAGTACCTGTGCCAGTGGCCGCCGTCGGCCACCGACGCGGCGATCGATGCGGCCGCGTGGGCCGAGGCGCGGGTCGACGTCGTACCGGCGCCGGAGCGGGTCGGTGTGGCCTACGACGTCGCCGTCGACGACTCCTCGGCGGCGGTCGCCCTGGCATGGCGCGACGAGGCCGGCGTGGCCTACGTAGCGGTCGAGCACTACCGGCCCGGTGTCGGGTGGCTGCCCGATGCCGTGCATGCCCTGGCGAGGCGCCGGCGGGTGCCTGTGCGGTACGACCGCATCGGCGCGAACCTCAACGCGGCGAACGAGGTCGAGCGGCTTCGCGGGGTGCGCCTGGTCTCGGGCGGGCAGCAGCAGACCATGGCGGCCGAGCAGCTTCTCGTGTCGGCCCTGGCCGAGGGACGGCTGCGGCATTTCGGTGAGCCGCCGCTCGACAGCGCGGTCGAGGGTGCCGCGTGGCGCCTGACCCAAGGCGGGCGCATGTTCGGGCGCCGCTCGAGCACCTCGGACGTCGTGCCGCTGGTCGCTGCTGCGCTCGCCCTGGCGCAGTTCGACGCGCTGCCCGCGCCGGCGGACCTCACGGTCGTTCGTGCGGGCTGAGTGCGCGCCCACACACACGAACGGAGGGGCATGTATGCGTGGGCTGCCACGCCTGTCAAAGATGCCGACCCCGCCAGGCCGGAGCGCTCGAGGTCGTCGAGCTCGATGCGCGAGCCGCGGCGACCATGCGACCACCCGAGGAGTCGGAGCACGTGCGGTGGGAGACACCGACCTCGGAACTCGCGGGGATCACGCGCATGCCCTGCCGTCGGAACCATGCGCGGGGCGGGTCGTGCTCGACGACCCACGCCGTGCCTGGCAGCACGGGCCGTCCGCACAGGTAGCACACGAGCGGCAGGCGGGAGGCCCACCGCTCGCGCGCACCCGCGACCTTGCTGCCCGACCAGTCGTCAGACCGGGTCATGCGTGAACTCGTAGCGCGCGACCCGCAGCATGCCGGCGGCGAGCTCGAGCGACAGGATCACCACGGCCGACAGGATGCGGTGCCTCGTCGCGTGCACGGTCGCGGCGTTGATGGACCGCAGCGCGTCGTCGAGCAGGGCGGTGACGACGGACGCCGGCGAGGTCGGCGGGTCGTCGTGGTGGATGCGCTGGTTGTCGCTCACGGGGTGTCCTCTCGGGGGCAGGCGGGGCAGGTGGGCAGGCGTGCCTCGAGGTGCTCGCCTGCCAGGTGGTCGGCACGGCATGACCCGCACGGGGTCAGGTGCCCGTGGTCGGGGCAGCGGGTGCGCTTGACAGGCAGGGCAGCGAGCGCCGTGGTGTGCTCGGTGATCGACCGCACGCCGCGCGGCCTGGGGTTCACGCGGCACCCTGGGCGGCGCGGTAGTCGCTGAGGTGGCGCAGCATGGCGCGACGCTCGCGCAGGTAGTCGCGGCGGGCCTTGCGGCAGGGCTCGCAGGGCTGCTCGCCGTTCTTGTGGTGGCGGTTGTAGGCGCTGTTCGTGCCGCAGGGTGTGAGCTCGCGCGGCTTGGGCTTGTAGGTGAGGCGGTGCGCCTCAAGGCAGGGCTCGCAGGCGTCCTCGCCGTTGCGGCGGTGGCGCTTGTAGGCGGCCTCGGTGCCGCAGACGATGGTGGCGCGCGGTCGGCGCACCCGCAGCTCGGGCCGCTGGGCGTCGTCGGGCTCGTCGGGGATGCCAGAGGTGCGGATCGACTCGAGGATCGCGTCGGCCCTGACGACTCCGAACGAGACGCGCGAGCGCGGGACGCGGACGTAGCCGCCGGGCACGGCAGCAAGCGCCGGGGTGTGGTCGGTGGGCAGGTCGGTCGGTGTGACGGTCACTGGTGCTCCTGGTGGTTCCATCCGGCGGCGCGGGCCGCCTCGATGACGGCGACGCGCGGCGGGATGCCGACGTCGGTGCGGGCGCCGACGAGGTCGAGTGCTCGGGCGGGTCCGCAGTGGGTGGCGAGGTAGGTGCTCGCAGCGTCGTACAGCGCGGTGGTGTCCTCGAGGTCGAGTGGCACGTCGTACCAGACCAGACCGGCTGATGACTCATGCCTCGACGGGTCGGCCTCGTGCGCGTCTGTGGTTGCGCTGGGAGTCATGTTGTCCTCCTGGTATTCCTCTTGGTTCCTCTGTGTCTCCTGGGGCCGACCGTTGCGGTCGGGCTGACCCGACCGTTTCGGTCGGGCTGTACCGACCGATTCGGTCGGGCTGTGACCGACCGAATCGGTCGGGCTGGCAGCGAGCGCCGGAGCATCGTCCACAGGTCGTGCGATGACGAGCTCGTACTCGGAGCGGTGGCGACGTCCGCCGGTCACGACGCGGCGCGCGGCCCCGGCGCGGACGAGCTCGGTGAGGACCTTCTCGACCTGCCGGGTCGCGGATGCCGTGGGGACGGGGTCGCCGTCGTCGTAGCGCTCGATGCCGTCCGGGCCGTAGAGCACCTCTGCCAGGTATCCGGGGCCGGCGAAGTAGCGGCGGGGGGGCTGGTCGGGGCGGCCGGTGTCGAGCGCCATGTTCGCCATGGCGAGCCAGACGACGCGGGCGCGGTGGGGGAGGTCGTGCCAGACGACGAGGCCGGCGCCGACGTTGACGGCTCCCATGGGTCAGCCCTCGACCTGTGCATCGCCGCAGGTGTGCTCGAGCGCCTCGAGGCGGACGAGGACGTCCTCGGACTGCCCGACGGCGAGGTCGTGCGTGGGGCCGGTCCATCCGCAGAGGTCGCAGTGGGCCTCGACGAGGCCCGGCTGCACGACGTCGGACTGCCTCACGCGCGCGGTGCTCACTCGTTCACCTCGAGCGGCTCGGGCTCCTCGACGACCTCGAGCGCGACCACGACGCGCAGGCCGAGGGCCTTGGCGATCTGCCCGACGTCGTCGAGCGACGGGGTGACGTCACCGGCCAGGCGGCGCCACACGTAGTTCGGGGTACGGCCGATCCGTGACCCGACCTCGGCGTAGGTGATGCGCTGTGCACGCATGCTTGCCGCGAGCGAGGCGGCGATTCGCTTACCGGAATCCATGCGCCGGAAGTTACACCGCTGTCATTCCGCTGTCCAGCATCTCGACACGGTGAGCGGTTCACGTTACGGTGTGCGGTATGGACACCACAGCAGCCCAGCAGGTCGCAGCCGAGGTTCGCGCTGCCCTCGCCCGACACCGCCTCTCGCAGCGCGACCTCGCCTCGGCCACCGGCAAGAGCCAGGCGTACTGGTCACGTCGCATGACCGGGGAGACGGCCCTAGACGTCGTCGACCTCTCGGCGCTCGCAGCGTTCACGCACGTGCCCGTCGCGCAGCTCGTCGCGCCGCTCGACCAGGTCGGGGAGGCTAACGGCAGTTAGCCTCAAGGCGATGTCTGGTGACCTGTCCACCCCTGAGCCGTCGTCGCCGGGGGTTCCTCCTGCAGAGCGTTTGCTGAACCTGGTGATCGCGCTGGTGAACACGAGCGCGTCGATGACGAAGCAGCAGATCCGTCGTGGGGTGGCGGGGTATGGGGATGCGCCGTCGTCGGAGGCGTTCGAGCGCATGTTCGAGCGGGACAAGGACACGTTGCGGGGTCTGGGTGTGCCGGTGGTGACGGTGGACGCGGGCGGGCACTCGGACGACGTGGGGTATCGGATCGACAACGAGGCGTATGCGTTGCCGGCGGTGGACCTGACGCCGGCGGAGCTGGGGGTGCTGGCGCTGGCGGCGCAGCTGTGGGGGGACAAGTCGTTGCGGACGGACACGTCGCGGGCGTTGACGAAGCTGCGGGCGGCGGGGTCCGCGGAGGCGGAGGAGGACGCGTTGGCGGGTCTGGCTCCCCGGGTGCGTGCGGTGGGGGACGCGTACGGGCCGTTGCTGGATGCGGTGACGCAGCGGCGGGTGGTGCGGTTCCGGTACCGGGCGGCGTCGTCGGGGGTGCTGGCGGAGCGTCGGGTGGAGCCGTGGCGGATCGCGGCGCGGGGCGGTGGCTGGTACCTGGTGGGGCGGGACGTGGACCGGGGGGCGCCGCGCGTGTTCCGGTTGTCGCGCATCGAGGGCCGGGTGCGGGTGGGTGCGGTGGGGGAGGCGTTCGAGATCCCGGCGCACGTGGACGTGGACGCGGCGCTGGGTGCGGCGGGTCAGGAGCGGACGGCGGTGCTGGCGGTGGTCCCGGAGCGGGCGTCGGCGGTGCGGGCGCGGGCGGTGCCGGCGGTGCCGCCGTCGGGTGCGGTGCCGTTGGGGCGTGACGTGGTGGCGGTGCCGTTCACGTCGGTGACGACGCTGGCGGAGGAGCTGGCGGCGTACGCGGACGCGGTGGTGGTGCTGGAGCCGGCGGAGCTGCGCGGTGAGGTGGTGCGGCTGCTGCAGGCGGCCGCGCTGCTGGACTCGGTGCCGGAGGTGCCTCGTGGCTGAGCGGGCGGACGACCGGCTGGTGCGGCTGCTGGGGCTGGTGGCGTTCCTGGACGGGCACGGCCCGGCCCCGGTGGCGGAGCTCGCGGAGCGGTTCGGGGTGTCGGAGCGGCAGATCCGTGACGACGTCGACCAGCTGTGGGTCACCGGGACGCCGGGGTACTGGCCCGACGACCTGATCGACTTCGACGCCGACGCCGTCGAGCGCGGCGTCGTGCACCTGACCAACGCGCGCGGCCTGACCCGCCCCCTGCGGCTCGGCACCCGGGAGGCGGTGGCGCTCGTCGCGGCCCTGCGCGCCCTGCTCGACTCCCCGCCCGTGCAGGCCGACGCCGACCGCGCCCAGCTGGTCCGCTCCGCGCTCGCCAAGCTCACCGCCGCGACGGGGGAGGCGGCGAGCGCCGTGGACGTGCGGCTGGCGCACGCCACGGACCCGGAGGTGATGGCGGCGGTGACGGCGGCGCTGGCGGGTCGGCGGAGGCTGCTGATCCGGTACGTGACGGCGGCGGACGTGGTGGGGGAGCGGGAGGTGGACCCGGCGCGGCTGCTGACGCAGGACGGGTCGGCGTACCTGCTGGCGTGGTGCCGGCGCGCGCACGGGCGGCGCACGTTCCGGCTGGACCGGGTGCTGGCGGCGACGGTGCTGGACGCGCCCGTGGACGCGGCGCTGGTGGCGGCCGTGGATGTGGACGTGGACGTGGCGGCGTCGGTCGCGGGGGACCGGCTGGCGCCGGAGGTGACGGTGACGTTCGCGTCGCGGGCGCGGTGGCTGGCCGAGGAGCTGCCGTGGGAGGAGCTGACGGAGCTGGCGGACGGGGCGTTCGCGATGCGGCTGCGGGTGGCGAACCCGGCGTGGCTGCACGGGCTGCTGCTGGCGGCGGCGCCGATGGTGCTGGCGGTGGACCCGCCGGACGTGGCCGTGCAGGTGGCCGAGTCGGCGCGGGCCGCGCTGGCCGCCTACGGGGTCTCGTAGGCTCGCCCCATGTGGTGGCTGGTCTGGTCGGTGCTGGTGGTGGGCACGCTCGTGGGCGCGTTCTTCCTGGGCCGGCACCTGTGGCGCAAGGCCGTGGCGCTGGGGCGTGCCCTGGGCGAGGCGGGTCAGGCGGTGGGCGACGCGACGGCGCGGATCGCGGACGCCGTCGAGCAGTCCCAGCGGGACGCCGTGAGCACGGGGCCCACGATGTTCGACGACGTGACCACCCTGCGCGAGCGGGTCGCCGAGCAGCGCGACGCCCGCGCGGAGCGCGCCGCGGCACGCCGGGAACGGCAGCTCGCGACCGCGAGCGCCTGGTCCGTGGACGCGTGGCTCGCGCAGCGCACCCAGAGCAAAGGGTCGGCCGGGACGCGCCCTTGACCGCGTAGGATCGCATCGATAGGCGCGATCTGCGCGACTGCAGTACCAGATGAAGGAGCCTCATGGGCCGCGGACTCTTCGAGGGCTGGCACCTCATCCTCCTGCTCGTCATCGTGTTCCTGCTGTTCGGCGCGAGCCGGCTTCCCGCCGCGGCGAAGAGCATGGGCGAGGCGCTGAAGATCTTCAAGAAGGAGATGAAGGACATCTCCGACGACGGCAAGACCGAGGACACGGCCGCCCCGGCCACCCCGGAGCCTCCGGCGACGTCGGCCACGACGCCGGCCGCCGACCCCGGCCCGATCCCCGGCATGATCGACCCCCACCACCCGAAGGCGTAGCACGTGGCAGGTGGCCGCAACCCGGAGGGGCGGATGCCGCTGCGGCAGCACCTCCTCGAGTTGCGCAAGCGCCTGTTCCTCGCCTCGCTGGGGCTCGTGCTCGGCGCCGTGGGCGGCTGGTTCCTGTACGACCCGCTGCTCGCCGTGCTGCAGCACCCCCTGACGGCGGCCGCGACGGAGCAGGGCAAGCAGATCTCCCTGAACTTCACCGCGCTCGGCTCGCCGCTGGACATGCAGATCAAGGTGGCGTTCTTCCTCGCCGCGATCGTGTCGTCCCCCTGGTGGCTGTACCAGCTGTGGGCGTTCGTCACCCCCGGCCTGACCCGGCGTGAGCGGGCGTACGCGTACTCGTTCGTCGGGGCGGCCGTGCCGCTGTTCCTCGCCGGGGTCGCGCTGGCGTGGTGGGTGCTGCCGCACGCCGTCGCCATGCTCACCGGGTTCATCCCGAAGGGCACCAGCGGGCTGTTCACCGCCCAGGAGTACCTGAGCTTCGTGATGCGGCTCATGCTCGCGTTCGGGCTCGCGTTCGTGCTGCCCGTCGTGCTGGTCGGGCTGAACTTCGCCGGGCTGCTGCGCCACGAGGCCCTCGCCAAGGGGTGGCGGTGGGCCGTGCTCATCGCGTTCGTGTTCGCCGCGGTCATGACGCCCACCCCCGACGCGTGGACCATGATCCTGGTCGCCCTGCCCATCTGCGTGCTCTACTTCGGCGCCCTCGGCGTGTCCACGCTGCACGACCGGCGCGCCGACAAGCGGCGCGTCGCCGCACCGCGCTGACCCAGGTACGGTTCTCGCCGTGCCCGGCACCACCCCGCACCCCGCTGACCCGACGCCGCTGACGCGCCTCGGCGTCGTCGTCAACCCCACCGCCGGCAAGGGCCGCGGCGCCCGCGTGGGCCGCGACGTCGTCGACCGGCTCGTCGCCACCGGGCACGACGTGTACGACCTGTCCGGGCACACCGCCGACCTCGCCCTCGAGCACGCCCGCCGCGCCGTCGCCGACGGGCTCGACGCCCTCGTCGTCGTCGGCGGCGACGGCATGGTCCACCTGGGCGTGCAGGCCGTCGCCGGCACCCCCACCCCGCTCGGCATCGTCGCCGTCGGCACCGGCAACGACTTCGCCGGCAAGGTCGGCCTGCCCGTCGGGCAGGCCCACGCCGGCGTCGCGACCCTGCTCACCGCCCTCGAGGCCGGGGCCGCCGGGGTGCGCGCCGTGGACGCCATCCACGTCACCGGCGACGGCCTCAGCCACCGCAAGACCGCCGGCGGGGCCTCCCGCTGGGTCGCCGGGGCCGTGTCCGCGGGCCTGGACGCCGCCGTCAACGAGCGCGCCAACGCCATGCTGCGCCCCAAGGGCTCCGCCCGGTACGTCGTGGCCGCGCTGCGCGAGATCGCCGCCTACCGCGCCTGGCAGTACCAGCTCACGTTCGAGCACGTCGACGCCGACCCCGCCGCCCTCGCCGCCCTGTGCACCCTCGAGGGAATGCACGACGACGGCCCCGAGCCCGACGGCGACGGCCGCCGCCTGCGCTGGAACGCCCCCGGCGCCCTGGTCACCGCCGCCAACGGGTCCACCATCGGCGGCGGCATCCCCGTCGCCCCCCTCGCCGACATCAGCGACGGGCTCCTCGACGTCGTCCTGGCCGGCGACGTCGGCCGCGCCGGGGCGTCCGTGCTGTTCCCGATGATCCTCGCCGGCGGCCGCCACCTGGGCCACGACCGGGTGCGGGTGGTGCGCGCACGGGCCGTGCGCATCGACCCCGCCGACGGCGCCTCCCACCTGCCGTCCGCGTTCGGCGACGGCGAGCACCTGGGCACCCTGCCCCTGCGCGCCGAGCTGCGCCCCGGCGCCCTCCACGTCCTGGTGCCCCCGGCCCACTGACCGGGCAGCGGGCCCCCGGCGCCCTGATCGGCACCAGGCCCTCGAACGCCCGCATAGGCTGACGCCATGTCCGCCGACGCACTGAGCCCCGCCGAGCGGTACGCCGCCTCCCGCGCCCGCGCCACCCGCTCCCAGGTCGGCTCCAGCACGCGGCTCGCGGAGTTCCGCGCCACCCTCGGGTTCGAGCTCGACGACTTCCAGGTCGACGCCTGCCAGGCCCTCGAGGACGGGCGCGGCGTGCTGGTCGCCGCCCCGACCGGCGCGGGCAAGACCGTCGTGGGGGAGTTCGCCGTCCACCTCGCGCTCGCCTACGGCACCAAGGCGTTCTACACGACCCCCATCAAGGCGCTGTCCAACCAGAAGTACGCCGACCTCGCCCGCCGTCACGGCGCCGAGAACGTCGGCCTGCTTACCGGCGACACCACCATCAACGGGGAGGCACCGGTCGTCGTCATGACGACCGAGGTGCTGCGCAACATGCTCTACGCCGGGTCGGCCACCCTCGACCGGCTCGCCTACGTCGTCATGGACGAGGTGCACTACCTCGCCGACCGGTTCCGCGGGCCCGTGTGGGAAGAGGTCATCATCCACCTCGCCGACCACGTGCAGCTCGTGTCCCTGTCCGCGACCGTGTCCAACGCGGAGGAGTTCGGCGACTGGCTCGAGATGGTGCGCGGCGACACCGCCGTCGTCGTCTCCGAGCGCCGGCCCGTGCCGCTGTGGCAGCACGTCGCCGTGTCCGCACCCGAGCACACCGCCCGGCACACCGGAGGGCGCCCCCGCCTGCTCGACCTGTACGCCGGGCACGTCGACCCCACCGACCCGGGCGTCAACCCGCCCATCAACCCCGACCTGCAGGAGCTGTTCCGCGTCGCGGGGCGGCGCCCCACCGGAGGCGGCAGCGACGGGCGGCGCGGCCCCGGCGACCGCGGCTACCGGGGCCGGGGCGGGCGCGGCGGCCCCGGCGGGTCGCTCGCCCCGCAGCGGCGCACCCCGCCCCGGTTCGCCGTCGTCGACTCCCTCGACGCCGACGCCCTGCTGCCCGCCATCTACTTCATCTTCTCCCGCGCCGGGTGCGAGGGCGCCGTCCAGCAGTGCCTCGCCGCCGGGCTGCGCCTGACCTCCCCACAGGAGGAGGCCGAGATCCGCGGCGTCGTCGAGGAGCGCACCGCCACCATCCCGCCCGAGGACCTCGACGTGCTCGGCTACTGGGCGTGGATGCAGGCCCTCGCGCGCGGCATCGCCGCCCACCACGCGGGCCTGCTGCCCGTGTTCAAGGAGACCGTCGAGCACCTGTTCGCGCGCGGCCTGGTCAAGGTCGTGTTCGCCACCGAGACCCTCGCGCTCGGCATCAACATGCCCGCCCGGTCCGTCGTGCTCGAGAAGCTGATCAAGTGGGACGGCACCGCCCACCAGCCCGTCACCCCCGGCGAGTACACCCAGCTCACCGGCCGCGCCGGGCGCCGCGGCATCGACGTCGAGGGGCACGCCGTCGTCGTCGACCACACCGGCCTCGACCCCGTCGCCCTCGCCGGCCTCGCCAGCCGCCGCCTGTACCCGCTGCGCTCCAGCTTCCGGCCCACCTACAACATGGCCGTCAACCTCGTCGCGCAGGTGGGGCACGACCGCGCCCGCGAGGTGCTCGAGACGTCGTTCGCGCAGTTCCAGGCCGACCGCGGCGTCGTCGGCCTCGCCAAGCAGGCCCAGGCGCACGCCGAGGCCCTCGCCGGGTACGAACAGGCCATGACCTGCGACGTCGGCGACTTCGCCGAGTACATGCGCATCCGCCGCGCCATCTCCGACCGCGAGAAGGAGCTCTCCCGCGCCGCGTCCGGCGCGCGCCGGGCCGAGGCCGTCGCCTCGTTCGAGGGCCTCAAGCGCGGCGACGTCGTCGAGGTGCCCTCCGGGCGCCGCCGCGGCTACGTGCTCGTGCTCGACCCCGGGCTCGACGAGCGCGGCTTCGACGGGCCGCGCCCCACCGTGCTCACCCAGGAGAAGCAGGTCAAGAAGCTCACGCTCGCCGACGCCCCCGGCGGTGTCACCGTCGTGACCCGCGTCAAGATCCCCAAGGCGTTCAACGCCCGCCGGCCCGACGCCCGCCGCGACCTCGCCTCCACCATGCGCAACGCGCTCGGCGCGTTCCGCGACGACGCCGGGCACCGCGGCGGCCACGCCCCTCGCCCCGGGCACGGGCCAGGCCGCAAGTCCGACGCCGCCTCCGACCGCGAGCTGCAGTCCCTGCGGGCCGCCCTGCGCGCCCACCCCTGCCACGCCTGCCCCGACCGGGAGGACCACGCCCGCTGGGCCGAACGGTACGAGCAGCTCGCCGCCGAGCACCGCCGCCTGGTCCAGCGCATCGAGGGCCGCACCGGCACCGTCGCACGCACCTTCGACCGCACCTGCCGAGTCCTGGAGACGCTGCGCTACCTCGACCGGCAGCCGTCCGGCGAGCTGCAGGTCACCGACGACGGCCGCTGGCTGCGCCGCGTCTACGCCGAGAACGACCTGCTGCTGGCCGAGTGCCTGCGCCGCGGCGCGTGGGACGGCCTCGACGCCGCCGGCCTGGCCGCCGCCGTCTCGACCGTCGTCTACTCCGGGCGCCGCGAGGACGCCACCGAGCCCTACGTGCCCGGCGGCCCCCACGGCAGGCTCGCCCAGGCGCTCGACGCCACCACGCGCGTGTGGTCCGAGGTCACCGACCTGGAGGAGACGCACGGCCTGGACGCCACCGGGGCCCTCGACCTCGGCATCGTCGGCCCCGTGCACCGGTGGGCCAACGGCAAGGGCCTCGACGCGGTGCTGCGCGGCACGGACCTGGCCGCCGGCGACTTCGTGCGCTGGTGCAAGCAGGTCATCGACGTGCTCGACCAGCTCGCCCAGGCCGCGCCCAAGCCCGCCCTGCGCGCCACCGCCCGCAAGGCCCAGGCCGCCGTGCTGCGCGGGGTGGTGGCGTACTCGAGCCTGTGACCAGCCCGGGGGCCGCCCTGTCCCGCGGGCAGGTGATCTATCTCGCCGCCACGGGCTCTATCTCGCGAGACAGAGCCGCGAGCCGCGAGATAGAGCACCGTCTGCCCTAGTGTTCGGTGCGTGACGTCGACGCTGTACCGCAACGGGCTCATCCACTCCGCCACCGACCCCTTCGCGCAGGCCCTGCTCGTGGACGACGGCGTGGTCGCGTGGATCGGCGCCGACGACACGGCCGCCGGGCTCGCCGCCCGCGCCGACCGCGTCATCGACCTGGACGGCGCACTCGTCGCCCCCGGGTTCGTCGACGCGCACGTGCACACCCTCGAGACGGGCCTCGCCCTCGAGTCCGTCGACCTGTCCCCGGCCGGCGCCCCCACGCGCGCCGCCGCCCTCGAGGCCATCGCCGCCGGGGCCCGCGGCCTGGACGCCGCCGACCCCGCCGGCGGCGAGGTGCTCCTCGCGTTCGGCTGGGACGAGCAGGCCTGGCCCGAGCGCCACCCCCTGACCCGCGAGGGGCTCGACGCCGCC
>WRHK01000064.1 GCA_009783295.1 Promicromonosporaceae bacterium
CGCCCCCCCCCCCGCCCCCCCCCCCCCCCCCGCGGGCGCCCCCCCGGCGGGGGCGCCGCCCCCCCCCCCCCCCCCCCCCCCCCTGGCCCGCCGCGGGGCGGCGGGCCGCCGCGGGGGGGGCCGCCGCGGCTCGCGAGTCGGCACGCTTCGCGGCCTCGGCGCGCTTGACCGCCTCCGCCCGCTTCGCCTCGGACCGCTTCGGCGCAGCCGCCGGTGCGTCCGCCGCCGACGACGCCCCCCGCCCCCGCGAGCTGTTCACGGTCCGCCCGCGCACGATGCCGATGAGCTCGTCGACCAGGTCGGTGGTGCGCTCCGAGACCCAGACCAGCCCGACAGGCGCCGTCGGGCCGCCGTCGAGCACCCGGTGGGTGACGTCCTTGCGGTGGTGCAGGCGGGCGAGCGACATCGGCACGATCGTCACGCCGGCGCCGGCGGCGACCCAGGCGACGGCCTCCGCCGTCGTCGGGGGGCGCTCCGGGTCCCCCGACGGGTCGACCGTCCCGTCCTCGCGGTACGCGGCGGGGCGCAGGCCCGGCACGGGCACGCCCGGCGGGAACAGCACATCATCGAGCGCCACGTGCACCACGTCGTCGGCGAGGTCGGCGGACGCGACGGCCTCGTCCTCGTCCGACGCCGCCAGCAGGTGGTCGCGCGAGACCACGACCACGGGCAGCTCCTCGTAGAGCGCGATGGCGCTCAGCCGCGTCTTGTCGACGGGCAGGCGCGCGATCGCGGCGTCGAGGTCGCCGCGCTCGAGGGCCGCGACGGCGTCGGCCGCGTCGACCTGGACGAGCTCGAGGCGCACCTCGAGGCGGTCGCGCCACGTGCGCGCCCACTTGCCAGGGGTGGCGCCGGGCACGTACCCGAGCCGAAAGACCTCGTCACGGGGCTCGCTCACGCGCCCAGGCTACGTGGTGGCACGTACCCTTGGCCCATGGCCACTCCCTTCTCGCAGCAGGTGCTCAAGCCGTCCAACGCCGCCAAGCGCCTGGGCGTGTACCTGCCCGCCACCCCGACCGAGTTCCAGGAGAAGGGCGTCACGCGCGCGGAGCTCGAGGACCTCGAGAAGAACCCGCCGGAGTGGCTGGCGACGCTGCGCCGCGAGGGGCCGCACCCGCGCCCCGTCGTGGCCGGGCGTCTCGGCATCTCGATCGCCGGCCTGGCGCGTGGCGGCATCACCGACCCGCTGACCACGGAGCAGATCGACGAGCTGCGCTCCGACCCCCCGGCCTGGCTCACGGCCGAGCGAGAGACCGCGTCCCGCGTGCGCGAGGAGGAGGACCGCCTCGCGGCCCGCGCCGCCAAGGACGCCGAGCGCGCCGCCCGCCGCGCCCCCCGCGCCTGAACCCACCGACGTGAGCCTCCCCGACCGGGTCGCGGCCGCGCTCGCGTCGCTCACGCCGTGGCCCGACGACGGGTCGCGCGAGGACGCGCCGGTCGCCGTCGACGCCACCGACCGCCTGCTCCTGGAGCACGCCGAACCCCTGCTGACCGGCCCGGACGCGCGCTCGGGGCCCGACGACGTGGTGGTGGTCGACGACCGGTTCGGCGCCCTGACGGTCGGCGCCCTGGCCCTCGGCGCGGCCCGGGTGCGGCTGCACACCGACGCGCTCACGGCCGAGCGGGCCGTCCACGCGAACGTCGCGGCGACGAACGCGGGCGACGTCGCCACCCGCGACACCCTGGGTCCCGACCTGGTGCGCGGAGCCCGGCTGGTGCTGCTCCAGCTGCCAAGGTCGCTCGACGCGCTGCGCGAGGTCGCGGGCCTGCTCGCCCTGGAGGCGGCGGACGACGTCGTGCTGCTCGCGGGCGGCCGCGTCAAGCACATGACGCACGCGATGAACGACGTGCTCGCCGAGTCGTTCGCGCACGTGCACGCCACGCACGCGCAGGGCAAGTCCCGGGTGCTGGTCGCCAAGGGCTTGCGACGGTCGCCCGGCGAGCTGCCCGACGGCGGCGCGCCCGCCCCGGAGCAGACGGGCCTGAGCGACCCGGAACTGCTCGCCGCCGCGCACCTGCCGCCGGGCCGGGGTGTGGCCGTCGTCGCGCACGGCGGGGTGTTCGCCGGCGCGGGCCTCGACCTGGGCACGCGGGCCCTGCTGCGCACCGCCGCCGGCTGGCCGGGCGCGCGCGACGCCGTCGACCTGGGCTGCGGCACCGGGCTGCTCGCGGCGGTGCTCGCGCTGCGCGACCCGGCCACGCGCGTGGTCGCGGCGGACCGCTCGGCCGCGGCGGTCGCCTCGGCACGCGCGACGGCCGCCGCCAACGGACTGACGTCCCGCATCACCGTGGTGCGCGACGACGCCGGCGACTCGCTCGAGTCCGAGACCGCCGACCTGGTGCTGTGCAACCCGCCGTTCCACGACCGCGCCACGGTGTCGACGGACGCGGCGCACCGCATGTTCATGTCCGCGGGCCGGGTGCTGCGGCCGGGGGGCGAGCTGTGGTGCGTGTTCAACTCGATGCTGCGCTACCGGCCCGCCCTGGAGCGCGCCGTCGGCCCGACGACGCAGGTGGCGCGCGACCCGCGGTTCACCGTGACGCGCAGCGTGCGGCGCTGAGCCCGTCCGCCCGCAGCGCAGGGAGCGCGCTCGGATCGTTACGATGCAAACGTTCGCACCGCGCGCCACGACGGCGTCGCGCACCCCTGACGAGGAGCTCACCACCGTGACGCAGCCCTGGACCCTGCACGAGGATCGCGCCCTCCCGGCCGACCCGGTCACCCGCCCCATCGCGCACGAGATCTACCAGCAGACCAAGTCCCTGCCGATCGTCTCGATGCACGGGCACGTGCCGGTCGAGTGGTTCGCCGACGACACGCCCTTCCAGGACCCGGCCGCGCTGCTGGTCACGCCCGACCACTACCTGATGCGCATGCTGGTGTCGCAGGGCAGGTACACGCTTGCCGACCTGGGCGTCGCGGCGCTCGACGGGTCCCTGCCGACGGAGGCGGACCCGCGGGCGATCTGGCGCCGGTTCTGCGAGAGCTGGAAGGCGTTCCGGGGCACACCGACGCGGTTCTGGATGGAGACCGAGCTGGTCGAGATCTTCGGCGTGACGCAGCGCCCGTCGGCCGAGACCGCCGACGCGATCTACGACCGGATCGCGCAGGAGATCGCGTCGCCGTCGTTCCGCCCGCGCGCCCTGCTGGACCGGTTCGGCATCGAGGTCATCGCCACCACCGACCCCGCGTGGGCGTCGCTGGAGCACCACCGCCGCCTGGCCGACGACGGGTACGGCCGACGGGTGCTGCCGACGTTCCGCCCCGACCCTGTGGTCCAGCTCGACAACCCGACGTTCACGCACGACGTGCTGGCCACGGGCGCTGCGGCGGGCGTCGAGGTGCGCGACTACGCCACCTACCTGGACGCCTTGCGCGCCCAGCGCCTGCGCTTCAAGGCCGCTGGCGCCACCGCCACCGACCACGGCTGCCGCACCGCCGACACCACACCCCTGGACGACGCGGACGCCGCCCGCCTGTTCGAGGCGGCCTTCAACGGACGCCCCGTGACGGCGGCCGAGGTGACCGCGTTCGCCGCGCACATGCTGTTCCAGATGGCGCGCATGGCGTCCGAGGACGGCCTGGTCATGCAGATCCACCCCGGCGTGGAGCGCGGCCACTCGCGCGAGATGACCGCCCGGTACGGCGCCGACAAGGGCTACGACATCCCGTTCGCGGTCGAGTACACGCGGGCGCTGCGCCCCATGCTCGAGGCGTTCGGCCACCACCCGAACTTCCGCGCGATCGTGTTCACGCTCGACGAGGACGTCTACTCGCGGGAGCTGGCCCCGCTGGCCGGCGTGTACCCGGCGCTGCGCCTGGGCGCCCCGTGGTGGTTCATCGACTCCCCCGAGGCCATGCGCCGCTTCCGCGAGACCGCCACCGAGACGGCCGGCTTCCTCAACCTGTCCGGCTTCGTGGACGACACCCGCGCGTTCTGCTCCATCCCGGCCCGCCACGACCTGGCCCGTCGTATCGACGCCGGCTACCTGGCACGTCTGGTGGCGGAGCACCGGCTGGACCTGGACGAGGCGGTCGACACGGCCCAGGACCTGGCCTACCACCTCCCGAAGCTGGCCTACGAGGCACGCTGACGCGTCGAGGCCGCCCGCCTCGGTAACGTGCGCGTGTGGGCGTCGCCGCCCGCCGACACCCGAACCCCCTGGAGCCACCCATCGTGCGTGACCTCGACGCCACCACAGCCCCCGCCCCCGCGCGCCCGACGACGATCCTGCAGTTCGGGGCCGGCAACTTCTTGCGCGCCTTCGTCGACGTGATGGTGCAGAAGGCGAACGACGCGGGCGTGATGGACGCGGGCATCGCCGTCGTGCGCACGACGGACCGCCAGGACGCCACGCTCGACCTGCTCGAGGCCCAGGACGGGCGCTACCACGTGCTGCTCGAGGGCGTCCGGGACGGCGAGCCCGTACGCGAGCTGACCCTGGTGGACTCGATCACCCGGATCGTGCACGCCCACGACGACTTCGCGGGCTACCGCGAGGCGTACCTGGGCGCCGACCTGACCACGGTCGTGTCGAACACGACCGAGGCCGGCATCGTGTGGGTCGAGGGCGACGACCTCGCCGCCCAGCCCCCCGCGAGCTTCCCCGCCAAGGTCGCGGCCCTGCTCAAGGACCGCTTCGACCACTTCGGCGGCGCCGCCGACAAGGGCCTCCACGTGGTGTGCTGCGAGCTCGTCGAGGACAACGCCTCCACGCTGCGCGCGTACGTGCTGCGGCACGCGGAGGCCGCGGGGTTCCCGGCGGAGTTCACCGCGTGGGTCGAGACGGCGTGCTCGTTCCACGACTCGCTCGTGGACCGCATCGTGCCCGGCTTCCCGCGCGACGAGATCGACGCGATCCAGGCCCAGCTCGACCTCCGCGACCGGGCCGTGGTCAAGGGCGAGTACTTCGGCCTGTGGGCGATCGCCACGGGCGAGCCCGGCGGCCCCGGGGAGGCCGTCCGCGAGGCGCTGCCGCTGGACCGCGCCGGCGAGCCGGTCGAGTTCGTGCCCGACGTGCGCCCGTTCCGGACCAAGAAGGTGCGCATCCTCAACGGCCTGCACACCGCCATGGCTCCCGCGGGCCTCCTGGCCGGCCGCGAGACCGTGCGCGACGCCGTCGAGAACCTCAACATCGCCTCCTACCTGGGCCACCTGCTGCACGGCGAGGTGCTGCCCTCGATCCCCGAGGTCGACGAGGACGGCGACCCCACGCCCGAGCTCGTCGACCTCGCCGACCGGATCACCGAACGGTTCACCAACCCGTACCTGCAGCACCGCCTGGCCGACATCTCGCTCCACTCGGTCTCCAAGTGGCGGGCGCGCAACCTGCCCGTCGCGCTCGACGCCTGGGCGGCCGGCCGCGAGGCCCCACTCACCGTGTTCGCGCTCGCCGCGCTCGCCGTGCTCTACAGCGGCCGGGGCTTCGACGCGGCGCGCGTCGAGGCGTCCGGCTTCGAGGTCCGGGACGACGCCGTGCTGGTCACGCAGCTGCGCGCCACGTTCGACGACGCCGACCTCGCGGGCTGGCTGCACGGGTTCGTCGACGCCGCGGGGTTCGTGGCCGGCCTGCCCGACGGCGACGCGCTGGCCGCCCGGCTGGCCGCCGAGGCCGCGCCGTTCGCGCGCACCCTGCTCGACGAGGGCATCACCGTGGGCCTGAAGACGGTGGCCGGATGAGCGCCGACCAGAACCCCACGGCACCGCGTCCCGCGTCCGCCTCGTCGGCCGCCGGCGACCCCGCCGTGGTGCCGCAGCTCGCGCCCGTACCCGCGGACCGGCCGCGGCGGCGCTACGCGATCGTCGGCACGGGGCACCGCGCCGGGATGTACGTCGGCGCGATCACGGGCGACCACGCGGACGTCGCCGAGCTGGTCGCCTGGTGCGACACCAACCCGGCCCGCATGGCGTACTACGACGCCGAGGTGGGCCGCGCGCTCGGGCTGCCTGGCCCTGCCGGGCTGCCCACCTACGGCCCGGACGCGCTCGAGGCGATGGTGCTCGACCAGCGTGTCGACGTCGTCGTCGTGACCACGCCCGACTTCACGCACGCCGACCTGGTCGCGCGGGCGCAGGCGGCGGGCGCCGACGTCGTCGTCGAGAAGCCGCTCACCACCACCGCGGCGGGCGTGCGCACCATCACCGACTCGGTCCAGGCGACGGGGCGCGACGTCGTCATGACGTTCAACTACCGGTACTCGCCGCGGAACTCCTCGCTGCGCGACGTGATCGCGTCGGGCGAGATCGGCGAGGTCACCTCCGTGCACTTCGAGTGGGTGCTCGACACGGTGCACGGAGCCGACTACTTCCGGCGCTGGCACCGGCGGCGCGAGAACTCCGGCTCGCTGCTGATCCACAAGTCGTCGCACCACTTCGACCTGGTCAACTGGTGGCTCGGCGACGTGCCGGCCCGCGTGTTCGCGTCGGCCGGGCTGCGGTTCTACGGCGCGGCGAACGCCGCCGCCCGCGGCATGGGCGAGCGGCCCGAGCGCGGCACCGGGGTGGTGGGCGACCCGTGGTCGTTCGACCTCACGGCAGACCCGCGGCTCCGGGCGCTCTACCTGGACGCCGAGCAGCACGACGGCTACCGCCGCGACCTCGACGTGTTCTCGGACGGCATCACCATCGACGACAACATGTCGCTGGTCGTGGACTACGCCCGCGGGGCCACCATGACGTACTCGCTCAACGCGCACGCCCCCTGGGAGGGGTACACCGTCGCGGTGAACGGGACGCGCGGGCGGGCCGAGCTCACGGTCGTCGAGCGGGGCGTGGTGGTGATCGACTCGCGCGGGCACGTGGTGCTGGACCCGTCGGCCACGCCGGAGACGCAGCAGGCCAAGCTCGACGCCGAGGGCCTGCGCCCGGAGTCAGAGCACCTGGTGGTGCAGAAGCACTGGGAGCCGGCCCGCGAGGTGCCGATCCCCGCCGGGATCGGCGGGCACGGCGGGGGCGACGCGATCCTGCTCATGGACGTGTTCCGCCGCGACCTGCGGGTCGGCGACGACCCGCTGGGCCGCGCGGCCGGCTACCGCGACGGCGTCGCGGCGGTGGCGGTGGGCATCGCGGCCAACGAGTCGCTGCGCACGGGCCAGGCGGTGCGGGTCGCGGACCTCGACCTCGGGCTCTGACGCGCCGGCGCCGCCACACGCCGCGTCAGCCGCGTCACGGCGCGGGCGGCGGCGCCGTCGACTCGCGGACCACGAGCTCCGCCGTGAGGTTCACCCGGTCCAGCGCCGGCCTGCGGCCCTCCGCGAGGTCGAGAACCAGGCGCGTCGCGACGGCGCCCTGCGTGGCCAGCTTCTGGTCGACCGACGTCAGCGACGGCGCCGACCACTCGCACAGGGTCAGGTCGTCGTACCCCACGACCGACACGTCGCGCGGCACCACGAGCCCGCACTCGTGCGCCGCGCGCAGCACGCCGAGCGCCTGCATGTCGGAGCCGGCGAACACGGCGGTCGGGCGCCGGCCCGGCGGCATCGCGAAGAGCTCGCGCGCCGCGCGGTACCCGGCCCCGACGTAGAAGTCGCCCTCCATGACCAGGTGCGGGTCGACGGCGATCCCGGCCTCGGCGTGCGCGCTGCGGAACCCGTCCAGGCGGGCCCGCGAGGAGAGCATCGTCGCGGGGCCGCCGATCGCCGCGATCCGCGTGTGCCCCAGCCCGATCAGGTGCCGTGTGGCCAGCAGCCCGCCGCCCCAGTTGTCCGACCCGACGGCCGCGACGTCCTCCGGCGACTCGCCGTCGGTGTCGATCACGACCACGGGGATGGACCGGTGCGCGATCTGCTCGCGCTGCGACGGTGTGAGGTGCGACGCAACCAGGAGGATGCCGAGCGGCGGCCGCGCGAGCGTCGTCTCGACCCACGACGCGGGCGGCCGGTGCGCTCCGCCCAGCTCGGTGAGGATCACGGAGACGCGGGCCTCGGCCGCGGCGCTCTCGACGCCGCCGATGATCTCGCCGGCCCAGGGCGAGCCGATCCTGTGGAAGACCAGGTCGACCAGGCCGGTGCCCGGCGCGGGCGGGCCCTGGCGTCGTCGCTGGTAGCCGAGCTGGTCGATCGCGTCCTCGACGCGTGCCCGCGTCTCGGCGGCGACGTCGGCACGGCCGTTGATGACCTTGCTGACGGTGGGGGCGGACACGCGGGCGAGGACGGCGACCTCGGCGATCGTGGGCTTGGGCGTGCTCATGGTTCCTCGACCTCGTCGTCGAAACTCTCGATAGCACGGACCCTACGGGACCCCGGGGCCGGCCCGGCGACGCCGCCCTCGCCCGCGACCGCCGGCGCTCCGGCGCGCGCGTCCCCGATAGGTTCTGACCATGACGACCGACGAGCCGACGACGCCGGCACGCAACCCGTTCGAGCCGCCCGAGCGCCGCAAGACCAAGCCGCTGCCGGGCGACTTCGGCGAGGGCGTGCTGGGCCGCGCGTCGCGGGCCATCTACTGGTACATCGTGCTGACGCTGCTGCTGGCGCTCGCGTCGGTGCCGACGCTGGTCATCGCCCTGCTGCTCGCGCCGTCGCCGTCGAACGTCCCGTTCATCGCGCTGGCGTTCATCCCGCTGGGCCCGGCCCTGTCCGCCGCCCTGTACACGGTGCGGGCCCGGTACACGGACGAGGACCTGGCGCCGTCGAAGGCGTTCTGGAAGGGCTACCGGCTCAACTGGGCCGACGTGCTGCGCCTGTGGGTGCCGGCGCTGGTCGTCATCGGCATCATCGGGTTCGTGCTCGCGTTCGCGGACACCGCCGGCATCGGCACGCTGTACCGCATCGTGCTGGGCATCATCGGCGCGCTCGTGGCCGCGTGGGCGCTGCAGGGCGTGGCCATCGCGACCTTCTTCAGCTTCCGCACGCGCGACGTCGCGCGGCTGGCGGTGTACTACCTGCTCATGGTGCGGGTGGTGCTCGGCGTGATCGCCTTGGTGCTCATCGCTGCCACGGTGACGTGGTTCCTCTCCGAGCTGGTGCTGGCGCTGATCGGCGGCATCTGGGTGTGGTTCTGGTACCAGAACGACAAGCCCATGCTGCTCGACGTGTTCCACCGCTTCACCAAGCAAGAGGACTGAGACCGGGCGGTCCCGGCCGCTGCAGGGGCACGTGCGCTTCCACGCTAGGCTGACCGCAAACGTTTGCACCCTGCCCCGACCCGCGACGAGGACCCATGAGCACCTCCCCCCGACTCGGCACCGACACCCCGCTCCCCGCCGGCGTCGTGCCGCCCCCCGTCGTCCCCACGGGCGTCGGCATCGTGCACCTGGGCTGGGGCGCGTTCCACCGTGCGCACCAGGCCGTGTACACCGAGGACGCGATGGCGGCGTCGGGCGACCTGCGGTGGGGCATCCTCGGCGACGTCGTGCACACGGCCGGCAAGGTCGCCACGCTGCGGGAGCAGGGCGGCCGGTACACCGTGCTGACCGTCGGCCTGAACCCCGACGGGTCGCCGCTGGAGCAGGCCCGCGTCGTCGCGTCGGTGCTCGACGTCGCCTTCCAGGGCGACGAGACCCCGCGCCTCCTGGCCGCGATGGCCGCCCCGACCACGCACCTCGTCACCCTGACCATCACCGAGAAGGGCTACTGCCGCACGGGCGACGGCCACCTCGACCTGGAGAAGGTGCAGCCGGACGTCGACGCGCTCGTGGCCGAGCTCGGCGGAGCCGACGACGTCGCCCCCGCCGCGACGGCCGTCGGGCTCCTGGTGCGCGGGCTCGCCGCACGCTTCCGCGGGGACGCCACCCCGATCACGGTGCTGAGCTGCGACAACGTGGCCCACAACGGCGCCGTGCTCCGGGCGGTCGTCGACGAGCTCCTCGCCGCCGCCGGCCCGGTCGCCGCTGACCTCACCGCGTGGCTCGCCGCGCACACGACCTGGCCGAGCTCCATGGTCGACCGCATCACCCCCGCCGTCACGCCGCAGACGCTCGACCGCGTCGAGCACCTCCTCGGCGCCCACGACGAGGCCGCCGTCAGCGGCGAGCCGTTCCGTCAGTGGGTCGTCGAGGACTCGTTCGCGGGCCCCCGCCCGGCGTGGGAGCTGGCCGGTGCGCAGATCGTCGATGCCGACGGCGTCACCGCCTGGGAGGAGGCGAAGCTGCGCATGCTCAACGGCACGCACTCCCTGGTCGCCTACGCGGGCCGCCTGTTCGGCTACGCCACCATGGCCGAGGCCGTCGTCTCCCCGGAGATCGCCGCCCACGCGCGCGCCTACATGGTCGACGACGCCATGCCGTCCGTCACCCCGCCCGCCGGCGCCGACCTGCCCGCCTATGCCGAAAGCCTGCTCGAGCGCTTCGCCAATCCCGCCACCGGCCACTCCACCCGCCAGGTCTCGACCGACGGCACCCAGAAGATCCCGTTCCGCTGGGGCGGTGCGCTCCGCTTCGCGCTCGACGGCGGCCGCGTGCCGGACGGCATCGCGTTCGGCCTGGCCGCGTGGACCGAGTTCGTGCGCCGCGCCGTGCGCGACGGCGTCGACCTGGGCGACCCCGCCGGCGCACCCGCTCTGACGGCCGCGGTCGCGGCCGCCGGCGGGTCCGTCGAGGGTGTGGCGCGCGCGCTGCTCGCCCTGCCCGGCGTGCTGCCCGGCGACGCGGGCACCCACCGGGCGCTGGCCGACGCCGTCGTCGGGCACGCGACGGCGCTCGCCGCGGCGAGCGACACGCTCCTCTGACCCTCCTCGCTGAACGAAGGACTACCGCAATGAAGATGGGCTTCCGCTGGTACGGCGAGGGCAACGACACCGTCTCCCTCGACGACATCCGCCAGATCCCGGGCGTCGAGACGATCGTCTGGTCGCTGCACCACAAGCAGGCGGGCGAGGAGTGGACCGAGGCCGAGATCGCCGCGGAGATCGCGACGATCGAGGACCTCACCGACGAGCACCGCGCGCGCGGCATCACCAAGACGTTCCGGGCCGACGTCGTCGAGTCCGTCAACGTGCACGAGTCGATCAAGCTGGGCAAGACGGTGCTGGGCCTCGACCGCGACACCGCCATCGAGAACTACAGGCTCTGCATCGAGCGCCTCGGCCGGGCCGGCGTGAAGGTGATCTGCTACAACTTCATGCCCGTCTTCGACTGGCTGCGCACGGACATGTTCCACCCGCTGCCCGACGGCTCCACGGCCCTGTTCTACGAGAAGGCGATCGTCGACGAGCTGACCCCGGAGTCGCTCATCGCGTCGATGAACCTCGACGACGGCGGCATGACGCTCCCCGGCTGGGAGCCCGAGCGCCTGGCCTCGTTCCAGGAGCTCAAGGAGGCGTACGTCGGCGTCACCCGCGAGGACATGTACGCGAGCTACAAGTACTTCCTCGACGCCGTGATCCCCACGTGCGAGGAGTTCGACGTCAAGCTCGGCGTGCACCCGGACGACCCGGCGTTCGACATCTTCGGCTGGCCGCGCGTCGTCTCCCGCAAGGAGGACCTGGCCCGCGTGCTGTCGCTCAACGAGTCGCCGTACAACGGCCTCACGCTGTGCCTCGGCTCGTTCGGCTCGAACCCCGACTCCGACCCGGTGGACGCCGTGAAGACGTTCATGGACCGGATCCACTTCAGCCACGTGCGCAACATCAAGCACTTCCCCAACGGCGACTTCGTCGAGGTGGGCCACCGCGCGTGCGAGGGGTCGATCGACACCACGGGCATCATGAAGGCCTACGCCGAGGCCGGCTACGAGGGGTACGTCCGCCCGGACCACGGCCGCCACCTGTGGGACGAGAACCGCGGCAACACGCCCCGCCCGGGCTACGGCCTGTACGACCGCGCCCTGGGGATCCAGTACCTGCTGGGCGTGTGGGACGCGTACCGCTACGACGCGTGACACCACACCCTGCGTCCCGCTGACAGGTCAGTAAGCAGACGCTACGGTCGGTTCCGGGCCGCTCGCCGAGCGGCCCGGAACCCGATCGAGGAGGAGTCGATGAGGACTCGCCAGATCGCGCCCCTGGGCGCGCTCACGCTCGCGCTGGTCGCGAGCGGCTCCCTGACGCCGGCCTTCGCGGCCGCCGCCGCCCACCCGGGCGGTCATCCGGGAGACCCGGACTTCGGCCCGAACGTCACGTTCGTGGACCCGAGCTGGACCACCGACCAGATCAACGCCCTGCTGACCTCCGTCAACGACGAGGACGAGTTCAGCCAGAACCGCCACCAGATCTTCTTCGAGCCCGGCACCTACGGCAGCGCGGCGGGCCAGGACGACCCCGCCACCGCCACGGGCATCGTCAACGGCACGGTGGGCTACTACGAGGCCATCGCCGGCCTCGGCGCCCAGCCCGGCGACGTCGTCGTCAACGGCGCGTTCCAGGTGAACCCCGTGGTCAGCTGCCCGAACAGCCCGTGGGCGTGCCAGTCCCCCGGGTCGCTCACGCGGTTCTGGCGCTCGGTGTCCAACCTGGCGATCAACCCGATCCAGCGTGCCGTCGAGGACGACGCCGCGCTGCCCTTCCCCGCCGGGACCGCCGACCCGCACCAGCTGCGCTGGGCCGTCTCGCAGGCGGCGCCCATGCGGCGCGTCGACGTGCGCGGCAACCTCACCGTGTTCGGGCGGTTCGGCGAGTACGCGTCGGGCGGGTTCCTCGCGAACTCGCGCGTCACGGGCACGCTCGTCACCGGGTCGCAGCAGCAGTGGTACACGCGCAACAGCTCGGTGGGCACCTGGGACGGCGGCGTCTGGAACATGGTGTTCAGCGGCGTCCAGGGGGCTCCCGCGAACGACTTCGGGCCGCTCGCCGGCGGCGGGGTCGGCAACAAGACCACGCTCGACACCACCCCGGTGACCCGCGAGGCGCCGTTCCTGTACCGCGGCTCCGACGGCAGGCTCGCCGTGTTCGTGCCCTCGGCGCACAGGAACACGAGCGGGGTCGACTGGTCGACGTCGGCCGACGCCGGCCGCTCCGTGCCGATCTCCGACGTCTACGTGGCGCACCCCGGCGACACCGCGCAGGCCATCAACTCCCAGCTCGCGCGCGGCAAGAACCTGATCCTCACCCCGGGCGTGTACCGGCTCGACAAGCCGATCGCCGTCAAGCGGGCCGACACCGTGGTGCTCGGCCTCGGCTTCGCGTCGCTCACCCCGACCGACGGCAACGCCGTGCTGACCACGGGCGACGTGCCCGGCGTCGTCGTCTCCGGCATCACCGTGGACGCCAACGTGCCCGCCTCCGACGTGCTGGTGCAGGTGGGGCCGCACAACTCGCACAAGTCCGACCCCGCCGACCCGACGTCGCTCAGCGACGTGTTCGTCCGCGTGGGCGGCCCCTGGCAGGGCCAGGCCACCACGTCCATCGAGGTCAACAGCGACGACGTCGTGCTCGACGACCTGTGGGCGTGGCGCGCCGACCACGGCAACGGCGTCGGCTGGGACACGAACGCCGCCGAGCACGGACTGGTGGTCAACGGCGACGACGTCACCGCGACCGGCCTGTTCGTGGAGCACTACGAGGGCAACCAGGTGCTGTGGAACGGCGAGGGCGGCACCACCGTCTTCTACCAGTCCGAGCTGCCGTACGACGTGCCCTCGCAGGCCGCGTGGACGGACGGCACCCGCGACGGGTTCGCGTCGTACCGCGTGGCGGACGGCGTGCAGACGCACACCGCGTACGGCCTGGGCGTGTACTCGTTCTTCAACCAGGGCGTGGACATCCGTGACGAGTCGGGCATCCAGACCCCGACCGGTGCGGGCATCGCCTTCCACTCGATGACGAGCGTGTTCCTCAACGGCAGCGGCGGCATCAACCACGTCATCAACGACGTGGGCGCCCCGGCGGTGGGCGGCTTCGCGTCCCCGCAGGTGGTGACGTACCCGTAGTACCCGTTGTGGGTCCCTGGGACTCCGGTGATCAGCCCCGATCACCGGAGTCTCAGGGACCCACAACGTTGCGGGGGGGACGACTCAGCTCGCGTTGCCCACCGGGGCCAGGCAGAGCGTGTACGTCGCCGAGTCGGCCTCCTGTGTGTATGTGGCGACGGCGTCGCGGAACTGGTCGCACTGCGAGTCGTCGGCGACGCCGTCCACCCGGCCGACGATCCGGTAGGCGGCCTCGTCCCCGCCACAGTCGACGACGGCGATCTGCGGCGCGTCGTCCGTGCCCCGGTTCACGATGCAGGCTCCGGCCACCGCCCGGTGGTCCGTCGAGCTGACGACGGCCGCCACGATCAGGGCGACCACCGCGACCGGGACGAGCAGCCCCAGGATCTCCGGCCGCCGGAACAGGGGCTTGCCCAGGTGCAGGGGCTCGCGGTACCCGGCCTCCGGCTCGGGGAGCCGCTTGAACTTCAGCATCGGGCCGACGTTCAGCAGCATGGTGATCGGGTTGATGACCGAGGACGCGTAGCCCCACCAGCCCTGCACCAGGCTCTTCGCCGTCATGTCGCGGACGGTGGCGATCCCGCACCGCCGGCAGAACGGCCCGTCGAGCCTCACGAAACGCATCAGCACGAGCATGCCCACGTGGCGACGCACCGTCGCCTGGACCGCCGGGACGCAGCCGCAGAACCGGCAGACCTGCCGACTGTCGGCGCCCCGGTACGCGGGCGGTCCCTGCGGCGAGGCCGCCGGAGCCGGCGGCTGGACGGCGCTCGGGCTGCCGACGGCGGGTTCGCTCGGCAGAGGAGAAGGCGACAAGGTCACTGGGTGTTCCCTCGATGGTCGGTGCGTGCGGGTGGCCGCACGCTACTGACCCGCCGCCCGTGCGGTCCAGCCCCGTGACCAGGGGAAAAACACGTTGTGGGTCCCTGGGACTCCGGTGATCAGCCCCGATCACCGGAGTCTCAGGGACCCACAACGAGAAGCGGTCGAGCGCGGGGCTCAGCGGACGCCGACGACGTCCACCACGAAGACCAGCGTGTCGCCGCCGCCGATGCCGGCCTGCGGGACGCCGCGCATGCCGTAGCCGTGCTCCGGCGGGATCGAGAGCAGCACGCGGTCGCCCACGTTGCGGCCGACCAGGCCCTTGTCCCAGCCGCCGATGACGGCGCCGACGCCGATCGGGAAGTCGATCGGGGCGCCGCGGTCGTAGGAGTTGTCGAAGACGTGGCCGGCCCACGTCTGGCCCAGGTAGTTGACGACGATGGTGCGCCCGGCGTCGACGACGGGGCCGGAGCCCTCCTCGAGCACCTGGACCTGGAGGCCGGCAGGCGCGCCGCCCTCGGGGAAGGTGAGCGTCGGCTTGTCGCCGAACGTGCCGGAGGCGGTGGGGAGCGTGGTCACGAGGTACCTCTTCGCGGTCGGGGATGTGCCCGGCCAGCCTACGCGGCCCGCGTGGGGCGCCCCCGGTGGCCCCGGGCCCGGGGGCGTGTGCACGCTGGGTAGATGCCGACACGCAAGCATCCCGGCTCCGCGCACCGCCCGGCGCCGGCGGGGGCCGCCACCGGGATCACCCCGGAGACCCGCAGCCCGTTCCCGGCCATCGCGGACTACGCGTTCCTGTCCGACTGCGAGACCAACGCCCTGGTGGCGCCGTCGGGTGCGGTCGAGTGGATGTGCGTGCCACGGCCCGACTCGCCGAGCGTGTTCACGTCGCTGCTGGACCGCGGCGCGGGCCTGTTCCGTGTGGGGCCGTACGGCGTGCGCGTGCCGGTGGCGCGCCGCTACCTGCCGGGCACGCTGGTGCTGGAGACCACCTGGCAGACGCCGACGGGGTGGCTCGTGGTGCGCGACGCCATGGTGATGGGCCCGTGGCACCACACGAGGACGCGCTCGGCGACGCACCGGCGCACGCCCACGGACGACGACGCCGAGCACATCCTGCTGCGCACCGTGAAGTGCGTGTCGGGCACCGTGGACCTCGAGGTGGTGTGCGAGCCGCGGCCCTCGTACGGGCGCGACAGCGCGCGCTGGGAGTACGAGGGCGAGGCGTACGACGTCGCGGTGGCCCGCCCGGACGCCGCCCCGGCGGCCGACGGCTCCGCGGCGCCCGACCTGCGCCTCACGTCGAGCCTGCGCATCGGCCTGGGCGAGGGCCGCGCCAACGCCCGCAGCCGCATGAACGAGGGCGACCAGCACTTCATCGCGCTCGCCTGGTCCGACGAGCCCGCCCCCCAGACCTGGTCGGACGCCGCCGACGCGATGTGGCGCACCGAGCAGTTCTGGCGCGGCTGGGTCACGCTGGGCGTCTTCCCCGACCACCCGTGGCGCACGTACCTGGAGCGTTCCGCTCTGACGCTCAAGGGGCTCACCTACGCGCCCACGGGTGCGCTCCTCGCGGCCGCGACGACGTCGCTCCCCGAGACCCCGCACGGCCCGCGCAACTGGGACTACCGGTACTCGTGGGTGCGCGACTCCACGTTCGCGCTGTGGGGCCTGTACACGCTGGGCCTGGACCGCGAGGCCAACGACTTCTTCGCGTTCATCCAGGACGTCGCCCACGACCAGCTCCAGATCATGTACGGCGTGGGCGGCGAGACACGGCTCGACGAGTCCGAGCTCGACCACCTGACGGGCTACGAGGACGCCCGCCCGGTGCGCGTCGGCAACGGCGCCTACGACCAGAGTCAGCACGACGTGTGGGGCGCCGTCCTCGACTCGGTCTGGGTGCACGCCAAGTCGCGCGACCAGCTGCCCGAGGCGGTGTGGCCGCTGCTCAAGCGCCAGGTCGACGAGGCCGCGGCACACTGGCACGAGCCCGACCGCGGCATCTGGGAGGTGCGGGGCGAGCCCCAGCACTTCACGTCGAGCAAGCTCATGTGCTGGGTCGCCCTGGACCGCGGCGCCCGCCTGGCAACCGCCTACGACGCGCCCGACTTCGCCGAGCGGTGGCAGAAGATCGCCGACGAGATCCGCACCGACATCGAGAAGAACGGCGTCGACAGCCGCGGCGTGTTCGTCCAGCGCTACGGCTCGGACTCCCTGGACGCGTCGCTGCTGCTGGTGCCGCTGCTGCGGTTCCTGCCGCCCGACGACGAGCGCGTCGTCGCGACGGTCCGAGCCATCGCCGACGAGCTCACCGAGGAGGGCCTGGTGCTGCGCTACCGCCCAGGCGAGCTGGACGACGGCATGAAGACAGAGGAGGGCGCCTTCACCATCTGCTCGTTCTGGCTGGTCTCTGCGCTCGTGGAGATCGGCGACGTCGAGCGGGCGCGGGCGCTGTGCGAGCGTCTGCTCGGGTACGCGAGCCCGCTCGCCCTGTACGCCGAGCAGCTCGACACGCACACGGGCCGCCACCTGGGCAACTACCCCCAGGCGTTCACGCACCTGGCCCTCATCAACGCGGTCATGCACGTGATCCGCGCCGAGGGCGCGGGCGAGGAGGACTACCACTTCGAGGCCGCGCACCACCGGCGCTGAGGCCGGGCGCGGCTCAGCGCGCGAGGTACCCCAGCACGTCGTGCCGCGTCAGCACGCCCACCGGGTTGCCGTCCTCGACCACCAGCAGCGCGTCGGCGTCGTGCAGGGCGGCGCGCACCGCCTCGATGCCCTCGCCCGTGCCCACGAGAGGGAACCGCTCCTCCATGTGCATGGCGACCGGGTCGGCGAGCCCGGCCTTGCCGCTGAACACGAGGTCGAGCAGCGCACGCTCGGTGAGCGACCCCGCCACCTCGCCGATCTTCACGGGCGGCTCGGCCACGACTACGGGCATCTGCGAGACGCCGTACTCGCGCAGCATCTCGATCGCGTCGTGGACGGTGTCGGTGGGGTGGGCGTGCACGAGCTGCGGCAGGTCGCCCGACTTGGCGCGCAGCACGTCGCCCGCGGTCACGCCCTCGGACGCGTCGAGGAACCCGTACGAGCGCATCCACGAGTCGTCGAAGATCTTCGACAGGTACCCGCGCCCGGAGTCGGGCAGCAGCACCACGATGACGGCCTTCGCGGCGGCCTCGGGGTCCTCGTCCTCGAGCCGGCGGGCCAGGCGCAGCGCGGCCGTGACGGCCATGCCGCACGACCCGCCCACCAGCAGCGCCTCCTCGCGCGCCAGCCGGCGTGTCATGGCGAACGAGTCCGCGTCCGTGACGGCGATGACCTCGTCGGGCACCGTCGGGTCGTAGGCCGCCGGCCAGAAGTCCTCGCCCACGCCCTCGACCAGGTACGGCCGGCCGTCGCCGCCCGAGTACACCGACCCGGCGGGATCGACCCCGACGACGTGCACGCGCCCGCCGTCCTCGGCCGGCCGTGACGCCGACGCGTCGTGCAGGTACCGCCCCGTCCCGGTGATGGTGCCGCCCGTGCCGACCCCGGCGACGAAGTGCGTGACGCGCCCGTCGGTGTCCGCCCAGACCTCGGGACCCGTCGACTCGTAGTGCGACGCCGGGCCGTTCGGGTTCGCGTACTGGTCGGGCTTCCACGCCCCGGGCGTCTCGCGCACCAGGCGGTCGCTCACCGAGTAGTACGAGCCCGGGTCGTCGGGCGGCACCGCCGTCGGCGTCACCACCACCTGGGCGCCGTACGCGGCCATCACGTCGCGCTTGTCCTTGCTGACCTTGTCGGGGCACACGAAGATGCACCCGTAGCCCTTGCGCTGCGCCACGAGCGCCAGGCCCACGCCGGTGTTGCCCGACGTCGGCTCGACGATGGTGCCGCCGGGCCGCAGCAGCCCGGAGGCCTCGGCCGCCTCGATCATCTTCAGGGCGATCCGGTCCTTCACCGACCCGCCCGGGTTGAGGTACTCGACCTTGGCGAGGACGGTCGCCGACAGCCCCGCGGTGACGGCGTTCAGCCGCACCAGGGGCGTGTGGCCGACCAGCTCCGAGACGTGCTCCACGTAGCGCATGGCCCCATGCTGCCCCCGACGAACGAAAGACGCCCGCGCCCCCGAGGGGGCACGGGCGTCCGTGGGAGAGCGACGCGTCAGTTGCGGCCCTGCAGGATCGCGAGCAGGCGCAGGAACTCCAGGTAGAGCCAGATGAGGGTCACCATCAGGCCGAACGCGGCCGCCCACGCGAACCGGGCGGGCACGCCCTGGTCGACGCCGCGCTTGATGGAGTCGAAGTCCACGATGAGCGAGGCCGCGGCCAGGCCGATCGCCACGAGGCCGACGACGACGCCGAGGCCGCCGCCGCGAGCGCCCGCACCGGCGAGCACGCCCGTCCAGACGAGCACCAGGTTGACCAGGTTGAACGCGAGGAAGCCGACGAGGGCGATCACGAGCCAGCGGGTGAACTTGGGCGTCACGCGCACGCGGCCGGACTTGTAGAGGAACAGCGCCGCGGCGAAGGTGACCATCGTGGCGAGCACGGCCTGGAACACGAGGCCGGAGATCGGCTGCGGGTTCCCGCCGACGTTCACGCCGAAGTTCTGGAAGGCGTACGAGATGCCACCCAGGAACACGCCCTGAGCGATCGTGTACAGGATGATCAGCGGCGGGCTCGGCTTGCGCTTGAACGAGTTGATCAGGCCGAACACGAGCCCGACGACCATGCCGAGCGGCCAGATCTGCGGGGCCAGCTGCCACGTCGCGGCCGCGACCACGACGAGGAGGGCGAGCAGCCCGCCCGTCTTGACGATCACGTCGTCGTACGTGAGGCGCTTGGTGTCCGCGGTGGTCGCCGACGGCGCGTTGTACAGGTTCTCCAGCGATGCGGCGTCGGCGGCCTGGGTGCCGTACGTGCCGGCCTGGGAGGCCGACTGCCCGTACTGCGGCTGCTGCTGCGCGGTGCCCACGCCGGGGGTGGCGGCGGGGCGGCGCGCGCCGGTACGGCGCGGCTCGCCGAACACGTCGCTGTTCGAGAAGTAGGGGTTGCTCACGAGCTCCTCCTGGTCCAGCCCTGACGGGGCCACGTCCGTGACCCCGTTCCTCCGGTGCAACGCCACCGGCGGGCGGGCAGTTCCCATCTTCGCCGTCCAGGGTCCGTCACCGCCACGACCTGGCACCATCTGTGGACAGGCCGGGGTCGCACTCAGGGTTTTCCCCGTATTCGGAGGCGGCGCGAGGTCTTAGGCTCAGCCCCATGATCGAGGCACACGGCCTGACCAAGCGTTACGGCCCCAAGACCGCCGTCGACGACATCACCTTCACAGTCCGCCCGGGCATCGTGACCGGCTTCCTGGGGCCCAACGGCGCCGGCAAGTCGACGACGATGCGCATGATCATGGGCCTCGACCGGCCCACGGCCGGCTCGGTGACCGTCAACGGACGCCCCTACTCCCAGCTCAGGTCGCCGCTCTCCGAGGTGGGCGCCCTCCTCGAGGCGCGCGCGGTGCACCCCGGGCGCTCCGCCTACCAGCACCTGCAGGTGCAGGCGGCGACGCACGGCATCCCGTCGCAGCGCGTCGACGAGGTCATCGAGCTCACTGGCCTGGAGTCCGTGGCGAAGAAGCGCGTCGGCGGCTTCTCGCTCGGCATGGGCCAGCGCCTGGGCATCGCCGCGGCGCTGCTGGGCGACCCCGGCACCCTGATCCTGGACGAGCCGGTCAACGGCCTCGACCCCGAGGGTGTGCTCTGGGTGCGCAACCTGGCCCGCTACCTCGCGAGCGAGGGCCGCACGGTGTTCCTGTCGTCCCACCTCATGAGCGAGGTCGCGCTCACCGCCGACCACGTCATCGTCATCGGCAAGGGCAAGATCCTCGCCGACGCCTCCGTCAAGGAGTTCACCGAGAACGCGTCGCGCCGCACCGTGCGGGTGCGCACGCCCGGCGCCGCCGCGCTGCGCACGGCGGTCGAGGCCGCGGGCGGCACCGTCGTCGTGCCCGACGACGGCGTCACCGACCAGCTCGAGGTCACCGGGCTCGAGGCGCCCGCCGTCGGCGAGCTGGCCCTGACGGCCGGCGTCGCGCTCCACGAGCTGACCCCGGTGAAGTCCACGCTGGAGCAGGCGTACATGGAGCTGACCGCCGACTCGGTCGAGTACCGCACCGAGGACCCGTCGCACGCGGGCCACAAGGCCCCCGCCACCACGACCACGGGAGAGCAGCGATGAGCACCGTGACCCCCGCCCCCACGTTCACCTCCCCGTTCGCGGGTTCCAAGGTCACGTTCCCCCGCCTGCTGCTGTCCGAGTGGCGCAAGCTGTGGAGCCTGCGCTCCACCTGGTGGGTGCTGGGCATCACCGTCGCGATCATCGTCGGCGTCGCCCTCCTGATCTCGGCGGCCGCCGGTTCTCTCGTCGACGCCCAGCACGTCAGCGTCGTCCCGCCCACCACGTTCGTGACGGCGGGCTACAACTTCGCGGCGCTGGTCGCGGCGTCGCTGGGCGCCATCGCGATCACGGGCGAGTACTCGACCGGCCAGATCCGCTCGACCCTCTCGGCCGCCCCCGGGCGCCTGTCGGTGCTGTGGGCCAAGCTCACCGTGGTCGCTGTCGTGAACTTCGTGGTCATCGCCGTGTCGACGGCGATCGCGTTCCTGGTCACGCACCCCGTGCTGGACTCGCACAGCATCAAGATCGACCTGTCGAACGGCGAGCAGGTGCGCGCGCTGCTCGGCGTGCCGCTCTACGCGACGGTCGTGGCGCTGTTCGCGGTGGCGGTCGGGTTCCTGATCCGCAACACCCCCGGCGCGATCGTCACGGTCGTGGCGCTATTCTTCCTCATCCCCGGGATCATCAGCGGCATCGCCGCGGCGACCCAGGCCAGCTGGGCGGAGAACCTCAACAAGTGGCTGCCCAGCTCGGCCGGTGAGCGCATCGTCACGTACTTCGCGCACTCCACCGCACCGGGCGGCCCGGCCGGGGGTGGCGGCGGCGCCGACCTCCCCGCGTTCACGGCGTGGCCCGGCTTCGCCGTGCTGTGCGCGTACACGCTGGTGCTGATCATCGCCGGCGCGATCCTGCTGAAGCGCCGCGACGCCTGACGCAAGGCCCGAGCGGCGGCGCGGCCCGGCCCCGCCCGGCCCGGCCCCG
>WRHK01000065.1 GCA_009783295.1 Promicromonosporaceae bacterium
GGGGGGGGGGGGCGGCGAGTGGGTGGCTCCCCTTGCTGTGGGCGGCCCCGGGTTCTATCTCGTGAGGGCGGGTTCTATCTCGCGGTGGAGAAGGGGGTCAGGGGGTGGGCTGCTGGGCTGCCTCGTAGTCGGCGATCGCCTGCTCCAGCTCCGTGCGGATGCGGGCCACCGTCGCGGTGTCGGGGTGCATGTCCAGGTTGGCGAGGTGCTGGCGCGCCTCCAGGGCGCGGTCCGCCTCGAGCGCGGCGAGCACCAGGTGCTTGCCCACCACCGGGCTGTGGTCCTTGACCCGCCAGTGCCCGACGCCGAGGCCCAGCGCCTCGACCGGCATGCCGGCCTCGCGCAGGATCTCCATCCCGCCGGCCAGCGCCTGCCCCGACGGGTCGCGCTCGGCGGCGGTCGCCAGACGGCGGACGGCGGCCTCGGGGTCGGAGGCCAGCGACAGCCGGCCCAGCTCCAGGAGCGGGTACCAGCCGCGCGGGTGCCCGGCCAGCTCCTCGGCGAGCGACCAGACGGCCAGGTCGGCGGCGCGCTTGCGCCGGGCGGCCAGGGTCTCTTCGTCTGCGGGTGCGGTCAGCGGGTCCTCGGGGTTCTCCGACTCTGCGGCGCGCCGCCGCACGAGCTCAGCGAGGGCGTCGAACGCCTGGACGTCGTTGGGGTCGTCGAGCAGCATCGCGCGCAGTGCGTCCTCCTGAACCGTGTCACCGCGGCGTCGGCCGGGCGGCATCGGCCGCCGGGCACCGACGGTCGAGGCCGAGAACGGCCGGCGGAGCAAGGCACGTAGCCGGGGCATGAGGGCCATGTCATGACCATAACCACAACTCGGGCGCAGAAGCAGGGCCGTAGGTCCGGCCGTGCGCGAGGGCGTGTCGCAGGCCTTTGTCGCAATCCCACAACGCCGCCGTGGTCGCGCAGGCCGCGGGGCACGTATTCTCGGCACGTGCCCCCCACCTCACAGGCCCCGGACCGCGGCCTCGACCACAGTGCCGACGCCGTCAGACGAGTGCGCGAGGCCACCGGGTTCCTCACCACCGCTGCGCTGCGCCGCCTCGACGAGGAGGTGGCCTGGTACCGCGAGCTGCCGGCCGAGGACCGGTCCCACGTGGGCCTGGTGGCGCAGTCCGGCATCGCCGCGTTCGTCACCTGGTTCGCCGACCCAGGCAGCTCGCCGTCGGGCGTCGGCGAGATGTTCACGGCCGCGCCCCGCGAGCTCACGCAGTCCATCTCCCTCCAGCAGGCCCTGCAGCTGGTGCGCCTGACGGTCGACGTCGTCGAGACGCACGCCGACCAGCTCGCCACGCCCGGCGCGGAGCGCGAGGTGCGCGAGGCCGTGCTGCGGTACTCCCGCGAGGTCGCGTTCTCCGCGGCGGAGGTCTACGCCCGCGCCGCCGAGATGCGCGGCGCCTGGGACGCGCGCCTGGAGGCGCTGGTGGTCGACGCGCTGGTGCGGGGCGACGGCGACGACTCGCTCCGCTCGCGCGTCGCGGCACTCGGGTGGTCGGGCCGCGGCCGCGTGCTCGTGATGGTCGGCACGACGACGACGTCGCTCGACGAGCTGCGCACCGCCGACCTGCGCCGCGCCGCCCGCCGCGCCGCCGGCGACGCCCTGGTGGGCATCCACGGCGACCGCGTGGTGCTGGTCCTGGGCGGCGAGGGCGACCTCATCGCCGCCGCCACCAGCCTGCTCGCGCGGTTCGGACCCGGCCCCGTGGTGATCGGCGGGCTGGTGCCGTCGGTCGTCGAGGCGTCGCGTTCGGCCGCCGCCGCGCTCGCCGGCCTGGTCGCGGCGCCCGCGTGGCCGCAGGCGCCCCGCCCCGTGCTCGCGGACGACCTGCTGCCCGAGCGCGTGCTGGTGGGCGACGAGACGGCACGCTCCGCGCTCGTCGAGCGGGCCTTCCTGCCCCTGCAGGCCGCCACGGGCTCCGTGCTGGAGACGCTGTCGGCGTACCTGGGCACGGGCCGCTCGCTCGAGGCCGCCGCCCGGCAGCTGTACGTGCACCCCAACACGGTGCGCTACCGCCTGCGCAAGGTCTCGGAGGTGACCGGCTGGGACCCGCTGGACGCGCGCGAGTCGTTCGTGCTCCAGGTCGCGCTCGCCCTGGGCCAGCTGGCATGACGATCTTGTGGGATTCCCACAAGGCCTCTGAGCGAGGTTCGTACCCGTCGGTACGGGCCTCCCGTCCCACCGTCTGACACCGTGGGACCCGTGCTCGCCGTCGTCTGCCCTGGACAGGGCTCGCAGACCCCCGGGATGCTCGCACCGTGGCTCGAACTGCCCGGTGCCGGTGACCTGATCGCCTCGTTCTCCGAGGCAGCCGGCCTCGACCTCGTCGCCCATGGCACGACGTCGGACGCCGACACCATCCGGGACACGGCGGTGGCCCAGCCGCTGATCGTGGCCTCGTCGCTGCTCGCGCTGCGCGTGATCCTCGACGGCCGCCCGGCCGGCGACGTCGTCGACGTCACGGCAGGTCACTCCGTCGGAGAGGTCGCCGCGGCGGCCGTCGCGGGCGTGCTCGACGACGCCGGCGCCGTGGCCCTCGTGACCCGCCGAGCGCAGGCCATGGCCCAGGCCGCGGCCGCCGCGCCGTCGGGCATGGCCGCCGTCGTCGGCGGGGACCCGGCCGAGGTCCTGGCCGCGATCGAGGCCGCCGGGCTGTGGCCCGCGAACGTCAACGGCGCCGGCCAGACCGTCGCCGGCGGCTCGCTCGAGGACCTCGCGACGCTGGCCGAGAACGCCCCCGCCCGCGCCCGCGTGATCCCGCTGCAGGTGGCCGGCGCGTTCCACACGCCCTTCATGGACGCCGCGCGCGAGGCCTTCGAGCCGGTCGCCGCGGCGTGGCCCGCCGCCGACCCGCAGGTGCCGTTCCTGGCCGACGTCGACGGACAGGCCCACGGCGACGCCGCGACCACGCTGCGCACCATCGCCGCGCAGGTCACCGCCCCCGTGCGCTGGGACCTGGTCATGGACGAGCTCGCCTCCCGCGGCGTCACCGCCATCCTCGAGCTCGCCCCCGGCGGCGTGCTCACGGGCCTCGCCAAGCGGGCCCTCAAGGGCGTGGAGCTCGTCGCGGTCAAGTCGCCCGACGACGTCGACGCCGCCCGCGACCTCATCGCACGACACAGCGTCGCCGCCACGAACGGAGCCGAGAAGTGACAGTCCTCAAGCAGGCCGAGCCGGTCGCGTACTCGCGCATCCTGGGCATCGGTGCGGAGCGGGGCGAGCTGGTCGTCACCAACGACGACATCGCGGGCCCGATCGACTCCTCGGACGAGTGGATCCGCCAGCGCACCGGCATCGTGACCCGCCGCCGCGCGGGCGCCGACCGCGACGTGCTCGACCTCGCCGAGGTCGCCTCGGCCAAGGCCATCGCGGCCTCGGGCCTCGCCGCGGACCAGATCGACGCCGTCATCGTGTCGACCATCTCGCACTTCGTGCAGACGCCGTCGGCCGCCGCGATCCTCGCCGACCGCCTGGGCGCCAACCCGGCCGCGGCCTACGACATCTCGGCCGCGTGCGCCGGGTACTGCTACGCGATCGCCCAGGCGGACGCGATGGTGCGCTCCGGCGTCGCCCGCAACGTGCTGGCCGTGGGCGCCGAGAAGCTCTCGGAGATCATCGACCCCACCGACCGCTCGATCTCGTTCCTGCTGGGCGACGGCGCGGGCGCCGCGGTGGTCGGCCGCTCGGACACGCCGGGCATCGGCCCGACGATCTGGGGCTCGGACGGCTCCAAGGCGCAGACCATCCGCCAGACGCACTCGTGGACCGACCTGCGCTCCGACCCGTCGCTGGGCTGGCCGACGCTGCGCCAGGACGGGCAGACCGTCTTCAAGTGGGCCAGCTTCCAGGTCGGCAAGTTCGCGCAGGCCGCCATGGACGCCGCCGGCGTGGGCCCCGAGGACATCGACGTGTTCGTGCCGCACCAGGCGAACATGCGGATCATCGACCAGATGGTCAAGCAGCTGAAGCTGCCCGAGAACGTCGTCGTCGGCCGCGACATCGCCGAGACCGGCAACACGTCGGCCGCGTCGATCCCCCTGGCCATCGAGCGGCTCATGGCCGACGGCCAGGCCAAGTCGGGCGACGTCGCGCTGCAGATCGGGTTCGGCGCGGGCCTCGTGTACGCGGCCCAGGTCGTCGTCCTTCCCTGACATCCTTACCCGGTGGTCGAGCCTGTCGAGACCACCCGACCACCCCTCCAAGTAAAGGAAACAGCCATGGCTTACACCGACACCGAGATCCTCGAGGGCCTTGCCGAGATCGTCGCCGAGGAGACCGGCCTGCCGACCGACGCCGTCCAGCTCGAGAAGTCCTTCACGGACGACCTCGACATCGACTCGCTGTCGATGATGACGATCGTGACGCACGCCGAGGACAAGTTCGGCGTCCGCATCCCCGACGAGGAGGTCAAGAACCTGGCCACCGTCGGTGACGCCGTGACCTTCATCGCCGGCGCGCAGGCCTGACACCGGCCGCCCCGGAGGCCGGGCTTGTCGAGACCGGTCGCTGACCTGGCCTCGACAAGCCCGACCACCGCACCTCTCACCACCCCAGACTCAGGAGGCCCCTCATGACCGCTCCTCGCGACGTCGTCGTCACCGGAATCGGCGCCACCACCCCCCTCGGCGGCGACGCGGTGTCCACGTGGGCGGCCGCGCTGGCCGGTGAGTCGGGGGCCCGCACGTTCGACAACGACTGGGCCGAGAAGTACGGCATCCCCGTGAACTTCGCCGCGCAGATCAAGGTGAAGCCGGAGGAGGTGCTGGCCCGCCCCGAGATCAAGCGCATGGACCCCTCGGCGCAGTACGCGATCATCGCGACGCGCGAGGCCTGGGCCGACGCCGGCTCCCCCGAGGTGGACGGCGAGCGCCTCGGCGCCGTGGTCTCGTCGGGCATCGGCGGCATCTGGACCACCCTGGACGGCTGGGACACCCTGCGTGAGCGCGGCGCCCGACGCATGCTCCCCATGACGGTGCCCATGCTCATGCCGAACTCGCCGGTCGCGTACGTCGAGCTCGAGATCGGCGCGCAGGCGGGGGCCCACGCCATGGTGTCGGCGTGCGCGTCGGGCGCCGAGGCGATCGGCTACGGCATCGAGATGATCCGCAGCGGCCGCGCCGACGTCGTCGTCGCCGGCGGCACCGAGGCGACCATGCACCCGATGCCGATCGCCGCGTTCGCGGCGTCGCGCACGCTGTCGCTGCGCAACGACGACCCGAAGGGTGCCTCGCGCCCGTACGACGTCGACCGCGACGGGTTCGTGATCGGCGAGGGCGCGGCGATCGTGGTGCTGGAGTCGGCGGAGCACGCCGCCGCCCGCGGCGCGCGCGTGTACGCCAAGCTGGCGGGCGTGGGCCTGAGCTCGGACGCCTACCACATGACCTCCCCCGACCCCGAGGGCAAGGGACAGATGGCCGCGATGCGCCGGGCGCTGGAGATGGCCGGGGCCACCGCCGCGGACGTCTCGCACATCAACGCGCACGCCACGTCGACCAAGGTGGGCGACCTCACCGAGACGAACTCGATCCGCAACCTGCTGGGCGGCGAGGCCGACCACGTGCTGCTCTCGGCCACCAAGTCCATGACGGGCCACCTGCTGGGCGGCGCCGGCGCTCTCGAGACGGTGTTCACGCTCAAGGCGGTGCAGGAGCGCCTCGCTCCCCCGACCATCAACGTGGCCAACCCGGACCCCGAGCTCAAGGTGCCGCTGGTGCGCGACGTGCCGGCCGCACTGCCGCAGGGCGACATCGTGGCGATCAACAACTCGTTCGGTTTCGGGGGGCACAACGTGGCCCTCGTGGTGACGAACGCCTGAGCGTCTGACGTGCGGCGGGGCGGGATCCCTGCTCCGCTGCCCGCGCGCTCACGATTGACCCGGGCTAGGTTCCCCAGAAGAGCGGGACGCGGGGGCGTCCCGCACGCGCGCATCGGGGGACATAGATGTCTGCTGGGAGCCATCGGGGAAGACACCGCGCGAGCTCGGGAGGTGCGCGGCGTCGACGCCGCTGGCTCTCGGCCATGACAGCCGGCGCGGTCGTGGGGGTCATGGCCCTCGCGGGGGCAGGCCCGGCGGCCGCCCTGCCGGCCGACCAGTCCGAAGGGCTGGGCAAGTTCCTCGGCGGGAGCGTCGTCGGGGGCGTCGACCTCGACACGCTCGCGGCCGTGGCGGGCGCGGACGCCGCGTACACGTCAGGGCCGGCATCGGACCAGAACCCGCTGAGCGCTGCGGTGCTGAGCTCCCTGGGCGTCACCGTGCCCGGTGGCATCCAGCTGCTCGGCGCCAACGGCCTGATCCAGCTGGGGGCCGTCAACCAGACCGCCGCGGTGACCGCCTCGACCGCGATGGCGGCCTCGGGAGCCGTGACCGACCAGGGCGCGATCGTGGTCGGCGGCAACGCCGCCGCCCCGTCGAACGCGACCGTCGACCTCAAGCCGCTGCTCGCGGGGACTCCCGTCGACGCCGTCGCGTCCGGCCTCGCCATCAACCTCGGGGCGCTCTCGGCGACCGCGAACGACACCGTCGGCACGGCGCCGGTGGGCACGTACCAGATCGCGAACGCGAACGTCGTGCTCACCAGCCCGGCGGTCGCGGGGCTCAGCGCCGCGACGACGACGGCGATCGCGCCGTCGGTGAACACCGCGATCAACGGCCTCGTGGGGCCGACCGGGCTCATCGCGGGCACCCTCAGCGGCGGTCTCCTGGGCCCAGTGCTGACAGCACTCGGCGTGCAACCCACCGTCGCGCTCTCGAACTTCGACCTCAACACGGCGCTCGCGCCCGTGTTCCAGCAGACGTTCGGCACCGACGGCGTCGTGCTCGACCCTGCGAACGGCACAGTGACCGTCGACCTGAACCGGATCCTCACGGACTCCCACGGGTGGGGGCTGAACAACGCCCCGGTGAACACGCAGGTGATGGACGCGGCAACGATCAACCAGATCCTCGCCGGTCTCAACGAGGCGCTGACCGACCTGACGACCGCCGTCGTCAACGCCGTCGACGCCGCGCTCCGGGCCGCGACGCTGACCGTGGCGGTCAACGCGGACCTGGGGCTCCCGGTGGCCGACACCTCCGTCGGCGTCAACATCTCCGGCACCGTGCAGCAGTTCCTGGACGGAACCGCCACCGGCACCGTCGCCGCGCAGCTCCTCGGTGTGCCGGTCGCGGGCCTGAACCTGGCCGCGCTGCTGGGACCGATCGGTACCGTGCTCAACAACGTGCTGTTCTCGCCGACCGGCCTGGTGGCCGGCCTCGCCAACACGGTGACGACACAGGTGGCGCAGCCGCTGGTCACCGCACTGACCCCGGTGTTCCAGGCCCTCACCACCGTCGCGAGCCTGATCATCAACGTGCAGCAGTCCCCGGGCGACCTACCGAACCAGTCCTCCACCAGCACGCCGTCGTTCACGCAGCGCGCGCTCTCGCTCTCGCTCGCCAACCTGCTCTCTCCGGGGGCCGGCCTGGCCACGGTGAACCTGGCCTCGGCCACGGTCCGCCTGCTCGACGTCGCCATCACGGCGACGCCGTCGACCGTGCCGGCCAGCGGGACCACCACGATCACGGGATCCGGGTTCACGCCGAACAGCACGGTCACGGTGCAGCTCACCACCGACGGCACGACGCCCTCGGGCGCTGCGGTGACCACGACGTCGGACGCGAACGGGAACATCAGCGTCCCGCTCCCCGTGGCAGCGAGCACGCCCCCGGGCGGCTACACGGTGGTCGCCACGGACTCGGCGGGCTTGACCGCGTCCACGCCGCTGACGGTGACGGCCGCCCCGACCCTGGCCCCCGACCGCCCGACCGTCCCCGCGGGCGGCACGGTGACCGTGACGGGCACCGGATACACGCCGAACGGCCAGGTCACGGTGACGACGACGCCTCCGGGCGGCGGCACCCCGACCACCCAGACCGTGACGGCTGACGGGAGCGGCGACATCACCTTCCCGTTCGCGACGACACCGGGCCAGACGCTGGGCGCGTACGGCTTCACGGCCGTGGACCAGACGACGAGCGCGAGCGCCTCGACCACCGTCACCGTCACCGCCGCCCCGACGGTGAACGCCCCGCCCGTGGCCGACGCGGGCACCACGGTGACGATCCCGGGCACCGGCTTCACGCCAGGCCAGCCGGTGCACGTCGTCGTCACGGACCCGTCGAACGGCACGGTCTTCGACGGCACGGTCACCCCGGACTCCTCGGGCAACATCTCGGTGCCGGTCCCCCTGCCCGCGGGCGCGACGCCGGGCACGTACACGGTGACCGCGACCGACACCTCGGGGGCCGCCGCCACCGACACGTTCGCCGTGGTCAACCCGGCGATCGACGCCCCGGCGTCGACCACGCCGGGCCAGACGGTCACGGTGACCGGCACCGGCTACCTGCCGGGCGAGCCGGTCACGTTCACGCTCACCGACCCGAGCGACGCCGCAGTCGGCACGCCGGTCACGGTGACGGCGGGTGCCGACGGCTCGGTCACCGCGAGCGTCCCCGTCCCGAGCGGCAGCGCCCCGGGCGTCTACACCGTCACGGGCACGGGCCAGACCTCGGGCGCTGCTGCCACGGACACGATCGCGGTGGTGGACCCGGCACTGACGGCGTCGACGCCCACGGTCGCGCAGGGTGGCACGGCCACCATCACCGGCTCGGGCTTCACGCCGAACGGAGCCGTGACGCTCACCGTCGTCGACGGCGGCGGGAACACCACGACCGTCCCGCTCACCGCCGACGCCGACGGCGCCGTCACCTACCCGTTCGCGACGACGACGGCGACGCCGCTGGGCGCCACGACGTTCACCGC
This sequence comes from Promicromonosporaceae bacterium, assembly GCA_009783295.1. GTDB lineage: Bacteria > Actinomycetota > Actinomycetes > Actinomycetales > Cellulomonadaceae > Xylanimonas. The sequence continues at coordinate 8,806 of WRHK01000065.1, forward strand.
GGTCGACGTGGCGACGGGCCAGACCTCGGCCCCCGTCACCGTCCAGGTGATCCCGCCGCAGCCGACGATCGCCGCCCCCGCGACCGCCCAGCCCGGCGACACGATCACGGTGACGGGCACCGACTACCTGCCGGGCTCGACGGTCACCGTCACGATCACGGACGCCGGCGGCAACCCCGTCGCCACCGTGACGACGACGGCCGACGCCTCCGGCGCCATCTCGACACCCGTGACCATCCCGGCCGGCACCCCGGCCGGACCGCTCACGGTCACGGGCGTCGACCCGACGAACCGTCCGGCCACGGCCCCCGTCGCGTTGATCGACCCGGCGTTGGCGGCCTCCCCCGCCACCGTCCCGGCGGGCGGCACGTCGACGGTCACCGGCACGGGCTTCACGCCGTCGTCCACGATCACCGTCACGATCACGGCCCCGGACTCGACGACGTCGACCACGACCGTGACGACGGACGCGGCGGGCAGCTTCACGCTGCCGTTCCCGACGAGCTCGAGCACCGCGCTGGGCGACTACACGTTCAGCGCACCGGACCCGTCGGGAGCCACGGCCACCACCACGGTGACCGTCACGCCCGCCCCGACCCTCACCCCGGAACAGCCTCAGGTCCCGTCGGGCGGCGCGACCACGGTCGACGGGTCGGGCTTCACGCCCGGTGGCGATGTCACGGTCACGGTCACGATGCCCGACGGCTCGACGGACACCCAGACCGTGACCGCAGACGGGAACGGTGACATCCAGGTCGTGGTCATCACGTCGCCGACGGACCCGGCCGGCGGCGTCTACGACGTCACCGCCACCGACCCGTCCGGTGCCCAGGCGACCACCACGGTCACCACCACCGGCCCGCCGACGGTCGATGCCCCCAGCACCTTCGACGGTGGGGCAGGCGGAGACATGCCCGCCAGCGGCGACGGCTACACGCCGGACTCCACCGTGACGGTCGTCCTGCTCGACCCGGACGGCAACCCCGTCGGCGACCCCGTCCAGGTCACCACGGACGGCGACGGGCACTTCACGACGACGATCCCCGTGCCGCCCGGCTCGCCCGCCGGTCAGTACACGGTGGTCGCCACGGACGACGCCACGGGCGCCCTCGGGGACGCGACGGTCGGGGTGACCGACCCCGCGCCCACCGCTCCGGCGACCCGGGCCCTGACCTCGACGTTCACCGAGCCCGTGGTCCACGTGGGCGACCTCGAGACGTACAACGCAAGCGGTTTCCGCCCCGGTGAGCTCGTCCGTGCGGTGATCCACTCGGTGCCGCTCCAGCTCGCGCCCACCGCCGCGGACGTCAACGGCGTGGCGCACTGGACGTTCACGGTGCCGGCCGACTTCGAGCTCGGCACCCACACGGGGACGGCGACCAGCGTGAGCGTCGGCGACTCGACGTCGTCGACGTTCCAGGTGGTCTCCGCCGCGACGGCGACCGTCGCTGATCCGGGGCCGCTGCCCCGGACGGGTTCCGACGTCGTCGGCGTGACCCTCCTCGCTGGGCTGCTCATGCTTGCGGGTGGCGCCGCGGTCGCGCTGACACGCCGCCGCAGGGCCTGACCCGTGTCAGCATGACGGCGCCCCGTCCCTCCTCGCGGAGGGGCGGGGCGCCGTCGTTCCCAGGGAGCGCGCGTCAGCCCACGCGGTGCAGCCAGCGCACCGGGGCGCCGGCCCCGGCGTACCGGAAGGGCTCGAGCTCGTCGTCCCAGGCGGTGCCCAGCGCGAGGTCCAGGGCGTCCTGCATGGCCCGCGGGTCGTGCGCCAGCTCGAGCGCCACCCGCACCCGGTCCTCCGGCACGACGACGTTGCCGTGCACGTCGGTCATGGCGTGGAAGATGCCGAGCTCGGGGGTGTGCGACCAGCGCGCGCCGTCGGCGCCGTGCGACGGCTCCTCCGTGACCTCGTAGCGCAGGTGCTCCCACCCGCGCAGCGCCGACGCAAGGCGCGCGCCGGTGCCCTGCAGGCCCTGCCACGAGTACTCGGCACGGTGCAGGCCGCGCGCGGCGGGCTGCACCGTCCAGTCGAGGGACACGCGCGCACCCAGCACGTTGCCTGCCGCCCACTCCACGTGGGGGCACAACGCGCGAGGTGCGGAGTGCACGAAAAGGACACCGCGTGTGATGGCGCCGGACATGTGTTCCTCCCTGGGTCGAGGTCCGTCTTCCCCTACGTCCTCGATCAGGTGGGTGAGACACGGCGTGTCACCTGCGGTGCTGCTCTGACATGCGCCATGATGCCCGACGCCGAGGCATGGCGCGAGGTGAAAGTTGCGGTGGCGCGATCTGCCGGGCCCCTCAGAGGCGGGCGCGCAGCTCCCGCATGGCCTTGACGCGCACGCTGCGCTCCAGGCGGTCGAGGTACAGCTTGCCGTCCAGGTGGTCGCACTCGTGCTGCAGCGCGCGGGCCATCAGGCCCGTGCCCTCGACCACCACGAGCTCGCCGTCGAGGTCGATGCCCTCGACCCGGGCGTAGTTCGAGCGCGTCGTGGCGTACCAGAGACCCGGCACCGAGAGGCAGCCCTCGTCGCCGTCCTGCAGCTCGTCGCCCAGCGCCACGATGCGCGGGTTGAGGATGTAGCCGACCTCGTCGTCGATGTTCCAGGAGAACGCGCGCAGGTTGACACCGATCTGGTTCGCCGCAAGGCCGGCACGGCCCTCGTGGTCGACCGTCTCGACCAGGTCGGCCACCAGGTTGCGCACGCCGTCGTCGATCGTGGTGATCTCGTCGCACACGGTGCGGAGCACGGGGTCGGGGATCACGCGGATCTCTCGCATCGCCATGCCCGGCATTCTTCCATGCCGACCCCCGCCCGCCCCCTCAGAGGGTCGTCACGATCACCCCGACGACGGCGCTCACCAGACCCCAGAACACGAGCGCCACCCCGAGCGCGACGGCGATCCCTCGCGGCGGCCCGGCCGGCCCCGCGGAGGCGCGCCAGGTGAGCAGGCCGCCCGCCACGACCAGGACACCCCCCGCGACCAGCCACCACACAGGAGCCAACCTTCCACAGGAAGGCGAGATCCGCCGCGGTAGGCTCGGCGCGCGCCCCGTTAGCTCAGCTGGTCAGAGCAGGAGACTCATAATCTCTCGGTCGCGGGTTCAAGTCCTGCACGGGGCACGCTGAACTGCGCTTTCACCCTCGCGTCTCGTCGACCGCGCCACGCTTCATGGTCCGTGGCGCCTCTGACACCGGCCGCCGGGCACCCACGGTCACCCCAGCGCCCCGAACAGGTCGTTGAACGCCTCCGTCATCGACGGGTGGGTCCAGATCGAGTCGCGCAGCTCGCTCGCCGTGACGCCGTGCCGCATGGCGAGGGCTACGGTGTTGACCAGTTCGTGCGCGTCGTAGGCGAGGATCGCGACGCCCAGCACGGCGTCCGTCTCGGCGTCGACCACGGCCTTCATGACCCCGCGCTGCTCCCCCACGATGCGGGCGCGCGGCACGGTCGCCATGTCCGCCACGCGCCGCACGGCCACCTTGACGGGCCGACCGGACTCGCGCGCCGCGGCCTCCGTCATGCCCACCCGGCCCAGTGGCGGCGAGGTGAACACCGTGTGCGGTACGGCCACGCGGTCGCGCGTGGACCGCGTCCCGGCGCCCGTGAGCTGGTCGAGCACGATCCGGTAGTCGTCGAGGGACACGTAGGTGAACTGCGGCCCGCCGTTGGCGTCGCCGACGGCGTAGACCCACGGCAGCGAGGTGCGCAGGTGCTCGTCGACGACGACGCCGCCCCGCCCGTCGACGTCGATGCCGACGTCCGCCAGGCCCAGACCGTCGGTGACGGGGCGGCGGCCGAGCGCGGCGAGCACCACGTCGCCGACGACGCTCGCCTCCTGCCCGGCGGCATCGGTGAACGTGACGCGGGCACCGCCGTCGTCGTCGGCGACGGAACGCACCGTGACGCCCGTGAGCACGCGGGCGCCGGCCTCGGTGAGCAGGGTCTCGACCTCGGCGGCGGTGTCGGTGTCCTCGGCCGTGAGCAGGCGGCCGGAGCGCTGCAGCATCGTGACCTGCACGCCGAACTGGGCGTGCAGGGACGCGAGCTCGACGGCCACGTACCCGCCACCCAGAACCACGAGGTGCCGAGGCCGCGCGTCGCGCGCGAGCAGGCCCGTGCTGGTGACCACGTGGGCGCTCTGTGCGAGGCCCGGGATGGGCGGGAGCGTGGGCTCGGCGCCGGTGTTGATGACGATCGTCGCCGCCTCGATCTCGAGGCGGTCTTCCCCGGCGGTGACCAGCAGCGTGTGCGGGCCGGTGAACGTGGCCCGGCCCGTGACGACGGTGGCGGTGTCGAGGGTGTCGAGCATCGCGAAGTTCTTGCCGCGCAGCAGGCTGGTGAGCGAGCTCGTGGCCTGTGCGGCGAGGGCGTACCGCTCGTCGGCCTCGAGGTGCCGGTCCTGGTGCTCCGCCTGGTGCACCAGCGCCTTGGTGGGCACGCAGCCGATGTTGATGCACGTCCCCCCGTACATCGCGGGCGACTGCTCGATCATCACCACCCTCTTGCCCTGTCTGGCGAGGGTCGCGGCGAGGGTCTTGCCCCCCTTGCCGAATCCGATCACTGCGAGGTCGACCTTGAGCCCGGGATCAGTCTGCGTCTCCACGGGTCGATGATCGCCTGACCAGCGCGTCACCGCTACGGTGACGACCATGTGGTCGCGCCGTCCCCCGCTCCCCGACGACGTCCGCGCACGCCTCGGCCTCGCGCCGGGCGAGCACCCGCTCGCCGCGGGCGAGCTGCGCTCGGGCGGCTGGGCGGTCGCCACGCGCGCCGAGCTGCTGGTCCCGGCGCCCGACGGCGCGGCCGTCCGCCGCCCGTGGTCCGACGTCGACCGGGCGTCGTTCGACCCGACGCACGGCGTGGTGACCGTGACCTGGGTGGACGCGACCCCGCCCGCGAAGCTGCGCCCCGTCGACCCGCAGAAGTCGCGGCTGCCGCAGGTGGTCCGCGAGCGCGTCGAGTGGTCCGTGGTGCTGGCCGAGGAGGTCGCCCTGCCCGGCGGCCGGACAGCCCGGGTGGCGGTGCGGCGCACCGTGGGCGGACCGCTGTTCTCCCAGGCCCTGGCCGGGCCCGGCGTGGACCTCGACGACCCCGAGGTGGCGCGCCTGGTGGACGCCGCCGAGGACCGCGTGCGGGCCGCCGCGGGCGTCCACGACTGACCTTCGGCGCGGTCTGCACCGCTGGTTCGGAGCACCCCGAAGTGCCTGGTAATGTTCTACCCGGCCTCAGGCACGAGGCCCGCGATCCCGCGTAGCTCAGTTGGCAGAGCATCCGACTGTTAATCGGACGGTCACTGGTTCAAGTCCAGTCGCGGGAGCACTCAGAAGGAGCCCGTCACCCGGCGAATGCCGAGGTGACGGGCTCTTTCGTTTGCTCACGCCCGTCGGCGCGAGATCGTCCTCCCCAGCCACACGAGCGGGTCGTACCGCCGGTCCGCGACGCGTTCCTTCATCGGGATGAGCGCGTTGTCGGTGATCTTGATGCCCTCCGGGCACACGTCCGTGCAGCACTTCGTGATGTTGCACAGGCCCAGCCCGTGCTCGTCCTGGGCGGCGGGTACGCGGTCGGCGACGTCGAGCGGGTGCATCTCGAGCTCGGCGATCCGCATGAGGTAGCGCGGGCCGGCGTAGGCCTGCTTGTTCTCCTCGTGGTCGCGCACCACGTGGCAGGTGTTCTGGCACAGGAAGCACTCGATGCACTTGCGGAACTCCTGCGAGCGCGACACGTCCTCCTGGGCCATCCGGTACTCGCCGGGCGCCAGGTCGGGCGGAGGGGTGAACGACGGCACCTCGCGCGCCTTGGCGTAGTTGAACGAGACGTCCGTGACGAGGTCGCGGATCACGGGGAACGTCCGCATCGGGGTCACGGTGACCACCTCGTCGGGCTCGAACACAGACATGCGTGTCATGCACATCAGGCGCGGCTTGCCGTTGATCTCCGCCGAGCACGACCCGCACTTACCCGCCTTGCAGTTCCACCGCACGGCCAGGTCGGGGGTCTGGGTGGCCTGGAGCCGGTGGAGGATGTCGAGCACCACCTCGCCGTCGTGGACCTCCACCCGGTAGTCCTCGAGGTCGCCGCCCTCGGCGTCGCCGCGCCACACCCGAAACGTGCCCTCGTAGCTCATGCGGCACCTCCCTGGGGGTGGCCGGCCAGCTCGGCCGGCGTGTAGTACTTGCCGAGCTCCTCGATGTCGAAAAGCGCGAGCAGGTCGGGGCGCATGGGCACCCGTTCCGAGAGCACCACCGAGACCCGCGGCACCACGGGGCCGCCGTCGGGGTCGTCGCGCACGCACCGGGACACCAGCACGCGGTGGCGCCACTCCGGGTCGAGCACGGGGTGGTCGTCGCGGGTATGGCCGCCGCGGCTCTCGGTGCGCGTCAGGGCCGAGGTCGCGACGGCCTCGCTGACCATGAGCATGTTCCGCAGGTCGAGGGCCAGGTGCCAGCCCGGGTTGTACTGGCGGTGGCCCTCCACCACCACGTGGCGCAGCCTGGCACGCAGCCCCTGGAGGCGCTCGAGGGCCTCCGCCATCTCGGCCTCGGTGCGGATGATGCCGACCAGGTCGTTCATCATCTGCTGCAGCTCGGCGTGCAGGGTGTACGGGTTCTCGCCCGCGTCGCCCGGCGCCGGCGGGTCGAACGGCGCGACTGCCATCCTGGCCGCGGCATCGACGTCGGCCTCGCGGATCGCTGGGCGCTCGACGAGGCCTGTCACGTACTCCGCCGCGCCCAGGCCCGCGCGGCGGCCGAACACCAGCAGGTCTGACAGCGAGTTGCCGCCCAGCCGGTTGGACCCGTGCATGCCGCCCGCGCACTCCCCCGCGGCGAAGAGCCCGGTCACGGTCGACTGCCCGGTGTCCGGGTCGACGGCGACGCCACCCATCACGTAGTGGCAGGTGGGGCCCACCTCCATCTGCTCGGCGGTGATGTCGACGTCGGCCAGCTCCTTGAACTGGTGGTACATCGACGGCAGGCGGCGCTTGATCTCCTCGGCCGGCATGCGGCTGGCGATGTCGAGGAACACTCCCCCGTGCGGCGAGCCGCGGCCCTCCTTGACCTCCGTGTTGATGGCACGCGCCACCTCGTCGCGGGGCAGCAGGTCGGGGGTGCGGAGGTTGTTCTCCTGGTCCGTGTACCAGCGGTCGGCCTCGTCCTCCGTCTGGGCGTACTGGCCTTTGAAGACGTCGGGGACGTAGTCGAACATGAACCGGCGGCCGTCCGCGTCCTTGAGCACGCCCCCGTCGCCGCGCACGCCCTCGGTCACGAGGATGCCCTTGACGCTGGGCGGCCAGACCATGCCTGTCGGGTGGAACTGGACGAACTCCATGTCGATCAGGTCGGCGCCCGCGCGCATCGCGAGGGCGTGCCCGTCGCCCGTGTACTCCCACGAGTTCGACGTCACCTTGAACGACTTGCCGATGCCGCCCGTGGCCAGCACGACGGCGGGCGCCGAGAACAGCACGAACCGGCCCGACTCGCGCCAGTACCCGAAGGCCCCGGCGATGGCGCCGGCGTCGTCCGTGAGCAGCTCCGTGACCGTGCACTCGGCGAACACGCGCAGCCGCGCCTCGTAGTCGCCGGTCTCGGCGTGGTCGGCCTGCTGGAGGGCGACGATGCGCTGCTGCATGGTGCGGAGCAGCTCGAGGCCGGTCCGGTCGCCCACGTGCGCGAGCCGCGGGTAGGTGTGGCCGCCGAAGTTGCGCTGGCTGATGCGGCCGTCGGGCGTGCGGTCGAACAGCGCGCCCCACGTCTCCAGCTCCCAGACGCGGTCGGGCGCCTCCTTGGCGTGCACCTCCGCCATCCGCCAGTTGTTGAGGAACTTGCCCCCGCGCATGGTGTCGCGGAAGTGCACCTGCCAGGAGTCCTTCGCGGCGACGTTGCCCATCGCCGCGGCGCAGCCGCCCTCCGCCATCACGGTGTGCGCCTTGCCGAACAGGGACTTGCAGACGATCGCCGTCCTCAGCCCGCGCTCGCGCGCCTCGATCGCGGCCCGCAGCCCGGCGCCGCCCGCACCGATGACGAGGACGTCGTAGTCGTGCCGTTCGATGTCGGCCAACGCCGGCCTCCTATCCGATGAGCCTCAGGTCGGTGATGGTTCCGCGGGCGACGAGCATCACGTACAGGTCGGTGACGATCAGGGAGCCGAGCGTCACCCAGGCGAAGAGCATGTGCCGCGTGTTGAGCGCGGACACCCGCGTCCAGGCCCAGTACCGGACCGGGTGCTTCGAGAAGTGCTTGAGGCGGCCGCCCATCACGTGCCGGCACGAGTGGCACGACAGCGTGTAGCACCACAGCAGGCCCGCGTTCGCGAGCAGGACCAGGTTGCCGATCCCGAGCCCGAACCGGCCGCCGGTATCCCAGAACGCCCGCACGGCGTCGTACGTGTTGACGAGCGACACGAGCACGCCGACGTAGAAGAAGTACCGGTGGACGTTCTGCATGATCAACGGGAAGCGCGTCTCGCCCGTGTAGCGGCCGTGCGGCTCGGGGACGGCGCACGCAGCCGGGGCCAGCACGATCGACCGGTAGTAGGCGCGGCGGTAGTAGTAGCAGGTCAGCCGGAAGAGCAGCAGGAACGGCAGGCTGACGGCCGCGTACGGGATGAGCCGGTTGTCGGGCAGGAACATCCCGAAGTGCGACGAGCCGGGCGCCGACGCGCACCCGTGCGACACGCACGGCGAGTAGAACGGCGTGAGGTAGCGCCCGTCGGCGAAGAAGTACTTCTGCTCGAACGCCCGCCAGGTGGCGTAGACGACGAACACCAGCAGCCCGGCCGTCGTCGCGACGGGCGGCAGCCACCACCGGTCCGACCGCAGCGTCCGCGCCCCGATGCGGGCGCGGCCGGGGGCGTCGACGCCCCGCGCGGTCGTCGTCACGACCGGTCGCCGTGGTAGCCGCCGATTCCTTCGTCGTCGGCGTCGCGCCACAGCGAGTCGTCGAGCGGCGTGTCGGGCACGACGACGTGCTCCGGGACGACGCCGGCGGCGGGGTGCGACTCGGGATGGGTGGAGGCGAGCTCGGCCGCGTCGATCTCGAGCCGCTCGAGATCGTTCACCAACCGGCGCACCTCGGGGGCGTCACCGAAGGCGTGGCGCACCCCGGCGACACTGACGCGCAGCTGCTCGATGGAGCGGCGAAGCGTCGCGAATTCGGTGGTCACACGGCACCTCCTCGACGACGGGCCTCACTCCGCTGTGAGGTGCGTCAGAGCCGACTTTGCCCCCAACCCCCCGACCAGGCAACACGTCACAGGTCACGGACCAGCATCGCGCCGAGCCGGTCGACGGTACCGGCGACGTCGTAGTCCTCCGGCAGGATCCGCGCCATGATGCCGCCCAGCGAGTAGAGCGACGCCAGGCCCATGGCGACCTCGAGCTCCTCGCGGGTCGGCTCGCCCACCTCGCCCGTCCGGGCGAAGTGCAGCTGGGTGGCGAGCCCGGTCATCGACGCCTCGGCCATGGGCACGAAGTCCTGGCGGCGCTCGGGGTGCCGCAGCGCGTAGAGGTACGCCTCGAGCGACAGGAGCACGTCGGGGATCTCGTCGTCACCGGGCAGCGGGTCGGCGGCCATCTCCCCCGGCTTGGTGAACTGGTCGGGCTGGGCCATCGACGCCGACTGGTCGTTCACCTCGCGGATCACCGTGAGGAAGAGCTCCTCCTTGGACGCGAAGTGCGTGTACAGCGCGCCCTTGGTGTAGCCGGCCTCCTTGGCCAGGTCGGTCACCGACGCCGCCTCGTACCCCTTGGCAGCGAAGACGCGGCGAGCACCCTCGATCAGGTCGGCGCGGGTCTGCTCTGCCTTGGTCGCGCGCCGCGGCGGCGTGACACCGCCGCTCAGCTCACGCGACAGCGCGCGGGTGGCGTCCTCGATCTCGGCCGCGATCTCCCGCCCGACGTCGGCGCTCACGTCCGACAGGCCCTGGCCGAGGGCCCGGCTCAGCCCGCTGATGGCGTCGCGCAGGGCCCGGGACGCGGACCGGAGGTCGTCGGTGCTGCTGTTCTCGCTCATGAGACCACGGTACATCCCGAACGGTATCTGCTCCGGAAACCGATCGGTTTGCGCCAGCCCTGCCATGGCTCTACGTTCAGATCCGTACTGTTCAGTCCGTACCGTTCGGTATCCGAGTATCAAGGAGAAGAGATGCGCAACGACGTCCTCGTCGTCCAGGGCCTGAGCAAGCGCTTCGGCGCCGGGCCCGACGCGGTCCAGGCGAACGACGCCGTCGACCTGACCGTCCGGGCCGGCCAGGTGGTCTGCCTGCTGGGCCACAACGGCGCCGGCAAGTCCACGCTGGTCAACCAGGTGGTCGGGCTCACGCTGCCCGACGCCGGCACCATCCACCTCGACGGCGTCGACGCCGTCGCCGACCCCGCCCGGGCGCGCGCCCTCGCCTCCGTCCAGGCGCAGGCCAACGTCCCCATCACAGGCCTCACGCCGCGCAAGGCCGTCGAGCTCGTGGGCCGGATCCGCGGCCTGCGCAAGGCCGACGCCCGCCGCCGCTCCGGCGAGCTGCTCGGGGCCCTCGACCTGGCCCCGTGGGCGGACAAGCCGTCCGAGAAGGTGTCGGGCGGGGTCGCCCGCCTCACCGCGTTCGCCATGGCCGCCGTCGCGCCGGGGCGCCTCGTGGTGCTCGACGAGCCCACCAACGACGTCGACCCGGTGCGCCGCCGCCTGCTCTGGCAGCAGATCCGCCACATCGCCGACGACGGCGCCGGCATCCTGCTGGTCACCCACAACATCCACGAGGCCGAGCACGTGGTCGACGACGTCGTGCTGCTCGACTCCGGGCGCGTCGTCACGCACGGCACCCCTGCCCAGCTCGTCGAGACGCTGCCGGGCGCCTCGCTCGAGGACGTCTACATCAACCTGGTGGGAGCAGAAGCATGAGCGCCACGACCGTCACCCCCCTGTCCACGCCCACGTCCCTGCGGCAGCTGGGACTCCTGGTCCAGTGGCAGCTGCGCCGCGGGGCGGACATGGTGCCGTTCCTCGTGGTGGTGCAGGTGCTGCTCTCCGTCACCACCGTGTTCGGGTACGGCCTGCTGGTCGGCACCCCGCCGCCCGACGCCGCCGCCTACCTGGCCACCGGCGCCGCCACCGTCACGCTGATCATGGTGGGCCTGGTCATGACGCCGCAGGGCGTGGGCCAGTCGAAGACCGAGGGCTCGCTCGCCTGGATGCGCACGCTGCCGGTGCCACGCTGGGCGTACCTCGCCTCCGACCTGGTGGTCTGGACGCTCATCGCGCTGCCCGGGTCGGTGCTGGGCGTCGTCGCCGGGGCGTGGCGGTTCGACGTCACGCTGTCGATCTCGCCGTGGATCGTGCTCGCCGCACCGCTCGTGTCGCTCGTCGCCGCGACGGTCGGCTACTCCATGGCCCTGCTGCTCAAGCCGCAGCTCGCGGCGCTGGTCAGCCAGGTGATCGTGTTCGTGGTGCTGCTGTTCTCGCCGATCTCGTTCCCCGCCGCACGGCTGCCGCAGTGGCTCGGCGTGGTGCACGACTGGCTGCCGATCCAGCCGATGGCGGAGCTCATGCGGGCGATGCTGCTCTCCGACACGTTCCAGATGTCGACGCGGTCGTCGCTGGTGCTGGCCGCGTGGACCGTCGTCGCGCTGGCCGGGGCCGGCCGGGCGCTCGCCCGGCGCAGCTGACCGCGCCGTTCCGCCGCCTCCCCCGTACGGGGGAGGCGGCAAACCCCTCCCCGGCGGGATCCGCACGGCGCCGCGAACCGGCAGCGTGACCGCCATGTCGAACGCCTACCCCGTCACCTCGCCCATCGGCGATACTCCGCGCATGACGACGACGCAGCCGGTCAGGACCACGACCACCGCTCCAGCCCTCCGGTGGTTCGGGCCCATCGCGCTCGCCGTCGTCGTCGCGATTCTGCTGTTCTTCACGCCGCGCACCGGCGGGCTGCCGATGTCCTGGTCCGGCCACACGGTCGGGCCGTACGGGCTCGGCATCAGCGCGGACCGTGCGGCGCGCGGTCTCGCCGACGCCGCCGCGCTCACCGCAGTGGTCATCGCCCGCTGGCGGCCGTGGTCGGCCCTCGGGCTGCTGGTGGTGCCGTTCCTCATGCAGCCGGTCACCGGGTCGTTCGCGTGGGCGTGGTGGGCGGCGACCGTCGCCGTCTTCGCCCTCGCGGTGCACGACCGCTCCGCGCGGCGCGCCGTCCCGACGGGCCTGCTCTCGGTGGCACTGATCGCCGGCTACTGCTTCTCGCACCAGTACTGGGACACGCCGTTCGCCGGTGGCGTGAACATCGAGGCCGGGAGCGGGATCGACAGCCTGGTGATCTACGTGGTCGGGACGGCCATCGCGGCCGGGGTGGCGACCGCGGTCGGGTACGCCGGGCGGGCACGCGCCGCGGCGGCGCCCGCGTCGGAGGCGCCCGTGGAGGAGGCCGGGGACGACGCCCCCGTCGCGCCCCGCCCGCCCCGCAAGGCCGACGACGACTGGGCGGCCAAGGTCGACACCCTGACGGCCCGGGAGCGCGAGGTGCTGCTCGCGCTGGCCCGCGGCCTGACGAACGCGGAGATCGCCGCCGAGCTGTTCATCGGCGACCAGACGGTCAAGACCCACGTGTCCGAGGTGCTGCGCAAGCTCGGCTGCCGCGACCGCGTCCAGGCGGTGATCGCGGCATACGAGGCGGGCCTGGTCTGAGCGACGTCGCCACGCTGGGCCGAGCGCCGGCGCAGCGAGCCGCGCGGCTCGGTCGCGGGGGCGTGCCCGCCGCCG
>WRHK01000066.1 GCA_009783295.1 Promicromonosporaceae bacterium
GGGCCCCGCCGGGGGCAGGGGCAGGCAGGGCGGGGGGGGGGGGCCCCCCGGCCGGGGCGGCGGTGGGGGGCGGGGCGTCGGGGCGGGCCGCCCGCCGAGCGGGGGCCCGGGCTCTATCTCGCGGTCAGGGGAGGGTTGTCAGGCGCGCGGCTTGCGGACCGGGGGCTCGCCCAGCTCGACGGCCACCGTCACCATGCCGCCCTGGACGTCGGGGTCGCCCTGGCCCTCGGTGGTCTCCACCAGGTCGAGGGTGCCCTCGACGCGGCCGGCGCCGCGCACGTCGTCGAGCGCCGAGCGGACGCCCGGCAGCGCGGCGGCGGGGACGGCGAGGGTGCCGCCCAGGATGGGCGTAGCCATCGAGACCTTGGCGGCGGACTTGACCTTGCGCAGCGCGGCCAGGGCATTGCCCGCGGCGGCGAGCTGGGCCGGGTCGGCGGAACCGCCCGCGGCGCGCAGCCCAGCGGACGCCGGCCACGGCGCGCGGTGCACCGAGCCCTCGCGCCACCACGACCAGACCTCCTCGGTCGCGAACGGCAGCACCGGCGCGAGCAGGCGCAGCATGACGTCGAGCGCGATCGCCAGGGCGGTGCGGGCCGACGTCGTGGCCTCCGAGACCTCCTCGGCCCCGGCGCCGTACGCGCGGTCCTTGACCAGCTCGAGGTAGTCGTCGCAGAACGTCCAGAAGAACGTCTCCGTGACCTCGAGGGCCCGCGTGTGGTCGTACGCCTCCAGGGCCGCGGTGGCGGCGTCGACGACGTCGGCCAGGCCGGCGAGCATCGCGCGGTCGAGCTCGATCGTCACGAGCGACGGGTCGAGCAGCACCTCGGACCCGCCGAACGACAACGCGAACTTCGAGGCGTTGAGCACCTTGATCGCGAGGCGGCGGCCGATCTTCATCTGGCCCTCGTCGAACGCCGCGTCGGTGCCCAGGCGCGCCGAGGCCGCCCAGTAGCGCACGGCGTCCGACCCGTGCTGCTGGAGCAGCCCCATCGGGGTGACGACGTTGCCCTTCGACTTCGCCATCTTCTTGCGGTCGGGGTCGAGGATCCAGCCGCTGATGGCGGCGTTGGTCCACGGCAGCACGCCGCACTCCAGGTGCGAGCGCACCACCGTCGAGAACAGCCACGTGCGGATGATGTCCTGGCCCTGCGGGCGCAGGTCCATCGGGAACACGCGGGCGAACAGGTCGGCGTCGCGCTCCCAGCCGGAGACGATCAGCGGCGTGAGCGACGACGTCGCCCACGTGTCCATGACGTCGGCGTCGCCGACGAACCCGCCCGGCACGCCGCGCTGGGCGTCGGTGTAGCCGGCCGGCGCCTGCGACGTCGGGTCGACGGGCAGCACGTCCTCGGACGGGACCAGCGGGTGGGCGTAGTCGACGTCGCCCGACTCCAGCACCGGGTACCAGAGCGGGATGGCCACGCCGAAGAACCGCTGGCGGCTGATGAGCCAGTCGCCGTTGAGCCCGGCCACCCAGTTGTCGTAGCGCACGCGCATGAAGTCGGGGTGGAAGTCGAGCTCCTTGCCCCGGCCCAGCAGCTCGGCCTTGAGGTCGGTGGTGGCGCCGTCGCGCGTGAAGTCGCGCCCGCCGTTGCGGATGTACCACTGGCGGCTGGTGACGATCTCGAGGGGCTTGTCGCCCTTCTCGTAGAAGTTCGTCTTGCGCTGCGTGGCGGCCGGCTCGCCCTCGAGGTCGCCGGAGGCGCGCAGGGCGTCGACGACGGCGGTGCGCGCCGAGAACGTCGTCTTCCCGGCGAGGTCGAGCTCGTACAGGCGGGCCCCCGGGCCGTCGGCGATCCACTCGGGCGTCTCGCGGGCCAGGCGGCCGTCGCGCTGGATGATCGAGCGCGTCGGCAGCTGCAGCTCGCGCCACCACTGCACGTCGGTGAGGTCGCCGAAGGTGCAGCACATGGCGATGCCGGCGCCCTTCTCGGGCTCCGCCGCCGGGTGGGCCAGCACGGGGACCTCGACGCCGAACAGCGGCGAGGTCACGGTGGTGCCGAACAGGCCCTGGTAGCGCTCGTCGTCGGGGTGCGCGATGAGCGCGACGACGGCGGGGATGAGCTCGGGGCGCGTCGTCTCGATGAACACCTTCTCGCCGCCGGGGGCGTGGAAGGCGACCTTGTGGAAGAAGCCGGGGTAGTCGCGCGCCTCGAGCTCGGCCTGGGCGACCGCCGTCTGGAACGTGACGTCCCACAGGCCCGGTGCCTCGGCCTGGTAGGCCTCGCCGCGGCCGAGGTTCCGCAGGAACGCCCGCTGCGCGGCGGCGCGCGAGTTCGGGTCGATGGTCTGGTACGTCTGCGCCCAGTCCACCGAGACGCCGACGTAGCGCCACACCTCCTCGAACTGCTTCTCGTCCTGCGTCGTGAGGCGCTCGCACAGCTCGACGAAGTTCCGGCGGCTGACCGGCACCTGGTCGGACGGCTTGACGTTCTTGCCGTCGGTGCCCTCGTGCGGCGGCGTGAAGTCGGGGTCGTAGGGGAGCGTCAGGTCCACGCGCACGCCGTAGTAGTTCTGCACGCGGCGCTCGGTGGGCAGGCCGTTGTCGTCCCAGCCCATCGGGTAGAACACCTCGCGCCCGCGCATGCGCTGGAAGCGTGCGACGACGTCGGTGTGCGTGTAGCTGAAGACGTGGCCAATGTGCAGCGAGCCCGAGGCGGTGGGGGGCGGGGTGTCGATCGAGTAGACCTGATCGCGCGTCTTGGTGCGGTCGAAGGCGTACGTGCCCTCCTCGCTCCAGCGGGCGTCGAGCTTGGTCTCCAGCCCGTCGAGCGAGACCTTGTCGGGTACCTCCCGCACCACCGCGCGTACGACGTCGCTACCGGTGGCAGCCGAGGGGGTCGTGGCGGGAGTCTGGGGGGAGAGGTCGCTCATGGTCGGTCATTCTCCCAGATGAGAAGGATCACAGACTCATTGGAAGGATCGATCAATCGCATATGTTGCTTCGATAGATCGTCCCACCCCGCTCGGACCCTGGAGAACACGCCATGCGCCGCACCCGCGCTCTCGCCACCGCCCTGACCGTCGCCGCCCTCGCGCTCGGCATGGCCGCGTGCGGCTCGGGCGCCGGGGCCAGCAGCTCCGGCACCGCCGGGGCCGGGCTCGGGCTGGTGCAGAACGGCACCCTCACCGTCGCCACGGAGGGCACCTACCGCCCGTTCGACTACCACGAGAACGGCGCCGGCCCGCTGGTCGGCTACGACGTCGAGGTCGCGCAGGCCGTCGGCAAGAAGCTGGGCCTCAAGGTGGTGTTCAAGGAGACGCAGTTCGACGCGATCTTCGCGGGCCTCGACGCCGGCCGGTTCGACACCATCGCCGACCAGATCTCGATCACGCCCCAGCGCCAGACGCGGTACCTGTTCAGCCAGCCGTACACGATCTCCCACGGCGTCGTCGTCGTGAAGGAGGGGAACACCTCCATCACGTCGTTCGCCGACCTCAAGGGCAAGACGACGGCGCAGTCGCTGACCAGCAGCTTCTACCAGGAGGCCAAGGCGGCCGGCGCCAAGGTGCAGTCGGTCGAGGGCTGGGCGCAGGCCGTCGCGCTGCTCCAGCAGGGCCGCGTGGACGCCACCGTGAACGACCAGCTCACCTACCTCGACTACGTCAAGCAGCACGGCCAGTCCGGCCTCGCCGTCGCCGCGACCACGAACGACGCCTCCCAGAGCGCCTTCGTGTTCACCAAGAAGCACCAGGCGCTCACCACCGCGATCGACGGCGCGCTCAAGGACCTCGCGGCCGACGGCACCCTCACGCGCCTCAGCCAGAAGTACTTCGGCGACGACGTCTCGAAGTGAGCCCAGCCGGTTCGACAGGCCCCACCAGCCACGACGTGGTGAGGTGACCTCGTGGACTGGGCGCTGTTCTCGAGCTCGTTCTGGCCCATCGTGCGCGGTGGGCTCACGGGCACCATCCCGCTCGCGCTCGCGTCGTTCGCGATCGGGCTGGTGCTCGCGCTCGGCATCGCGCTGATGCGCCTGTCGACGCACCCGGTCGTGTCGTGGCTGGGGCGGGCGTACGTGTCCCTGATCCGCGGCACGCCGCTGCTGGTGCAGCTGTTCGTCGTGTTCTACGGCATGCCCTCGATCGGCATCGTCATCAACCCGTGGCCCAGCGCCATCATCGCGTTCTCGCTCAACGTGGGCGGGTACGCGGCCGAGGTGATCCGCGCGGCGATCCTGTCCGTGCCGACGGGACAGTGGGAGGCCGCCTACACGATCGGCATGCCCCGCGTCACCACGCTGCGGCGCATCGTGCTGCCGCAGGCCGCGCGCGTGTCGGTGCCGCCGCTGTCGAACACCTTCATCTCGCTGGTCAAGGACACGTCGCTCGCCTCGCTGATCCTCGTCACCGAGGCGTTCCGCGAGGCGCAGAACATCGCGGCGTTCTCCAACGAGTTCATGCTCCTGTACCTGGAGGCCGCGCTGGTCTACTGGCTGATCTGCACGGTCCTGAGCTTCGGGCAGACGCGCATCGAGAGGAGGCTCGAGCGGTATGTCTGAGGCCCTCCTCGCGGCCCGCGGGATCCGCAAGTCGTTCGGTGAGCACGAGGTGCTGCGCGGCGTCGACCTCGACGTGCGCCGCGGCCAGGTGATCGCGCTCATCGGCCCGTCCGGCTCGGGCAAGACGACGCTGCTCCGCTCGCTGAACGGGCTGGAGACGCCGTCGGCCGGCACGCTCGAGCTCGACGGCGGCCCCTCCCTCGACTTCGCCCGCCCCGTGCCCAAGGCGCAACGGTTCGCGCTGCGCGACCGGTCGGCCATGGTGTTCCAGCACCACAACCTGTTCCCGCACCTGACGGTGCTGCAGAACGTGGTCGAGGGGCCCGTCCAGGTGCGGCGCGTGCCGCGCGCGGAGGCGGAGGCCCGGGCGCTCGGGCTGCTGGAGCGCGTGGGGCTCGCCGACAAGCGCGACGCCTACCCGCGGCAGCTGTCGGGCGGGCAGCAGCAGCGCGTCGGCATCGTGCGCGCCCTCGCGCTCGGCCCCGACCTGCTGCTGTTCGACGAGCCGACGTCGGCCCTCGACCCCGAGCTCGTGGGCGAGGTGCTCACGGTGATGAAGGAGCTCGCCGACGAGGGCTGGACGATGGTGGTGGTGACCCACGAGCTCTCGTTCGCCCGGGCCGTGGCCAACGAGGTGCTGTTCCTCGACGGCGGCGTCGTGCTGGAGCGCGGCGCACCGCGCGACCTGTTCACCGACCCGCAGCAGGAACGGACACGCCAGTTCCTGCACCGGATCCTCAACCCGCTGGACTGACCGCGCGGGCTCGCATGGCGCTGTCGTCGGCCATGTCCTTGAACACGCGCTCGAGGAACTTGTCGGCCGCGACCAGGATCAGCAGGCCGTAGCGCACCGAGCCGAGGTAGCCGACGTGGCCCTGCAGCGCGGCGAAGTCCGGGTCGGCCTCGAGGACCGCCGTGCCGGCGAGCACCAGGATGTAGAAGAGGTACAGGCTGGTCTTGAGCGAGGCGCCGGTCAGGAACCACTCGACCAGGCGGAGCAGGGCCGTGCGGCCGCCGCGCCGGATCCGCCGGTGCAGCCGCCACAGGACGTGGGTCTCGAGGCGGTCCCAGGTCAGCACGGCCACGATCGCCCCGAGGTTCCAGATCGAGGCGGCCAGCACGTTGCTGTGCGCCACGCGGACGAAGATCCACGTCGAGAGCGCGTAGAAGCCCGACGCCCCGAGAGCGGCCCAGAGGACGTAGTCGAGACGCCGCCGCAGCGTCGTCACGCCGCGTCGGGGCTCGGGGTTCGTCAGGGAGGCCATCGCCCGATGGTCCCAGCCGCCGACGCCGCAGGACGGCGGACGGTCGCGGGTGAGCGAGCCGGCGGCGGGCTGCGATCGGGTGCTATCTCGCGGGTGCGTGCTCTATCTCGCGGGCCCGCGCTCTATCTCGCGGGTGCGGGCTCTATCTGGCAGGCCCGCGCTCTATCTCGCGAGATAGAGCGCAAGCCCGCGAGATAGAGCGCAGGCCCGCGAGATAGAGCGCAAGCCCGCGAGATAGAGCGCCTCCCTGTGCGGCCGCCCAGGAGCGGGCTCGCGGGCCTCGGCGTGCTGTGGGCGGGGTTAGGGTCGGTTCATGGGTCTGACCATCGGATATGCCGCCATGCTCGAGCAGTTCCATCCCACGGAGGTCGTCGAGCTCTCGGCCTACGCCGAGCAGCACGGGTTCTCCGGCGTCATGGCCGCCGACCACTTCCAGCCGTGGGTGCCGCAGCAGGGCAACGCCGCCTTCGTCTGGAACGTGCTGACGGCGCTGGGCGAGCGGACGCGTGGCGACATCGGCCCCGGCGTCACCGCCCCGACGTTCCGCTGGCACCCGGCCATGGTGGCCCAGGCCAGCGCGACTCTCGCTGCCATGTACCCGGGCCGCCACTGGCTGGGCATCGGCTCCGGCGAGGCCCTCAACGAGCACGTGGTGGGCGGCTACTGGCCCGAGGCGGCCGAGCGCAGCAACCGCATGTTCGAGGCCATCGAGGTCATCAAGAAGCTGTTCCGCTCCGGCATCGAGGGCAAGGACGTCAAGCACTCCGGGCAGTACTACACGCTCGAGTCGACGCGCCTGTGGACGATGCCGGAGGTGGCGCCCGAGATCCTCGTGGCCACGGCCGGGCCCATCAACGCCAAGCGCACCGGCCGGCACGCCGACGGCATCATCACCGTGGGCGCCCCTCTGGAGAAGATCTCCATGCTGTTCGGCAAGTTCGAGGAGGGCGTGCGCGAGTCCGGCCGCGACCCCGAGGGCATGCCCAAGGTGCTCCAGGTGCACATGTCGTGGGCGCCCACCGACGAGGAGGCGCTCGCCAACGCCCTCACCGAGTGGCCCAACGGCGGCATGAAGTTCCCCAAGGCCGACATCCGCTCGCCGCACGACTTCGCCCAGATGGCCGCGCTGGTGCGCCCCGAGGACTTCGAGGGTCGCATGGTGATCAGCTCCGACCCGGACAAGCACCGCGAGGCCATCCAGAAGTACTGCGACCTGGGCTTCGACCGCGTGTACCTGCACAACGTGGGCCGCAACCAGAAGGAGTGGATCGAGGTCTTCGGCCGCGACGTGCTCCCGAAGCTCCACCGGTGAGCCTCGCGATCTGGGCTCCGGACGGCTTCCCCGAGGTCCGGCCGGGCGACGACCTCGCCCGGCTGGTGGGCGACGTGGTCGCCGGGGCCTCGACGGGCTCGAGCGCCGGGGGGCTCGAGGAGGGCGACGTCGTCGTCGTGACCTCCAAGGTGGTGTCGAAGGCGGAGGGCCGCGTGGTCGCCGCTGCCGACCGGGAGCAGGCCATCACCGACGAGACCGTCCGCGTCGTCGCCACCCGCGTGCGCCCCGACGGGCCGCCGCTGCGCATCGTCGAGAACCGGCTCGGGCTGGTCATGGCGGCAGCGGGCGTCGACGCCTCCAACACGCCCGAGGGCACGGTGCTGCTGCTGCCCGAGGACCCCGACGCGTCGGCCCGGAACCTGCGCGACGCCCTGCGTGCACGGTTCGGGCTCGACCGGCTCGGCGTCGTCGTGACGGACACCGCCGGGCGGGCCTGGCGCGACGCCCTCGTCGACATCGCCATCGGCGCCGCAGGCGTCGACGTGGTCGACGACCTGCGCGGTGGCATCGACGCCCACGGCCGCCCCCTGAGCGTCACCGTGACGGCCGTGGTCGACGAGATCGCCTCGGCGTCCGAGCTGGTGCGCGGCAAGGCGGACGGGCGGCCCGTCGCGGTCGTCCGCGGCGTCGGCCGGTACGTGCCCGCCGGGTGGGCGCCCGCCGACGGCGGCGCCCGCACGCTGGTGCGGCCGAGCGAGACCGACATGTTCCGCCAGGGCACCGCCGAGGCGTACGCGCGGGGCTACGACGACGGCGTCGCCGGGGCCCCGCACCGGCCCTGACCTCCCGACACGAGGGTAGGCAAGCCTTCGCTTGCTGGTGTTTCGGCGGTTTTCGTGGTTTCTGTGAACCCATGACCGAGACCGAGGCCCAGACCGGCCCCCGATCCTCAGGCACGCTGCTCGAACGCTCCGGGTTGGGGCTCGCGCAACGGCTCAACTGGCTGCGCGCGGCCGTGCTCGGCGCAAACGACGGCATCGTGTCCGTCGCCGCCGTCGTCGTCGGCGTCGCCGGCGCGACGTCGTCGCGCGCCGCCGTGCTCACCGCGGGCGTCGCCGCCCTCGTGGGCGGCGCGATCTCGATGGCGCTGGGGGAGTACGTGTCGGTGTCGTCGCAGTCCGACACCGAGAAGGCGCTCATCGGCAAGGAGCGCGAGTCCCTCGACCGCGACCCCGAGGGCGAGCTCGAGGAGCTCGTGGGCCTCTACCGCACCAAGGGCCTCACCGAGGACACCGCCCGCCGCGTCGCCACCGAGCTCACCGCCCACGACCCGCTCGCCGCCCACCTGTCCGCCGAGCTCAACATCGACGCCGACGACGTCGTCTCGCCCTGGCACGCCGCCTTCGCCTCCGCGGGGGCGTTCACCGTCGGCGCGATCGTGCCGCTGGCCGCCGTGCTGCTGGTGCCACAGCCCCTCAAGGTGGCCCTCACGTTCGTGGTGGTGCTCCTGGCGCTCGCGGTCGCGGGATGGTCGGCCGCGTACATCGGCGGCGGGCCGCGGTGGCGTTCGACGGCCCGCGTGGTGCTGGGCGGCGCGCTCGCGCTCGGCGCGACGTTCGGGATCGGCTCCCTGCTGGGGACCGCCGGGATCGTCTGACGGCGCAGCGTCAGCAGACGGCGCCGCTGCGGCGCGCCATCGCCGAGCAGAGCGCCGTCACGTCCGACTGGACGCCGGCGAGCTGCGACTGGAGCGAGGAGAGCTGGCTGCGCAGGGCGGCGACGTCGGACGGGTCCGCACCGGCCGGGGTGGTCGCGGGGGCGGCGAGCTTGGTCTGGAGCTGCTTGGTCTGCGTCTCGAGCGCGGCGATGCGGCTCGCGAGGTCGCCGAGCCCGCCGAGCTGGTCGGCGGACTGCTGGCTCGACTTCTCGACGGCGGCGAGGCGCGACGCGAGGCTGTCGGCCGCGCCGCCCGCCTGCTGTGCGCTGGAGCTGAGCCCGTCGAGCTGACCGGTCACGTCGTGCAGCTGGGACTGCATGCCCGTCAGGTCGCGGTCGAGGCGCTCGTTCTGCCGCCACAATGAGGCGGCCGCGCCGCCCGCCACGACGGCCAGGACGAGCGCCAGGACTGCGGCCCCGGCCAGGAGTCGGGGGCTGAGGAAGGAGCGGCGCTCGTCGGCCGGCTCGAGGGTGCCGAACGGCACGTACGGTCCGAAGGCGTCCGCGTCGGCGAGCGGCTCCACCGCGAGCGGGGCCGGCGCGAACGGTGCAGCGGCCAACTGGGCAGGGGCGAGAGCGGCCGGTGCGACCGCGACCGGCACCGACGGCGCCTGCACCGACCCGATGTACAGCGGCGGGACCGGCACCGGGGCGACCGGCACCGACGGCGCCTGCACCGCACCCAGCGGCACCGCAGCCAGGGCCGGCACCACCGCCGTCGTCTCCGCAGACGCAGCCACGGCGGCGGGCGCCGGCATGGCCCCCGCCGGAGCGGGCGGCCCCGGCACCGGCGCGGGCACCGCCGCCGCCTCGGGCGCGAAGTGCCGCCCGCCGCCGCGTCGTCGGCCGGCCCCCTCCGCAGCCGGGACCGGCTCGGAAGGCGCCGGCGGCGCGGGCACGGGGGCCGGGCCGGGCACGGCGTCGGGCGTGGGCGACGGCGCACCGACCACGGGCACGGGGGCGGTCACGGTCAAGGCCATCTCCTGTCGGGTCGTCCGGCTACCCGTCGCGGGCACGGGACATGGTCACCGGGGCGGGGTCGGTCTGACAAGTCTCGGCGAAGCCGTCCCGGCTCCCGCCTGGCGCCGCGACGTCCCGCGGTGGCCCCCGTCGGCGCTCGCGGCGATCATGCTGGCGTGAACCTCGTCCAGGTCGCCCTCCGTGCCGAGGACCTCGACCGCGCCGTCGCCTTCTGGTCCCGCCTGGTCGGCGCGGGCCCCGCGGGCCGGTTCGACCCGCCGGGCCTCGTGTTCTTCGACCTCGACGGCGTGCGGCTGCTCCTCGAGCGCGGGGCGCCCGCGTCGATGCTGTACCTGCGCCTGGCCGGGCTGCGTGAGCGCCTGCTCGGTCTGGCCGCCGACGGCGTCGTCGTCGACTCGGAGCCGCACGTGATCTTCCACCACGAGGACGCGGCCCTCGGCCCGGCCCACCAGGACGAGTGGCACGCGTTCGTCCGCGACAGCGAGGGCAACCTGGTGGGGCTGGTCGACTTCGAGCCGCCGGCCGGTCGGTAGCACGACAGCGGGGCCGCCGCGACACCACGGTCGCGACGGCCCCGCCGTTTCCTCACGCCGTCGCGACCGCGAAGACGTGGAGGTCGCCGCCGCTGACGTCAGTCGGCAGCGTGACGCTCTTCAGGGTCTTGCCCGGGATGAGCGGGAGCGGCGACGAGGCGAAGAGGTCGGTCCGGACCCCGTCCTTCCCGCCGCCCTGGACGTCGCGGTACGGGGTCTGCACCGCGACGACGTTGCCGTACGACGGGCTGCTGCCGCCGCCGTTGAGGGTCCAGTCGCTGAACCCGAGGAGGGCCTGCTGGACGGTGCCGTCCGTGTACGTGAGCGTGACGGTGCCCTGGGCCTTGTCCCCGCTGGCGCTGCCGAGGAACGACAGCTTGGTGGCCCCCGCGACCGGGGTCACGTCGATCACCTGGTCGCCGCCGCCCACCTGGATGTTGTCGGGGGCGCCGGGGGCGACGTCGGGCATCGTGAACGTGAAGCCCGCCGCCGTGACGGGGCCGCCGGGCACCACGCCGACGCTCGCGAGCGCCGCAGCGGAGTAGCTCCAGCCGCCGGAGTCGAAGTTGGCGGCGGGGTTGGTGTCGTCGGCCGAGATGCCCTGGTTGTTGACCAGCCAGGTCACCGTGCCGCGCACGCCCACCGTCACGGAGATCGAGAGCGGCGGGACGCGGGTGCCGCCGTCGGCGCTGAAGGTCAGCGGGACGGTGTACACGCCGGCCTTGGTGCCGGCGTCGGCCGTGATCTGCAGCGACGCCGTGCCGGAGCCGCCCGCGGCGAGCGCGACGGTGCCGGAGGACGGCGTGACGGTCAGACCGGCCGGTGCGGCCGCGGTCCAGCGCGCGTCGATCGCGTGGTCGGCGATCGTGGAGACCCCGATCTCGGCGGTGGCGCTCTCGCCCGGCTGCACCTTCACCGAGCTCGTCTTGGGCGAGGTGAAGAACGGGGCCTCGCCGTCGCGGAACGACGGCGGGGCGTCCGTGGCGGCGGTGCCCCACGTGGCCGACGGCGTCGCGCCGAGCGTGTAGTCGAGCTTGCCCCCGGACTGGACGAACGACGCCGGGACCCACGTCTTGGTCGAGGCCGCGTTGTTGACGGCGAGCCCCTGGACGTACTTGTTGGCCGACGACGCGCCGGGCGCGTTCACCTGGATGGTGGTGCCGAAGCCCGTGTGCACCACGGCGCGCGGGAAGAGCGGTGCGGTGAGCACCAGGTCGGCGCGGGTGGGCACCTGCGGGTACATGCCCAGCGCGGACCAGACGTACCAGGACGACATGGTGCCGGCGTCGTCGTTGCCCGGGATGCCGCCCGTGGTGTTGGTCCAGAGCTGGTCCATCTCGCCGCGGACCGTCTCCTGCGTCTTGGCCGGCGCGCCCAGGTAGTCGTACAGGTAGGGCGCGTTGATGTCGGGCTCGTTGGTCGGGTCGTACCGGGTGTCGTCGTTGGCCGAGAAGTCGAGCTGGCCGTCGGGCGTGCGGAAGAACGCGTCGAGGCGGGAGACCGCCTTGTCGTTGCCGCCCATGGCCGCGGCGAGGCCGGCGACGTCGGAGTAGACCATCCATGTGTACCGGGCGCTGGAGCCCTCGACGAACCCGTTGCCGGTGCTCGGCGAGAACGAGGTGCCGACCCAGCTGCCGTCGCTGTTGCGGTTGCGCATGTAGCCGCCGTCGGGCGTGGCGTTCGGGTCGAACACGTTGGACCAGCTGCCGGCGCGCTGCGCGAACGTCTGGGCGTTCGCGGTGTCGCCGAGCGCGGTGGCGAGCTGCGACAGGCCGAAGTCGGCCGCGGCGTCCTCGAGGGTCTCGGCGGCGCCGCCCCAGCAGTGGCAGTTGTCCGCGGGGACGTAGCTCAGCTTGAGGTACTGGTCGAGGGCGGGGCGCTCGCCCACGCACTCGACGTTGCAGCCGGCGCTGCTGGCGTCGTTGGCCGTGGGCACGGTGGCCGCCTTGACCAGCGAGTCGAAGGCGCCCTGCACGTCGAACGACCGGCCGCCGAACGCGTAGATGCCGGCGACGGCGGCGGCTGCCGGGTCGCCCGACATGACGCTCGTCTTGCCGTTCTCGAGCAGCCAGCGGTCCCACTCGCCGCCTGCCTGGTCGGCGTAGTTCTTCATCGACTGGGCGTAGTCGCTCGCCACGCGGGAGTTGGTGAGGGCCAGGAGCTGCACCTGGGCGCGGTACTGGTCCCACCCGGAGAAGGTTCCGTACTGGGCCTGCTGCCCGGCCGCCAGGGCGTGGACCTTCATGTCGGAGCCGAGGTAGCGGCCGTCGACGTCGCTGGTCAGCGTGGGCTCGAGCATCGTGTGGTAGTAGGCCGTGTAGAAGGTGTGGCGCTGGTCCTCGGTGCCGCCGGAGACCTGGATGGCGCTCAGGGCCTTGTTCCACGCGGCGACGGCCTGGGAGTGCACGGCGTTGAAGTTGACGCCCGTGCCGTTCTCGGCCGCGAGGTTGGCCTCGGCGTTCGCGAGGCTCACGTAGGACACGGCCACCTTGGCCTGCACGTGCGACGTGCCCGCCGGGAACGTGACGTACGCGCCCGAGCCCTGGCTGGGCACCGGGTCGCCGCTGCCCGTGAAGCCCGACCCGCCGTGGGCGCTGGTGCTGCCCGGGGTGAGGGTCTGGTTGGTCCACGTGCCCTGGCTCGCGAAGGCGGTGTCGAAGTGGGCCGTGAAGTAGAGCGTGTAGCTCGCGTGCCGGTTGTTGCTCGACTGCGGGCCGCAGAAGTTGCCGGCGGTGACCGAGCCCGTGACCGTCTGGGTGGCCGGGTCGACCGTGACGGTGGCGTCCGTGCTGCCGCTCTCCGAGAGCGACGTCCGGAACAGCATGCTGGCGTCCTTGCCGGCCGGGAACGTGAACTCGCCCGTGCCGGTGCGTGGCGTGGCGGTCAGCTCGGCCGTGGTGCCGTTGTCCAGGCCCACCTTGTAGTACCCGGCCGACGCCGTCTCGTTCGCGTGCGAGAACTTGCTCGCGTACGTGGTGTCGCCGAAGTCGAGCGACGGCGACGACGTCACGTCGCCGGCGATCGGCATGATCGGGATGTCGCCGTTCGCGCCCGAGCAGCCGACGCCGTTGAGGTGGGTGAGGCTGAAGCCGCGGATCGTGGTCGCGTTGCCGTCGTAACCGCCCGGGGCCGGGTTGTTGTACTGGTTGCCGCGCGAGGTCTGGGGGCTCCAGGAGAGCATGCCGAACGGAGTGACCGCGCCGGGATAGGTGTTGCCGTAGTGCGTGGTCCCGATGAACGGGTTCACGTAGTCCGCCGGGTGCGTGACGGGGCTCGCGTCGGGGGCGGCGGACGCCGTCCCGGCCGTGGCCCCGACTGCGGTCGCCGCGAGGACGAGCGCCGCGGCGGCGCCCCACAGGGGTCTGCCGCCGTTCTTGTGCACGGACATTGGTCCTGCCCTTCGTCGATGAAGAGAGATGTGACAACGCTGTCAGAACAGGACGGATTCTTCGGCCAGCACCCGGTCCTGTCAACCCCAGACGCGATGTCACACCGGGCTCCGCTGGATCGTCCACTCTCCGAGAGGGCGCACCAGGCGCCCCCCGGATCTGGAGCCACCATGCGCACCCATGTCCTGGTCCTCGGCGGCGGCTACGCCGGCGTCATGGCCGCCAACCGCCTCACCCGGCGCGACGACGTCGACGTCACGCTCCTCAACGCACGCCCCCGGTTCGTGGAACGCATCCGCCTGCACCAGCTCGTCGCGGACACCTACGACCCCGAGCGGGACTTCTCCGCCGTCCTCGCCGACCGTGTGCGCGTCGTCGTCGGGGAGGCTGCCGCCATCCACGCGGCCGCCCGCCGCGTCACGCTCGCCGGCGGCGAGGAGCTCGCCTACGACTACCTCGTCTACGCCGTCGGCAGCCACGCGTCCGACGGCGGCGTCCCCGGCGTGACCGAGCACGCCTACCCCGTGGCCACCCTCGAGCGGGCCAAGCGCCTGCGCGCCGCGCTCGACGCCGACGGCGAGACCCCCGTCGTCGTCGTGGGCGGCGGGCCCACGGGCGTCGAGATCGCCTCCGAGCTCGCCGAGCAGGGGCGCGACGTCACGCTCGTGGCCGGCAGCGCGCTGGCCCCCTACTTCCGCGAGCCGGGGCGGCGCTCGCTGCGCCGGCAGCTCGTGGGCCTGGGCGTCACGGTGGTCGAGGGCGCGCACGTGGCCCGCGTCGGCGCCGACCGCGTCGACCTCGACGACGGCACGCACGTGGCCGCCCGCGTCACGGTGTGGGCGGCCGGCTTCGAGCCCGCGGACCTCGCCTGGGACAGCGGGCTCACCACCGACCACGCCGGCCGGCTGCTGGCCGACGAGACGCTCACCAGCGTCGACAGCGACCGCATCGTCGGCGCGGGCGACGCCGTCGCTCCGTCGGGCGTGCCCGAGCGGATGAGCTGCCAGGCCGCCATCCCGCTGGGGATGCAGGCCGCCGAGACCGTGCTGGCGCGCATCGCCGGCGCCGCGCCGCGTCCGCTCGAGACGCTGTTCTTCGGGCAGTGCGTCTCGGTGGGCCGCCACGGCGCGGTCGCGCAGCTCGCGCGGTCCACCGATGTCGCCGTGCCGGCGTTCGTCGGGGGCGGCGCCGCAGCGTCCGCCAAGGAGTGGGTGTGCCGCAGCACCGTGAGCGCGCTCGCGAAGGAGGCACGCAAGCCCGGGTCGGTGTGGGCGCCGCCGTCGCGCGCACGCCGCCGGGTGCTCGCCGCCGCCGCGTCGCACCCCGGCGCGACAGCCGCGCCCGACCCGGGCAGCCTGGTCGGATGACCGCCACGACCGCCCGGTCCGAGCAGTTCGAGGAGCTGCGCCCGCTGCTGTTCTCGATCGCCTACCGCCTGCTCGGCAGCGTGGGCGAGGCGGAGGACGCCGTCCAGGAGACCTGGCTGCGGTGGGACGCCTCGGGCGTCGAGCCGGTGTCCGCGCGGGCCTACCTGTCCACCGTCGTCACCCGGGTCGCGCTGGACGTGCTCCGCTCGGCCCGGGTGCAGCGGCAGGAGTACCCGGGCCCGTGGTTCCCCGAGCCGCTGCTCGAGGACCCGTACTCCGAGCCCGAGCGTGCCGCCCAGCTCGCCGACTCCCTGTCCACCGCGGCGCTGCTGCTGCTCGAGCGGCTCAGCCCGCTCGAGCGGGCGGTGTTCGTGCTGCACGACGTGTTCGGCTTCGGGTTCGACGACGTCGCCTCCGCCGTCGGGCGCACCGAGGCCGCGTGCCGGCAGCTCGCGTCGCGGGCGCGCCGGCACATGGAGGACGGCCGGCCGCGCTTCGAGGCCGACCGGCGCGAGCGCTCCGAGCTCGCCGCCCGGTTCTTCGACGCCATGCGGCACGGCGACCTCGACTCGCTGCGCGAGCTGCTCGCGGCCGACGTCCAGATGGCCGCCGACGCCGGCGGCAAGGGCCCCCTGTGGGGCAAGGGCCGGTTCTTCGGCGTCGAGAAGGTGGCGCGCATCCTGGCCGTCATGGCCTCGATGCTCGACGAGGTGGACGGCACGCTCGACGAGCGCGACATCAACGCCCAGCCCGGCGCGCTGCTCACCGACGGTGCCGGGCGCGTGGGCGGGTCCATCTCCCTCGACATCGCCGACGGCCGCGTGCAGGCCATCCGCAGCGTGACCAACCCCGACAAGCTGGGGCACCTGGGTCAGGTTGCGGAGGGCGCGTCGCTTCTGCGCGAGGTCATGCGCCGCCGGAGGACTCGATCACCGGAGTAGAGCCGGGGTGGGCGCTCACGCGGAAGCTGCGGGTGCCCACCCTCAGGCCGTCCACGGTCAGCGCGCCGACGGCCGAGGGCTCCGGCGGCGTGGCGGTCAGGCCGCCGTCGGACGTCGGCTCCAGCCCCAGGGCGGCGGTGAGGATCGCGACGGACGACGCCGCCGACCACGCCTGGGGGTGGCAGGACGCCGGGTAGGGGAGGGGGCGGGGGCCGTCGTCGTCGGAGTTGCCGCCGAACAGCTCGGGCAGCTGGTAGTCGTAGTGCGGCGCCGCCTCGAGCAGCCCGCGGGCCAGCACGCCGGCCTCGGCGCCCAGGCCCGCCTTGGCCAGGCCCAGCACGGCGATCGCGGTGTCGTGCGTCCACACCGAGCCGCGGTGGTAGCCGAGCGGCCAGTACCCCGACGCGGTGGTCGACAGGGTGCGCAGCCCGTAGCCCGAGCTCATGTCCGCCGACACCAGGCGGCGGGCGACCGCGCGCTCCTCGTCCGGGTCGAGGATGCCGGTGCCCAGCAGGTGTCCCATGTTCGAGGCCACCGAGTCGACCGCCGCACCGTGGCGGTCCAGGGCGATCGCGACGTACGGGCCGTCGGCGTCGTGCAGCCAGAACTTGTCGCGGAAGCGCTGCTTGAGCGCGGCGGCCCAGTCGCGCAGCTCCTGCGAGCCGGGGCGGCCGAACGCGTCGAGCAGTTCGGCCGCGCCCAGCGCCGCCTCGTGCGCGTACGCCTGCACCTCCGAGAGCGCGATGGGCCCCTCGGCGAGGCGCCCGTCGTTCCACTGGATCGAGTCGCCCGAGTCCTTCCAGCCCTGGTTCGACAGGCCGTGCCCGGTGGCGTCGGCGTAGTCGAGGAACCCGTCGCCGTCGTTGTCGCCGTGCTCGAGCGTCCACTCGATCGCGCCGTCGAGCGCGGGCAGCAGGGCCTCGACGTCGGCGTCGGCCATGCCCCAGCGCCAGGCGTCGTGCAGCAGGCACATCCAAAGGCTCGTGGCGTCGACCGTGCCGTAGTACAGCGGAGGCAGCGTCATGCCGCCCTCGCCCTTGAGCTCCTGGCTGCGCACCTCGTGCAGGATCTTGCCGGGCTGCTCGGACGTCTTCGGGTCGTCCTTGGTGCCCTGCCGTGCGGCCAGCGTGCGCAGCGTGCCGCGGGCCAGGTCGGTGCCCAGGGGCAGCAGCATGCGTGCGGCCCAGATCGAGTCGCGGCCGAACAGCGTGAAGAACCACGGGGCGCCCGCGGCCAGGAACGTGTCGTCCGGCGCGAAGCCTGCGGTCATGCGCAGGCCCTCCAGGTCCGCCAGGGAGCGGGCGACCAGGGCGGGCAGGCGGCGGTCGTCGGCGTCGACCTCGGGCACGGCCCACTCGGGCGCGCCGGAGGCAGGCGCGTCGACGACGCCGGGCACGCGGCTCGCGGCCGACCACGTGACGGTGACCGGGCGGCCGGGGGAGGCCTGGACGTCCCACGCGAGCGTGGCGCCGCGCTCGTCGCTGGTGATCGTGGCGCCCGGTGCCATGACCGTGACCTCGGCGCCCTCGCCGTCCGACCAGCGCACGCCGTCGTCGGTGCGCTCCGGCGCGCGGGGCGTGGTCGGCAGGCCCTGCTTGACCGCCTCGGTGCGCGTGAGGTCGGAGGCGAGGTGCAGCGTCAGCTGCCCCGACACGGGCTCGGCCGTGCCGCAGGAGACCTCCAGCTCCTCGCTCACCCGGCCCGGCTCCACGGTGCGGCGCCGCCGCAGCATCGTGGTCGGGTCGGCCCCCGGCCCGTCGATCGAGCGGAGCACCGACGACGCCTCGAACGTGCCCGGGCCCGTGCCGCCGGCGGCGACGGACTCGGGTTCGGCGCCGCCCACATGGACCACCGCCTGCGACAGCACGCGCACGTCCGCGTGGTAGATGCCCTGCACGCCGTCCGGGCGCACCTGCCCGTCACGGTCGCACCACACCTGGCTGGGTGCGCGCAGCGTGACGAGCAGATCGTGCAGGAAGGGCTGGACCTCGGCCATGGTGCGACTCCTTCGACGCGGCCCAGGTCACGATTCGACGCACCCCGGGCGGTCCGTGTTGAACGATCCAATCGACCACGCTAGCGTCCGTTCTTAGATCGTTCAAACGATCGGGACCGCGAGGAGGCGGAGGGATGGCGCACCGGGCCAGGCCCACGCTGGAGACCGTGGCCGAGCGCGCCGAGGTGTCGCGCCAGACCGTCTCCAACGTGCTCAACGCACCGCACGTCGTCGCCGACGCGACGCGCGACCGCGTGCTGGCCGCCATCGACGAGCTCGGGTACCGCCCCAACGTCGCCGCACGTCAGCTGCGCACCCGCCGCTCCTGGGTGCTGGGCCTGCGCGTGCCGCCCGCCTCGGACGGCATCAGCGGCCAGGTGCTCGACCGGTTCCTCCACGCGCTCACCGAGGTCGCCCAGCAGGCCGGCCTGCGCATCATGCTCTTCACCTCCGGCGACGACGCCGACGAGGTCCGCGAGTACCAGAACCTGCACTCCACGGCCGGCGTCGACGGGTTCGTGCTCGCCAACACGCACGCGGGCGACGGCCGCACCCGCTGGCTCACCGAGCAGGCCATCCCCTTCGTCACGTTCGGCCGCCCGTGGGACGGCGACAGGTCCGCCGCCGACCACGCCTGGATCGACATCGACGGCCGCTCCGGGATCCACGCGGCCACGCGGCACCTGCTCGACGCCGGGCACCGCAAGATCGCCTTCCTCGGCTGGCCCGAGGGATCGGGCGTCGGCGACGACCGGTACGCCGGCTACCTCGACGCCCTCCGCACCGTCCCCACCGCCGCGCCGCCCCTCGTGCGGCGCTGCGAGGACGGCGTCCCCACCGGGATGGCCGCGGCCGCCGACGTCCTCGCCGACGACGACGTCACCGCCCTGGTGTGCGTCTCCGACTCGATCGCCCTCGGCGCGATGGCCGCCATCCGCGACCTCGCCCACACCCGGCCCCGGCGACCCGCCGTGGCCCTCACCGGCTTCGACGACACCCCTGTCGCCCGAGCCGTCGACCTGACCAGCGTCGCCCAACCGGTCGACCGCGTCGCCGCCCGCGCCGTCGGGCTGCTCCTGTCCCAGATGCGGCCCGCCGACCAGCGGGTCACCATGAGCGCGGCCGACCGTCACGTGCTCATCGAACCCCGGCTCGTCGTGCGTGCGACCAGCCAGGTCCCGGTCTAGGCCGGGACCATCAACCCTCCGAAGGAGTCCCACGATGTCAAGGACGACCTCTTGGTTCCGCGCCACGTCCCCGCGGCGCCTACTGGTGGCCAGTGCCGCGGGCGCCACGGTGCTCGCCCTCGTCGCCGCTTGCGGCGGCGGCGGAGGCTTCTCCGGCGGCTCCAGCCCGACGGCCACCGACGCCGCCGGACCGCTCAGCGTGCTGATCGGGTCCTCCGGCGACGCCGAGACGCAGTCGGTCACAGCGGCGCTCGCCGCCTGGGACAAGCAGTCCGGCAAGACGGCCAACCTGACCGTCGCCTCCGACCTGGTGCAGCAGCTCAGCCAGGGCTTCGCGGCCGGGTCGCCGCCGGACGTGTTCTACGTCAGCACCGACCAGTTCGCCGGGTACGCCGCCAACGGGTCCCTCGAGGCCTACGGCGACAAGCTCGACAAGTCGAACTTCTACCCGACGCTGGTCGACTCGTTCAGCTACGGCGGCAAGTTCTACTGCGCACCGAAGGACTTCTCGACGCTGCAGCTGATCATCAACACCGACGCGTGGCAGAAGGCCGGGCTCACCTCGGCCGACTACCCGACCACGTGGGACCAGCTCAAGACCGACGCCCAGAAGCTCACCACCGGCGGGCAGACCGGCCTGGTCACGACCCCGGAGTGGGCGCGCATCGGCGCGTTCATGGCCCAGGCCGGCGGCGGGCTGGTCGACAAGGACGGGCACGCGGCAGTCGACTCCGACGCCAACGTGCAGGCCCTCACCTTCGTCAAGTCCATGCTCGCGACCGGCGCGTACAAGTTCGCGTCCGACGTCGGCGCCGGCTGGGGCGGCGAGGCGTTCGGCACCCAGAAGGCGGCCATGACGATCGAGGGCAACTGGATCGTCGGGGCCATGCAGGCCGACTACCCGAACGTCAAGTACGCCGTCGTGCCGCTGCCCAAGGGTCCTGGCGGGGCCGGCACCCTGCAGTTCACCAACTGCTGGGGCATCGCCGCCGACTCGCACCACCAGAACGCCGCGCTCGACCTGGTGAAGTTCCTGATCTCCGACCAGCAGCAGATGGCCTTCGCGAAGGGCTTCGGCGTCATGCCGTCCATCAAGTCGGTCGCCGACCAGTGGAAGGCGGAGTTCCCGGCCCAGGCGGCGTTCCTCGACGGAGCCGCCTACGCCCAGGGCGTCCCGCCGCTCAACGGGATCGCCGCAGTGATCACGGAGTTCAACAGCCAGCTCCAGGCGCTGCGCACCAGCGACCCGAAGACCATCCTCACCTCGGTGCAGGGTGATCTGAAGGCGATCGCGCCGTGAGCGAGGCAGCCACGGCGGGGCCCCCGACGGCACCGGGGGGGCGTCGCGGGGCCCCCCGCCCCCTCGGGGGGGGGCCTGGTGGGGAGGGCGGCCCCCGCCGGGCCATGGGCACCCCCGTGCG
>WRHK01000067.1 GCA_009783295.1 Promicromonosporaceae bacterium
GGTACGGCGGTCAGCCGATCGACGTGATCGGGGCCGGCAGCGGGGTGCCCGACCCGTCGCGGCGCATGTCCGGCTGCGGCAGCTCGACCGGCTGGCCGGCGCCGCCGACGGCGCGCGCGGGGCCCTCGCCCACCCAGGCCAGGACCAGCCGGGCCTCGCCCCTGAGGAAGCGGGGCGAGCGGACGGTGCCGGCGCCGTCGGCCTCCGTGAGGCTGACGGTCAGGTGGCGGTCGACCGCCATGAGCACGGCCGGCTGCCCCGGCTCGACGACGGCGAACTCGCCGGCGACGAAGAGCTTGCCAGGGGCGCGCTCGACGATCACTCGGCGCCCTCCACCAGCCGGACGCCCGGCCCGGGCAGGGCGACGGTCACGGGGGCGAGGTCCGCGAGCGCGTCGGCGACGCGGCCCGCGTCGGCAGGACGGCACACCGCGACCACGTTGGGGCCCGCGTCGGCGGTGCCCCACACGTCGACGCCCTCGGCGCGCAGCGCCGCCACCCGGTCGAACAGCGCCACGCTGGCCGGCGCGAGGTAGCGCACCGGCGGCTCGCAGCCCTGGATCGCGGCGTGCATGCGCAGCGCGTTGGTCTCGGCCAGGCGGCCCAGGGCCGTGAAGTCGTCGTCGGCGCACGCCTCGAGCGCCACCTCGAGCGTCTCGCGGGTCGAGGTGACCCACGCCGGGTAGTACGGCGAGGTCGCGGCGCTGCGCCGCATCGCCTCGCGGCTCGACACCGCCTTGGGCCCGGCGTCCACGGTGGCGACCACCATGGCGATCTCGGGCCCGGTGACCGGCTCGGCGTACGACGTCGCGTCGTCGCCCTCGTGCCACACCGCCAGCGCCGGAAGCACGGAGCGGGACGCCGAGCCCGACCCGCGGCGGGCCAGGCGCGACAGGCTCACGGTGTCGGTGGGCAGGCCGTAGGCGGCGCTCGCGGCCGCGGCGAGGGCCGCGAAGCCGGACGCCGACGATGCGAGCCCGGCGCCGGTGGGCACCGTGTTGCGGGACACGACGCGGGCGTGCGTGGCGACGCCCGCCTGGGCGCGGACCAGGTCGAGGAACCGGCGGACCCGGTCCAGGGGCGTCCCCGCGGCGGGCAGTCCGTCGAGCTCGAGGGTGTCCGCCGTGAGGGCGTCGTCGAGCGTGACCGTGGTGGTGGTGGGGAAGACGTCGAGCGTCAACGACAGGCTGCCGGTCTCGGGCAGGTTGAGCGTCGCGTCGCTCTTGCCCCAGTACTTGACCAGGGCGATGTTCGGGTGCGCGATCGCGGTGGCGGTGCTCATGCGGCCACCGCCTCGACGGCCGGGACCAGGTCGAGGGTCCAGGCGGCGGGTGCGCCCGCGTCACGCAGGCTCAGCGCGATCCGGCGGGCGGCGTCGGCGTCGTCGGCGAGGGCGATGACGCACCCGCCGCGGCCGCCTCCGGTGAGCTTGGCGCCGAGCGCTCCGGCGCGGCGCGCGTGCGCGACCAGGTGGTCGAGGGCGGGGCTGCTCACGCCGAGCGTGGACAGCAGGGCGTGCGCCTGGTCCATCGCGGCGCCGACGGCGGCGAGGTCGCCGAAGGCGAGGTCGGTGCGCGCGGCGGCAGTGAGGCGGGCGAGGGCGTCGATGGTGGCGTCGACGGAGCCGGGGGTGCGCTGCCGCAGCGTCCGCACGCCGGCGACGGCGTCGAGGGTCGCGGCCGCGGAGCCGGTGTCGGCGAGGACGAGCGCGCCGGGGGCGCCGACCGGGAGGTCCTCGGCGAGGCGCTCGTGGAACCACACGGGCCGGGACGAGACGACGGTGCGTGCGTCGAGCCCGCTGGGGGTGCCGTGCGCGATGCGCTCGGACTCCATGATCACGTGGTGGCGCTGCGCGGCGTCGAGCGGGCGGCCGAAGGCGTTCGCGACGGCGTCGGCGACGGCCGCGGCGACCGCGGCGCTCGACCCGAGCCCGCGGCCCGCCGGGATGGCGCTGTCGACGCGGACGTCGACGTCGTCCAGCCCAGCGCCCGCGGCGGTGTCGCCGAGGGCGGCGAGCGTGGCGCGCACGGCCGCGACGGTCGACCCGACGGCGGCGGGGGCGGTGGCGGCGGGGCCGTCGTAGAGCGCGGTGCTGAGGCGGCCGCTGCCCGCGACGCGCTGCGCGGCGGCGCCGACGGTGAGGGCGGGGACGGGGAGGGCGATCGCGGGAGCACCGTAGACGACGGAGTGCTCACCGAGGAGGATCGCCTTGGCATGCGCCGAGCCGATACCGCGGGGCTGGAAAGTCACCGGACGAGTAAACCCGCTACGGACCCTCTGCCATAGGGTTTGCGTCACACTTTGCCCCTCTCCGGGCGTGCCGCGATGGATACTGACCCGCGCGCGGCCCCGAATTGCGTCACACCATCCTTGCGTCATTCACCCGGGCGCGGGAACCGGAGGGCATCCGTGCAGGTGGACGACCGTTTCGACGAGCCCCTCCTCGGGTCCGTCCGGCCCCGGTCGGTCACGCCTCAGGGCTTTGCCTGGTCGATCGCGCTCTGCAGCGACCCGACGTAGCCGTCGCTCGTGTACGTGGCCCCGGAGACCATCGCGATCCGGCCGTCGGTGGTGCCGACCGACTCGCCCTGGAGCCGCGGGACGGCGTAGGCGTTGATCGCCTGGCTCGTGCCGGGGCTGTTCGGGTGGGCGATCGCCGTCGCCGCCGCGACCTTGCCGCCGGCGATGCTGACCTGGACCTGGACCGGCCCGTACGGCGTGTTCTCGACGGCTCCCGTGTACGTGCCGGCCTTGAGGCCGGTGGGCGGGGGCGGGGGCGCCGCGGGCGTCGGGCGAGGCTTCGGGGTGGGGGACGGGGGTCTTGAGGGGGTTGGCTTCGGTGTGGGCTTTGGCGTGGGTGACGGAGAGGGCGCCCGGCGTGCTGGGGTCGGCGTCGTGGACGGTGCCGTCGTCGGCGACGGTGTCGGCGTGGGGGACGCGGAGAGCGTCGGGGTCGACGACGGCGTGGGCGTGGGCGTGGGCGTGACGGACGCGGCGGCGGACCTCGGTGCGCTCGCGGCCGGGAGAGCCACCGGCGGCGCCGCCTCGGTCGACGCCCGGTAGGCGAACAGGAGCACGATCCCGCCGACGGTGGCGAACACCGCGGTGGCCGACTTGTTCACTGCCATGGACCGACCGTCGCGACCCGCCGCCAAGGTGGCGCCAAGAAACCGCGCGACCCGCCGAGGCCCCTGAGATCCGCCCCGCGCGCCGTCAGGCCGTCGAGGGCAGCGGCGCCGGGAGCCGTCCGAGCAGGTCCTCGAGCAGGTCGTCGGGCGGGAGCGTGGCGTCGAGGAACTCCCCGAACCGCGGGTCGCTCATCGCGGGCGTGTACCGCTCGAGGCGCTCCAGCGCCCAGGTCATCGCCCCCGGGTCGGCCGGCTGCCCCGGCTCGCCCCGGGAGGCCAGCCGCCCCGTGACCACCGCGGCCGGCGCCGTGAGGCAGAAGTGCCGGACGTCGATGCCGCGCCCACGCAGGCCCCCCACGACCTGCTCGAAGTACCCGGTGTCGAGCAACGTCATGGGCACGATGAGCGGCCTGCCGACCTCCGTGTGCAGCCCGCCGACGGCCGCGACGACGAGCTCGCGCCAGAGCGGCAGGTCCTGGAAGTCGTCGACGCCGATCCCGTGGGGCCTGCTCCACTGCATGAGCATCATCCCGACGTGCTCGGGGTCGACGACGAGAGCGTCGGGCCACCGCTCGGCCAGCCGGCCGGCGAGCGTGGTCTTGCCGACCCCGAAGGGTCCGTTGATCCACACCAGCATGGCCGGCAGTCTGGCAGAACCCGCCGCCGCGGTGTCAGCCCAGCTTGACGGGGCCCAGCGCCGAGTTCACGGCCGCCGTGTAGGCCTCGTAGCCCTCCAGAGTCGGGTGGAAGGCCGCCGGGTCGAGCGGCCCGTGGATCCACGCCTCGGGCGAGTTGGCCCCATGGCCGTCGAACCGCTTGCGCACGTCGACGTACTGGAAGCCGGCTCGCGAGGCGGCGCTCGCGATCACCGAGTCGAGGGTGTCGGCTCCGGCGTTCAGCGCGCTCTGCTCCGCCGGCGAGGCGGCGAAGTACGCGCCGTACTCGGGCGAGAAGAGCCGCGGATAGCCGGTCACGACGACGTGCGCGTTCGGGGCGTCGGTCGCGACCTGGGCGAAGAGCGAATCCAGCAGCGCGGGCAGCTGGCCGGTCGCGCGGCCCACGACGAGGGCCGTCGCGCCCGCGCACTGCGCGTCGGACCCGGCAAGGCAGGCGGCGACCGCCGTCGACCAGCCGATGTCGTTGCCGCCGATCGTCAGAGTCACCAGGTCGGTGCTCGCATCGAGCGCAGCGAGCTGCCCGCCGCTGACCAGCGACGTCGTGGTGGCGCCCGCGCAGGCGACGAAGTCGTCGAGCTGGACTCGTTGACGCCCGTCGAGCTGCTCGGCGTACGCGCTCTGGGAGCGGCCGCAGGGGCCGTAGGGCGGGACGCCGAAGCCGGAGGCGTAGGAGTCGCCCAGGGCGTCGTAGACGACGCGCGGGGCGGGGGCGGCGGGCGCCGCGGTGGCGGCGGAGCCGACGAGTGCAAAGGCAGCGATCAGAGCCAGCGCGGCGGGCCTCGCCGTGCGCATCAGGCGCGTCATGATGTGACGGTAGTCACATAGCCATCGGTGCGCTAGCGCAGATGGTGGACGATTTCTGGGCTGCCTCGGCGGTGCGCATGATGCCGGCCGGCCCGCCTCGAGCAGCAGATCGCCGCGGTGCTCGTGCGCGCAGACGCTCGCGGCTCGTCGTGCGCCAGCGTCGGCGGCCGCAGGACCGCGCCGGTCGTGGCGTCACCGGGCGGCGCGCCGGCGGGCGGCGCCCGGCTGAACCAGCGACACGTCCCGGCGGTGCAGGTCTGCCGGTGACAGGCTGGGCGTCCGACGGTATCGCCTGGGCTCCACGAGCCCACGACGCGAAGGTGGGACCTCATGGCTGACACGAAGGCAGGCTGGTACGACGACGGCTCCGGCACCACGAGGTGGTGGGACGGGAAGCAGTGGACCGACCAGACCCAGCCGCCGCCACCGGCCGGGATCGGTGGGGTGATCGACCGGATCCAGGCCGAGGCCGTCGCCGGTGCGCGCCCACGCCCGGCCGCCGCGGGCATGAGCTACGTGGTGCTGCAGGTGATCCTGAGGGAGAAGCTGTGGGGGACCGGTTCCGGCAACCTCACCGAGCTCGAGAAGGCCATCAACGCGCAGGCGGCGCTCGGCTACCGGCTCCACACGATCACGACGGCGTCGTCCGGGAGCAAGGGACTGGGCGGGGGCGACCGAATCCAGGCAACGATGGTGTTCGAGAAGCTGGTCTGACGTCGCACGCCTCACCAGCCAAGGCGTCACTCCCGCACGCCCACCGCCGCCACCGGCGCCCGCCGGAGCGGCCGGCCCACCACGATGAGGCTGACGAGCACGGCGCTGGCCAGCGCGGCGGCGGCGAGCAGGCCGAGCTCGAGCACGGGCGGGTGCAGGGCCGATGCCAGGAAGCTGGTGCCGAGCGCGTCGGCGTAGCCGACCAGCCCGACCCCGACGAGCAGCGCGGCCACGGCCACGGAGAGCACGACGACGAGGGCCGCCTCGATCGCGACCATGCCGCGCACGGTCCGGTCCCGGACGCCGAGCAGCGTCAGTGCCGCGACCTCCCGCCGACGCCGGCTGAAGGCCATCACCAGCGTGTTGGCCACCGCGACCAGCGCGAACACCGATGCCGGCCCGGCCATCACGAGCACGACGACCTGCTGGAGCCGCTGCTGACCGTCGAGGCCGCCGGCCTGCCAGTGCGTCGCGGGGACAACCCGGTACCCGGAACCGAGCGCCGCGGCGACCCGCGCCGCGGCCCCGCCCTGGCCGGACCCCGCGAGCAGCACCATGGCGTGCGAGGCGGGTTGCGCCTGCTGGCCGGCGAGCGCGCGGGACACCATGATCCCCGGCAGCCCCGCGCCGCCCCGGACCACGGCGGCGACGGTGGCGTCCACGACGCGCCCGTCGAACAGCCCCAGCCGCACCGGGCTGCCGACGTGCAGGCCGTACCAGCCGACGTAGTCCTGCGACACGGCGATCCGGCTGCCCGTGAGGGGTGCGAGCGTGCCCTCGACGACGTCTGCGTGCTCGACCGCCACGAGGGCGGGCAGGTCCACCGCGGCAGCCTGGACGACGCCCGAGTCCGGGGTCCCGTTCACGGTGCCCGGCGCCCCGTTCGCGCCCGTGCCGCTCTGCTGGCCGCCGTCGGTGCTGAAGGCCAGCGTGACGGGCGACGCCGCGGAGACTGCGAGCACGCCCGCCACCCCCGCGACGCGCGCGACGGCGCCGGCGTCGACGGCCGACCCGGCCGCCGGCTCGACGACGAGCTCGCCCCGGTGCCGCGCCGACTCGTCGGCGGCGTCGGTGGCGTTGCTCGTCTCCATGACGCCGAGCATGATGCCGACCACCGCCATGACGCTCAGCGTCGGCGCGACGAGAGATGCGGTGCGCCGCCGCGCCGTGGTGACGCCGGCCATCGCCAGCCGGCCCGCGACCGCCGTCGGCAGTAGCCCCACCCACGAGGCGGCGCGGGCCAGCCACGGCAGGAACGCCGGCCCCAGAGTGACCGCCGCGACCGTGAGGGCGAACGTGCCCAGGATGACGAGCGGCGCGGCGTCGACGGCCCCGCTCGACGGGGCGGCCGCCATCATCACGCCACCCCCGACGAGCGTGAGCAGGCCGACGGCCCACCGGGCCGGCGTCATCACCGTGACGTCGAGGGCGGCGTCCTGCAGCGCCTCGATCGGGCGGACGCGCGCCGCACGCGACGACGCCGCCAGCGCACCGGCGAGGGCGAGCGCGATGCCGGCCACGAAGCCGACCGCGAGCGGCGCCGCGCCGACGCGCTCGGGCAGGGCGACGGGGCTGAGCCCGCTGCGGTTCAGGGCGCCGACGAGCACCGGCGTGACGGCCCAGGCGACCGCGCACCCGGCAACCCCGGCCGGGACGGCCACTACCAGCGACTCACCCAGCACCAGGCGACGGACCTGGCCCGGCCCCACCCCGACGAGGCGCAGCAGGCCGAAGTCGCGGCGCCGCAGCGCGATCGAGAACGCGAACGACCCGGCCACCACGAGCACCGTCATGAAGGCGCAGATCACGGCCGTGAGCGCCAGGACCGTCGTGATGCCCTGCAGGTCAGCGGCGTCGCGGAAGAACCGTTGGCCGCCGATCAGCACCGACGGACCGGTCTGCGCCGGCGAGACCCGCTGCGTCGCCCAGAGCGCGCCGAGAGCCGTCGCCACGAGCGCGACACCGAGCGCCATCGTCAGGAAGACGCCCGCGAACAACGGCGCGTCGTGCCGCACCGACCGGAGGCTGAGCCGCAGCATCATCGCTCCCAGTGGGCGGACTGTTCGGAGATCGCCTGGACCGTCGGGTGCTCGAGGCCGCCGCGCAGCCTGCCGTCCACCAGGAAGACGACGAGGTCGGCGTGCGCCGCCACCGCCGGGTCGTGGGTCACGAGCACCACGCTCTGGCCGAACTCGTCCACGCACCGCCGCAGCAGCGCGGTCACCTGCCGGCCGGCGGCGGTGTCCAGCGAGCCGGTCGGCTCGTCGGCGAACAGCACCTGCGGCCGCACGCCCAGCGCCCGGGCGATGGCCACCCGCTGCTGCTGCCCGCCGGACAGCTCGGCGGGCCGGCGGCCGGCCACGCGGCTCAGGCCGACCTGGTCGAGCAGCGCCGCGACGTCCCGCGACCGCGGCCGACGGCCTGCGAGGCGCATCGGCAGGGCGACGTTGTCGGCCGCCGTCAGCATCGGCAGCAGGTTGAACGACTGGAAGACGAACCCGATGTGCTCCCGGTGCATCCGGCTCAGGGTGCGCCGGTCCGCCGTGCCCAGGTCGACGTCGCCGAGCATGACCCGGCCCGCCGTCGGGCGGTCGAGGCCTGCGGCGACCTGGAGCAGTGTGGACTTGCCCGACCCGGACGGACCCATGACGGCCGTCATCCGGTGGCGGGGGAAGGCCAAGGTCAGGTCCTGCAGCACCGGCACCAGGCCGGCCCGCGACGGATAGCTCTTGGTCAGCGACTCGACGCGGACGGCGTCGGCGGTGGTGGTGGTCGGGTGGTTCACCACTCCAGAGGAACGCCGACCGGGCCACCGACACCATGCGGGGGCGCCCTGAGCTGACCCTGAACGTCAGCCAGGGTCGGGCCCAGGGCGAGCCCGACGACCGCTCAGACGCTGAAGTACTTGGCGTCCGGGTGGTGGAACACGAACGCGTCCGTCGAGGCCTCCGGGTGCAGCTGCAGCTCCTCGCTCAGCTCCACCCCGACGCGCTCGGGCCGCAGCAGCTCCACGACCTTGTACCGGTCCTCCATGTTGGGGCAGGCCGGGTACCCGAGCGACATGCGCGCCCCGCGGTAGTCGAGCTTGAACAGCCCCTCGACGTCGGTCGGCTCCTCGGAGGCGAAGCCGAGCTCGGCCCGGACGCGGGAGTGCCAGTACTCGGCGAGCGCCTCGGTGAGCTGGACGGACAGGCCGTGCAGCTCCATGTAGTCGCGGTACTCGTTCGCGGCGAACATCTTGGCGGTGTGCTCGGCGACGGTGTCGCCGACGGTCACGAGCTGCACGGGCAGCACGTCGAACCGGCCGGTCTCCTCGTAGTACGAGCGCGGGCGGATGAAGTCCGCGAGGCACAGGTGCCGGTCGCGGCGCTGGCGCGGGAACGTGAAGCGCAGGCGCTCGGTGCCGGGCTCCCCGCCGGAGCCGCCGTCGGGCCCGTCGTGGTGTGCGATGACGACGTCGTCGCCCTCGGACCACGCCGGGAAGTACCCGTAGACGACGGACGGGTCGAGGATGCGCTCGGTGCGGATGCGGTCGAGCCACATCGCCAGGCGCGGCAGGCCCTCGCGCTGGC
Source organism: Promicromonosporaceae bacterium (assembly GCA_009783295.1). GTDB lineage: Bacteria > Actinomycetota > Actinomycetes > Actinomycetales > Cellulomonadaceae > Xylanimonas. The sequence continues at coordinate 8,895 of WRHK01000067.1, forward strand.
GCAGCTCCTCGTAGGAGGCGCCGTCGTCGCCGCGGCCCGGTTTGAGGCCCCACTGGCCCAGGAACACGGCGCGCTCGTCGAGGAACGCGGCGTAGTCGGCCAGGGGGATGCCCTTGACGATGCGCGTGCCCCAGAACGGGGGCTCCGGCACCTCGTTGTCGGCGGCGACGTCGGAGCGGGCCGGCATCTCCTCGTCGGGCGTCTCGATGAGGCTCACCGCGGCGTGACGGCGCTTCTTGAGGGCGGGCAGCCCCACCTCGTCGGGCGAGGCGCCGCGGGCGATCTTGACCAGCGGCTCCATGAGGCGCAGGCCCTCGAAGGCGTCGCGCGCGTACCGGACGGTGCCGGGGAACAGGCCGGCCAGGTCGTCCTCGACGTAGGTGCGCGTCAGCGCGGCGCCGCCCAGCAGCACGGGCCAGCGGCCGGCGTACCCACGGGAGGCGAGCTCCTCGAGGTTCTCCTTCATGACGACCGTCGACTTCACCAGCAGGCCGGACATGCCGATGACGTCGGCGTCGTGCTGCTCGGCGGCCTCGATCATGGCGCTGATCGGCTGCTTGATGCCGATGTTCACCACCGTGTAGCCGTTGTTGGTGAGGATGATGTCGACCAGGTTCTTGCCGATGTCGTGCACGTCGCCGCGCACGGTCGCGAGCACGATCGTGCCCTTGGTACCCGTGTCGCCCTCGATCTTCTCCATGTGCGGCTCGAGCAGCGCGACGGCGGACTTCATGACCTCGGCGGACTGCAGCACGAACGGCAGCTGCATCTGGCCGGAACCGAACAGCTCGCCGACCACCTGCATGCCGCCCAGCAGGTGGTCGTTGACGATGTCGAGGGCCTTCATGCCGTCGCCGAGGGCCTCGTCGACGTCGGCCTCCAGGCCCTTCTTGTTGCCGTCGATGATGCGGCGGCCCAAGCGCTCGCCGATCGGCAGCGCGGCCAGCTCGGCCTCCCGGGCGTCGCGCAGGGCGGCGCTGTCCACGCCGCTGAACAGCTCGAGCAGGTGGGAGAGCGGGTCGTGCGTGAGGTTGCCGTCGGCGTCGTACTCGCGCTTGTCCCAGACCAGGTTCTCGGCGGCGGTCCACTGCTCGTCGGGGATGGCGGTGCGGGGCAGGATCTTGGCGGCGTGCACGATGGCGGAGTCGAGCCCGGCGGCCACGGCCTCGTGCAGGAACACCGAGTTGAGCACCGTGCGCGCGGCGGGGTTGAGGCCGAACGACACGTTCGACACGCCCAGCGTGGTGTGCACGCCGGGGTACTTGGCGGTGATCTGGCGGATCGCCTCGATGGTCTCGATGGCGTCGCGCCGGGTCTCCTCCTGGCCCGTGGCGATGGGGAACGTCAGGGCGTCGACGATGATGTCGTCGACCCGCATGCCCCACTTCTGCACGAGCGTGTCGATGAGGCGCGAGGCGATGGCCACCTTGGTGGCCGTGGTGCGGGCCTGGCCCTCCTCGTCGATGGTGAGGGCGACGACGGCGGTGCCGTGCTCCCGGACCAGCGGCATGACCTTGTCGAACCGCGAGCCGGGCCCCTCGCCGTCCTCGAAGTTGACCGAGTTGACCACGGCGCGGCCGCCCACGAGCTCCAGGCCTGCCTGGAGAACGGCCGGCTCGGTCGAGTCGATGACCAGCGGGAGCGTCGAGGCCGAGGCGAGGCGCGAGACCACCTCGCGCACGTCGGAGACGCCGTCGCGCCCCACGTAGTCGACGCAGACGTCGAGCAGGTGGGCACCCTCGCGGGTCTGGGCGCGGGCCAGGTCGACGATGTCGTCCCAGCGGCCCTCGAGCATCGCGTCACGGAACGCCTTGGAGCCGTTCGCGTTGGTGCGCTCGCCGATGGCCAGGTAGCTGAGCTCCTGGGTCAGGTCGGTGGGGGAGTAGAGCGAGGCGACGGCGTTCTCGCGCGCGACCTCGCGGTCCTGCAGGGCGTTGCCGCGCACCGCCTCGACGACGGCGCGCAGGTGCTCCGGCGTCGTGCCGCAGCAGCCGCCCACCAGGCCCAGGCCGAACTCGCGGACGAACTGCGTGTGCGCGGTCGCGAGCTCGGCGGGCGAGAGCGGGTAGACGGCGCCGTGCGGGCCGAGCTCGGGCAGGCCCGCGTTGGGCATGCACGTCACGGGCATCTCGGAGTGCTGCGACAGGTAGCGCAGGTGCTCCGACATCTTGTCCGGGCCGGTGGCGCAGTTGAGGCCGATGGTGTCGACGCCGATCGACTGGAGCGCGGTGAGCGCGGCGCCGATCTCCGAGCCCATGAGCATGGTGCCCGTCGTCTCGACGGTCACGGAGACCATGACGGGGACGCGGCGGCCCAGCTCGGCGAACGCGTCGTGCGCGGCCGTGACGGCGGCCTTCGCCTGGAGCAGGTCCTGCGACGTCTCGATGAGCAGCGCGTCCGCGCCGCCCTCGAGCAGGCCGGCGGCCTGCTGCGCGAACGTCTCGCGCAGGTTGGCGTACGTCGTGTGGCCGAGCGACGGCAGCTTGGTGCCGGGGCCCATGGAGCCCAGCACCCAGCGCGGGCGGTCCTCGGTGGCGAACGCGTCGGCGCGCTCGCGGGCGATCGCCGCGCCGGCGCGGGCCAGCTCGCGGATGCGGTCGTCGATGCCGTAGTCGCCCAGGTTGGACCAGTTGGCGCCGAACGTGTTGGTCTCGATCGCGTCGACGCCCGCCTCCAGGTAGGCGTCGTGGACTGCCGCGATGATGTCGGGGCGGGAGACGTTGAGCACCTCGTTGCAGCCCTCGTGCCCCTCGTAGTCCTCGAGGGTGGGGTCCTGCGCCTGGATCATCGTGCCCATCGCGCCGTCGGCGACGACGACGCGCGAGCGCACCGCCTCGAGCAGGGCGGCCGCGCGGGCGTCGGCGGCGGTGTTGAGGGCGGCGTCCACAGTCGTCACGAGGGGAAGCGTACGGCGGAGGGGTGGGACGCCGTGCAGCCGTCTCGCGCGGGCCGCGAACGTGGTCACATTCAGCGCCACCCCCTTCAGGTAAGCCTTACCTCAGCCGTACGGTTTGCCTCGTGGATCTGCGACTGTGCCCCGCGGGCACCCAGGCCGAGGTGCGCTGGGTCGACCTGGAGGACGACGAGCGCGCGCGCCTGCGCGAGATCGGCGTGCGCGAGGGGGCCGTCGTCCACGTCGTCCACTGCGGCGCGTTCGGCGCCCGCGTGATCGCCGTAGGGTCCGACCGGATCGCCATCGACGGTCGCACCTGCGCGTGCATCGGCGTGACGCCGCTGAAGAGCGCGCTGGTCCCCGCGTGAGCTGCCACGAGCCGGCGCCCGGCGTCGCCGTCGCGGCCGGCACCCCGACCATCGCGCTGGTCGGCAACCCGAACGCGGGCAAGTCCACCCTGTTCAACGCGCTGACCGGCGCGCGCCAGACGGTCATGAACGCCCCCGGCACCACGGTGGAGCTGCAGACCGGCGCCTGGCGCCGCAGCGGCGAGCGCATCGCCGTGGTCGACCTCCCGGGCACCTACAGCCTGGTGCCGCGCTCGCCCGACGAGCAGGTGGCCGCCGACTTCGTCGCCGGTCGCGGCGACCTCGGCCGGCCCCACCTCGCCGTCGTCGTGCTGGACGCGTCCGCACTGGCCCGGTCGCTGTACCTGCTCGCGCAGGTGCGCGAGACCGGCACGCCGGTGGTCGCCGCCGTCACGATGCTGGACGTCGCCTCGACGCGCGCCGTCGAGCCCGACCTCGACGCGCTCGCCGACGCCGCGGGCGTGCCCGTCGTCGCCCTGGACCCGCGCTCCGGCGCCGGCATGGAGGCGCTGGGCGTCGCCGTCGAGCGCCAGCTCGAGGCCCACGTGTGCCGCTGCGAGGGCTGCACCGGCAGCTGCGCCTGCGCCAACCACCTCGACGTGCCCGTGTCGCGCGACGACGAGGAGCGGTTCGCCTGGACCGAGCGCGTGCTCAACGCGGCCGTGCCGTCGCCGCCCGCCGTGCCGGTGCGCTCGACGTCCGACCGCATCGACCGCGTGCTGCTGCACCCCGTGCTGGGCGTGCCCGTGTTCCTCGCGATCATGTGGGCCGTCTTCGAGCTCACCACCGTGGTGGCGGCACCACTGGTGGGCGGCATCGCCGGGTTCTTCAACGGGCCCCTCGCCTCGTGGCTGCACGGCGTGATCCCCGGGCCCGCGTGGATCGCCGGCCTGCTCGTCGACGGCGTGCTCTCCGGCGTGGGCACGGTGCTGTCGTTCGTGCCGCTCCTCGCCCTGATCTTCGTGGCGATCGGCATCCTCGAGGATTCCGGCTACCTGGCCCGCGCGGCGTTCGTGGCCGACCGCGCGCTGCGGGCCATCGGCCTCGACGGGCGTGCCATGGTGCCGCTGGTCATCGGGTTCGGGTGCAACGTGCCCGCCATGGCCGCGACCCGCACCATGCCCGACGCGCGCCGCCGCCTGCTCACCGGGCTGCTCGTGCCGCTGACCTCCTGCCCCGCGCGCCTCACGGTGTACGTGCTGGTGGCGGGCACGTTCTTCCCCCGGTACGCCGGCACCGTCGTGTTCGGGCTCTACGTCGTGTCGGGCCTGCTGGTGGTGCTCGGCGGGTACCTGCTGCGCTCGACCGCGTTCCGCGACCTGCGCCAGACCCGCGCCCTGGTGCTCGCGCTGCCCGCCTACCACGTGCCGCGCCTCAAGCCGCTGCTCATCTCGACCTGGACGCGCGTGCTCGCGTTCGTGCGCGGGGCCGGCGGCATCATCGCCGGCACCCTCGTGGTCGTGTGGCTGCTCAGCGCCGTGCCCGTGACGGGCGGCCACCAGGTGGCCGACGTCCCCGTCCACGACTCGCTGTACGGCCGCGTCGCCGACGGCATCGCCCCCGTGCTCGCCCCGGCCGGGCTGGACGACTGGCGCATCGCCTCGGCGCTGACCACCGGGTTCGTCGCCAAGGAGGTGGTGGTCGGGTCGCTCGCACAGTCGTTCTCGATCGACGCCGGCGACACCGCCGCGACCGCCCCCACGGGCGCGCTGGGCGACAAGCTGCGCGCCACCCTCGACGAGTCCTCGGGCGGCCACGCGACGGCGGCGGCGCTCGCGTTCCTCATCTTCGTGCTCGCGTACACACCCTGCCTCGCGACGGTCGCCGAGCAGCGGCGCGTGTTCGGCGGGCGGTGGGCGGCCGGCGCGGTCGCCGTGCAGCTCTCGGTCGCGTGGCTGCTCGCCGTGGCCGTGTTCCAGGTCGGGAGGCTGCTGACATGAGCGTGCTCATCGACGTGCTCGACGCCGTCAAGCGGGGCGTGCCGGGGGAGCGCGTCGGCGCCTACCTGGGCGTCGACCCCGGGCTCGCCGACGCCGCCCTCGACCACTGGGTGCGCCTGGGCATCGTGACGCAGTCGGGCGACCTGCAGCTCGGCTGCACCGGGTGCTCGGGCCTCAACGGCGGCGAGCGCGTGGAGCACGCGCCGAGCTGCGCGGGCTGCCCCTTCTCCCGCTGAGGGCCCAGTTCCCCCTACGCTGGGCGGGTGCACGACGACGTCCACGACCTGGGGCCGGGGTTCGACCCCGAGCCCGTCCCCGAACCGGGCGGGGCGCTGCCCTCGGCTCTGATCACGGCGCTGACCCGCCGCCTCGAGCCCTGGCTGCCCAACCCGGCCGCGCAAGGTTGGTTCGGTGCGTTCGCGCTGGTCGCGGTGCTGCACCTGGCCGCGCAGCTCGTGGGGCCGGTGGGCGGCGACGTCGCCCGCATGACGCAGGGGCTGCTCGTGCCACCGCTCGCGGCCGCGCTCTGGTGCGCGACGACGGCGGTGCCCCGGCCGCGCCTGGTCACCCTGGCCGTCGTCGGGCTGATGTGCTCCTGGGCGGGCGACACCGTCCCCGCCCTGGTCTCCCCGGATGCGTCGTTCCCCGTGATGATGGCGATCTTCCTGTGCGCGCAGGTGGTCTACGTGCTCGCGTTCTGGCCGTTGCGGCGGCGCAGCGTGCTGCTCGCGAACCGTCCGGTCGCCGCGCTCTACGGCGTCGTCTACGTGGTGCTGGTCGGCACGGTGGCGGTGCGGCTGCTCGACGACGACGTGCCCGGGGCACCGGCGCTCGTCGTCGCGCTGGCCGTCTACGGCGCAGTCCTGGTGACGATGGCGATGCTGGCCACGGGCGTGGACCGGCTCGCCGGCCTGGGCGGGGTGCTGTTCGTCGCCTCCGACGGGCTGCTCGGCGTGCAGCAGGCGGTCCCGACCGTGGGGCTCGAGCTCCCCTGGGGCCTGTACGCCTTCCTGGTGATGCTGCTGTACATCGCCGCGCAGACGCTGCTCGTGGCGGGTGTGCGCAGGTGCAGTGTGGGCGGCCGGTTCTAGGGTCGAGCCATGGACATCGTGCTGATCCCCGGGTTCTGGCTCGACGCGTCCGCGTGGGACGGCATCGTCCCCGCCCTCACCGCCGCAGGGCACTCCGTGCATCCCGTGACGCTGCCCGGGATGACGCCCGGGGCGGACCTCTCCGGTATCCATCTCGAGGACCACGTCAAGGCCGTGGTCGGCGCGATCGACGCCGTCGGCGACGGCCGGCCGGTGGTGCTCGTCGGGCACTCCGCGGGCGGCGGGCTCGTGTACAACGCGGCGGGCCGCCGGCCGGGGCGGGTGCCGCGCATCGTGTACGTCGACAGCGGTCCGATGGCCGAGGGGCACGCGATCAACCCCGGACTGGACCCCTCGGTCGTCGCCTTCGACCTGCCGCCCTGGGACGGGTTCGGGGAGGCCGACCTGACGGACCTCACCGACGAGCTCCGCGCGGCCTTCAGGGCGCGGGCGCTCCCGCAGCCGGGCAACACCGTGCGCGAGGGGCACCACCATCCGGAGGTCGACCCCGCCGACCGGCGCTCGATCCCCGCGACCGTCATCACCTGCGAGTTCCCCGAGGCGCAGGTGCGCGAGCTCGCGGGGCAGGGCCACCCGTTCTTCGCCGAGCTGGGGGCGTGCACGGAGTACGAGGTGGTGGGCCTGCCCACCGGCCACTGGCCCATGTTCACCCGGCCCGCCGACCTGGCCGACACGATCCTCGCGGCCGTCGACCGGGACTGAGTGGCATGGACTTCGACAGGCTCACCGTGGTGCTCCTGGAGGCGCGCGAGGACGCGCCCGCGCTGGACGAGGCGGCGGCGAACGCGCTGCAGGACGCCCACCTGGACTTCCTCGCGACGCTCCACGAGCAGGGCCACCTGGTCGCTGCGGGGCCGGCGGCCGACCCGCAGGGGATCATTCGCGGGATCTCGGTCCTCACGGTCTCGCCGGAGCGGGCGCTCGAGCTCAAGAGCGCCGACCCGGCCGTCGTCGCCGGGCTCTACCGGCTGCGCGTGGTGCCGTGGCGGCTGCCGGCGGGCGCCGTCCACTTCACGCCCGCGCGGTTCCCGCACTCGATCGCGGACGTGCTGGGTCCCGGACCTGGATGACCCCGGGGCGGGCCCGGACGGGCCCGCCCCGGGACCACGTCAGTTCTTGCCCTTGTCCGAGCCCACGGGCGACGTCGGCGCCGACGTCATCGTGGTCGAGACGCCGGCGTGCGAGCCCGTCACCGCGACCGTGATCGCGGCGCCGCCCAGCTTGCCGCTCGGCTTGAACGTGGTGCCGGTCGCGCCCGCGATCGGGGCGCCGTCGGCGAACCACTGGTACGTCAGCAGCGTGTCGTAGGGGATCCAGGCGCCCGGCTCGACGGTGAGCGTCTTGCCCGCGGCGGCCTGCCCGACGATCACGGGGGTCGGCTGGACCGGGTTGTACGGCGTCGGCGTGGGGGTCGGCTCCGGGGTGGCGACCGTGATCTGGTCGGCGGTGACGCTGCCCGGCGTCGGCTGGTCCTCGCGCAGGAACGTCGCGGCGTTGCCCGTGGCCGGCACCTGCAGGTCGGTGGAGATGCCCGGCGTCGTCGGGGCGCGCTCCGGCAGGAACGACGACGACAGCACCTGGCCGCCCGAGATCAGGGCGAGCGTGCGGCTGCCGCCGTTGGCGATGCCGGGCTGGCCCTCGACGCGCACGATCGGCGCGGCCGCCGGGACGTTGCTGTAGAAGGCGCGGAAGTCGGCCTCGGTGCGCGCGTAGGTGTTGAGCGTGGCGCTGCTGGTGTACTCGAGCCAGAACACGGTGCTGCCGTGCGCCGGGATCGTCACGTCGAGCGGGCCGGCCGCCACGGCGTCGGCCGAGTCGCCGTCGGACACCGCGAACTTGGCCGTCGTGGCGGGCGTGGCCGACGTCGAGTACGAGATCGCGATGCCCTGCGACGCAAGGTTGATCGCCGCGCCGGTGGTGTTGGTGACCTCGAAGAACTCGTAGTTGTCGTCGACGTTGGTGGTGCCCGTCGTCGCGCCCGAGGCGCCGTTGTCGGGGTGGATCTCGGAGATGAAGAGCTGCTGGGCGGTGGGCAGCGCCGCCGAGTCGGCGTGGGCAGCGCCCACCCCGACGGTGACGACGGCCGCGGCCAGGGCTGCTGTGGACGAGAGCGCGGTGAGGGTGCGCGTGCGTGCGGACATGCCGACGACGCTAGGAACCGCGGGTGACGTCCACGGGAACCCCCGGTGGTGGGACTCTGTCGCCCCGGTGAACGGTCTCGGTACTGCCGTCAGCCGATCGACGTGATCGGGGCCGGCAGCGGGGTGCCCGACCCGTCGCGGCGCATGTCCGGCTGCGGCAGGTCGACCGGCTGGCCGGCGCCGCCGACGGCACGCGCGGGGCCCTCGCCCACCCAGGCCAGGGCCAGCCGGTCCTCGCCCTTGAGGAAGCGGTGCGAGCGCACGCCGCCCGTCGCCCGGCCCTTGCCCGGGTAGAGCTCGTACGGGCTGACCTTGATGGACCCGCCGCCCACGCCGGGCAGCTGCGAGCCCGAGCCCGCGAGCGTGACGACCGTCAGCTCGGGGCGCACGTCCGCCTTGGCCACGCCGAAGAACACGACCGTCTGGTCCGCGCCGAGGTTGATGCCGGCGATGCCGCCGCCCGCCCGGCCCTGCGGGCGCACCGCGGAGGCGGGGTAGTGCAGCAGGCTCGAGTCGGACGCGACGAACACGACCTCGTCGTCGTCGCCCACGGGTGCGGCGCCCACCACGGCGTCGCCGTCCTTGAGCGCGATGACGGGCCACTCGTCCTTGTTGGCGGGCACGTCGCCCGCGACCACGCGCTTGACGACGCCGGCGGCCGTGCCGAGCGCGAGCGTCGGGGCGTCGGCGTCGAGCGAGACGACGGCCAGCGCGACCTCGCCAGCGGCCAGGTCGGCGAGCTCGGCCACCGGGATGCCGCCGGTCAGCGACGGCGCGCCGTCGGTCACGGGGATCGCCGGGAGCTCCAGCACCGACAGGCGCAGCACGCGCCCGGCCGACGTCACCAGGCCGACGTCGGCGCGCGTCGTGGTCGCGACGTCGCCGCGCAGCGCGTCGTGGGCGTGCCGCCGCCCGTGGCGGTCCACGGGGGCGTCCGCGGCGTCGCCCGCGGTGCGCGCGAGCAGGCCGGTCGACGAGAGCAGCACGCGCGTGGGCGCGTCGGCGATCTGGAGCGAGATGACGGGCGCGCCGCGGCCGCGCGCGGCGGAGGGCGCGGGGGCCGCCGACGTCGTCGCGCCGCCCGCGGCGTCGAGCAGCACGGTGCGGCGCGGCGTGCCGTACGTGGCCGCGACGTCGCCCATCTCGGCGGAGACCACGCGGCGCAGCACGGCGTCGGAGCCGAGGATCTCCTCGAGCGAGGCGATCTCCTTCTCCAGCTCGCTCTGCTCCTTCTCGAGCTCGATGCGGGAGAACCGGGTCAGGCGGCGCAGCTGCAGGTCGAGGATGTAGGTGGCCTGCGCCTCCGACAGGTCGAACACGTCCATGAGGCGGGTGCGCGCGATGCCGGCGTCGTCGGACGACCGGATGACCTGGATGACCTCGTCGATGTCGACGATGGCCAGCAGCAGGCCCTCGACCAGGTGCAGGCGCTCCTTGCGCTTGCCCAGGCGGAACACGGTGCGGCGGCGCACCACGTCGATGCGGTGCTCCACCCACACGCGCAGCAGCTCGAGCAGGCCGAGAGTGCGCGGCTGCCCCTCGACCAGGGCGACGTTGTTGATGCCGAACGAGTCCTCGACCGGCGTGGTGCGGTACAGCTGCTCCAGCACGGCGTCCGGGTCGAAGCCGGTCTTGACCTCGACCACCAGGCGCAGGCCGTGGGAGCGGTCGGTGAGGTCCTGGACGTTCGAGACGCCCTGGATCTTCTTGGTCTTGACGCCGTCGGCGATCTTCTCGACCACCTTCTCCGGGCCCACCAGGTACGGCAGCTCGGTGATGACGATGCCGCGGCGGCGCGGGGTGATGTTCTCGATGCGGGCCGTGGCGCGGGTGCGGAACGTGCCGCGGCCCGTGCGGTAGGCGTCGCGGACGCCCTCCAGGCCCACGATCTTGCCGCCCGTGGGCAGGTCCGGCCCGGGCACGAACCGCATGACGTCCTCGAGCGTGGCGTCCGGGTTCGACAGCAGGTGCTGGCCCGCGGCCACGACCTCGACCAGGTTGTGCGGCGCCATGTTGGTCGCCATGCCCACCGCGATGCCCGACGCGCCGTTGACCAGCAGGTTCGGGATGGCGCTGGGCAGCACCTCGGGCTGGGTCAGCTTGTTGTCGTAGTTCGGCACGAAGTCGACGACGTCCTCGTCGAGGTCGGCCGTCATCGACATCGAGGGCGGGGCCAGGCGCGCCTCGGTGTACCGGGGGGCGGCGGGGCCGTCGTCGAGCGAGCCGAAGTTTCCGTGGCCGTCCACCAGCGGCAGGCGCAGCGAGAAGTCCTGCGCCAGGCGCACCAGCGCGTCGTAGATCGCGGCGTCGCCGTGCGGGTGCAGCTTGCCCATGACCTCGCCCACCACGCGCGAGGACTTCACGTACGCGCGGTCGGGCCGCAGGCCCATGTCGGACATCATGTAGAGGATGCGGCGCTGGACGGGCTTGAGGCCGTCGCGGGCGTCCGGCAGGGCGCGCGCGTAGATGACGGAGTACGCGTACTCGAGGAACGACGTCTGCATCTCGGACGCGACGTCGATGTCGACGATCTTCTCGTCGAAAGGCTCGGCCGGGGGTGCGGCGGGCGTGCGCGCCATGTGCAGCGGGCTCCTGCGAGGTCGGACGGTTCGGACGGACGTTCGAGGCACCTTATCCCGCCAGCGGCGGGAGCCCTGCTGCACGTGCACGGCGTGGCCGCCCCGCCGGTCCGAGTGCGCCGATAACCTGGGCCAGTGACCGACACGGACGCCGCGTACCCCCTCGCCTGGGAGGCCGACGTCGTGCTGCGCGACGGCACCACCACGCACGTGCGGCCCATCCGGCCCGCCGACGCCGACGCCCTCCAGAGGTTCCAGGTCAGGCAGTCGGAGCGGTCGTCCTACTTCCGGTTCTTCGCCCCGGTGCGCCGGCTGAGCGACCGCGAGCTCGCGTTCTTCACGCACGTCGACCACACCGACCGGGTCGCGCTCGTGGCCGTGCGTCCCGACCCGCAGGAGCCGGGTATCGAGGACATCATCGGCGTCGCCCGGTACGACGTCGTCGAGCCGGGGCTCGCCGAGGTCGCGTTCAACATCGCCGACTCCGTGCAGGGCATCGGCCTCGGTGCTTTGCGTTTTGCGCGCCGCGCCTGCCCCCCCCCCGGCGCCGGGGCGGCCCCCCCCTCCGCCGCCGTTCTG